>JAAVCL010000030.1 GCA_014802335.1 Bacteroides sp. | reverse complement strand
TTTTGGCGCCTTTCGATTCTTTCATCAGTCGCATAGCCCGCTATGCTCCTTCTTCAAGAATCAAAATTCGCTCAAAATCTTAATAAATCTTATCCTTGAAAAAAGTTTAAACGACTTCTAAACGTGGCTATTGAAACTGCCAAACAAAGACTTAATTATGGAAAGCTTGAAAGTTAAGATAATAAATCGCAGTCACCATCCGTTGCCTGCATACAGCACGTTTGAGGCCGCCGGAATGGATGTAAGAGCATATTTGCCTGAGGGCCCGGTAACACTGAAGCCGATGCAACGGGCATTGATACCGACCGGCCTGTACATTCAGTTGCCGAGCGGATATGAATGTCAGATACGTCCACGGAGCGGACTTGCTCTGAATTACGGAATTACCGTTTTAAATTCGCCCGGCACGGTTGATGCCGACTATCGCGGTGAGATAGGAGTAATTCTTATTAACCTTAGTGATAATGACTTCACGGTGAATGACGGTGAGCGAATATGCCAGATGGTAATAAAATCGTATACGAAGGTTGCGTGGGAGCCTGTGGAAGAGCTTGATCGCACACGGCGCGAGGATGGTGCATTCGGACACACCGGATTGTCTTAAATGATAAAAAAATCAAAAGCGGGGCTTTTATTTAATTTGAAATACTATAGTTTTGAATATCATAAAGATAAATAATAGAGTAGTTGCGTGGCTCATTTTAATTGTTGTTGCCGCGGTCAGCATCGGTTATGTTAATGCCGAAACGCCGGCTCGCAAAAAAGCCCGTTATTATTATTCAGCAGGCTCAGTGCAGCAGGCTCTCGGGAATGAAAGTGCTGCCTACGAATATTATAAGAAGGCGTACGAGACTGACCCCACATACGTGGAGGGAGCCTCTGCCTATGGTAGCCGTCGCCTTTATATCGGGCTCGACACATTGCAGTCAACTACAGAATTGAACAGGTCATTGGAGATGATGAAGGGTTATACCGACATGTATCCTGAAGACCAGTATGAAAATCTATTCTACGGATATGTGGCCGGCCAGCTCGATCATGACGATGAGGGAATACGGGTTTTGGAACGTACATACGCTCTGCATCCGCAGTCGTCGAATATTCTGTTTGCCCTTTCTGATGCCTACGCTCACAAACAGGACTGGGCGAATGCCATTGATGCAATTGACCGATATGAGAAGCAAGCGGGAGGATCATCGCAAATCACCACGCGCAAGCTCTCCTTTATGCTGGTTCAAGGCGATACGGTGCGTGCGATAAATGAAATGCGCCGTCTAACGGATATGAATCCCAAAGATGCATCTTACTATATTTTGCGGGCAAATCTATATGATGTGGTCAACATGCCCGATTCGGCATTGAAATATTACCTCCGTGCCGAGGCCCTTGAACCTGAGGCCGGAGGCCCGAAACTGGCATTGGCCGGACATTACAGCAGTCAGGGAGACTCGGTTTCATACGATAAAAAGATGTATGAAGTGCTTTTGACAGACGATGTGGATTTTAATCAGAAAGCGGATCTTGTTGCCGAATACCTTCACAGTCTGCTGCAGGATAATCAGGATCACAAGCGGGGAGATTATCTCTTTTCCGTGCTTGAAGAGCAATATCCGCACGAGCCGCGTGTGCTTGACCTTTCGGCCCGATATAATGCGGCTAAGGGTAATTTCAAGGAGGCAAGAGAGCAGATTGCTTATGCTATAGACCGCGACCCCACAAATATTTCTTACTGGGGTCAGCTTATGACTTATCAGGCCGCCGATGGAGATGCTGACGAGGCTTTAAATACCTTCGAGCGAGCTAAGGGCAATGTGATTCCCGACGAACAATTGAAAAATTATTATATTTCGGTGGCACAGATGGCTGAGAAATATGATAAGGCAGCCTCGATGATTCGTGAAATGATGTCGGAAATTCAACCCGGCATTCAGCCCGACAGTGTAATCACACTCGGAATGTTGCGTCATGACATATCGGCTGCGGAACTTGACAAGCTGAGCATACTGATGACCACCCTCGGCGATGTCTATTACATGGCCACCGACACCACTCGTGCCTTTAAGGTATATGAAAACGCACTCGTGCTTGATGACTCAAATAATATGGCAAAAAACAATTATGCCTATTTCCTGAGCACGGGTGGAGGCGACCTCGACAAAGCTCTTGAATTAAGCAAATCATCAATTTCAGGGTTCGATGCGTTGAATCCAACATATCTTGACACGTATGCCTGGATTAACTTCAAGAAGGGAAATCTCGAAGAAGCTCTGGAATATCAGGAAAAAGCGTTGGAGCAGATTGAAGATTCACCTTATCCATCGGCCGAGATATATGAGCATTACGGAGATATAAAGGCCGCTCTCGACGATTGGAATACGGCAGTGGAATACTGGCGCAAGGCTCAGGAAATACGTGAAAAAGCCAAGGAAGCGGATTCCGATGACTATAAATTGACTGAAACTAAAATAAAAGACGGGGTTCCCAAGATGAAGCCGGAGGATGCAAAAGATAAAAATATAAGTCCTAAGGATGATAATAATATGGAGGACTCTGAAACTGCCAAGTAATGAAAAAAACGATATTATACATAATGCTGACTGTTTGCCTGCTTCTTCCCTTGAAGATGCAGGCGCAGTATGATCCGGTGATAGATAAGGTGGTAAGCTCTTATCAGCCGTGGACAAAAGTTGAATTTTCAGGGAAAGCCAAGTCTCCGAAGCTTCCGGTGTCACTGACAGCAAAGTTATATATGGAGCGAGACTCTCTTATTCAGCTCTCACTCCGTGCGCCATTGCTTGGAGAAGTGGGCCGGGCAACCATTACGCCGCAACTCATCACGATTGTGTATAAAGTTAAAAGAGTTTACATGCAGGAACCCACGCAGAAACTGCTTGAATTGTATCCCGGTTTCATCAGCGATCTCCAAAGCCTGTTGCTGGCGCGTGTGGTGGTGTTGGGAGACGGAGAATTAAAATTATCTAATGCCGACAAAATAGAGGTTGAGGAAGACCGAGCCGGAGGATACATGTTGATACCCTATACGGGCGATGCTCTTCTTAATTTTAATTATGGCTACCTGATAGACGGAGCTGCCCGGACACGTGCCCTTATCGCATCCTTGCCCTCAGACATTAATCTTGAAATTCTGTATGATTATAATAATAAGGGAGTTCAGATGGATGTCGATTTCACGCAAAAAAATAAAAGCACTCAGGTCAATATAGATTTCAACAGTGTGAAATGGGGAGGCACTCCAATTGCAGATCTCAAATTGATAAACTATAAAAGATTGAGTGCTAAGGAATTTATAAAATTATTGTAGATGCCCCGTTGTGAAAAAATTTTCTCAACTCCCGATCTTGCACTTTTACACTCCGCATAAATTCTGTCAAAACTTCATCAGGCCTTCGCTTACAGAAAATAAATTCAACCTGTCTACCTGATTAGTTGAAAAGTTTAAGAACTTGAATATGAACTCCAGGCAAAAGTTTACACTTCTGACTCTTACCATTGCAATGGCGGCCCCCATTGTAACGGTGTCGGCTCCGCGCAAAAAGAAAACAACTTCCAAAGCGCGCGTGGAGACGGCCGCCGATGTGAAAAAACAGCAGGCCAGCACCCAACAGGAAATTAAGCAAACTCGTGAGAAAATTCGGCTCAACGAAAAAGAAATAAAGTCTAAACTTAGCGAACTGTCTCAGATTGAGCAGAAAATCAATACGGGGAAGGTTAAAGTTGAGGATTCACGTAACAGGGTTGAGAAGCTGCAATCGGAAATCAACAGTTTGCAGGCATCTATCAATGTGGAGAACCGACAGCTTGAGAAATTGCGTGCCGAATATCTTAAAGCCATAAAACAAATGCGGAGTAAGCGAAAGTCTACCTCCCGACTTGCTTTCATTTTCTCATCGCGCAACTTCAACGAAGCCATGCGCCGAATGAGGTATCTCCGTCAGTTTGGTCAATGGCGCGAATCCAGGGCTGCCGAAATTGACAAACGGGTGGCCGACCTGAATAAACGCACCGAGCAACTATCGCAGACTAAGGCTAATCACGACAAGGCTCTTGCCGAGAATGTGGCTGCACAGGCCGATTTGCAGAAGCAATATGCCGTGCAGGATGCGATTGTTGTGGAATTGAAAAAGAATGGACAGGCTCTGAGAGAACATCTTGCAAAAAAACAGAGTGAGGCAAATGTTTTGAAAAATCGTGTGGCTGCATTGATAGCCGAAGAGCAACGCAAGGCCGAGGCCGACAGGCAGGCACGAGCTCAAGCCGAGGCAAAACGTAAGGCTGAACAGGAGCGCCGTCGCCAGGAAGAACAGATTGCTGCGCGCAAAGCCGAGGCCGAGCGGAAGGCTGCCGAGGAGAAAAAACTTCGCGATCAGAAGCTTATTGCCGACAATAAGCCTGATAAGCAAAAAGATTCAAAGAAAAATTCTGATACAAAGAAGCAATCAAAACCAAAGCAAGATTCAAAATCTAAAAAGGAATCAAAACCCAAGAATACCAAACCGGAAAAAGGAAAATCGGGTAAAACCAATACTCAGAAGAACAGTCAGGATACCCCGACGTATGCTGAGGCCCGCGGACGCAAACCACGCAATCAGGGCGTGGAAAAGAGCGTAGAAACTCCCAAAGCTGCTAAGACAGTTGAATCTGCCCCGGCGGCGCCAAAGAGCACATCGGGAGGAAACTTTGCTTCCCACAAGGGTGCGTTACCTCGCCCGGTGAGCGGAACATTCCGTATCACCAGCAGATTCGGAAGCAATTCACTGCCCGATATGCCGAATGTGACTTACGATAACCCCGGTATAGATGCCGAAGTGGCCCGAGGCGCGACCGTGACAAGCGTATTTGAAGGAACGGTATCGGGTGTCTACATGGTTGCCGGATATGGGACGGTAATAATTGTAAATCATAATGGTTATTACACGGTTTACGGTAATCTGGGCCAAGCTAATGTAAAAGTTGGTGACAAGGTGAAGCAGGGTCAGACTTTAGGCCGCGCGGCCGAGGATGTGGATAACCCCGGACACGGTATGGTTCATTTTGAAGTGTGGAAAAACCGCGAGAAACAAGATCCGGCTGCCTGGATACGCTGACCTGCTATGGAGCAAGATTGGAAAATATTCAGATACGAGTCTTCGAAGGCTGCCGAGTGGGATGCCTTTGTCAAATCTGCCCGAAATGCCACATTCCTTTTCGAGCGTGGCTATATGGACTATCATGCCGACCGGTTTGTGGACTGCAGCTGGATGGCTTATAAGGGGGGTGCATTGCGTGCCCTGCTCCCTTCGAATATAGACTCCGGGCGCATCCTTCACTCTCATGGAGGGTTGTCGTATGGAGGGTGGATAATGCCTCAATCTCATTTTGACGGCGTTGATATGCTTAATGTTTTTAAGTGTGCCTGCCAAGAATGGAAAAAAGAGGGCATAGTGGCGCTCGATTACAAACCGTTGCCCGCAATATATGCTGTCCGCCCTTCGCAAGAAGATATATATGCACTGTTCAGACTTGGTGCCGAACTCACCGAAGTTAATATCAGCTCGACGATTAATCTGAGGTCGCCGGGCAAATTCAATAAGCAGCAGCGACGCCATTTGGCGAGTGCGCTCAGATTGCCGATAGAGGTGGCTGAAACCGGCGATATAAAAGCTGTGATGGAAATGCTCGAAGTGTGTCTGCGTGAACGGCACGACACTGTTCCGGTTCATACGGCTGCCGAAATTGAATTGCTGAAAGAGAGATTTCCCGATAATATTAAGATGTATGCCACTTTTTTCGAGGGAAAAATGCATGCGGCAGTTTGTATTTACGACACCGGTGTCGTGGCTCATGCACAATACATTGCCACCACGGCCAGGGGGCGCGAACTAAATCTCCTTTCACCCTTGTTTCATTGGCTGATAACGGAACGGTATGCTCAAAGGGATTATTTTGATTTCGGAATCTCCAACGAAGACCACGGACGGATACTTAACGAAGGTCTCCTTCGGCAGAAGTGTTCTTATGGCGCGACCGCCGTTGCATTTTCTCGTTACATGCTCAGACTGTCAGATAATTCAGACTAATCGAAATCCTAATCTTGTGGAGCGCGGTCTCATTCTTTGAGGCGCTTGCGAAGAGACCGGAAAGATATGGCCGCCGAGATGACAAAGATTACTGAGGAAACAACGAGTCCTGCCGTTGAGTCAAAAATAAGGGAAGCTGCAAAGCCGGATGCGGTGAATATCAGGCCGGTGAGAATAGCAAGCCATGCTCGTCGAGATGGAAAGTAACCATAAACCTTTAAGTTTACGGCAATGTATAGAATTATACAAGCTCCCTGTTCAACTACGGCTCCATATCCCAAACCCATCAATCCGAAATAGTAATAAAAAAGGAGTGAACATCCGAGATAAAGCACATTGCATGCAATAGCTTCGAGCCAAAAGAAAAGCCGGGGATTGTTTTTTGCGAACGCGATGTAGCCAAGCGGATAAGCCAGCGCCTTTAGCAGAATACTGAGCCCGAGCCAGCGCATCAGTCCGGTCACCGGGAGGAATTGAGATGTCAGCAGCAAGGTGATAATCACCGGGGCGGTGACTATAAGAAGGAGCGAGAGGGGCGATGATATGAGCGCCACTATTTCCATTTGCCGGTCGACAATGCCACGCATTGCTTTCCTATCTCCCGAGGCAGCCGACAGACGTGGAAAATAATCAAGTGACATAGCTGTAAAAACCACACCGGCATACTGCAGTGTTATGCTGTTGGCGGCGTTGAAAAGTCCCACATCGCTTATATCCCCATATATTCGTACAAAGATATTAATCAGATAGGTGCACAGAGTGTTGATGAGAGAAGAAGCAAGAAGAATCGCTCCTGCGGCCAACATCCGTTTGGAGAGGAGTTTGAACACACGCCCGGCCGACTTCAGTCCGGATGAGGGCAGAGACTTGCGAAGTCCGATTGAATAACTCAGATATGTTGTGAGGGCCAGCAGAATCATGGCGGGCACAATGCCCTTGTCTGCGAAGAAATAATATAGCGGGACGCCTGCGATAAGTCCCGTGGCAGCTCCCACAAGAGATGTCAGGGAAAGTATGCGGGCTTTATGAAGACCCTGCAGCAGTGCGAGTTTCCCATTTCCTGCCACCGTCAGATAAACGGCAATTGCCAGAAGCACATATTGCCAGGCATAATCGCGTGTTCCAAAAGATGCCTCGCTCAATAATGGAGATGCCAGCGCACATGCAAGTGCCCCGAGAATGCCCGTGAACCGTATCAGAGTGCCTGCCACGGCTGAAACAGCGGCAAGTCGTTCGCCGTTGTTTTTTGCTGCCGCAATCTCCTTTACGAACGACAAATTTAAACCCAGCGAGGCAAATCTGATCACCGTGTTGGTCGAAGAATTAAGCATCGAAGCGATACCCATTCCTTCAGGCCCCAGAAACATGGCGACAAATTTGCCTCGCAGAAGGTTTATAAGGATTTGAAATATCTGCACACCTCCGAAAAGAGAAGTACCCTTGAGTATGTTTTTATAACTGTTGGGATCTTTCTTTTCTGAGGATGCTTTCATTGAGATCGGTTCACTTTTTTAGAAAAACCGGAGAAGATGTTATTTTACAATCTTCTGGCTTACGCGGCCCGAAGTGATGATATAAGTTCCGGAAGGAAGTTCTGAGATTGAAGCGGAGTCACCGTCAAACACTTTGACACCGTCGACAGTATAAACCTCAACACGGCCATTGAATTTGACATTCTCCTTATCGGTGATAACCTTTACGCCTGTGTCGGTCTTAATCGGATCAAAAATCACCTCGCCATAGCTTGAAGAATAATTCGAACCGAAGATGGTACGGGCGGCTTCCTCAAGAGTCTCGGCATAGTTCCACACATTGCCCTGTGCATAGTCAACGTTGGCTGTGTTGTTGCAGAAATCACATTCCACCAAAGAGCCGGCTGCGCTTGTGTAATGGTTGTTCACAAACACATTGTTACCGGGGTTGTAATCTTCAGCATAGGGATCTTCTGTTTTTCCGAAGTTGGCGATAGTGCCTCCGATAGTGCAGGGACCCCACTTGTTGCCCTGGAAAAGATTTCCTTCGGCATATACATCAAGAGGATAGGTGGGGAGAGAATAGAGAGTTGCTGCGATACCTCCGTTGTCGTCCGGGTCCCAGCAGTTGTCGATAATCTCATTGTTGAGAATACGCACTTCCATTCCGCCGATGAGGTTAAGACCCCATGAGCAGTCCTTGACACTGTTATTTTCAATTAAAACTTTATTGTCGCCCGGCAGGTTAAGCATGTTTGAAACGCCGATACCGCCCGGTTTCTCAAGCTTGTTGCCAATAAGTGTGTTGTTGCGAATTATCAGCTGTCCTTCTGTGGGAGAAGTGATGTTGATGAATGGACGCAATTCATTGGCCATTGATACATTTTCGATAGTACAGCCTTCGATAAGAAGATTAATTCCCAAGTTGGCCGGTGTGTTGATAGCTCCGGGCACACAATCTTTAAAAGAGGAATTGGTGATTTTGCTGCCTACGCTTGCTCCGGAAAGAACAATCACGCCGTATCCGCTTCTTACGCCATTGATGTTTGTGAAATTACAGTTGTCTACTGTAAAGGCCTCTGAGCCTGTATACATAATTCCGCCACCTTGAATATCCATATTTTCAAGTGTGGCTTTCCCTCCGAGTATAAAGCCGGCAGGTTCGGCATCTTCTGTGGCACGGGTGATATAAGCTGTCTCTTCAGGATTGAAAAGAGCCTCACCATCCAGAGTTATCATCACGCCGTCGGCAATCAAGAGTCGGTCTCCCGAAACAATCTGAAGTTTGTCTGAAGCAGAAATTGTCAGATCTTCTGAAAGCAGATAGCCGTTATCTACCACTGTAACTCCCGACCCCTCGATTGTGCTTAGAGATTGGAGTGTAAAGGTGGTGCCGTTATCCGGCGATGTGTACTCTGCGTTAGCGACTCCGGCAACTGCAAGGCCGGCAAGTAATGTAGTAATAAATTTCATGTTATTGTGTTGTTTAAGGTGGTAGTAATTAAGAGTTTAATAGACTTTGAGAATCTTAAGAATTTCGAGCGGTTCTTGAACTGATTTTTACATTTAATAATGAAAACATACCGGATGATAGGAAATTAGCCCGGCAACTGTCAATAAAAGCAGAAAGACTTAAAAAGACCGGGAATCAATTCCCGAAGTCCCAATCGTAAATAAGTTTAGAAAACTTTATTAACAATGATTGTACTTTCATAGGCAAATATAATCCTTATTGTCGGTTTACGCAAATAAAGTAAATATTTTTTATCACATTTCAGACGCTAAGAATAATTAATGAATGAAGTTGTCTAAACTAATTTTTATGGTAAGATTAATAAAGATTGCCATGAAGTTTACAATTCTTACATAAGTCGCATTGTGCGCCATGCGTTCTTTGAGAATTGAAATTCACTCAAAATCTTAATTAAATTATAATTTTGAAAAAGTTTAAGCGACATCATTACCAAACAGTAATACTATTTCATAGGATTATTCAGACAGTTCAAGCTGATTACTCACAAGATTGTAATATCTGCCCTTCAGAGCAATCAATTGATGATGGGTACCATCTTCGACAATTCTGCCATTTTCCATGAAGAGTATACGGTCAGCATTTTTTACAGTAGAGAGACGGTGGGCCGCGATTATAAGAGTCTTTCCTTTTTGAAGTTGATTTATGCGTTGGGTAATCAATCGTTCATTGCGTGCGTCGAGCGAGGATGTGGCCTCATCAAGAAAAAGAATTTCCGGACGTTTGTAAAGGGCGCGGGCTATTAGTAGTCTTTGCTTTTGTCCACCGCTCAAATCTATCCCGGTCGGGCCTATGAGAGTACGGTAGTCCATAGGAAGAGAATCGATAAATGTGTCCATTCCCACTATTCGAGCTACATTGATCACTCTTTCCATATCGATATTATCGGAACACAAAGCAATATTTGCAGCGATAGTATCACTGAAAAGATATCCGGACTGCATAACGATGGCGCAGTGGTTCAGCCAACTGTCGCGGTTAAGCGAGTGTATATCATGACCGCTAAGATAAAGGTTCCCTTTCTGCGGTACATAAAAACCTAACATGAGTTTTATCAAGGTGGTTTTTCCGCATCCGCTTTCACCTACGATGGCTGTGGTTTCTCCCGACCTTATAGTGAGGCTCAGATCTTTTAGCACATAAGGATTGGATGAACCGGCATACCTGAAGCTTAGATTTGTCATTCGTATTTCGGGAGTAGAGTAGTTATGATCCCCTTGTGTATCTACGTTGTCAGAGAGTACTTCCTCCAATCGCTCGTAAGATATACGCGCATCCTGAGTGGATGAAAACATACCGATAATGTTGTGGAAAGGGCCCGAGAGCCGCCCTACGACATAGCTCACAGTCAGCATCTCCCCAAATGTCATTTTGTTTTTGATTACTAATGTGGCACAAAGGCCTGTTATTAGAATTTCTTTGACTCGGGCTATTAAGGACTGGCCCCCCGACATACCGATGTTAAGCAGTCGTGACTTCAGCGACAGGGTGATAAGCTGGTTTTGGGTGTTCTCCCACTTGTGAAGCCGGGAACGGTGCGCCCCTGAAGCCTTTATTTCCATCATACCATTAATCAGTTCATGTATATTATTGCGGTCTGTTGCGGCCGCGGAAAAATAGGAGAAGTCAAGTGTCCTACGTTTCCCCATGAAAATGAAAGTCCATCCGATTTCAAGGCATGTGAGCAATAGGAAAAAAAGAAACAACCACCCGTTGTACCATATCAATAGTCCGGAAAATACTATCATATTCAGTATCACAAATAGCGTAGAACTCGGAATCTGCATCACGAAGTCCTTTATTCTCGACTGGTCATACACTTTTTGTATAAGGTCAGCAGGGTTCTTACTATCAAAAAAGGATAGCGGAAATCTGATTATTTTCCTCAGATACGTCTGTGTCATATCCTTGTTTACCCCCAATCCTACTTTACTCATCAAATATTCAATGGCATTTGATGCTGCCGAATTGCCGAGGAAAACCATGAATTGACCGGCAATTAACAGCCATACAAGTTCAATATCATGTCTGCCTATTCCCTCATCTACCGTGTTCTGCATCATCAGCGGCACGAGTATATCAGCGCCCATGCAGAGTGACAATAAAAGAATAATGTATAGGAAAGACCTTTTGCGTTTTGAAATTTCAAGACTTACCAATTTGAGCAGGCCATTAAGCGAGCTTTTCTTGTCGTATGCTTTTTTGTGGAAGTCATCTCCGGGTTCTGCTACCACCACAATTCCTTTTTCACCATCCCCACACCAGTATTTCAAGAATTCTTCTTCTTCAAACCTCAGTTTACCCAATTCCGGATCAGCAACCTTGAAAATCTTCCGCCGGAGGTCGATATCATAGACAACCACAAAATGCTGCTGACGCCAATATACGATTGCCGGACAAGGCATTCTGTAGATGTCTTGTCCGGTTATGCGAAGAGCAGCACTTTTCATACCGATTTTTGATAAAGTGTCGGTCAGATCTTTTAAGGAAATCCCCAATTTATTTGTTTCTACCAATCTGCGTAGAGTAAGATTGGAAATTTTCTTCCCATAATGGCGGGCAATCATCCGTATGCAGGTGATTCCGCAGTCAGACCGTTCAAGCTGACGGTAGGTCTTAAACATGAGAATAATCTTTATTTACTTGCTTCCGAGCCAAGCACGGAAGTGGAGTGTAGATCTTGAACCGAGATGTCTATTCTCGGATCCACTTTCTTCCCGTAGTCAAATGTGTAGGTCATCGACACGCCTATGCTCTTGCCGCCAATCCAGTTTCTTCCGGTGTAGCTGTATGGGCCGTTTGTAAGCCATTCCTTGGAGTAAAGACGTTTTGTGAAAATATTCTCGAGGGTCAGATCAAATATAAAGTTCCCGTTCCCGTATGTAAAACAGAGTTCATATTGGTGATATGTCTTAGTTCTTCTCGTTCCACCATCGATAAAATATTGTTCGGGAGAACTGTAATTTGCGTATAGAGAACAATTCCCGAAGTCACATGAAATGGAGGGTCTACATCTCCAATAAATAACTTTGCTATTGAAATCTCCTTTTACTTGCTTATAACTATATTGGAGTTGATTATACAATCTGAGGTGTCCGTCAAAAAGGTTGAAAGAAAAATCCCATAAAGCTATATATGTATTGATATTGTTGGCATTGCCGTATTTACCGATCACTCCATCGTATTCCGGGCCGCCACTCCTGTAAAGGATGATGGATTCATTATCATTAGTTTTGTAAGTCAGCCCAAGAGACGTACTGATCCAGGATAAAGGCATGATATTATAATTTAGGCTCAAGTCATAAAAGTTTGCAGTTTTCCCTTCAGGGTTGCCTTCAGTCCATTTCAATTCTGTCTGTCGGAGTATAAGATCATTCCTTTCTGAAATGGGGGATGTTATCTCTGCATACCAGGATGACAGAGAGAGATAGCTGATATTGTTGATAGCATAGTAGATATTTGCATTCAGTCCGGGATTATGCTCCGTTATTTTATAAAGATGGTTCACATCTCTATATGCCAAAGTATATTGAGGAGTTATAGACAGCGTTAGTTTGCTTATTGGTTTATACCAGAATTGAAGTTTAAACAAGGAATTTGAGTTTATCTGATTCTGATGTGATAAAGTTGAACCTGAATAAGCGGTATTGTAGACTTCAAGAGTTTCTGTGAAATCCGGAACCAGATAAAAATTATCACGCACAGCATAAGAACCAGCTACATTTGCATTATATTTATATGAATTTTCCGAAGTTGCAGTTAGAATTTTGGGGGCGTTTCCATCCTCATACACGGAATATCCTCTGTTGTGCGAGTGATTGAACGACCAACTGGCAGCAAAGGAACCTTTCTTGAGGTTCATCAATAAGTAGTTTCCCCACACCTTGGGAGAAAGACTATGACCGTCATTGCCTGATTGCATCATGTCACCCTCTATAATACGAGGGGTGTATATAGATTGGCCATGCATGCCACTCCCCGGGTTTTGGTTCCACTGCAAAGCCACGCCATGTAGTGCGACAAAGTTATTTTTTCTGTATCGTGCCGTGAAACTGCCATAGAGTTCATTACTCCGTGAGTAGCTGTCCACATTCTCGTATCTATTTATATTGTTATATTGTATTCCGTCATACCACACATTCTCGAAATTCTCAGTTTGCTCGGTGCCCGTGCGGTGGTCTCGTGAATAACCCCCACGGAAAAGAGCCTGATAAGTCATTCTCCCCCATACTAATTTTGAGGATGCCTGATAATCGCCGGTATTGGGAAATTTCTGGTCTACAGCGATTTTGGTTAGGCCGCCCGCCACATAATCTTTCATCACGAAATTGAGAATATTTGACTTTCCCTGATAATTAGGGTCATCGGAAGATTCCATATATTCGACGCGTAAGGCATTTTTCGGCCAGAATGTCGAGGCATCGAGATTGTCGGCAGGCAAGCCGTTTATGTAAATAGATACAGGCTGTCCGTTTTGTGTCTGTATCTGTCCATTTTCAACAGTAAGTATTCCTGTATTCATTCTCTCGATAAGGTCCTGCATATTTCGCGACAGATTTTTTGCCTGACGTTGAGGTATGAATACAGCCTTTCCGTCTTCATACCAGGCATTCTTACCCTTTACAATAATTTCCTGTAGTTCGGTAGAATTTGTTGTTTCCTCTTGTCTCTGTTCCTCAGATTCACTCTGAGCATAAGAACACAGGGCGTATAGCATCGTTATCGCAAACGTTGAATATCTCTTCATTTTTTATAAAAAATTATCATTATTGTTGGGTATAAGTAAGTTTCGATAATTATTCTATATCAATATAGAGATTGAAAAAATAATTAATGGAACTTTTTTACTGATTTATTTATCATAAATGATCTGAAAAAGTTAAAACTTAATGATAACAATTACTAATCTATCTGAGCATCCATTGGAACCATGGGAGAGGTTGCAATCTTTTTGAAAACCAAATTCACTTCAATAGAATAATAAATTTTACAAAAAAGTCAGTTTAAAACGTTTCTTTAAGAAAATATTCCTCAAACCGTTCTAAAATCAAATCATCTATATCCTCTTTACTATATCCAAAACTGCATCCATCGTGTCCTGTGTGTTCCACGCATTTTGTTCTGCATCCACCAGCGCACAGAGGGGCGATGCGACACTTGTGGCACACTTTCTTACTGAATTTGCTTTCGCGGCGCCGGTTGACTGCATCTTCATTCCATTCAATAGTGCCGTTAGGCAGCAAATGGCCTAACCTGCTGGAGGTCTTGAAGTCGCGGGCTGTGCATGCAAAAACATCCCCGTTGAAGTTAACAAGCATTTCGTTGGTCTTGTCACCATAGCATGAATCCCGCACCGCATTCATGAGTCTGTTGTTCGAGCATCGGAAGCCATTGCCGGCAAGTTCTTTTCTGAACCTACGGACTATGCTGTTGATGTTGTCTGCATCTTCTTTAGAAGCATCCTGCCAGACTCTCTGGAAATCAACTATAATATTCTTTCTGCAGCTTTGTGGAAAGGAGTTCAGGATATCGATTATCTCTCGAGTGCTTTCCAGATTATTTTTCGTATAGTTGATTCTCAAAGTAATTGACATTCCTGATTCCGAAAGCTTGCGAACATTATCTAAAATAACATCAAATGACGGAAGTTTTCCGATCCCGAATCTTGTATTGTTATGGTGCTCTCTTCCTCCGTCAAGAGTAATTTGGAAAGATACTTTGTATTTTCTTAATCCCTCTATTATCTTTTGGTCTAAAAGAAAAGCATTGGTAGTGAAATGGATACTCATTGTTATCCCGTTAGAGATACATAGTCTTTCCAAGGCTTCTGACAAAGGGACTATAACTTCATTAAATTTAAGCAGTGGCTCACCTCCGAAAAACGAGAGTTGAAAATATTTCATATTCTTCTGACGTATAATCTGACTTCGCATGGCCTTCTCTATCCCATTCACCAGTTGTTGGCTCATGACAGAGTCCTTGATATGGTTTTCATAACAATACCAGCAATGAAAATTGCAGTCTAAGGTTGGATTGACTATAAGGTGGAAGATAGAGTCATCATCATCTACATGGTTAATTAAATCTTTTAATTCCTTGACTTCATCCATGTGTGCCTGTACCAAGGCGCCCCCTTCTATCATTTGAGCTTTGAATGTCGGTGTGAAGTCTTCAAGTTTGTTTTCCTTGACATTTAGATAATCATTTGATGCGTTTTTTACTGCGATGAAGCTATCAGTGAAAGCATTATAAATCAACCCTCTCCTTTCCCCCAAATCAATGTATGAATTCCATCTGCTTAATTTATATTCCATAAATAATTATCTTACCGAGTGTTGGAGTTGAACCACCGACGTTCTTTTGTGAAAAGCCGGTGATTCAAAAATTGTTATACCGTACCTGAAGTTGAGCAAGAAGTGTTGGTTGGTTTTGGAGCTTCTACTGCATTATTGCAAGCACCTCCATTTTTAGAATTATTGCACATACCTACTACATTCTTGCAACCTCCTCTGTTTGTGGACTTATTACAACTGTCAAAAGAGGCATTAGAGCAATCCCCTCCGTTGGAGGAGCTTAGTAATTCGTCTGGATCCTTCATTGCTCCGCCTAAGAGAATGGTGGAGGATGATATGTCACCCTCTTTTACTGATTCTATGAAATCAGCAATTCTTTTCTTTTCTTTCATAAAAAATGAATTTAGATAATTATGTTATAATGAGAGCCTTTGCAAGCAAACTCACAAAATCAATCCTTAATCTTCTTTGAAGATTAAAAAATACAAAGGCAGGATTCCGCATAGTCCGGTTACATCTCATTAGCACCTGTTTTATATTGCTGATATTTTTCAACAACTTATACTAAACAGTGACGTATGATAAGTAAATCCCTTATATAGTTGCCGTGAAATTTACAATCCGTAGTAAAGATTCCTTCATAAGTATTTATATTTTAATGATGTAAATCAATACACGAAAATCAAATCCTTGTATTCTGTGAGCAAAGATATATATATTTGTTTTAAAAAACAAATTTTTTCTAAAAATTTGATAATATTTTTTAATATATCTGTTGAATGGTTGCTTTTAATTGGAATTTTTAGAAAATATGCAAGATAGATGATTCTTGTTTATATTATGGATATTGGAGATCGGGAGGAAGATAAGTTGCATATATGCATTATAAGTAAGTCTCAACAATTAGTTTATATTAATCTTCGGTTTGCTTTTGCAACCTTTTGACTTACTCATCAGTCATTCTGGAACCCCATAATTCCATCTTCGTAAGTCAAAATTTTCTAAAATCAATCTCGAATCTTAGTATAAACTAATTATCGAAACTTACTTATAGTTATACCGCTATTCATTACAATAGTTTTTGTAAGAAGTCGAAAGGCCAATTTTAATAAGATGGGGGCCTTAATCTTTTGCTATCCTGTTTCAGTATTATAAAATTTTCAGGAATTCCTTAGCGAGAATATTGAAAATAGCAAGAAGTTGAAAGATAAATACGCTTAAGTTGTTGGAAATCAGCTATAAATAAAAAAGATTAATTGTCTCACGACAACTAATCCTCTAACCTTAAATCTAATACCATGAAAAACACGTTGCAAAGTTAAACATTTTCTTTGTAACAAAAAAATATTTTTTAAATTATTTTCATGGCATTATGATTAATTAACGAATAATTAGTTTGCTTCAACCTTCTATTTACACTTTTTTATATTCAAAAAGTATTGTTTAGGTAGCAAATTTCTATACATAGCCATTTGTTAGAGGAGTGTCGAAATATCAGAGGTAACAAATTTCTGTTATCTCTCTTTAAATTACAATTTTCTTGAAATTGAACTTTTGTTTATTAATAATTTAAAACTTTTCGTCTCTTTAAGAGAAAACTTCACTTAGAACGGCAGGAGATTTCAAATTTGCCATTCCGGGGAAGTGCAATGAGTAATAATTTAGCAATCCGTGGAGTAATTGCCGGCGTTGTTCGGCATTGAAACTGAACAACGGAGCGGTGCGCAGATTGATTCGAGCGAGCATGGGAAGCACCCAGACATCGGTCGGAGGAAGATAATTACGGTGAGACGGAGGGAAAATGGTCATACAGCCCCCCTGCATATCAAACCAGGCATCTTCACGCCAGTCTGATAAATCGGGTCTAATGCCGGCGAAACTTAGAAATTCGATAAGAAAAGCCAGATGAAAATTTGCAAGACCTTTCTCGGCACTGTCGAGTCTGCCTATGGCATAATGAATGTAGTCCCATATCACGGGTTCGGGAGGAGACTGACGGAAATAAGTGTTGATAAACTCAGCTAAGAAAAGACTGATGGCACTCTTCACCGGATTGAAATAAATATCTTTCCAAAGAGTTGCACGTGTAAAATTTCCCAAAAACTGAAGTTCGCGCGTTGCACTGAAATTAATATCCGCTGTGATAACCGAAAGCGGCAACAGCGAAGCGTTACGAACCCGCGCGGTCTTCCCTTTGCCAGTCGAAGACAATAATGCCACCCTTCCCCGCTCACGGGTGAAAAGGGTTATCACATTATGTTTATCCGAATATTTGGTAATATCTGTCACTATTCCCGTTATCTTCTCAATAGCCATGAATCTGATGGATGTTTTATTATTTATGTTTTATTATTGACAACTATATTGAAGTCAGTACTTTAATAAGATACTGAAGTTGTCTAAACTAATTTGCGTATTATTTACTTCATAAAAAGTGTAAACTTTGTGGCAATCTTTATTAATCTTTTGGGCATCTTGTACCGCTCTAATCAGCCACCGACCGAAAGGTCGCTGCCTCTTAGACCGAGTCAATCTGCTCCAAAATATTAATAAATCTTACCATAAAAATTAGTTTAGACAACCTCATTTGAAACTACACCACAAATATATATATAATGTAGTAAACTTTATAAACTCGATTAATGGAAGTTTATAATTCCTTAAAATAGTAAAATATTTCAAGTATGTCTTTTTTTTATAATCATTTTAAGTTTTGAGATTATCATTTATGTTGGATTGTTGAATCAGTTATTATAAATCTGTCCATTTTAATTGAAAATTAATCAAAAAATTATTATTGTAGTATTTATTTTGTAGAAAAATTGTAAATTTAAATTAATATATATATATTTGCGCTATCAATTATTATATAAAAAATAATATATACAAATCTGTTTTAATATTTAATCTTTAAATTATGAAATTAAAAAAATTACTGTGGATGATGATCGGTGCAGGACTTATTTTTTCTGCCTGTGACAAGAATGACAATGACGGAAATGAATCGGCAGTAGAGCCTATGGTTATCATACCTTTGGATGCGCAGACAAGAGGTGTCGTTGAGCATAATAATGATTTTGCTTTCGATATCTTCAAGGCTCAAGCCAGTGAGAAGGAATGTAACACAGTTGTGTCATCAATTTCTGCGTTCCTTAATTTATCGATGGTTGCAAACGGTGATGATGGCACGGTCCGAAAGGAACTCGAAAGCGTGTTGGGATATGAAAATAACGGCAATGCAATTGCAGATATAAATGACTATGCGAAAGTGATGTTGAAATATCTGCGGGAGGTGGATAGTAAAACTACATGTGTTTTTGCAAACGCATGTGTTTATAAGTCAAATCTGACCCTTTTAAGTGATTATCAAAACTTACTTGTGGATTATTTTGATGCTGAAGTATCGCAATTCTATAATTTTCAGGAAGCAATCGATAAAATAAATAATTGGGTTAAAGAGAAGACGGACGGTAACATCGAGTCAATGATCGATTCCTCTTTTGACAATGATCTGGCCATTCTATCAGCCAATTACTTCAAAGGAAAATGGGCATCTGAATTTGACAGTCGGAGTACCAAGGTTTCCCGCTTCGACAATATAGACAAATCCATAGGTCATGTTGACATGATGAGTCAGAAATCGAAACTGCTCTATAACGAAACAGAAGATTATCAACTCGTTTCGCTGCCTTATGGTAACGGCAATTATGAAATGATAGTGGTGCTCCCCGCATGGAGTGTGGATTTCTACACGTTTGTGAAGGAGTTCGATAGGACCGAACTTGAAAAGTCAATTGCCGATGCTATTAAGGTTGAGGTTAATCTCGATTTTCCTAAGTTTGAGATTAATCAAACCACTAATCTGCTTGAAACTCTCCGTGAGATGGGTGTGCAATCTTTAGAGTTGCAAGAGGTGAGAGGTATGGTAAATGAGTCTATGAAGATCCGAAAGATAGACCAGATTGCAAGAATAAAAGTGGACGAGGAGGGCACTGTGGCTGCGGCAGTCACCATAAGCGGCGTTTCAGTGAGTTCTCCCGACCCGGGGCTTGAATACACTATGAACTGTTGTCATCCGTTTATTTACATGATACGCGAGACTACAACAGGCACAATTCTATATATCGGAAAAGTGGTTAAATTCTAAGACAAAACAATCAGGAGCGCCTTTGGAATGAAAGGTGCTCCTGTTTTCTTATTCTTACAAGTTTGGAATTTTTTACACGTTGTCTTCCTCACGCATGAAATGCTGCTGGGGGTGGAGACATGCGGGGCATTTTTCTGGAGGAGTAACACCCTCGAAAATGTAACCGCAAACAAGGCACTGCCACTTAATGGGCTTATTATCTTCACTCTTCCATACGGTGCCGTCCTCAATGCGTTTTGCCATTTTCAGGAAACGGTCGCGGTGATGCTGCTCTATAGTTGCAATTGCACGGAATTGGCTTGCAATCTGGGTGAATCCCTCTTCTTCTGCAACTTCGGCTGCCTTTATATATTGGTCAACTCCTTCCACACGTTCTTCCTCGGCTGCTACTTTCAGATTGTCGAGCGTTGAGCCGATAACGCCGGCGTCTACTGAAATAGGATCAGTTTTGCAACCTCCTTCGTTCAGGAATTTTAAATATATTTTTGCGTGATGAAGTTCGTTGGCTGCTGTCTCATTAAAAATATTTGCATATTGATAATACATTTCCTTTTGAGCTGCCTGTGCGAAGAAGGTATATCGGGTATATGCACATGATTCAGAAACGTAAGCATTTGCAAGATTGATTTGTGTCTTGGTTCCTACAAGACTTTTCTGTGTTGCCATAATATTGATTTTTATAAGTGTGTTTTCGTTAGATAACGGCTCAAATTTTGTTTTTAGCCCAAGGCAGAAAGAATTCTCATTTTATAGCATAATCAAACTGCTTAAAACCGAACCCCATAACTAAAACTTGATCTGAACAGTCACATAGTATATAATATAGTATATAATTTCCGGTAAATAAATCCGAGACCGGTTCAATTCATTAACCTTTCTCATCAGTTTAAACATTCGGAATCCGCAATTGGTTTGTGTGTATTAATAAAAAAGTCTATCTCTTTTCACAAAGAAATAGACCGTAACCTTAATCTTAATTTAATACTATGAAAAACACATCGTAAAGTTACACAAAATATTCAGAACTAAACCATAATTTATTTACAATCTTGATAAATTAACAAATTTTAATACTTGTGCATAGTTTCCGCAACTGTTCCGTTGGCTTGAAAGTCTATGAGTAAACAGGGTGTAAATAAGGTCTAAACAAAAGGAATTGACCGCCTTGTGGCGCGCCATGTCGGTGCGTTGTCGGCAAAATCTAACGTATTGACAAACCCCGACTTCGTAAAAAGTTTAAACGACCTCATTACACATTCCTTAAAAATTGTTATATTTGTAGAAATATAGGAAACGGGGCCAAGAAATGGAAAAGCTTTATCAGTATATTTGGAAATACAGGTTGTTGCCAAAGGAGTTAGCCACCACCGATGGCCGCGCGGTAAAAGTTATTTCCACCGGCCTGCACAACTCGGATTCAGGCCCCGATTTTTCAGGAGCCCGTCTTATTATAGGGGGTGACGACATGGCCGGAAATGTCGAAGTGCATGTAAAAGCTTCAGATTGGTTTGCACATAATCATCACACCGACCCGGCATATTCAAACGTGATTCTGCACTTTGTTGCAATCAGCGACAAGTATATTCCCGATGGTTGCGGAGGTCTGATTCCGCAGGTTGCATATCAGATTCCGGAGAGCTTTCAACGCCTGTATGGCAGGCTGGCCGATAATATAAGGTGTGTAAAATGTGAGGCGGAATTATGGCGGCTCCCACCGCTCACTCTTACTTCCTGGATAGATTCTCTTGCAGTGGAAAGAATCCAGCAGAAGGCGGGTCGGATTCTTGACGAAGTGAAGCAATCGAACGGCGAT
The DNA here is from genome assembly GCA_014802335.1 of Bacteroides sp. Lineage (GTDB taxonomy): Bacteria > Bacteroidota > Bacteroidia > Bacteroidales > Muribaculaceae > Lepagella. The sequence continues at coordinate 21,115 of JAAVCL010000030.1, read as the reverse complement.
TGGCAACGTGCTTGTTTCATCACCTTTGCCCGCTCTCTGGGCTTTTCACTTAACAGCTTGCCAATGGAGATGTTGGCGCGATCAATCCCTTTGCAGGTTCTGGCTAAACATTCCGACAATCTGTTTCAATTGGAGGCGTTGATTTTCGGTCAGGCCGGGATGCTTGATGTGTCAAAGTTTATTCTCGACCAGTATTATCAGAATTTATGCCGGGAATACTATTTCCTGAGCCGGAAATATGGATTGCGTCCTTTGCGTCAGGATATATGGAAATACAACAGAACCAGGCCCATGAATTTTCCCACCCGTCGACTCGCTTTGCTGGCTTTGGCATTAAAAGGAGGATTCGGGATGATGGCACGTATATTGGACTATGACGGGACTCAAGACTCGGTAGATTCACTTTTCGATTTCAAAATGGAAGGATATTGGGCGTCTCATTTTGATTTCGGAAAACCGATCTTGACGACGGGGCTTTCCGCACTGTCATCCTCCAACCTGCAACTTCTATTAATTAATTTCGTGGCCCCGATGCTTTATGCCTACGGTGCTTCCCACTGCGATCCCGACTTGGCTGAACGCGGTCTTGATATCTGGCGCGACACTGAAGCTGAAAACAACACTTATATAAGGCAATGGCGCAATGCCGGTATTTCTTGTGTCTCTGCCGTCGACTCGCAGGCGCTGTTGCAGCTCAGAAAGGAATATTGCGATAACGGACATTGCTTGAAATGCAGGTTCGGACACGCACTGCTGCGGGAAATGTCGGATGCGTCCGACCGTCTGCTGCGCGAACCCCGGGAAAATATGCTGCGCGAGCCTCAGGAAGAAGGGTGCATCAATCAAGAGAACTAAACATTTTATTTTAGTAGATGTTAAAATTTAAGTAGATGTTAAAATTTAACGTATAAGTAGATTTTCAGTTTTAACAGCTGCTGTAATAATGATAAAATAATTGCGCATCTTATATGGATAGCAGAAAAAATAAAAATATTTTCAAAGAAGACCGGATACTCAATTTCCGTAACGAAACTGAAACTGAAAAACGGCTGATGGATTTCATAATCGAAGCCATGCCCGATGCCAAGCGTAACGATGTGAAAAGATGGCTTCGTTACGGGCATCTGATGGTAAACGGAGTTGTGGGCCGCACGTTCGACGTTCCGGTATTGCCCGGGGCCGAGGTTGCCCTTAACCTTTCGCGCCCCTTCCCGGTTTTCAGTCATCCGCGCATCGACCTTATTTATGAAGATGACGACGTGATGGTGATTAACAAGGGTTACGGGATGCTTTCGGTGGGCACCGCAAGCAAAAAGAAAGAAGAAAATGCCTACGACATAATGCGCGCATACGTTAAGAATGTCGACCCCCGCAATAAACTTTGGGTGGTGCATCGACTCGACCGTCACACCACGGGGCTGATGATGTTTGCCAAATCGGAAAAAGCCCACGAAGTTCTCAGACATAACTGGAACAATATCATTCTCGAACGTCTTTACGTTGCTTTGCTTGAGGGTTATCTTGAGCAAGACAAAGGTTTCGTAAAAAGTCGCCTCACGGAAAATTCGCAATATGTGGTTTATTCCACCGATGTTCCCGGAGAAGGGCGCATTGCAGTGACACATTACGAAGTGATGGGGCGGGGCAACGGCTATACATTAGCTCATTTTTCGCTCGACACCGGGCGTAAGAACCAGATCAGGGTTCATGCAGCCGATATGGGACATCCCATTGCCGGCGACCGTAAATATGGGGCTCAGACCAGCCCGATCCACCGTCTGGCATTGCACGCGCAGACTCTCCGTTTTGCCCATCCCATCACAAAGAAAGACATGAATTTCCAATCGCCCGTGCCACGAGAATTTTCCGGTGTGATTCGCGGACGTAAAAAATATTGATTATGAAACTTGACACATCGTCATATTATCCCAAGTCATCTATCGATGAAAGGGAATATATGCCGGCATCCGAACGTATGGCCGACCGGGCATCGAATGAAAGCGACTCTCCGGATGCAGACAATAATTCCGTGCCTGCAGAAGAAGAGCCCGCAAAGGAGACAAACCCATCGGGCGGCATTTCTGAGACGCAGGAACCCGATCTTCCACCTTCGGAGGCCGAAACAATTGTTACAGGATTTTCCCACCTGCTGTCGTGGGTTTTTGTGCCATTGTTAATGCCGGTTTATGCGGCTCTTATTGCTTTCAGTTATACCATTCTTTCCTTTACGGCCTTTGTTCCGCGCATGGTGTATGTTCTGATCGTCTTCGGGATAAATGTGGCGATACCCTCGTTGCTTGTGTTGCTGCTCAAAAAGCTGGGGGCCGTCAACGATGTCGGACTTAATAATCAGAAAGAGCGTTTTCTGCCATACGTGATATGCATCGTTTGTCTGATAGGCACAGCGTTATTCCTTGGATTTAAAGGCGCCCCGCAATGGCTTGTTATGTTCTATATGGGTGGAGCCGCCGCCGGAATAGTCGAAGTGATTATCAACCGGTGGTGGAAAATTTCGGTGCATGCAGCCGGAATTGCAGGGATTGTGGCCCTTTTGGCTCATCTGCTCATCTACGATTACACTATTCCCGGAGTCCAGACCTGGCTGTTGATAAGCATTGCCGTTGCCGGATTGCTTGGCTCGGCGCGTGTTTGGCTCGGCCGTCACACGGTGTGGCAGGTTCTGGCCGGGTATGCGGTGGGATTTGGCTGTGTGTGGTGCATGATGCTCTTTGCCGGGTCATCTCTCGATATGCTTTAATTTGCTAAGTAGCTACGAATAATTAATGAACAGATAAAACGAAGTTATTTTTGAGCATATTTTGCTGCGGAATGAAGGAGCATACTTTCGTATGCGACTGAATGACAAAGCAAAATATGCCAAAAAGAACGAGTTTTAGCGTTCAAGATATTCCAAATTACTTTGTTTAACATATATCGTTTAATTATTCGTAGCTACTTAATTTCTAAGAGCTACTTATCAACCTAACAATTACGAATTTCTTGATAATCAATGTTTAAGTATAATTATGAACGTCGGGTGTCACATCCGGTAAAAGTTGGAGATATAGTGATTGGGGGTGACAATCCAATCGTGATCCAGTCGATGACCAACACATCAACACTCGATACTGAGGGCTCGGCTGCGCAGGCTCTCCGCATTGCCGCCGCCGGAGGCGAACTTGTGCGTCTCACCACCCAGGGTGTCCGCGAAGCGGCCAATCTCGCTCCGATTAAAGAAATAATCCGGGGGGAGGGTAGTGCTCTTCCTCTTTCGGCCGATGTGCATTTCAATCCGAAGGCTGCATTTGAAGCAGCACGCACGGCAGATAAGGTGCGCATTAATCCGGGTAATTTTGTGGATGCCGCAAGAACGTTCAGGTCTCTTGAGTTTACAGATGAAGAATATGCGGCGGAAATTGAGAGAATCCGCGCAAGTTTTGTGCCGTTTCTAAAATTGTGTCGAGAAAACAACACGGCGGTGCGGCTCGGTGTGAATCACGGTTCTCTCTCCGATCGCATCATGAGTCGATATGGCGATACGCCGGCGGGCATGGTGGAATCGGTAATGGAGTTTTTGCGCATTGCCGAAGAGGAAAAATTTAAAGACATTATCATTTCCATTAAGGCTTCCAACACAGTGGTGATGGTTGAGACCGTGAGGCTTCTGGTGAAAGAAATGGAGAAGGCCGGCATGGATTTCCCTCTGCATCTCGGAGTGACCGAAGCCGGCGACGCCGAAGATGGCCGTATAAAAAGTGCTGTCGGTATCGGGGCTTTGCTTCATGAGGGTATTGGCGATACAATACGAGTGTCGCTATCCGAGCCTCCTGAGAATGAAATTCCGGTTGCCCGCTTGCTTCGTCAGCACGTGGGGCAACGTGCCGCGGCTCCCGAAGTTGAAAAGCCAAAAGCCCCTGTTTCGGTTTCGCAACGTGAAATAGCTGACCCAAGCTTGGAATATCGTGATTTTGAAATCGACAACCCGGCGATGATCGGTCAGTTAGCGGCAGATATTGATAAATTTGTGGCAAGTGGCTATAAGAACCCCGTGCGATTGATAATAAATTATAATTGCACCGACCTTGACGAGTTGCGGGTTCGGGCAGGGGCCGACTTCGGTGCGTTGCTTCTGAGCGGATATGGTTCAGACATAAAGGTGAAAGATCCGAATTTTGATGAGGCCACACTTAGCCGGCTTGCTTCCGACATACTGCAGGCCGCCCGTCTTAAGTTTTATAAGACCGAGTATATTGCCTGCCCCGGATGTGGCCGCACGCTTTTTGATCTTCAATCAGCACTTGCCGAGGTGAAAAAAGAAGTCGGGAAACTTGGAATCGAGGGTCTGAAAATAGGAGTTATGGGGTGTATTGTGAATGGTCCCGGAGAAATGGCGGATGCCGATTATGGTTATGTCGGAGCCGGCCCCGGGCGTGTCAGCATCTATCGCGGCAAGCAGCTCATTACTAAAAATATACCCACTGCGGAGGCTCTGCCTGCATTGATTGAACTCATAAAAAGCGATTTCAAGCAATCACAGGCCTGATATATGAATCATGTTCGTGCCAATCTGCGCCAAGGGTAACACTTGCATTTTTGCATCCGCAAGTCCTGAAATAAATAAATGAGAGCCGCAATGATCGCAGCTCTCATTTATTTTTATTGAAGAAGTCTTTGTGGGGGCTTACTTAAGCGACCATTCCACTCCGTTCTTCGTGTCTTTCACATTGAAGCCGAGTTCGGCAAGTTTGTCGCGTATAAGGTCGGAAGTGGTCCAATCTTTGTTTTGTTTTGCATTCGCGCGGATGTCCATCAGCAGATCCACGGCCCCTTCGTAGGGTGACAGATCCATCTCCGAGCCCGATGAACCGAGTCGGATACCGAGAATTTCATCGAGCATTGTGTCGAAAAGATTTCTCAGGGATTCAATCTGCCCGGAGGTGAGTGCGGTCTTTCCGTCGGCGGCCGAATTGATTATTTTTGCTGCCTCGAAAAGGTGAGCGATCACCATCGGGGTGTTAAGATCATCATCTAATGCAGCTTGACACATTGCCATGAAATCGGGGAGAACGACGTCTGATTTTTCCGCCGGTTTCAGGTTGTTGAGTCGCGAATAGGCATCCTGGAGTTTCTGCAGTGCTTTTTCCGACGCTTGCAGAGCTTCGTTGGAAAAGTCGATGGTGCTTCTGTACTGAGCCTGCAGAATGAAGAATCTTATCACCATCGGGCTGTAAGGTTGCTCCAGTTTAGGATGATCACCATTGAAGAATTGTTGTAAAGTTATGAAGTTGCCATAACTTTTACCCATCTTTTTGCCGTCGATGGTAATCATGTTGTTGTGCATCCAATATCTCACCGCATCATGTCCCTGTGCAGCCACGCTTTGTGCAATTTCACATTCGTGATGAGGGAACATGAGGTCCATTCCGCCGCCGTGAATATCAAACACATCGCCCAGATATTTGCGGCCCATTGTGGAACACTCCAGGTGCCACCCGGGGAATCCCTCGCTCCAAGGGGAAGGCCAATGCATTATATGTTCGGGCGAGGCCTTTTTCCACAAGGCGAAATCCAGCGGGTTGCGTTTCTCGTGCTGCCCGTCGAGCTCGCGGGTAGTGTTCAGCAGGTCGTCAATGTTTCGCCCCGATAACTTGCCGTAGTTATGGTCTTTATTAAACTTGGCCACATCGAAATAGACCGAGCCGCAACTTTCATAAGCATAGCCGGCCTCCAGAATTTTCTTGATATATTCAATCTGTTCGATGATATGTCCCGAAGCGTGGGGTTCAATGGAAGGAGGAAGAACATTGAGCGCGGCCATATCCCGGTGATAATTATTGAGATAGTGCTGCACCACTTCCATTGGCTCAAGTTGCTCGAGGCGGGCTTTCTTAGCCACTTTGTCTTCACCTTCGTCGGCATCGTGCTCCAGATGGCCCACATCGGTAATGTTGCGCACATAGCGCACCTTATAACCAAGCCAGCGAAGATAGCGGAAAAGCACATCGAATGTTATTCCCGGGCGCGCATGGCCGATGTGAGCATCGCCATACACTGTCGGGCCGCATACGTACATTCCGACATGACCCGGCTCCAGAGGCGTGAAAGCCTGCTTGGTCCGGGTCAGGGTGTTGTATATTACGAGTGAATTATCTTTCATCGCGGGTTGATGGATCAGTTGGCGCTTTTTCCGGCACGAGGTGCTATTTCACCAAACTGAGCTTCATATTTCTTAATATTGTCTGTGAGCGCGAAAAGGAGCTTCTTGGCATTTTCGGGGCTCATGATCACGCGGCTTACAACCGGAGCCTGGGGCATGCCGGGAGCTGCAAAAATAAAGTCAATAAGAAATTCGCTCGGATTGTGGCCGATCATTGCGAGGTTGGTATATTTGCCGTCTGCGAGTTCCGGACGGAGTTGGATCTGAAGTTGATTCTGATTTTGGTTTTCGTTATTTGCCATTTTTTATCAAGTGTTATTTTTGAGTATGTTTTAGAATTTTTTCACTTATTGAGTTGTGAAGTATGTGGATGAAATTTTGGATTGGCTGAAGGTGTTATGGAGTTCCATGGCAACAGAAGCCATATTCTAAAGTTCTCCTCATGATTTATGAGGCAATGCATTAAATAATTTCAGACACAAACTTATTATTTGCGAAGTTAGTGAAAATTAATTGAATTTGCAATACCCGATGTTTTAGCTGATGTTTTTAGCCGTTTCGGGTGTTTAGCCGGGCAGGGAGGTCAAACGCTCGTCGATGATTCTTCCGTCGGCCATATTCACCACGCGGTCGGCTATCATCGACACCGTCGGGTCGTGGGTTACAATTACAAAAGTCTGGCCAAGATCTTTGCGTAGAGTGGCAATGAGGTTACGGATTTCATCGCGGTTATATGAATCGAGACTCCCGGTGGGTTCGTCGGCAAATATGATTTCCGGATCGTTTATGAGCGCCCGCGCTATGGCCGCACGTTGACGTTCGCCGCCCGACATTTCGGCGGGCCGATGCCTCAGCCGGTCGCCAACTCCGAGCATCTCAAGTAGTTCGGCTGCACGCTTCATGGCTTCCTTGCGCGATCTGCCGCCGATCATGGCCGGGAGCGCCACATTTTCCTGAGCGCTGAACTCGGGCAGAAGACGGTGAAACTGAAATACAAATCCGATATTGCGGTTGCGGAATTCCGATAATTTTCGATCCTTCAGGTCGAAAACGTGCGTGCCGTTATAAATTACTTCACCGCTGTCGGGCTTGTCGAGTGTGCCGGCAATTTGAAGCAACGTTGTCTTGCCCGCTCCGCTTGGCCCCACAATGGTGATTATCTCATTGTTGCCAATGGTGAGATTAACTTCATGCAGCACACTGAGATTACCGAAAGACTTGGAAATATTGCGTATCTCTATCATGTTTGCTCTGTTAGCCTTTTGATTACGAACGAGGCCAGATAGATGCCGAACAGTGCCGGAATCGTTGCCAAAGTTCCGTATGAACTCCGCTTGTTGCGCTCGTCGAGATTTATTATTGCCGAAGATCGTGGAGCTTCCGAACTTGCCACAACGCGCAGCGGGCGACGCACTCCCGATTTTTTCAGCCGTTGTCTCACTGCCCGTGCCAGCCCGTCTTCTTTTGTTTCCCACAGGTCGGCATATTCAACGCGTGTCGGGTCAACGCGCCCCCCGGCTCCCATTGATGATATGATTGGAATCCGATTGAGCAGACAGTGGGTTATCAGTGTCACTTTGGGTGCCACCGTGTCTATCGCGTCAATCACGAAATCATATTTCTCTGCCTCCAGAAACTGCGGTATGTTTTCGGGGGTTAGAAATTCGTTGACGGTTATGGTTTCAAGCTCCGGGTTTATGCTTTCAAAACGTTGCTTGAACAAATCGGTTTTGGGCTTGCCGAGATTGGGGATTGTGGCGATAAGTTGACGATTCAGATTGCTGGTCGAGACAACGTCGGCATCGGCGAGGGTGAGATGACCCACTCCGCTGCGGGCCAGCATCTCAGCCGCATATCCGCCCACTCCGCCCACTCCGGCAATAAAGACACGGGCGCGCTGCAATCTCTTGATTCCTTCGCTGCCCAACAATGCTTCGGTGCGTGAATTCCAGTCGTATAAATCCATATTCAATATCCGGTGCCGGGCAGCCATGTGCCCTTGAATCCGGTTTCCTCGAGTGTTTTCTCTACCATAGCTGCATTTTCAGCATTCTCAGGAAGTCCATGCACCTCAAGAATCTTATCTGCATGTTCCAAATCAAGATTCCATTCGGCGTTGGGGAATTTTGCCTGCATGGCTTTTAAAATTGTGGCTTTGCAATGGCCGCAGGAGGCATCTGTTTTAAATTTCATAACTTTATTATTTATACTGGGTTCTGATTCGCCACTGGGCCGGAAAGAGATTATTGGCACGATTGCCGATATTTTTTACAAATCCAAGTGGGAATCCTTTATATGTTACAACAACAAACCCGCGGGGTGCGTTCGCATCAAGGCTTATCGCCTCGTGGCTCAGGTAGCGAATGGCCGTCTCCTTGTCGAGTTCGCAGGCCGGATAACGGTCGGCCGGGAAAGAGGTGGATAATGCCCATTGAGAGGCCGGAACCTCGATTTTGCCTTTTGATGCGGTTTGAGGAATACCGTTTAAAATCACCTTCCCGTTCTTTTGCAGTGAGGCGAGAGTCTTATGATGCGGCACCGGAACCGCTTCACCCGGCTTTTGCAGCACGGCAAGAAACAGACCTTCTCCGCGTGTGAGGTGAGGCATGAATCTCAGGGCAGGAATCTGCGAGCCGATCTGCGAGCCGATGCCCCAGGCCGGGTCAACTCCCGGGTCAACCGGCGTTAGCCCCAATTCTTTCACTAACCACTCCACGTTGGTTTCATTCTCGGTGGTGTTGAAAGTGCAAGTGGAATATATCAATACTCCGCCGGGTCTGAGTGCATCGACAGCTTCTCTGAGTATTTCCTGCTGCAGTGCCGCACATTGAGCCACAAGTCGGGGACTCCATTGAGAGCAGGCATCCTCATCCTTGCGCATCATTCCCTCGCCCGAACAGGGTGCATCCACCGCCACCAGATCAAAGCTCGCGCTGACACAGCGGAAGCCCTTGGCCTGCATATTGGTGACCATTATTTCCGGATAGCCCCACTTCTGCAGATTCTCGGCCAGAATCTGCACCCGTTTGGGCATAACTTCATTCGCAACGACGGTGGACCCGTCGGGAACGGCATTAATAATCGAAGTTGTCTTTCCCCCGGGGGCTGCACACATATCAAGCACCATCGGACGCTCGGGCAGCAATCCCCGTGAAATCAAAGACCCGGTGACAGTCTCGTAAATCATCGACGAAGCATCCTGAACGTAAAACACCCCCGCATGGAGAAGAGGATTGAGAGTGAATTTCGGACGTTCCGGAAGATAATAGCCGTTTTTACACCATTTCACAGGTTCAAGCCCGTCGAATCCTGTCACGGCCGCCTCCGTGCATTTGCGGCGATTCATTTTTATGCTCACCTCTGCCGGAAGGCCCATTGCCGTCAGAAACGCTTCGGTATCAATCTCCTCTAAAGTCTTGATGCTATTTAGAAAATCTTCTTTCAACATAAGCAGCCGTTAAAATATCACCTGAATGCCCCCTGTGTTTGGCTTGAAGCCGGGCGTTCATTAAGTTCAAAGGTATAAAAAAGAAATCAAATCTGCAATTTTCATCACGGTCTATGTATTTTATCCGCTCCGATGTCTTTACCGTTTCTTGAAAAATCATTGCTAAAGTGCAAAATTTTTGATAAATTTGCGTATAAATTGAAAAGCGGGTCTTACAACGCGTCAATGATGCGATGCCCGGCTACGCGACGACATAAAACTATGAATACTCAGATCCCGTCAGCATTATATCTTATACCGGTTGAAATCGGAGAAAACGCAACAGAATTTTCCATTCCGCCGGGGAATCTTCATATTGTGAGGGGGTTGCGTCATTTTATAGTTGAAAATCTGCGAACCGCGCGGCGTTGCCTGCGTCATTGGGATTCCTCATTTCCGATAGACGACTGCAGCTTCAGCGAACTCAACGGGCATACCCCCCAATCAGAAATATCCGGTTTCCTCGAGCCGTTGCGTCGCGGCGAGTCGGTGGGCGTGATGAGCGAGGCCGGATGCCCGGCGGTGGCCGACCCCGGCGCCGATGTGGTTGCAATCGCCCAGCGCGAAGGTCTCAAGGTTGTTCCGCTTGTGGGGCCCTCAAGCATCCTGATGTCGTTGATGGCCTCGGGCTTCAACGGCCAGGGATTCGCTTTCAACGGCTATCTGCCTGTGAAAGATGACGAAAAGGCACGGGCGCTCAAAGAACTGGAAAATATCTGTGCCCGCCGGGGGCAGACCCAGATTTTTATCGAGACTCCATACCGCAACAACCGCCTCGTCTCCTTCCTTGCGTCTCACCTGCGTGACGACACCCTGCTGTGCGTGGCCGTCAATATTTCAGACCCGGCGCGAGAATCAATCATTACCATGCCGGCCTCCCGTTGGAAAAACTGCAAGACCGATTATGACAAACGCCCGGCCATTTTTCTAATCCATCGCAACGACACGCAAAACACGGGGCGCAGATAACTCAGAAGTTAATGAAAAAAATCTATTTTAATCAACCATGTCTCCCCTTCGAAGAGTGGGATGAAAAAGGCTCGCAAGATAACAGGAAGGAAAAAGACGAAGCACCCGTGTCCGACCTCCGCATCGATAGAAAAGACGCGGAACTCGACTCCGAACCGCGAAATCATCTACATTACATTTCATTTGCCTCCGGATCAAGCGGAAACAGTTGTTATGTGGGCAACCAAGAAGGAGGAATAATTATCGACGCCGGCATCCGGGCCGACGAGATAGAAGAAACACTCAAAAAGCATGGTGTGAATATGAAAAAAGTGCGGGGCCTTCTTCTCACCCATGATCATAGCGACCACGTGAGATTCTCTTACAACCTGCTTCGCAACAACCGTCACATGTCGCTTTTCTGCACGCCACGCGTGCTGAACGGCCTTCTGCGGCGTCACAGCATATCCAAAAGAATAAAGGAATATCACACCCCGATATTTAAAGAAATCCCATTCAAGGTTGCCGGAATGGAAATTACCGCCTTCGAGGTGCCTCACGACGGTTCCGACAACATGGGATTCTCAATTGAATATGAAGCTCACAAATTCGTGCTCGCCACCGACATCGGCAGCATTTCCGACCGGGCACGCCACTACATGAGTCGCGCGAATTATCTCGTGATAGAAGCTAATTACGATTCCGACATGCTGCGCCTGGGGCGCTACCCCGAATATTTGAAAGCACGTATCCGCGCCGCCAACGGACACCTCGACAATAAAGACACTGCCCGTTTCCTGCAGGAAATAATAAATCCCTCGCTGAGATATATCTTTCTCTGCCACCTCAGTAAGGATAATAACACCCCGGCAAAAGCTCTGGAGACAGTGCGCGAAGCACTGCGTGAACGTGGAGTCACAATCGGCCATGCCGAAGAAACATTGTCCGACCGGCAGCGCGACGTCCAGCTTATGGCACTGCCCCGATTCGACCCCACCCGCTGGTTTGTATTCAGATAAATAAACGCGAAGAAATGAATTTTTGATTAACTTCTTAGGCAGTTTCAAAATTATTAGATAATTTTGCATTGATTTTTGTTAACAATGATGTGGAAACATTAAATAAAGTTAATCGAAGATTCTGGAGTAGTAAGAAGAAATTTCTGCCCATAATTGCCGTTGCATCAATCTTACATGTCGGATGCAACAATGCAGCGCGCAATTCAACTTCAGAAACGGAAGGGGAGTCCGTGGAGACCGAAGAGGAATACCACGCCGAGAATGATATCGCCATGACTGTAAAGAGTCTGGTGGATGCCATTCGTGTAGGCGAAAAACTCGACACCACCGATTATAACTTTAACGGGGTCTTGACCGACGGAATCGGAAGGCCGCTCTATTCGAACGTGCAGGGGCATCCCGGCCTGTGGGATGTGGATGTGCTTTCCCCAACCGTCGCCGTGATACGCAACGAAGACATCGGAGACCTTCTGCCCGATGATCTCGAGAGCTATCTGGTGTCTAATCTTGGTCTTGATGCCGCCAACCTTATTGACTCACTTGAATATCACGGTCCCGAAGGGGCTGAAACCTCGGTCTACGATTTCGGAGGGGGATACATAAGGCTGGATGTGCGCACTCAGGCCGCAGCCTCCGGACTGGAAGGCGCAATGGTGCGCATCACCGCCTCGCGCGACCTCCCGTCGCCCCGGTAGCACCGCCGCAATCAGTAGGAAAAAGCAAGGCGGATTCGATAAATAGTATAAACTTAGATTCGATAAAAAGTATAATAAAAAGTATAAATTCAGGCCGGCCCGTCCATCAACGAGCCGGCCTGAATTTATTTCAGTCTTGAACCGGAGTTCTATGCAAAGTCATTAACCGGAGAGTCCATTACTTGGTGACCCTTTCGAGCCAGCCAACCATGGCATACATCACACCCATTGAAACGGCGCAGACGCTGAGGAACACAGTCCATGCCACCCAGATCGGGCAAGCGTTATAGATAAGCGGACCAATCCAAAGAAGGAGATTGCCCACGGCAGTTGCCCCGAGCCATAAGCCCTGGCAAAGACCCTGAAGATGCTTGGGCGCTACCTTCGATACAAACGAAAGACCCAGCGGAGAGATAAAGAGTTCGGCAACCGTAAGGAAGAAATAAAGCACGAACAGAACCCACGGGCCGGTCTTCATCGTTTCGGCAACCGCAGCGGGAAGAGCCTTGAATTCGTCGGCAGAAGGATAGCCCTTGATTGCAGAGAAGATCACAAGGAAGAGATAGGCAATTCCGGCCAGACCCATACCGATGGCGATCTTGCGCGGAGTGGATATTTCCTTGCCGCGACGGCTCAGCCAGCCGAAGAACATCATTACGAATGGCGTTAGAATAATAACGTAGAACGGATTGAGCGCCTGCCATATTTCAGGAGAAACCGAATCGGTCTTTACGAAGTCGCGTGCGAAAAGCGAAAGAGAAGTACCGTTCTGGTGGAAAGAGAACCAGAAGAAAATAGCGATGCCAAGCACTGCGAAAAGGGCATACATGCGCTGGCGGATTTCAGAAGCCATACGCGTTTTCTCGCTCTGAGAATATTCCTTGATAGCCTCGGCCGCTTTCTTTGCCGGGGTGGGAAGCATCTTTTTGGTGGCGATAAAGATGAAAAGAGAGATGAGCATGGCGGCCACCGATGCGATAAACGAATAGTGGATACCGGTGTTGAACACGTTCAGATAAGTTGAACAGAACTCCTGGATATTGCCTGCCGCGTCGCCTCCAACCTCGGTGATAAGAGCATAAAGGTTGTTGAGGTTCTGAGTGCTCATGTTGTCGGTGACACTCAGATATTCATGGCAGAGGGCGGGCAGCGAAGCATTATAAGCAAGCCCGTTTTCACCGAGCCACCAGCTGCGCAGCATCGGCGCCACAAACGGAGCCAACACACCCCCGATGTTGATAAACACATAGAAAATCTGGAATCCCGCATCGCGTTGCGAAGCATAACGCGGGTTGTCGTAAAGCTGACCCACAATGGCCTGAAGGTTACCCTTGAAAAGACCGTTGCCAAAAGCGATCATGAAGAGCGCGAAGCAAGTCAGCGTAAGAAGCCACGCCTGGTTCTCGGCCGTAGCGAAAATGGGGAAAGCCAATACCACATAGCCCAGAGTCATTACGATAAGACCCCAGATGATGGTAGACTTATAATTCTGAGTCTTATCGGCAATCAGACCGCCCACAAGACCGAGGATGTAAATTCCCGCATAGAAACAGGAATAGACGATAGAAGCCGTTTCCTCCTTAAGCCCGAACTTCGAGCATAAGAAAAGAACGAGCACGGCGTTCATGATGTAATAGCCAAACCGTTCGCCCATATTCGACAAGGCGGCCGGGATAAGGCCCTTGGGATGATTTTTAAACATGAAGGTTAGATTTATGGTTAGTTGATTAATTTTAGCAATATGGATTCGCGATTTCAAAAAACGCCGGAACTTACTTCGCCTCCAGCGCCTTGAACGCACGCGCATAGTCGCGGATCTGCTTCACCATAGCCACAAGGCCATTCGAGCGGGTGGGCGAGAGGTGATCTCGAAGACCGATCTTGTCGATGAAATAGAGGTCGGCATCAAGAATTTCATCGGGCGTGCGGTCGTTGAGCACACGCATCAGCAACGCCACAATGCCCTTTACAATAAGGGCATCCGAATCGGCCTGAAACTCTATCTTACCCTCCGACTCCTTTGCGTCAATCCAAACACGGCTCTGACAACCCTCGATAAGATTCTGAGGCGTCTTCTCACTGTCGGGATATTCAGCAAGCGTATTTCCAAGATCTATAATATAGGCATAGCGATCCATCCAATCGGTCATGCCCTCGAATTCTTCAATTATTTCGTCTTGAGTCTCATTAATAGTAGCCATTTCGCTTTCATTTTATGAAATTACACTTCATTCCCCAAAGATAATAAAATTTTTTTAAGTAGCCGTATAAATCTAACAGGGAAGTCGTTTAACCTCTTTTCAAGGTTAGACGATAGCGTGTATTCAATCATCCATCCCGCATAGCGGGATAATATAATAGGCCCGTATCGGCACGCCCGCATAGCGGGTTGCCGGTGCGGGTACAACGAATATCCACCCCCCCCGGCCCCGCATAGCGGGATTATAAAAATCGTTAATCCCTCATTGCGTCGAAATATTTTCCGGAATTCCATAAATAAATAGCCGGATGTTGTATAGGCCGATATAGCCCCGCTACGCGGGGCCTGGTGGTGTGCGATGATTTATACCCGCACCAACGACCCGCTAACGCGGGCGCGTTGATACGGGCCTAATATATATCCCCGCTACGCGGGGTGTGCACCCCGATATGCCAATTCGTCCTCCACCCCAATAGAAAAATCCGCCCCCACAACGTGTGTAATCCATCCATAGGTAGCGTGTATTCAATCATCCATCCCGCATAGCGGGATTATATATTAGGCCCGTATCGGCACGCCCGCGTTAGCGGGTTGCCGGTGCGGGTACAACGAATATCCACCCACCCCTCCATCCCGCGTAGCGGGGTTCGTACCCCGAACCCACTAAAAAACGTTAAAAATGCCTCTTCCAATATGAAAAAGAAGAGGCCCGTTTGGTAAATCGAAAAAAATAAGCTAATTTTGCAATGAAAATGCATTGGGCTAATTAATGGACTCTTAAGTGAGGGTCTGTTATTTTTTTACGCCTAACAACACCAAAACACAAAAGAAATCACTGTCAAAAAAATAATGGCAACTTATCTTACACAAGAAGGCTTCGACCGCAAGATGGAAGAACTCGCAGCGCTCGAAGCTCAACGTCCCCTGATTAAGCAGGCCATAGCTGAAGCCCGCGACAAAGGCGACCTGTCGGAAAATGCAGAATACGATGCCGCAAAAGAGGCCCAAGGAATGCTTGAGATGAAAATCGCCAAGCTCAAGGAACTCGTTGCGTCAGCACGCATCATCGACGACAGCAAGCTCAACACCGATGAGGTTCAGCTACTTAATAAAGTAACAATAAAAAATGTCGCTAACGGAATGCAAATGGCCTATACCATCGTAACCGAAAGCGAGGCAAATCTGAAAGAGATGAAAATTTCAAGCACCACCCCCATAGCCAAAGCCCTTATGGGTCATAAAGTGGGCGATGTGGTGAAAGTTAATGTGCCCGCGGGCATAGTTGACTTTGAAATTGTAAAAATCGAAATCTGATCCGGGCCAGCGGTATTCCCCCGGCCATGATCATTATTCAACCACGATGCCACCACACGGCATCACATAAACTTAACCCACGCTGCTGCGCGGATCCGCCGCGCAACTTGCGATAATCTTAAAATCACCAATGACCATATTCTCACGTATCATAGCCGGAGAAATTCCCTCCTACAAGATAGCGGAAAACGACAAATTTTACGCGTTTCTTGACATAAACCCTGTAAACTGGGGCCACACACTCGTAGTTCCCAAACAGGAAACGGATTACATCTTCGATCTCTCTGACGCCGATCTCGGCGAAATGATGAAATTTGCCAAAAAAGTGGCCAAGGCTCTCAAGAGCGTAATGCCCTGCCGAAAAATCGGACTCTCCGTAATCGGCCTTGAAGTGCCCCATGCCCACATCCATCTCGTCCCGATGCAAAAAGAGGGCGACATGGACTTCAAATGCAAGATATCCGATCCCGACCCTGCGCGTATGCGCCAGATCGCCGACCAGGTATCAGCTGCATTCAACAACGAGGCTTAACCAAGCCTCCACACCTCAAAAACCGATATACCATGCCTCCGGGCAGCCCGGCCTCACAGCCCGGCTGCCCTTACTCTTTTTTCCCTCCCTTTTACCCATACATCCCTCTTTATGTGCTAATGGAGCCGTTTAACCTTGTTGATGATTCGTATACCAAGCATTAATTCCTTTGGTTGAACAAAGTCTTCTTATCAAAAAGACAAGACGAGCCCTATATATTATCGAGCTCGTCTTATTGTAATTATAATTAGGTTTTACGCAATATAAAATATGTTATCCAAGAAGATAATTATCTTCACGCTTCATTGAGTGTTGGTGATAAATGATTAATCAGTATTTTTTCAAGTTGAGGGAAAGATACCGGTTTTCGGAGAATCTCCAAATCCAATGGAAGTCCATTTTGTTTGAGACTTTCTTCAATCTCCATATTACCCGTAAGAACAATCAATTTATTTTTTGGAAAATAATCATGTGCTAATATATCTTTTAGAACCCCATACCCATTTTTCTGAGATCTCTCTGCAAGAGTTATGTCTACGAAAACAAGGTCGTAATCGTCTTTAAGTGTATCATAATTTACATCCTGAGAGCGAGGAACAGATCGAATAACCAGACTGCCTTGAAATTTACGGAGGTTCGCCAGTTTAAAAGGGGTATTAAGTGAGGACATTTTATCCTCAACCAGTAGAATCTTTTTACTCATTTCTTACAGGAATTTGTAATTTGACATTTAACAGAGACAAGGCGTTTGAATTATCAACGGATGCATAAATTAGAATATTGTTATGTGCTGCTCGAGTTCGCATTTCATTTATACCATGAGTTTTTTTTCGAGTGTGTTCAGTTTCTTTAGAATTGTCTACTAAAAGTGAGACAATGTCTTGGAGATTTGATTTTTTTTCTTTTGAAGAATTAATAAATGTAATATTTAATTCTTTTTCATGGAGGTTCCAGTTTACTTTAAAATCTGTACCATACTTTTCCATATTTCTAATCCAATCCATGAAGATCAAATTCAAATCAGATAGGTTGGCTATCACTTTAACATTAGGAACGGTATCGTCCATATTGTGTGTAATGGTTGTCTTTAGATGTCCCATTACCTTATCGCTCAGTTCATTAAATACTTGCGTGATTGATATTTCCTGGACTTCGGTATTGGAAAATGGATATTCTGTAGTATCAAGCATTTTGTCAGCGTAATTTTTAATACTCTTATAATCACTTTGTGCAGACTTTATTAATTCCTTCAAAAGCCCTTTATCAGCTTTCAATAGTTCTTCCTGTTCTTTATTTGAAAGTTTCATAAAGTCAATCAGAGTGGCTATTGGACTAAGACAATTACGTATAAAGTGGAGTGTCTTTATTGCATTATCTACGTAGTATTTTTTAGAGAGATTATCTTCTTCTGTTTTTCTTATCGCTCTTTTGATTTCGTATGAAAAGGAGGTAAGATTAACAAGTCTTCCCGAAATACTATTTAACAGATTATTTACTGCGAGACTTTGGAATGGGGAAAAGTGATTGTAGCGCTTGAATTTATATTCGATTGCATAGCAGGTATTGTTAAGGTTTCGCGTAACAATACAGGTAATCTTTTTTGTTTTTGAGTCAATTGCTTCTTCCTGTTTGATCTTTTTTAAAGATTTAAGAACAGTTATGTCTTTATTACTCAGATTCATAATACGATCCCATTTGAATAATGATGAATGGATCAGCATAAAAACATCGTTCTTCCAAAGATAGCTTGAAATTTCTTCGAGTTTGTAATCCCGGTTATTACGGTTCCAATATCGTATAATCTGTCGGTAAAGATCATGAGTATGTACGTTTATTTGGCGTCTTCCTAAATAATTATCGATTTTTTCGTTTAAGCATTCTTTGAAATCATCCCATTTTTGCTGTTCGCAAATAAAGAAACATATAGGCCATAGCAAAAGTAAAATAATAATATATAATCCTTGAAATCTGCCATCTAACAACATTAGAGATAATATGCAAGCAAAATAACTCCCTCCTAATACCCAGATATATCTTAATGATTTCCTTCTGAAGGCCAAAATATCGATAAATGGATATATTAATATCAGTCCATTAATAAAATTGGTTAAAGGCTTATCATATAATACGAATCCAATCACAAGATAATTCAAGACAGGAATAAAATCTGTCTTCTTCTTAATAATACAAATAAAAGAAAAGAATAGCTCCACCGTGAGGAGTATATAATAAATATATTGGGGGAAGATATTTAGCTGCCGAGTCACTGAGAGTAAACAGAGTAAAAATAGTCCCCATATCTTTATCTGTATTGTTATTGACAGAATATCTTTATAAAGATTCCACTTCATCTCAATCAAAGTTTAAGCCAAGTTTACTCAAGGAGTTTACCATCTTTTGATAAACAAAGTTGATAATAAGTCCCCAAAATATAAATTCGTTTATTATTATAAATACAACCCCACCAATGTTAGCAGGCGAAACAATAGGGTTGTCAGTTTCTCCATGGGCAATATAATATAGAGCAGATCCTAAATATAAGCAGATACTATGCCATACTCCTTCTCCTTGCCACTCCAATAATCTTATATCAAGAGTTTTCATCCAGTCAAAAGGAGCCGGTAAAAAGCACATAGTGGTAATAATAAAAAACGAGATGCAAGATGCAATAAGCCACCGTGTGTTATTTGCCAGCAGATAAAGGTACTTATTCCATTTTTTACCTTTCTCCTTCCAAATATTAAATTGAAGTTGAGATAACTTATCATCTATATCGTCAATGCCATATCCTGTTTGTATGCACAGGACTTTCATTATATTGTATAACCTGAATGCCTGAGGAGAAGGGAAATTGTCTAAATGCTCTTTAAAAATTTCAAGAGAAAATGAATCATATCCGTAATTCTTATCTTTCAAATCTTCGAAGAAACAATAAATCCATTTCTTGGCGTCAATATATATAGGATAAAGATACTCTGAAAGCTCATATTCCTGCTTAATAGAAATAATCGTTAGATAGGTCTGACAGCGATCTATTGTAGGATCGTTCAAATTACGATATTCATCGTCAAGCATACTTTTGATTAACTCGATATTAACATCCATGAAAAAACTGTATTAATAACGGTAAAAATAACAAAATTGTGTGATTCAAGCAAATCTCTTATGCAGGTATTTTTATAGAAATGGCGGGATCCGGATCTTATTCGGCCCGCCCTTCATGTGAATATTTGGCTCTTATTAGTATCGCTTCTTTACAAGTTGCTTCAATTCATAAATTTATTATTCTTGCTTTCTCCCAATCTACTTGCTTGTCGGCCGTCCCAATATCCGTAAATTTGAAGTCTGTTAAAAATTGGCGTAGTTTTTTCTCCGCGCCTGACAGTCCGACATAACTTTTGAATTTTCGTGATAGTGGCAGCCCCGGTACCATAGGTTGCCCGGCATCCAAATCCCTGGGGTGTATATATGATAATAGATAGTGCTTATCTTGTTTTGCCCATTTCTTGATAAGCGTATACGGAAATAATCGGAAATATCCACCCCCCTGATACACTATATGGCTTCCGCCTATTTCCCGGCAACTTATAGGAAATTCTTTCAGCAACTTTCCATGCACATCTATAATAGCAGGTTCAACTTTGCCATAAGAAGGGAAGCCTCCATGAGCATGATGCCCCGGGAAAACCGAGCAATCTATTTCAATGCCCAAGTCATGCAGAATCTCGAAAGCCCAGGATTCAGACGGTCTTATAGAAAAACCGGGAGCGCGGAAATACTTTACCTCCTTACCCGTAATATCCTGAAGCCGCTTTATTGATTTGTCGGCATCCTGCCTGAATTCCTCAGGTGTCTGCTGCCACACAAGCTGATGTTTATCCGTATGCGAACCTATCTCATATTTTTCTGCTATTCTTTTCACCACATCGGGATAGGTTCTTACAATCCAACCTATTACGAAGAATGTTGCTTTAGTATTCGTATCTTCGAGAATACGGAATATTCTATCCATATTCTCGTGAATCCTCACCTCATAGTTAACCCATTGAGACGGTGATTTAGTTGAAGAATTATCCAGCAGATGGAACCATTCTTCAACATCAAATGTCAATATGTTCATAATTAATTTTATGATAGCGGATTAAGCCGCTATTCCTTGATTTCTTGGGGATTTTCTCGAACAGGAATTTGTTTTACAACCTTTGCCGGTCTTCCTACGGCAATGGTCCAATCAGGAACGTCTTTGGAAACTAATGAGCCTGCTCCTACAATTGCACCCTCCCCTATGGTTGTTCCGGGCATTACGAAAGATTCCATGCCGACAAGACTCCCCTTCTTCATGTGAATAGGAGCAATTCTGTAACCTAATTTTGCATAATCATCTCCGACGCAGTAATTACTGAGGTTTCTTTGATGACACAGAAGTCTTGTTCCACTTGCCACATGTGCATGATCATCTAATGTGATAAGATCTGCATGATTGAGATCGAACTTGCAATGGTCGCCGATAAACACCCCTTTTCCGACAGTAGCGCCCATTCGTCGTAATAACCAGGGTCTCAACATTCTTGGAGCAATTGGAGTGAATATCACCCAATCCATCATACTTTGCAACAGTGCGTGATATGGATTGGAAAAAAACTTACCGATAACGGTAAATAAACCTACCTGCCCATATTCTTCCTCTGAATAGTTAAGTCCTATTGCTCTTAAAAATCTATATGTCAAACTTAGTTTAGCCATAAGGTTCAGGATAATTAGAT
>JAAVCL010000029.1 GCA_014802335.1 Bacteroides sp. | reverse complement strand
TGGTGGCATCTCTCTTAATCAAAGTTTTTTCATCCACTCGAGCGGCAATACTTTTTACCCTACTGTACGGCGCTAAGGGAATATTAATATTATAGTATGGTAAAGCCGGGTCATTCGGATTATCCGGATCCGATAAATACACATATCTTGAGGAGTTCCCTGACACAGATACTTGACCTTTGGAATTGGTCCAAATATCAAAATCATTTAGGGTAAATTCAAGGACTGTCGTGCTTGTAGATGCTAACGAACTTAGAGAGGTAAGGATGACTGTAAAAAAAACAGTCAAAAGTTTAGAGACTTTTTTCATAACATGTTAATTTATTAAAGGTTTTACAATTAACAAGATTGTTGTTTTTGAGTTGATTTATTAGAAAATGATTAATACAGATCAGCTTTCAAAGCGAGAACTAAATTATAAATTGTAAAAATAGTATTTATTTGTTGAATTACAAAATAATAAAATAATAAAGATTTTATTTTTATTATTTGTCTTTTTATTTTACTCTGCAAGTCCCCCTCACGATATTTTTTACCTATATCTTCTACTGTCAGTAGTTTGGTACGTACTCCAAGAACAGTTTTAAAATTCCTAAGTGGTTCGAATAACTTCTTCAGTTTCTCAGAGGTGATTATTACATAATCCATTATATTATCAAAGGCTCGCTGACTTCGGATAATATGTTCATGAAATCGCGATTGCCAAGACAGCCATATTTCGGGGTTGCTGACTGCCCGACGGTTGGCATTGCCGGTGTTCCAACGGATAGGACTATGTGAATATGATTGGGCATAACTACGTGATTAACCAGCTCTACATCCCGATAGTATTTGGGGATATTTTTAATATGAGCTTCTACTGTTTTCCAAACTCGGACGCGAAGAATCGCGTCCCTACAATCCGACCGAATAAATGTTACTTTTCGTATGCGCATATAGTGATAAATAAGACTATCCATTCGGGTAGTCTTTTTTTATTGTATATTGTCTTTGTCCGATGTGTTAGCCCGTAGTCTTTGATCAATGCCCTTAAACTTCCGTTTACGCTCAACCGTTCTAATTTTATATATTTTGAAGCATATTACTATGAAAGACACAGATGAATATAAGTCAGAACTTCCGCTCACCACCGCCGGGATTGCCAAATTTCTTGCAGGGAGCAGAGTTCCGGGCATTGGTCCGGCTTACGCCAAGGCTCTTGTCGACAGGTTTGGCAGCGAAACTTTACATATTCTGCGCTATAAACCTGAGCTGGCGGCCGAAGTTCCGGGCATTTCCGAGAATCTGGCGGCACGGGTTTCCGACACTCTGACCACGATGAAAGTCAGCGCGGAGGTGATTGCATTTCTGTACTCATGCGGAGTGTCTGAAAGTTTCATCGACAGGATTATCTCAAAATACAGGCAACGCACTGAGGAAGTATTATTGAGAGATCCCTATTCAATGGTTGAAAGTGTGTGGCGTCTTTCATTTTTTATGGCCGATAAAATTGGCCGTGCATTGAATGTTTCGCCCGATAATCCGGGGCGTCTTGTTGGCGCTCTTGTGGGTGCGGTGAAACATTATGCCGAGAACGGCCACTTGTTTGCGACAGTTGACGAGGCCTTGCAGTATGCATCCGGCATAACAGGCATTACTCCCGAAATAATCAGTAAATATTTAAATGACGCCGTGACAAGCGGCAGACTCGTAAAGAGTCGCGATGCCCTTTATCTACCTGTGTTTTATAAAGCCGAAAAAGAGGGGGCTGCCCGATTAATGAAACTTGCGGCCACTCCGGTTCCGCAATTCTGCCTTGAAGATGTGCCGGAATGTAACGGGGAGGGACAGAAATACAGCGAGGTTCAACGCCGTGCGATTCTGACATTGGTAAACTCACCGGTGGCGGTTCTTACGGGCGGACCGGGCACGGGAAAGACAACAGTTTTGCGCGGTGTTCTCGATATGTTTGAAAAGCTGAATATACAGCCGGTGTTGGCCGCCCCCACAGGGCGTGCGGCCAAACGGATGACAACACTGACAGGCCTTGAAGCCACCACCATTCACAGGCTTTTGGGCTACCGGCAAGGTGAAGGATATTTTACCCGCCACATCGATGCCGGTGCTCTCATAATTGACGAAGGCTCGATGATGGAACAAGTTCTGTTTGATCATCTGCTTGAGGCGCTCGCTCCGGGCACACGGGTTCTGATGGTTGGCGACGTTGATCAACTGCCGGCAATCGGCGCGGGCAATGTGCTTCGCGACCTTATAGACTCGGGGGTTGTGGCGGTTGCTGTGCTGGATGAAAATTTCAGGCAACAGTCCGGCAGTCTTATAGCCGCCGGGGCAGCCGCCATAAACGCCGGCCTCACCCCCGAATCATCGGAAGAAAGCGACTTCATGATTTTCGAGGAAAAGTCAATCCGGGCTATTCACGACCGCATACTTCATCTTTTGGCCTACGAGCTTCCCGAAAGCCGCGGCATTGCTCCCACCGACATCCGGGTTGTCACCCCTCAGCAAATCGGCCCCCTCGGGGCGCGACAACTCAACACAGATCTTCAGCAGCATCTCAATCCTGACTCTCCGGCCCTTAGACGCGGACAGACCATAATGAGACTGGGCGACCCGGTGATGCAAACTGCTAATAACAGCAGAAGGAAGTTGTATAACGGAGAAGTGGGAATTATAACAGAGGTGAATGAAGATGAACAGACACTCAGGGTTTCTTTCCCGGATTCGCGCGAATCGGTATATGCACGAAGTGAACTTTCCGAACTCACCCTGGCTTATGCCATGACTGTTCATAAACTTCAGGGGTCGGAAGTGGAATATATGATTTTTCCTATCACTATGGCTCACAAACCGATGCTATACAGAAACATGATTTACACGGGGGTGAGTCGTGCCACACGCCTTTGTGTGCTTGTTGGCGAAAAAGAAGCTCTTGAATTTGCCATCGGGAATAATCCTGACTCTTCACGCAATTCCAACTTCATCCACCGGCTTCGAGAGGGTCTGAACCACAATTAAAACATAATCAAATTTATATATAATTTATTATATAATAATATTTTATATTCATTTTTAACTTAAAAGTTAAAAATATATTTTAGGAAAATTATTTGTAGTAAGCACATTTTTTACTATCTTTGCACAAAGAAGAAGCGGATGTGCAAAAACATCTATCACTCATATAAAATAACGCCATGTATATAAACGCCACCGGATATTATATTCCTGAACCCAGAGTAGACAACAAATATTTTGAATCCACCATCGGTTTGAGCGATGAATGGATCGTAAAACGCACCGGTATCCACACACGTTCTCGCGTTGGAGAAGGTGAAAATCAGAACACCATGGCGTTTGATGCAGTTGAGGCCGCCCTCCCCTCGCTGCCCTACGATGTGAAGGATGTTGATCTGATTGTCGCGGCTGCCTATACGGCTTACGACACCGTGGCAACTGTTGCCCACGAAGTTCAGAAAAAATTTGATATAGACGGAGCCCGCGCCGTTTACATGTCGTCGGCTTGTTCATCTTTTGTGAACGGGCTGGAAGTAATCGAGGGATATTTTGCAAGCGGAAAAGCGAAACGTGCATTATTGATATGCTCGGAACACAATTCCTATTATTCCAACGATAATGATGAAAAGGCGGGCCACTTGTGGGGAGATGCCGCAGTTGCATTTTTTGTGTCGGCCGAACCGTGCGCTCCCGGCGAACCGGAAATCAAAGCTATCTACACCGCCGGGCTTGGAAACATCTCGAAAGGTCCGGAAGGCGTTATGCTTCGCCCGCGCGAGGGCGGCATTATGATGCCCTTTGGCAGAGACGTGTTTGTTCATGCATGCAAATATATGATCGAAGCTTTAGACAAGGCCGGAGAAATGGCAGGCGGACTCACATGTAAAGATATGGACCGCATCATCTGTCATCAGGCCAATGGCCGTATTGTCGACAATGTGGCTCACCAACTCGAGATGCCCAAAGAGAGATTCGTGAATAATATCGGCGAATTAGGCAACACCGGAAGTGCCGGAGCTCCATTGGCTTTTGCACAATTCCGTAATGAATTTGCTCCAGGCGAGCATATAGGAATCACAGTGTTCGGCGGCGGCTATTCCTGCGGCGCGTTCATAATCAAAATGGAATAAGCCCCCATCCCATAAGAAATTTTTAAACCCCATCCCACAAGAAATTCCAGACATCATTTCTTGTGGGATGGGGTTTAAGCAATTTTGGTGGGTGGAGCCTAAGTAAATGGGAACCTTTACAGCAGACTCTCACACTAATCCTTAAGTGCATCAGGGTCAATGCGGTCGCCGGGTTGGTAATTCTTCTTTGCCGTGCGGCCCATAAGCTGCGCGTAATTGCGCGGATGCAGACTGAATCCGGGGCGAACGCATTTCACATTTTTCTCTGTAAAGACCTCCCCCGCTTTAATATAATCGGCCACATAGAGCGAACGGCTCCATTGCCGCCCTCCCCTTTGGGAATCTTCATCCTCGGGTATACCTCCCCGGGGAGCCAGAGCTGCTTCCGCCTTCCTCACATCTTCAACCATTGCACGGAATTCACCTTTATCCATTGAAAATGCAGCATCGGGGCCACCTATTGATTGGTCGAGTATAAAATGCTTTTCAATCATCACCCCCCCAAGAGCCACACTCAGCACAGGCAGCATCGAGCCGGGTGAATGGTCTGACAGGCCAACTTTTACATCATAGCGACTTTTCAATTCAGTCATCAGCGATAACTGAGCATCTTCAATACGGGCCGGATAGGCCGAGGTGCATTTCAGCAGGGTCACATCGTTGTTCCCTTCTTCCCGGCAGGCATTTACAGCCTCTTCAATCTCACGGGCCGAGCCAACACCGGTGCTTATCACCACCGGGCGCTGCTGACGGGCGGCATAACGGATAAGTTCCAGATCCATTATTTCGAACGAGGCAATCTTATATATCGGGTTATCAAGTGATGCCAAAAGATCCACCCCCTCCCTGTCGAATGGAGTGGAAAAACAAATCAATCCACATTCGCGGGCATATTCATATAGCCGTGCATGCCATTCGTAGGGGGTGCACGCCTCTTTATAAAGATCAAAGAGCTGGCGGCCGTCCCAAAGCCCACCCTTCAGTATGAAATCTTCTGAATGAACATCAAGCGTAATACTTTCAGGCCGATAAGTCTGCAGTTTCACTGCGTCGGCACCGCAATCGGCAATGGCCTTGATAGAGTCGAGTGCAGTTTGGAGATTATGATTATGATTGGCCGAAAGTTCGGCTACGATCATGCATTTTCCTTCCTTAATCAACGATGATTTCCCTGTATTTTCAATTTCCATGGATTTTCTCAAAGAGATTTGAATATGTCTACTGTTTCCTCACGCCTTGCCCTGAAATCGAAATCGGGGCGCGCAGCTGAAATGATTTCGGGGTTGAATGATTCGAGTTGTTTGCGAAGTGAATTTTCATCAGCCGTGAGATTGCCAAGCGGAGCGAACCAGCCATTCGCAACTCCATGTTCGTAGAATTCGCGCTGATTATCAACATAATGCCCCGCCACAACGGGAAGATTTCGAGCAAAAGCCTCCACACATATCGTGCTGGCCGGGAAAAGCCCCCAATCTGCCGAATCAAATAATTCCACAATCTGCCCGGCGCTCAACTTTCGGTAAATACTGATTTTATCATCATCAATCCGCGACACTTCCACCGTCTGGCCGGCGATGACACATATTTCTACATCCGGAAAAACATTCCTCACCACTCCAACCATTTTGTCGGTGAGTCTGAACGGGTCGGCACCTCCCATGGCAATCACCATTTTTTTGCCGGGGAATTTCCGTGAGCTTTCCACTGACTTACGGAAGAAGGGTTCACGAAGAAAAGCCCACTCTATCCCACCAAAAAAACGGGTATAAGGTTCGAGTGAAAAGTCATTCCTTTCGAGAGGACAGAAAGTCATCACCACGTCTGCCACAAAATGACGGTCGTGCACATCATCGATACATACAAGCGCCCGGGCCTTCTCTTTGATTTTCTGTTGATATGACGTGGCGTAATAATAATTATCAAGCACCACTATATCGTTCTTGTCTATATTCTGCAGAAACACTTCGTTCGCTGTGTCAATGCTCGCGGCACGCAGGTGTTGCGCGGAAGCTCCGCACTGTTCAATCACCTCAAGTTGATAAGGAGTAAGGGGGCCGTCGGGATTATGACTTGCTATGACACACTCGAAATCATGGCGCAGATATGATGCAAGTGCAGATGTGCGGATAAAATGGCCAAATCCGATAGAAGACCCGGCATCCGCGCGTAAAATCACCCTCCGTTTCATGAAATAGAGGTTATAAACGTGCAATATTCATCATCTTTTTTAACCGGAACGGCACCCAATGATTTTTCCAACCCGAGCGATGCGGTATTTTCATTTCGCACACGGGTCAGAACTTTCTCCACTCCGTAAGCGCCGAGGTGAGAATATAATTCTTTCAGCAATTCTCGCGCATGGCCTTTTCCCCGTTGCCGGGCACCAATCCAGATGCCACGTTCCATTATATCGCCTTCAGGCAGGCGTTCAAGATTGACCGACCCGATCATTTCACCCTCGGAATCCAACACAAGATAATATTGCTTATCGCGGCGTCCGGCCAATGATTTAAGGAAATTCCTGTGCTCTGCCTCCGAGATAACAGCGGTGTTTACCATATTTTTACGTACATCGCCGGCATTGCGTTCTTTGAGCAGAACGTCATTCCACTCGGCAGGCATATCGGGATAGGCCAGAAATTCATACTTCCTGCCACGAAACGAACCGGGCATGGAAATGAGTCGATACTTTATCTCAGCTATTTTCCAATCGGTGGGAGTGTCAAGGTCTTGCACTTCAAGTTCGGGCAGCAGCACGGGGAAAGTATCAGGCACCCATAACGTTCCGTACTTTTCAAATTCAGCCACCGAACAGAAATAAAACTGCCCGGCATCATGATAGGTGCGTTCAAGATCTTGCGATCGGGATTTGGCGTATTGAGGATACTTCATCGACACGCACCCATCCGCCCCAATAACCAGGCATCGCTGTGTGGGGTAAGAATATGCCACGCAAGTAAAAGCGGCCTTCGCATTTCCGTTTTCAATAATTGCCGCCCCCTCGCACAGCCGCGCGGCGGTGACAAACGGGGCCGTGGCATAAAGACAACACACCGCATCAAACTCAAACCCTTCCTGCCGATAGCGCCGCAATACTTCAGAAATGACATCGGCTGTGGTGGCATAGTCGTCGGCCGTGGCGGTACTTCTCATAAACGGTACTTCCGCGCCATATTTTCGGGCCACTTCGGCTATTTCCTCATCGTCGGTCGAGACCATTACTTTCTCGAAACAACCCGCACTCAACGCCGCCCGGATGGAATAGGCAATAATCGGAAGGCCGTCAAAGGGTCTCACATTCTTGCGTTCGATGCGCTTGCTTCCGCCTCGTGCCGGGATTATAGCCAATATCTTCATGGGTGGTTATTTTCCGTTAAGTTTATAAAATTCGTGTATCTTGGCGATTACGTAATCCTGCTGCTCGTCGGTGAGTGTGGGATACATCGGGAGACTGAGACATTCCGAATAATATTTTTCCGCCTCGGGCATGTCTCCGTCTTTCCAACCGCGACGTCTGTAATAAGGCATAAGATGAACCGGCACATAATGCACCTGTGCCAATATGCCTTCCGCCCGTAGGAAATCATACAGTTCTTTGCGCCGAGGCACCCTGATCACATAGAGATGAAACGCATGTAAGATTTCTTGGGAACGCGTCGGAGTCTTGACCATCGGCAGGTCGGCAAGACCTTCATCGTATCTGCGGGCAATCTCCTGACGTCTTTCGAGCCCGGCGGCAGCCCTTGACAGCTGGGAAATTCCAAGGGCGGCCTGAATATCGGTGAGTCGGTAATTGAAACCGAGTTCCTGCATTTCGTAATACCAGCCACCGTCATTGTGATCGAGCAATTCCGGGTCGCGGGTAATTCCGTGGGTGCGGTAAAGAGAAAGAAGACGGAAAAGTTCGGGGTTGTTGGTGGTGACCATTCCCCCCTCGCCCGTGGCAATATGCTTTACGGGGTGAAAAGAGAACACGGTGCAGTCGGCAAATCGGGAATTACCCGTTTTGTGACGCTCACCTTTAGAATCTGTCCACCATGCCCCGGGCGCATGACACGCATCTTCGATTATCCACAATCCGAAACGGTCGGCGATTTCTCTGAATACTTCAAGATTATGGGGATAGCCGGCAAAGTCTACAATAACCATTCCGGCGTATGTGCCTTTGGGGTGGCTCTCCAATATCTCTATGATCCGCGTTTCGTCCATAAGGAAAGTCTGCGGATCGATGTCGCAGAACTCAACCTCGGCGCCACAATAACGAATACAGTTGGCCGAAGCGGCGAAAGTGATAGGGGTAACTATTACACGTTGACCCGGAGCCACACCCAGTGCCTTGGCGGCCAGATGCAGTCCGGCCGTCGCATTATTAACGGCCACGGCATAACGCGCATCAACATAATGCGCAAACTTTTCTTCAAATTCCTTTATTTTAGGGCCCTGGGTGAGATAGTCGGATTTGAGGGTTTCGACAACAGCCGCCACATCTTCGTCGGTGATATGCTGCCTGCCGTAGGGAATCGGTTTTTCCATCATCGCGCTATTTTACTTCAAAAGAGGGATCAACAAATTCTTTGATTTTCTCGCGCATTGACTCAACGGTTTCCCATTCCGTATTTTTGTCGGAACTGTAATGGAAGCCATCGGGCACGGGCTTGCCGTTGTGATGTTTCACATAGTCTTCGTGAGAATGTTGGAACGACACCGAGGGCAAAATGGCATAGTAAGGACCTATATCAATAGTGTTCAGGGCATCGGTGGCTGTAATCATCTCCTCGTGCAGTTTCTCGCCGGGGCGTATGCCCACTTCCACTTGAGGCAACGAGGGTGCGATTGCGGTGGCCACATCCTTGATATGATATGACGGAATCTTGGGAATGAAGATTTCTCCGCCCAGATGATGCTCGATAGCCCAAAGCACGAGTTCCACACCGGCTTCGAGCGAGATATTGAACCGCGTCATCCGCATATCGGTGATGGGCAATTCTTTTGCGCCGGCGTCGCGGCGTGCTATAAAGAACGGAATCACACTTCCACGCGAACCCATCACATTGCCGTAACGCACCACGCTGAATTTCACCGGGTTGTTCCCCTTGATATTATTGGCAGCCGTGAAAAGCTTATCGCTTGTCAACTTGGTTGCACCATAAAGGTTAATGGGGGCGCAGGCCTTGTCGGTGGAAAGAGCCACAACGTTTTGAACCCCGGTTGCAAGCGCGGCATTAATAACGTTTTGGGCCCCGTTGACATTGGTTTTTATACACTCTTCGGGGTTATATTCGGCTGTATCGACCTGTTTGATAGCCGCTGCGTGAATAATTACGTCAATACCCTGACAGGCCCGTGTGAGGCGTTCGCCATCACGCACATCCCCGATAAAGAAACGGAGTTGCGGATACTTGTCATGAGGATATTTCTGCTTGAGTTCGAACTGTTTCAGTTCATCGCGCGAATATATAACGATTCGCTTCACATCGGGATAACGCTTAAGGATCATCTCAACAAATTTCTTTCCGAACGATCCGGTTCCACCCGTAATCAATATTGATTTGTTATTAAGCATTTTATATCAGAATTGACGTTATTTCTAAATGATATGCGCTCCGACAAGAGCGGTAGCTATAATCCCCACAAAGAATGAAATGCCTATCCACATCTTCGCCCGCCGCGAATAGTCGTAGGCTTTTAATTTAAGTTCCTTTCGTTCGCCGGGAGTATAAATATCTTTTGAACTGTCGTTGCGTTCCGACTCATTCCAGGTTTTTGCAGATTTAAAGGAATAATAGACTGCAATAAGCCCCGTAAGCGGCGAACAGAATATCGTGGTTGCCAAGGCGAGCATCAAGGTGGGCATCGGAGGCCTTGATATGTCGGGTTCGGGGTTGATGTCGTTGAACTCCCCCGGATCAATGCCCGATTTGCGCGCAAATTCGCGGAACCTTAATGGCACATTTCCGTAGGGATCCTCACCCCCTGATTTTTCGGACTGTCCCGTCTGCCCCGACACTGCCGATTCATTCCGCAGGCCGCCATGCATCATATCAAAAATGCGCATGCGGTAATAGCGACAGATATCGGCCACATCCTCGGCTTTCTCCCAGTCGGCCATACCTTTGCACCACACGTAGGTATCCGGACGCACGCCTGCACCCGGCAACTCATCAAGGGTATAAGGGCCACATTGGTGCCCCCCTATCATTGCAAAATATCGAACGCCCTTCATGGTAGTGCAACCGACGACAGAATTTCCATCGATGAAGACAGAACATAAATCACCATAGGGATAGCAAGACATCCGAACACCAACGAAATGATAGTGTTGATGCGTGCGGTGGAATTTGCACTGTCGCCCATCATCCTGTTTCCTTCATTGTAAAAACGGTTGGCCTTCGAAGCATTTATTATTCCCAAGATACCGAAAATAAGCCCGATCAAACAACAGAGGGCTCCGAGCACAGTTCCCACGATGGCCCAAGGCAACCAATTGGTGTGAGCAACGGGCAGACCATTATTAAAAATAGATTCGCCGTATGGGTTGTGGTCATAAACAGGAGGCTGGCCATAGCCGGCATCCGGGGTGGAAGCCGTCAGCACCTCGGAAAGTTCGGGCAAAGTCGAAGCCTTCACCCAATCAGCCAATCCGATGCGCCACACCGGAGTATCAACTGTAATTCCCGCATCCCTCAACTGGAATAGAGACAGCGGTCCGACCTGCTGCCCACCGATAATCAAAAAATAATTAGTTTCCATATAATTCGCAAATATACTAAAAAATCAGATAAGGATACAGAAAACCCCCGTTTTTATTTTCCCACCCACACAAAAACCCACGCAAAAACCTACGGAACAACCCTTCTCAAGAAATCCATGTCCGGGAAAGAAATCGGCACATTATCATGCTCATTACTTGGAGCATTATTCAGACATGGCACGCCAAGAGATACTTATACCTCGCTATATTCACGTAAACAAAGCAACATTAATATTAACAAAATGTATAATCTTTCCAAATAAACATCCTTTTGTCTCGAAATTTTATTATTTTTGTGCTTTAAAACAACTTAAAACAGAACATAAATCTGAAGTAAGTCCATTTGGGAGACTGGATATACGGTAAGAGATAAAAACTTTTGATAAATCCTTACAGAAGTTACACCCTTTGATACGACTTCAGATACGACTCGGATTATGTTCGATAATTATGATAGATACTCAGGTTGACATAAAGGAAAATGATATTCTTAGGCTTTCGCCCGAATTGCTTAACACTCTACTCAAAGATCATACTTTAAGCACTGACAAATATCAAGTGAATATTTTTTGGGCTACTGAAAGCTATGCGCACCGAGGAGTAGGTTATCAATATTATGACCCAATTACTATTGAGTCTATAACCGGTGATAACGGTAATGTAATTGTTCCGCGAGCTGTCAAGTCTCGACAAGAACAACAACAACGTAGTCGCGAAATGGCGGAGGTTTTCACGCCCTCGTGGGTATGCAATAAGCAAAATAATCTTGTTGATAATGCGTGGTTCGGACGCGTGGGTGTATTCAATACCGAGATTGACAACCCGGATGGGACACACATGTGGATTGTCAATACCGAGCCTGTAGTTTTCCCGGAGGGCAAAACTTGGCGTGATTACGTCAATGAAAATCGTCTCGAAATCACCTGTGGAGAAGCCCCATATCTTGTAAGCCGATACGACACCGTGACAGGTGAACCTATCCCGGTTGATCAACGTATTGGAATGCTCGACCGAAAACTCCGTGTAGTTGGAGAAAACACTTCCACCTCAAGCGAATGGCTAAAAGCTGCTCAATCTGCTTACATGAGCATTTATGGCTTTGAGTGGCAGGGCGACAACCTCGTTCTAGCCCGCGAAGCATTACTTTATACTTTCATCGACTATTACCGTGCAAAGTTTGGTAAAGACCCGCAACTCAAATCCCTGCTTTATATTGCCTATATAATTTCTTGGAACATGTGGCAAATGGATGGTCTCAAAGGCGTAATACCCAATTCTTGTAGCGAGCGTCGCACCGTTGTTTACGACCTTTTCGGAGAGACTGAAACCGTGAGCCAATGTGAGGGCTGTAAGTCAACAGATATAGAAAAACACAATGGCAAATACGCGCTCATTAAAGATTGGCACGCACCGAAAGCAAAACAAAAAATCCGATTCATCGACCTTATAAAATAATCGGCCATGGAATATTTTTCTAACCTCAAAGCAAAGTTGATTTACGTGTTTCGCATACCTGATGCAACACATTCAGATTGCGTAAAAATTGGCGAAGCCACTTTTGAAGATGGCAATATTAGTTTACCGCCTAACAGCAGTGCGCTAAACAAAGCTGCTAAAGCTCGAATTGACCAATACACAAAGACTGCCGGAATCAACTATGAACTTCTGCATACCGAAATTGCTATCTTTGTGCGAGACGGAAAACTTGGAGCCATTAATGATAAGGAGGTACATGATGTTTTACTCCGTAGCGGCATAGAACGCAAAAAATTTCCTCACGTAAATGGAGCTAACGAATGGTTTGTCTGCAACCTCGAAACAGCCAAGAAAGCCATCACTGCCGCTAAGGAAGGACGTAAGGCACTGCAAGGGCATGAGATTTCCGTAGGACAGTTTCCCATTCAGTTCCGTCCAGAACAGCAAGAAGCTATTGACAAAACTCTCAAACAATTTAAGAAAGGTTCTCAGATGTTATGGAACGCCAAGATGCGTTTCGGTAAAACTCTGACTGCGCTTCAAGTTGTTAAGGAATACGAAAACTTCCGACGTGTCTTAATCCTCACTCACCGTCCTGTGGTCAATAAGGGTTGGTTTGATGATTTCGGCAAAATATTCTATGACACAGACGAATACGCCTACGGCTCAAAATCCAACGGAGACTCCTACCTCTCTCTTGAAAGTCGCGCAAGACGTGGAGAATGTCGTTACGTCTATTTCGCCTCTATGCAAGACCTTCGAGGCTCTGAACTTGTCGGTGGCAACTTCGACAAGAATAACGACATTTTCACTACTCCGTGGGATCTCATCATTGTTGACGAAGCCCACGAGGGTACGCAGACCGAACTTGGTCAGGCTGTAATGGACGAACTTACCAAAGAGAAAACGAAAGTTCTTCGATTGTCCGGCACTCCCTTTAATCTTCTTGACGACTTCAAGGAGGAAGAAATTTACACATGGGATTATGTAATGGAACAACGCGCAAAAGCGCAGTGGGATATAGACCATCCCGGCGACCATAATCCCTACGCAGGTTTGCCACGTCTTAATATCTATACTTACGATCTCGGTAGACTCATGAATGAGTTTGCTGATGAAGATATTGCTTTCAACTTCCGCGAGTTTTTCCGCACCAACGATGACGGAGAATTTATTTATAAAAGCTATGTAGAAAACTTCCTCAATCTTCTAACCAAGACTGATGAAGAAAGCATGTATCCTTTCGCTAATAAGCGCTACCGCGACATCTTCCGTCATACCCTTTGGATGGTGCCGGGTGTTAAGGCAGCCAAGGCTCTCGCTGAGATGTTGAGAAACCATCCTGTTTTCGGACTCTTTAAGATAGTCAATGTGGCAGGTGATGGTGACGAAGAAAGAGATTACGACGATGCACTCAAAGAAGTTGAAGACGCTATCGGAAAAGATCCTGACCAAACACGAACTATAACACTTTCATGTGGACGTCTTACCACGGGTGTAAGTGTCAAGCCGTGGACCGGTGTCTTCATGCTTTCGGGCAGTTTTAACACCGCCGCTTCTGCATATATGCAGACAATATTCCGCGTCCAGACTCCTGCAACTATCAATGGTAGAGTTAAGGAAGATTGCTATGTTTTCGACTTTGCTCCCGACCGTACACTCAAAGTACTTGCAGAAACCGCTAAGATTTCCACTAAAGCCGGAAAACAGTCAGTCGGTGAGCGTCAGCAACTCGGAGAGTTCCTTAATTTCTGCCCCATTATTTCGATTGAGGGTAGCAAAATGAAACAGTTTGACACAGAGCAAATGCTTCAGCAACTTAAACGCGTATATGTGGAGCGCGTAGTCCAGAACGGTTTTGAAGATGGCTACCTCTACAATGACGAGCTTATGAAACTTTCTGATATTGATATCAAAAAGTTTGAAAACCTGAAAGCAATTATCGGTCAGACCAAAGCAATGAAGAAGACCAATGACATTACTATCAATGATCAAGGTCTAACTAAAGAGGAATATGAGGAGAAAAAGAAACTTGAAAAGAAAAAGAAACGTGAACTGACAGAGGAAGAAAAGGCTCGCCTCGCAGAATTGAAAGAGAAAAAGAAAGGGCGTGACA
This sequence comes from Bacteroides sp., assembly GCA_014802335.1. Classification (GTDB taxonomy): domain Bacteria; phylum Bacteroidota; class Bacteroidia; order Bacteroidales; family Muribaculaceae; genus Lepagella. Next base: position 16,179 of record JAAVCL010000029.1, on the reverse strand, counting down.
ACGCTGTTTCAATTCTTCGCGGTATATCTATTCGTATGCCTCTACTTATCTATGGTGCTGACATAATCGATGAAGACAAACAACTTTCCATTGATAATTTCACTGACTTGGTCGATGATTTGTCTTGGGAAGAATTTATGCCTAAGGGTGTAACAAAAGAAATCTTCAACCAATTCAAAGAGTATTACGACCCAGACATATTTACAGCTGCTGCTAAACGCATTAGACTGATGGCACGCGCTGCTGATAATCTCACCGTAGAAGAACGCATTGAACGTATCGCCCGTATATTCTCTAATTTCAGAAATCCCGACAAGGAAACTGTATTGACCCCTTGGCGTGTCGTAAATATGCATATCAGCGATACGCTTGGAGGCTATACTTTCTTCAATGAGGACTACTCTAAAATAATCGAAGAACCGCGTTTTGTTGACCGTGGCGATGTTACTGCCGATGTCTTTACTCCGGATAGCCACCTGCTTGAAATCAATTCAAAGTCGGGTCTTTATCCTCTGTACCTTGCTTATAACATATACCGATCTCGGCTTCGAAATTCCACATTCTCGCCTGAAACTCTTGAAGAACATCAGGCTATTTGGGATGCAGCCGTTGCAGAAAACATCTTTGTTATCTGTAAGACTCCAATGGCAAAAGCTATCACATATCGAACTTTACTTGGTTTCCGCAAAGGGAAGACCAATATGTGGGCGCCAGAAGACCTTATTAATAAAATCAAAAATCAACCCGAACTCTTTATCAAGAAGGTTCATAACCTAGTAGGTAAAAACGTGAAAATAAAAGCAATAGTTGGCAATCCGCCTTACCAGGAAGTAAATGAGGGTAATGGGAACGGAGCTAATCCTTTGTATCATTTATTCATTGATTTAGGACGAAAACTATCGCCTATTGGATCAATGATTCATCCTGCTCGTTTCCTCTTTAAGGCAGGAAAAACACCAAAAGATTGGAATGAAAAAATTCTATCTGATCCACATTTTAAGGTCGTTGATTATTGGGTTAAGAGTACTGACGTTTTTAGTAATGTTGATGTTAAAGGTGGCATTGCAATAACAATGTGGAATGAAACTGAAAAATGTGGCCCGATTGGATTCTTTTCACCGTATCCCGAAGTAAGAAACATACTGAAAAAAGTACAGGCTTATAATCCTAAAAGTTTTTCTGACTTTGTGTACCCTCGTGATCTTTATAAACTTACAGAGAATCTTTATAAAGAAAATCCATGGGCAGAAGGAAGACAAAGCCAAGGACATCGTCTTGATATAGGTTCAAGCATCTTTGAGATCTTTCCCGAGTTATTTTTCGATAACGCTCCTAACGAGGAAGAATATATTGGTCTATATGGGCTACTTGGTAGAGAACGTATTACCAAGTGGATTAAACGAGAATATGTCAAGCTACCTGATAATATAGATAAATTTAAGGTGCTTGTTCCCAAGTCAAATGGATCTGGTGCAATAGGCGAGGTGCTCAGCACGCCGGTAATCGGCGTGCCGGTAATCGGACATACTTTAACATTCCTCAGCATAGGGAGCTTTGAAAAAGCCCCCTATGCTGAGGCCTGTTTAAAATATATCAAAACACGGTTCGCGAGGTTATTACTAGGCACTTTAAAAGTTACTCAAGATAATCCCAAAGATACCTGGGCAAATGTTCCTATGCAAGATTTCACAGAGAATAGTGACATTGATTGGAGCAAGAGCGTTGAGGAAATTGATGCTCAACTTTACACAAAATACAATCTCTCAGCTGAGGAGATTGCCTTCATAGAATCAATGATTAAACCTATGTAACAGAAGTCAGGGCAAGAAATTAATTCATATAACCATTTATAGTGGTAAATATCCTAGCGATAAAAATTGTTTTTGCGATTCTAGAAGTTGTAACTACCATGACACGTAAGGCCACGATTCTTCCATCCTAAATTATCGCAAAAATAACTACATTTATCGGTCTATTTGTTATCAGCTACTTATTTATTGTATTTAGCTCTTAGCCAACATTATCTGTGGTTTTGTTTCCATACTTGGCGCGATTTCATTTCCAAACTTGGCATGGTTTCGTTTCCATACTTGGCACGGTTTGTTTCGTTTCCATACTTGTACCACCCTCAAAAGTAGACATGTATAGAATAAATAAATGCATTACTTTTGTTAGATGAAATGCAAATTAGTTATATGAAGATTATAATGGATAACCTACAACGGCTTAAAGAGCTATACCATAAATATAAAGTGAAGACTCTTTACGTATTCGGCTCGGCACTGACTGATAAATTCAGCAGCCAGAGTGATGTGGATTTACTTGTAGATTTTAATAGTGAGATTGACCATACCAATTACACCGATAATTTTTTCGATTTCTATTATTCTCTTCGTAATCTTTTTAACCGGGAGGTTGAGCCGGTTGATGAAAGTTCCATACAAAATAAGTATTTTCGCTCGGAAATGGATAACACCAAATATTTGATTTATGGATAATAAGATAAACCAGTATAACACGCGAATGCGGCTCATAACGATTCGCCGCATTCGCGTGTTTTCCATAATGCTTTCAAACTAAACTAACCTAACATCATGAAACAAATTTACTCTTCTGATATTATAACATCGGGAAAAGGAGAAAAGGTCTTATAGGGTATCCTTTCTCGTCAATCTTCCGATGGCATATATCGGGATTATCTCTATGTGACGTTCTGTGGTGTCACTCTTGATGGTAAGCATACCGAAGTTTTCAAGGGATGTCCGAACTCCAAAGATCAGATCCTTTTTCTCCATAAAATACCGGAGGCTTTTCATTTTTCCGCTAGTGCCTGCTTTCACTTCAATAGGGAGGATCTGCATATTCTTTGCCATTACATAATCTACTTCGGATGTGGTGCCTTTAGTAAGATTTTCCCAATAATAAAGCTCATACCGATGTCTTACGTCAGCTGCCTTCACTAACACCCAACCCGCAGAAATTTCCGCCATATTTCCTTTATTCACTAATTCCTCTTCCGATCCGGCTAGAATAAGTTCAGTTATGGGTTGCGTTCCTCCAAAATCCAAATCAAGGATTCGGAGCATCAAACCTGTGTCAAGATATATATAACGAGTAAATTTTTCATTTACCTCTGATCCTAAAGGCAACCCGTTAGATGATGACATTTTGAGTGTGTAGCAAAATTAGTAATTATTTCTTGAATTATCAATAGTTTAAATGTGATATATGTAAAAAGAAAGAGGAATAAATGCTGGTTTTTCGTAAAAAGGAAGAGGAATAATAAAAAAATACATTAATGGATGGAAGTTGCGCGGTGGAGCTGTTGGATAAATTTCCTTAATATAAGGGAATTTTGGAAAGTAGTTTATGTTGAAGGAGTTCTTTGTGATTATGCTTATTTTCGGTGTTTCGCAAACAAAATAAAATTTCGTCGATAAATGTAGAGACATGGCGTGCCTACATTTGATTGCTCCGGCAGTATTCGTTACCGGACGAGTGTGGGGACATGGCGTGCCATGTCTGGGTAAACATTGCCTCATTACTCGTTATGTTTCCCGTCACTTTACTCAGACATGGCACTTTATCGATACCTCCTTAGACATGGCGCGCCATGTCCCTACACTTTGCCGACGTCTCCCTCAGACATTATCCCTACATTTGTACATCCCATTACCGAACGAGTGTAGGCGTGCCACGTCTGGGTAATGCTCCAAGTAATGAGCATGACACTTTGCCGATGTCCTACCCAGACATGGCACGCCATGTCCCTACACTTTGCTGATACCCACCCACACTTGGCTCGCGGGGTCTAACATGGGTCAAACATTTTTCCTCCGAATCCTCAATTTTCCATAAAATTCCACAATATTTAGACTCTAAAAGCGGAATTTCAGGGTAATTACACAAGAAAAACCGCTATGAATAAGCTAATTATTAGCTTATTCATAGCGATTTGACAAAATGAGCGATAAACGGGGCTCGAACCCGCGACCCTCAGCTTGGGAAGCTGATGCTCTACCAACTGAGCTACTATCGCATGGTTGTCTTGTTTGACTTCACAAAGTTAAGAATTATTTTTCTTTTAGCAAAAAATTTCGCATGTATGTGTTCGAATTTATGAAACGGGCGGTTAAAAATGTAGGGACATGGCGTGCCCTACATTTACCGACGTCCCAATACCCGGCGAATGTCGCGGCGTGCCACGTCTGAGGAAATATCGCACATAATACATTATCGTAACGTTCAGACGTGGCACGCCACGTCCCGACATTTGCCGCCGTCTCACCAGACGTGGCGCGCCTACATTTGCCGACGTCTCACCAGACGTGGCACGCCACGTCCCTACACTTGTCCGGTAAGGCATCGTCACAATGTTTAGCCCGACATTTGTTGATAAATTCCCCAAAAATAAGTCATTGCTAATTGCTAAGAACTAATGGAACGGTTGCGCGATTTGATGCGGCTTTTGTTGATTCATCGGCTCAGGCGACGGCGTTCGAAGAAGCCGGCTGTGGCAAGGATGAATAGTGCGGCTCCGACGGCTTGCATTATGGCTACAAATCTGAAGGCGGATGTGAAGCCTATCTGTTCTGCTATAAAGCCTCCGAGCACGATGCCGATTCCCATTCCGAGATCCCACGAGATGAGGATCGATGAGTTGGCGGTGCCTCGCTGGTCGTGACGGGCCACACCGACAAACATGTTTAGGAATGCCGGATACATCTGCCCGTTACCGAGGCCGATAAGCAGCGCGGCTGCATAGTAGGCCCAAGCAGCATGGATGAATCCGAAAAGACTGTAGCCAACAAGTGATATCAACACTCCGATTGTGGCATTTCGGGTCATTCTTCCGGCTCGCAGACTTTTGGCGCCGAATAGTCTAGAAACTACCAACCCCAGCGACAGAAGCATAAAGAAGATGCCGGTGCCGTCGGTTATGTTCAGTTCTTCTTTTCCGTATATCGCCACGTAGTTACTCATCACGCCCCAGCAGAGTCCGAAGAATGAAATATTGATTGCCAGCAGCCATGCACGGCCTAAGAAGAAGTGATCGAGACTGAATTTCGGTTTTCCCTCCACTCGTTCTCGTTGTGGCAGTTTCACCTTTGTTGAGCAGAGGAATCCGGCAAAGGCAATGATAAGCGACAACCAGAAAAGGAGTGTGAAATTGGCAGTGGCATGGTAAATATAAATTCCGGCACTGGGGGCAACCGCCATTGCGATGTTGTTGCTGAGACCGTAATAGCCCAGGCCCTCGTTACGTCTGGATGACGGGAGGACATCGATTGCCACAGTGCTGTTGGCTACGGTTGTCGCGCCGAAGGGTATGCCGTGGAATGTGCGCACAATGGCAAACATAAGGAGCGTGCCGGCTCCGATATATCCGGTGAAGCACAGGAAGAAGAAGAGAAAACATATTGTAAGCACCTTCTTGCGGTTGAATGTATCTACTATAAAACCGCTGAATGGTCTTATCAGGAGGGTTGCCACAACATAACCCGACAGCACGATGCCTATCAGATCTTTGTCGGCTTCAAATTGCTCGTCAAGATAGAGGGGAAGCAGGGGCGTGAGGAGATAAAAGGCGAAGAAAAGTAGAAAATTGCAGGCCATCACCTTTATGTATTCTTTGTTCCAAAGGCGTTCTTTTGCTTCCATATTTTTTCCTTCAACTTTATTATTCATGAGTTAGTATCTATCAAGAGAAGTAGTTTTAACTATTTTCGAGTTTAAGATATTAAACACTTCGGGGAGTGGGTAAAAAGTTTAACCAACTTCAGACTATCTTAGGTTAGGATAGTTTACAAACAGGAGGTAATATCCCGATGCGTGGATTGTGAATCGCGAATCTGTTGTTTCGTTAAGAGTTCCCTGCCACCACGAGTCGAAGTCGCGGATTGGATAACGCAACCCTTCCGCCCTCAGCCCGGTGGCCCCGAAGTTGAATATTGATACTTGCGTTCCTCTGTCGCACTGAAAGCAGATATCGTCGTGAACGGGGATAAAGACTCCGAAGTCGGTATATACACGGGCAGTCACTCCATTTTTCAGATAATCTATCAGGAGACTGATATTTCCCAAAGTGTGGTCTTCACGAAGCCCGGTGGCAGCTAAAATTACGATGTTACGCACTCCCCTTTCGGCCAGATAGGTCACAGACTTTGTTTGGTCGTTGGTCTCCTGATCGGGATTGGGGCGCACGATTTCGCGATATTTATTTTTTACTTCCTCGGATATTGAGTCGCAATCGCCCACTATTCGCCAGGGGATTCGTCCGGTGGCCAGATAGCGCATGGCCGCGCCATCGCAGCACACCACTTTCCGACCGCCGCCGAGCCACGCGAGTGCTATGGGATTCTCGGGGAATGAACCGGCGTCGACCACCACGGCCTCTGCCGGAAAATCGGATATTGAAGTTATTTTATACTTTTCCATTTGATATTAAGCCATTTTCTGTAACCGGCCACGGCAATCAGGGCGTAGAGCAGATATAGTCCCCCTGTGAACCACAGGCCTTTATAAGCATATAATATTGCGGATGCCACGTCAACTATTATCCATACTATCCATTGCTCGATATATTTACGGGCCAGCATCCACATTGCAACGATGCTGATACCGGTGGTGAATCCGTCGGCCCACGGCACGGTGCTGTCGGTGAAGCGGTGGAGCAGATAGCCGATAAGCGCGCTGAGCGACAAGGCGATCACTATGAGCGGCAATCTGTAACCAACCGGGGTATGTCCGATTTTTACCGGTTCTTTATCCGCCGCCTTTTCGGGATGTTTTTTACCATATCCCAACCAGCAAACAAGGCCATAGGCCGAGGCCAATATATAATAAACGCTGACACACAGATCTGCATATAATCCGGCATCATAATAAACAAAAATATAGATTGCGGGCATTATCACCCCCACAACCCACAGCCACGGATTGGCCTTATATTCGAGCCACAGATATATCAGACCTGTTACGGTTCCGGCTATCTCAAGATAATTCATAATTAATTGCAAAAATTATTACCGGGCGAATGTTGGGCGTGCCACGGCTGGTAGGAAACGTCCCTACATTTTGCCGTCCCGAGAGATGGTCCCTACATTTGGATTATTCAGGCATCCATTCGGCAATTCATTATTTATCCGTGATTTGGTCGGAAATCAAGGGCAAGTAATCTCCATATCCTTCTTTAACCATGTCGGCCGCCGGGATGAAACGAAGCGAAGCGGAATTGATGCAATAGCGCAACCCTCCGTCCTCAACCGGACCGTCGGGGAAAACATGCCCTAAATGCGCGCCGCTCGATGCCGAGCGAACTTCGGTGCGCACGCGCCCGAACGATGCGTCGGTGTGCTCGGTGACACGTGCATCTTCAATAGGCTTTGTAAAGGCCGGCCACCCGCATCCTGAGTTATATTTTTTGGCAGAAATGAAAAGTGGGGTTCCGTCGGTGATATCCACATATATTCCGGGGCGGAATTCATGGTCGTATTCATTTTCAAACGGGCGTTCGGTGGCTCCATTCTGTGTAACTTCCCACTGCAGCGGGGTGAGTCGCTTTTTCAGTTCGGTCTTGTCGTTTTTTACTTTTTTGCGACTCCTCACCTCTTCAAACAGACTCGGGTCTACATGACAATAGCCATCCGGATTCTTATAGAGATAGTCCTGATGATAAAGTTCGGCGGGATAAAAATTTATCAATTTCTTAACTTCCACTGCCAAAGGTTCGGAATAACGCCTTTGCACCGTGGCATATACGGCTTCTATAACCGGAAGATCCGACTCGTCGGTATAGAAGATGCCGGTGCGGTATTGGGTGCCGATATCGTTCCCTTGGCGGTTGACCGTCAACGGATTTATGCTGCGGAAGAAAAGTACGAGCAGCTCTGAGAGGCCAACCTTTTGGTCATCGTATATTACTTCCACAGTTTCGGCCGCCCCGGTCATACCGCTGCACACCATTTTATAGGTGGGATCAGCAATATTACTGTTAGCATATCCGGCGACAGCCGATTCCACCCCGTCCATCAGAGAAAACAGATGGGCTGTTCCCCAAAAACATCCCCCTGCAAGATATATTTTCTTTTCCATTTTAAATTATAATTTTCTGTTAACCGAGATTCTTAACATAGAAGTCGGATAAAACATAGAATTCGTTTAACGACTTCATATTTTTCGTCAACCTCTCACTATGGTGAAAACCATATATGCCACATAAAGCAGACACAGCACGACACCGGCCGTGCGCCCCAGCATCTTTTGTCGGGAAATTAAAGGGAATACCCATATCAGTGCGGATGCCCCGACCAATGTAAAGAAGTCGACAAAGCCAATTGTATCTCCGTCTAATGGAATAACAATCGAACTGAGCCCGATGGTGAGAAGAGCATTAATAATGCACGAACCCACTATGTTTCCCAAGGCCAGGGAGCAGGCCCCTTTCAGCGAAGCGGTAAGAGAAGTCACAAGGTCGGGCAACGCGTTGCCAATGGCCACAACCGTGAGTGCCACCATTGCCTGCGACATGCCTATCCTGACAGCCAGACCCGAGGCTCCGCTCACCACCCAGTTACCACCGACAACAAGTGCCCCGAGACCCACCACTATCAATAACCATGAAAACCATTGGCGCCCCTTGAATTTGTCATACTCTCTGACAATGGCCGTCAGTCCGGCTTTATAGGAGTGGGCATGCGCTATCCCTCCGTCGGAATTATCGGCAGAGGAAACATGCGTTTCAGTCTGAGTCACCCCCGAGTCTGATTCGGGAGCCAAGTTCTTTTCGCCTCGCGACGAAAGAATCATAAACCACATGTAGAAGATGAAAATGATGATAAGCATCAAGCCGGCCGAGCGCGTCACTATGTTGTGGCCGGTATTATCAAACAGTATAGTGTCGCCCGCTATCCAAAGGGATGCCGACGCAATGAGCAGAATGGGGAGATCCTGGCCGCGCATCAATCGGCTGACCTTAAAGGGTCTTACTATCGCCATAAGCCCAACCACCAGCAGCAAATCGAATATATTGGCTCCGATAACTTCGCCCAATGCAATGGTTGATTTATGACTCATTGCAGATTCGACACACACCACAATGTCGGGCATGGTGCTCCCAATGGCCACAACCGTAAGCCCTATTATCAGATTTGAAACGTTGAATCTCCGGGCCACTGCCACAGATCCGTCTGTAACCCAATTGGCTCCTATCACCAACAGGGTGAGCCCGAGAAGCAGGAACAATATATCATGAAACATCGCCGAGTAGTTATATAGTTCTGTTACTAAGCATGAGTTCGAAATTCGGGAATCGGCTTATGCCGTTCGGAGGTTCCATAGCAACAGAAGCCGTATTCTAAAGTTCACTTCGAACACATAGTTATAACACAGAACCAAGTTCGGAAGTCGTTTAAGTAGCTACTTAAACTTTACGATTCTAAAAAAATTGAGTAATTTTGCGTCATGCCATGCCTTCATAAAGCATATACACCTTCATAAAGCATACACAATGGATAAGACAATCGATATAGAGCTCACGGCCGACGGCTCGCCTACTCTTTACCGGGCCGATCTGGATGAACATTACCATTCGGTGAAAGGTGCATTGGCCGAGAGTCTGCACGTTTATATTGAGCTGGGGTTTGCCAAGGCTGTCGAAATTGGCAGGGATTCCATACGGATATTCGAAGTGGGTTACGGAACAGGACTTAATGCCGCCCTGACTTTAGGCCGCGCGTTTAAAGACCGTGTTCCCACTCATTATTACTCGGTGGAATTATACCCTTTAGAAAGTGATATAGCTGATTCCATTTTGGCTTACATGCCTGAAGACGTAAGGCTTGATCTCGCTGCCACAAATGAAGCCGAATGGAATAAAAGTGTGGAATTAAATCAGTTTTTCAGTATTGAGAAAATTAGTGGGGATCTTCTTACCCTAAGTTTGCCCTCAGACCTCGATGTGGTTTATTTCGATGCGTTTGCCCCCGAGAAACAACCGGAATTGTGGAGCATTGATATTTTCCGCAAATTCCATGATGCTATGCGCGCAGGGGGCATTCTTACCACATATTGTGCTAAGGGAAAGGTGAGGCGGATGTTGCAGGAAGTTGGATTCAGGGTTGAGCGGATGCCCGGCCCCCCGGGAGGAAAAAGGGAAGTGCTGCGTGCAACTAAATTATGAAAAGAAACGGCGCACACGTTTCACCCCTTCTTTCCCAAGAATTAGAATTGCCGTGTACTGGGCGGTTTTCGCGAGTCCGAAAAATATGACCCATAATGCACTCTTCACTCCCACTGAAAACGGCAGTGCCATTTGTGCAAACGATATAATATAACACAAAACACACACGACGGCAACAATAATGCCCGTCTTGAACCCAAGGCCTGAGAGCCATTTTTTTAAGGCGTTGAAACCATCTGAAAACTTACTATTCATATTGGTGCATTTGATGAATTGGATCTGATTGCCGACTCATTACTTAGAGCATTATTCAGACGTGGTACGCCACGTCTGGGAAACATTGTGCATAATCAATTGCCGTAACTTTCAGACATGGCACGCCATGTTCCTACATTTTGCCGTCGCATTACATTGTCGCAACGTTCAGATATGGCACACCATGTCCATATATTTGCCGATGAAATTTTTCGTATTTTTGGCCGGAGTTCGAAAGGAAGCATAGCCACAAAAATCACTGCAATATAAACTAATTTCTAAGAGCTACTTATAACAACGTAATTATATTGAATTTAAGTATGTAAGATATTATCAAGATGTTGCGCAGATGTTGCGACCGGACAGATGCAGCACACGCCCTTGCCTAATGTGGGATGCTGAATTAAAGGGAATGGAACGGGCGATTCAAAACTGTATCTTTTACCGTCGACGGGGAAATCGAATTCAATTTTATGGGCGTGCAGATGTAATCGCTCTGCATTTTTACCGGCGGCGGGGGCATACAGTGGGTCGCCGCAGATTGGCATATTGAGTCCGAGCGGAGAGGCAGCATGTACACGCAGTTGATGCGTACGCCCTGTGAGGGGGTTGAAAATGACCCGACTTTTATTGCAGGCCACTTCCTTAAACTCGTATAATGACACGGCTTCCTTGCCATTTTGGAAATCGACTGTCTGACGGGGGCGATCCAGGAAGTCGGGGGATATTGGCAGACTTATCTCCCCCTTTTCAGGCACTGCAAGGGCACGATGGTCCCCTTCAAGATCAGCAATATAGGTTTTCTTGACTTTGCGTTGGGCGAAAAGCTTCTGCATCAGTCTGTAACTATCCGCGCCAAAGGTTGCGAGAATCAGTCCTGACGTGTCACGATCGAGCCTATGGACTGGTTTCACCTGCTTGTCGGCACCATATTTTTCTTCGAGCCAGCTCTGAACCGACATTACGTTCCCTTTGCCGGGAACAGACAACATGCCGGCTGGCTTTTCGACCACACAAAACCATTCATTTTCAAACACTATTTTCGGACTGCCCGTAACTGATTTTAATTGTGTGTCTCCAAGCGGAGGGTCAACTTCAAGGCCCCGAAGCATCCAACTGAGCACAGGAAGACATTTGCCCCGACATGCAGGATAATGGGAACCGTGAATCCTCAGCTCACCCTCCTTGCTTTTTCCATACCAATATTCGGCAATGGCAATCGGTTTCCAGCCACGGAGATATGCCGCCTGCAACAACTTCGGAGCGCAACATTCTCCGGCTCCGGAAGGGGGTATGCCTATCGCTGTATCTTTAAAAATATCTTTAAGACTTCGATACTCACCGCGGGCATTGAGCAGTCTGAAATTAGCAAAGAGCCATTGATGCAATTGTTCTGACTCCGCGTGGCGTTTGGCCTTAAGCGACTTCAGGTGAGCTTCCCCCGTTTTCAAAGCGGCCTCGTATGGCTTTAGTTCTTCGGCGCATCTTTTTTTGAGTCGATGAAGTTCGGCTTTCTCAAATTGGCTCTGCTTTATCATTTTCTTCAACTCCTCTTCGTCAAGACCACCTTTTTCTCTTCTTTCGCTTCTGGCAGACTTGCTGACACGACATGCCTCTTTAAATGCTTCAATTTCGGCCTCCAGTTCCCTTTTCTTATACGAAAAGTCTTCTTTAAGCTTAACTAACGGACCTGCTTCATATCGCTCGATTTCCAAATTCTGTGTGGAAATATCTTTCTCTTTTGTCTTGAAATATCCCTCAGGATCAAGGTAATCGAACACCGGACCGACAAAGCCCGGATAATAAAACCCATATTTGCCGAGTTGACCGGAAAAAGCAAAAAGCGTGTGGCGCTCTCCATTGCAGTCGGCAGCAATCAACACGCCTATCATTTTACCCGCCTCGAGCTGATTACAAAAATTTATATCCTCCGGATTATCACTCGCTTTCATAAGTTCAATCATTTCCATAAAACTCGCGAAAGCGGCATCGCAAGCGGGATCCGGTGAATAGTCAAATGGATTATTCATTCTTATATGGAGATTCGGAGTCTAAGAGCAATTTAATTTAAACAGTTTGCAATAGTCAGTCGGCTGCATACAAATAATGATACATGTCTATTATCAATCTGCACGACCGCGTGTAAAATTGTTCACAATTTATTCCACTCCACAAAATTAAGCATAATATATAAAAAGTACCTCTTAGAAATTAGTTTAAATTGGAAATAACACATCGTGGCGATACTTCTTTTCGGTTTTTAGCAAAAAATACGAAAAAGTCATCGGCAAATGTAGGGACATGGCGCGCCATGTCTGAATAAAACACCAAGTAATGTGCCGGATAATTTGGTGTTGTCAACCAGACGTGGCACGCCACGTCCCTACACTCGTCCGGTAATGGGACGGTTAATGCAACTTACCACGTCAATGCCTTCACACGGAAACTAAAGGCACGCCACGTCCCTACACTCGTCCGGTAATGCGTCGGTTAATGCAACTTGCCACGTCATTTCCGGCTTTCTGTTTTTCTATGGCGTGAAGAAATTTGATCCCGCCACATACTCCCGAAAACTTCGCAAAATTGGGGGCGCATTGTTATTTCTTAAACGGATCTCCCCCCGGCGAAAGGCTTACCACGTATCTGAAAGCGTTCAGTGTCAACAGATTCTGAGTGGCATCGGTGAATTCACGATCGCCGTGGCCATAGTTGAGATAGACCATACGATAATTCTGGTTGCGCCACACAACCGGGAAGTCGCCATGATTCACCACATCCTTAATGCCCAAAGGATAATTCTTCTGCGAAATAGACAGTAACACTTCTACATCGGGGTTTTCACAAGGCGAAGGATTGAACTGATACCATTCGCTCTCAGGAGCCACGAATTCGGCGGGGAGGTTGCGGGTAACCGGACTAACCACATTGTTGCATGTCAGCAGCACCGGCTGTGGTGGCCAGTTATTGCAGTAAAAAGGCCCGCATCCGAGAAATTTATTAAACCAGGGCCATGCCGTAGATGAATCGTTATAGCCCGCGGCATGAAATCCGATCCACCCGCCGCCATTCTCCATATATCTTTCAAAAGCCTCCCGTTGCACGCCCGCAGCCGGCATGGTGTTGATAACTATAAGAATGTCGTATTCCTTCAGAAGTTCGTAGTCATACTTCTCAAACGATGTATCAACATCCATAATCCACCCTTCACCATAGGTGAGCCGGTGAAAAAATTCAATGGCGTCACGGGCAAACTCCACGTGGGCCGGCTCTGCTTGATCAGAATAGACAAGCAATCCCTTGAACCGAGGAGTCTTGGCATAATTGGCCGGATACCCTGCATCTTGAGCCCACCCAAACTGAAACTGCGTACAAATAAAAAGAATGACAATGAATATAAGACGTATCATAGATGAAAGGATTCTATTAAATAAATATTGCAGATATTTAAAATGTCGTCTCCGACTTTCGTTTAAGATCACAATTTGTGACCGACTCCACATTTGGCTGTGTACGTTCCCGTTTAGAGTCCATGCTGCAAATTTAATTAAAATTTCCTATCTTAATATCAAAAAAGTTTCAGAACGATAACTCTTTCCGTCTTTTGCAGTTAGTAAGGAATCCTTACTAACTGAATTCTCTATCAACTCCCCCTCTTTGAATATATTACGGGTAGGCAGTGTAATATTATTTCTTGAAGTTCACAGAAACTTCTATATAACTTCTATATAACCTCTATATAACTTCACGGATTTGTATTTAGGCACCAAAAGCATTATAATATATTGATAACAATTATTTTATTTCGTACTGCACTTTTTGTTTCATGGAAAAGTTCACGGAAAGTTCACGGAAATTATCCTTGTGATGCTGAATGTTGATTCCTTCTTATAAATCGGGAGTTCATACAAAACCTTACATGGATCTTACTTAAGATTACGTCACTGCCGCTATTAATGAGATGAAAGGATCTTCTCTGCGAAGGTCTTGATTTGATGGCGCAGCCACACGGGTTCGAGAACTTCAATCGATTCTCCCATCCTCATTAGCTCATGCTGAAACTCATATTCGGGGCAGAGACGATACTCATATATTGTGTATCCCTCTGCGGTCTCCACCGCCCTCTGCGTGTGATGAAGCGGAAGATTATCAAGATAGTTGCGCTGTGGCGCGGTCACCTTCACGAGCACCCGTTCTAAGCTGTAATCTGGATCCAAATTCACTCCGACCACATCTGAAAAATAAGTTGAAGGTTCGATCTCGGGGTCAAATTCAAATCGGTCGGCAGTGAGCTCGGCCCACAATACCCGGTCGAGAGCCAACGGAATAATCGCGCCCGACTCCAGACGAGACACTACGTACCATAGTTGCTTGTTCTTTTTAAGAAACTGAGGCTCGATGACATGACGGCGGGTCTTGCCTGAAAACTGCGATCGATACTCGATCGAAATCTTCACCTGAAGTTGCAAAGCATCGAGCACTAACGGAATATACGACATGCCCGCGGCATTCGGCTCGTCGATCACTCTGGCCGCCAAATCCTGATTATCCAACAATCGGTTGTCGACAGCAAGACGACTGAACAGATTTGCCGTAAAAGAATTTTCCTCCAGCACCTCCGGATTCTCAATATAATATTCATTTCCCGAGCGGCGGTCACAGACTATATCGATTCCAAAAATGTCGGCGATGGCTTGTCTGTGACGATGGAACGTACGCTCCGGAATCTCTGATTCTCCATCATGGTTGAGTGTGGAATTCCGGCTCCAAAGACGGTTAATTTCGTCAATGGTGATTCGCCGCGACCTGCGAACGGTCTCCGCGAGCCACACATATTTCCTTATAAGTTTTATTGAAGTTGCCATAACAGACGCAAAATTAAGAAAAGGATTTGTCATTTCGCGGCAATTTGTTGAATAATTGCCGTCATCTGGCAATTGCCCGTAGTAATTTTGCAGCATCATATTAAGTAAGTGAGAAAATAAATGAACACATAAGAGGAAGTTAAACTTACATATCGTGCAAGATTTTTCATCACACGCATAACGTGGTATTTTAGAACTTACTTAGAACATTCTTTAACTTTAACCGTAAACAATCATGCAAGAAACAGGAATCACAACTACAAGCACGAAAGGCGCATGGGTATGGGCGATACTCTGCGGTCTATACGCCATATCGCCGATAGACATAATCCCCGATGTATTCCCCGGGTCGGCTGGCTGGACGATGCCCTTGCAGTGGTGGGTGGCGGACTCAACCTCATCCAGGCAAATCTGGCTAAAACCAACGAAACGCTCGCAGGCATCATCAAGTTTGTAAAATGGACCACTATTATTCTCGGTGGTATCCTCGTGGCAGTGGTAGCCCTGCTCGGAGTAGGCATCTACAACATCATCAAATAAAACACTGCCGGCCGGCCTGTCTTAACAGACTCTATTCTGCCGGGCGGCACTTGTAAGAATAGCATCGTAAGACACACCGTGGATGCTAACAACATTGATGCGGCCGATTCATTTTCTGCAAAAAAATATGCAAAGTGATTGTGATTAAAAAATTATGATTAAATTTGCGCTGTGATCAGAAGTGGTCACACAGAAAATGAAATAAAATGAAGAGCGTTATGCATGTCTTGCGTAGTGAAAACGTAGGAAATTTTCATCGGATGCAAGAGATAGGCACAACGGTCTGCGCATACGGCGCGGGCTGAAATGTTGTATCTGCATCCACGGTTTTTCCTACGACCA
>JAAVCL010000028.1 GCA_014802335.1 Bacteroides sp. | reverse complement strand
TGAGCCTCCGTAGTAGAAAAATCTTCAGCAATGTCGCTAAGTAATCCGATTGGGATAAACTCGGATGTGTTGAATATAAAAGCCGCACAAGTCAGTCCTAACAATGGGAGCCAGTTCTTGAATGACATTTTGGTGTCCATAAATCAATGCTTCTGTAAATTATCAGCTTATTAACGGTCTTTTGAATAAAATGTTATTACTGTCCGCTAAAAATTTTTGATACAAAATAAAATTAGGGCTGATTACATTTGTTCGGGACTGGCGACAATTATACGAATCACACTGATGTACAACCTGAATCTTGAAAAGTTCCTAAACCAACCTGATGCAGATCTGAAAATCATGCCGGCAAATGCCTCAGAATCGCCTCCGGAAAAACCCTAAAACAACCGAGGTGGTTTGTCATATATAAAAATTCAGCCCAACTTCTACCTTTCAAGAAGTTGGACTCTCTCATTTATGGTTTAGCGGACAGTAATAATTTATAATCATAATGCCCCTTGTGAGAACACTTGTGTGATTATCTTTTTCTACTTTTAACTTTGCGCAAGATTCTGCAACGAGTCGGGGATATAACAATATCCATTGCTACGTCATGAGGTTCAGAAGGGATTGATTCCACTATCTGGAAATCAAATCCCACACCTACTTTTGTAGCAGACGATGAAGATAACAACCTGTCGTAAAATCCTTTTCCTCTTCCGAGCCTGTTTCCATATTCATCATAGGCCACACCGGGAACTACAATAAGTTCAATTTCATCGGGATCAACAACATCATTACCAGTTGGTTCTTCTATATGGAACGAGCCTAATTCAAGCCTACTCTCGTTATAAGGGAGAATTTCAAGATTGACGCCATTTACACGCGGCAAATAGAATTTCTTGCGACTGCTCCATTTATTAAGGAAGCCACGAGTTGGCAGTTCATCCGGAAGGGAATGATACATCAATATTTTTTCGGCAAGCATGAATGCGGCTGATTGCTCAAGGATTTCAAAGACTTTCTCAGCAGCCTCCAGCTTTTCATTCTCAAGCATCATGGCCTTCATTGCTTTTATTTTTTTTCTTATTTCACTTTTTTCCATCAGACATGCTTATAATAAAAACTATGGAGGAAAACGCTCCTCCATAGTTATAACAATCAACGGGCACTATATGTTAGACCGCTTTCTTACTTTTTGGGTGAAAGATCTATACCTTTCCTCAGTTGTTCAAGAGCCTTTTCAATGGTCGGATCTTTTCTGTTCAAAATAGTAATACAAGCGTCATAGCCAACAAGATCGCGCGCTATAAATGCCTTAATATTATTTATAAGCAGATTCTTAGATTTATTTACATAGAACCACCGGGCGGGCACACCATTATTGGCGGCAAAATTCACGAAAGCAGTAAGAAGTGCATTGTCGCGAGGAAGTATCCTTTCGAGTTGCGTCAGAGACTTCTCACCTTTCATCATAGGCCTGTATGAATCGGCAATGTCACGTGCAAACTTTTGTATTAGACCATGGTTGGAGACTTCAATATAATAAGAAGTCAGCTCTGTGGTGTCTTCGGGCACAAAGAGGTCGGGCATTATACCACCTCCACCGTAAACCTTTCTGCCGGACAAAGTGGAGAATACTTTAGACTTATCAAGATGAATGCTATCTTGCGAATAGAATTCGCCATGATTATACCTGTCGAGTATATCCAATTCATACTTACCGTCCTTACCACGATTATACTCCTTCTGAATGGAACGACCGGAAGGTATGTAATATCTTGCCACAGTAAGTCTGATTGCAGAACTATCGGGCAGGCTTATTTGATTTTGAACAAGTCCTTTTCCAAACGAACGACGCCCCACCACGAGTCCGCGATCGTTGTCTTGAATGGCACCTGCGAAAATTTCTGAAGCCGAAGCAGAATATTCATTTGTCAGCACCGTGATTTCAGCATTTTGAAAATGGCCCGAACCATCGCTCATAGCATAAGTTTCCGCATCAGGAGTACGCCCCTTGGTATAAACGATTGTTCGTCCGTCGGGTAGAAATTCATTGGCCATATAGATCGCCTGATCCATGAATCCGCCTGAGTTTCCACGAAGATCTATTACAAATTTCCGGGCACCCTTGTCTTGTAATTTAGTAAGGGCTTCAAAAAACTCGTTATAAGTATTCCTTGCAAATTTAGAGACTTTCAGATATCCAATCTCATCATCAATCATGTAGACAGCATCCACACTATTTGAAGGAATTGCACCTCGTGTTATTTCAAAATCCAGGATTTTATCGGAGGTCTTTCTCTTGATCTTTAATTTTACTTTCGAGCCCTCCTTGCCACGCAGTGTCTTGAAGACATTATCGGAAGTAATCGAATCGCCCGTGAGTTTCTTATCATCTGCCTGAATAATCAAATCTCCGGGTAAAAGTCCTACATTTTCCGAAGGTCCGCCTGCCACAACTTCTATAACATTGACAGTGTCATTAAGAATCTGAAACATCACTCCGATTCCGCCAAATGAGCTTTCCAAATCGTCATTCGTAGCCTGCAATTCAGATGCAGGAATATAGACGGAATGAGGATCGAGCATTGACAGAATTTCCGGAATGGTCAAATCGAGAAGACTATCTGTATTAACCTCATCAACATATTGAGATTTAATAAGATTCATTACCATTCTAATCTTCTCCTCTTCAGGCGACAGCTTACTTCGCGAAACATTCTTTCCAATAAAGAAACCGCCAATAATACCCACTGCAAGAATCAGCGGGATTAATACGGTGGAAAGTCTTAACTTTTTATTCATTGCACGAATAAGGGTTAATCTAAAGGCAAATGTACCACTTCAACACCTGCATCTCTCAACAGATCAAGTCCATCGGTGATTCTATAAAGGTCAGAAAAAACCACTCTTTTGATGCCGGCCTGTATAATGAGTTTTGAACACTCCATACAAGGGCTTGTAGATACGTAAAGAGTGCTGCCTTCACTTGAATTATTGCTGCGGGCCACCTTTGTAATTGCATTTGCTTCTGCATGCAACACATAGGGGAATGTTACGCCCTCGCTACTTTCACAGACATTAGGAAAACCCGCCGGAGTTCCATTATATCCGTCGGAAATAATCATTTTGTCTTTAACCAGCAGGGCTCCCACCTTACGGCGCTCGCAATAAGAATTTTCACTCCAGATAGAGGCCATTCGCAAATAGCGTCTATCAAGGACTTCTTGCTTATCAGCCATAAAAATCACACTTCATCATTGTCCATCAGGAATCTTTCGGCATCCATTGCAGCACGACAACCGGTTCCAGCAGAAGTAATGGCCTGACGGTAAATAGGATCAGCACAGTCACCGGCAGCGAAGACACCTTCAACGTTTGTTGCAGTGCCGGGAGCAGCAGTAATTATATAGCCCTCCTTGTTGAGTTCAATGTAATCTTTAAATACTTCCGTATTGGGAGTATGCCCGATTGCAAGGAAGAAACCATCTATCGAAATATCAAATTTTTCTTCTTTATCAGTTCCGAGGTTACGGACTACATGAGCACCTTCAACGCCATCTTCGCCGTAAAGACCTGTTACATTACACAAGAAAAGAATCTCGATATTTTCTTTTTCCTTAACACGAGTTTGCATCACGGTTGAAGCACGAAGATAATCTTTTCTCACCACCATATATACCTTTTTACAGATAGTGGAAAGATAAAGAGCTTCCTCGCATGCAGTGTCGCCGCCTCCAACTACTGCCACAGTACGGTTACGATAGAAGAACCCATCGCATGTCGCACAAGCGCTGACACCAAGGCCATTGTATTTTACCTCATCATCAAGGCCAAGATATTTAGCCGTTGCTCCGGTTGCGATAATAACTGTTTCTGCCTCATAACGGTCTCCTCTATCATCATGACAAATGAAGGGACGTTTGGAGAAATCAACTTTAGTTATCAATCGAGAAACAATTCTCGTGCCGAAACGTTCGGCCTGATTCCGCAAATCCTGCATCATCTGGATGCCCTGAACACCTGACGGATAACCGGGGAAATTTTCAATTTCCGTTGTCTGTGTGAGCTGTCCCCCCGGTTGCGGACCCTCCACAACAATGGGTTTAAGGTTGGCTCTTGAAGCATATATTCCTGCAGTATAGCCGGCCGGACCTGAACCTATTATTAATACTTTGGTTTTTAATTCTTCCATCTTTATATCTTTTAGAAATATCAATAATTCACAAATGTGGACACCTAAGGAGAAACAGAACTGATAAAATCGGCAATTTTCCTATTTATTAAATCTCCACTAATATTCTAACACTTTAAAGAGAAAAAATATCATTGTAAAGGGGTTTATCTTAAATCCACCAATTCATAATCTCCAAATGAACCCACGGGACATACAAACATATCGCTGTTACTTTTAAAGGAAGTTGCCAAAGCCGTGATATATACAGTGGTTCTTCTGTCGTGCGAATCCCGGATTATAAAACGTTCGGGAAGCATTGTATTTTTATTGATGGCAACTTCGATTGCCTTAATGTTATCTTTTTTCCCATTTTTAGGATTAAGGACCACAAGATAACGATCGGAATCTTTTCTCTTTGAAAATCCAACAACATATCCGGACTTATACGATGAGAGATAAGAAAAGGGATTAACTTCATTAATCTCAGAAGAAGTTGGATTGACAAGGGTTATTTCTTTTGAACCCGGATTCAGAGTCCACATGTTAACTCCATTATACCAAGTTTTTCCTGCCTGAGTTTCGAGATAAAAAGATGAACCCTTAGACTTAAACTCACCGTTGAGGTTGTTATTATCAGAGCTGATTCTGAATTTACAAGAGATACCTGACGCATTTTTTAGCTTTGCCACCGAATTGTCGAGAATAGTGACCGGATTCTGAGCAAATACAGGAACGACCAATAAGAGTAAAAACGCAAGAAAAGAAATTCTTCTATTATTAATTGAGTACATAAACTTAAACCTCTGTAAAATTATTGAAGTCGTTTAAACTTTTTACGAAAACCTAAGAAATATGTGTGAACTAATTATAAATTACCACTCTGACTCAGAAAACGAGCTTTTATTTTGAAAATTAATGATTTATTCGTTAGTTAGTGAATAAATTTTTAATTTCCAAGAAATTATAATCTATCCACCTAAAGTCGCGATAAGGTCTTCAAGCTCGGAAGGAGACATTAGAACAACGCGTGGCTTTCCACCTTGCGAAGGGCCAACGACTCCAAAACGTTCCAACTGATCCATTATTCGGCCGGCTCTGTTATAACCGATCTCGTAAGTTCGCTGCACGTTTGAAGTTGAAGCCCTGCCGGAATTAACGACAGCGCGAGCAACTTCAACAAATAATTTATCTCTGTCGCCTATAGGCCCATCGTTAGCAGCGCCATCGCCACCGTCGCCACCCTCAATGGTTGGTTCGGGGAGCAAATAGACACCTTGAGGATAAGGCTGACGATCCACATATTCACAAATAGAAGCAACTTCGGGAGTATCAATAAATGCACATTGCACGCGCACCATCTCAGAATTATTAAATATCAGCATATCTCCGCGTCCGATAAGTTGCTGAGCCCCCGGGGTGTCAAGGATAGTTTTTGAGTCAACCCCGGAGGTTACTTTGAATGAAATACGCGCAGGGAAGTTGGCTTTTATGATACCGGTGATAACGTTGGTTGACGGTCGCTGAGTAGCAATAATAACGTGCATTCCCACAGCACGCGCCTTCTGAGCGAGGCGGGCAATTGGAAGCTCAACATTATTTCCAAGCACCATTTTCAAGTCACCGAACTCGTCGACCACTACAACAATATAGGGTAAAAATCTGTGACCTTCTGCCGGGTTAAGCTTACCTTCCCTGATTTTGGTATTATATTCCTCAATGTTTCTTGTTTCAGCATTCTTAAGCAAAGTATAGCGCTGCTCCATCTCAATTGTAAGAGAATTAAGAGTGGCTTCAACCTTTGGCATATCGGTAATAACGGGTTCGTCTTCTTCTCCGGGAATAGCTGCCAAGTAATAATTCTTAAGCTTGTTGTAGAGACTGAATTCAACCTGTTTGGGGTCGATCATCACAAACTTTACCTGATGCGGAGCCTTACAATAAAGAAGAGAGGCAATAATTGCATTAAGTCCGACTGATTTACCTTGACCCGTAGCACCGGCCACCAGAAGGTGAGGCATCTTGGCAAGGTCTGCGATATACACATCATTTGAGATTGTGGAGCCGAGAGCTATAGGGAGATTATATTTTGATTGCTGGTATTTATTAGACTTGATGATTGTTCTCATTGAGACAACCTGCGGGTCTTTGTTAGCCACTTCTATACCCACGGTGCCTTTACCCGGAATCGGGGCAATAATACGCACACCCACTGCAGCCAGACTGAGAGCGATATCGTCTACGAGACTTCTTATTTTCGCAATTTTCACGCCGGTATCGGGCACTATTTCATAAAGAGTGACCGTCGGCCCCACAGTAGCCTCAATGCGTGTGATAGGAATACCAAAATCGAGCAGTGTCTTTTCAATTTTCCTTTTATTTTCATTTTGCTCATCGGCATCTATTGTGACTCTTTCAGCACCTTCTCGCAGCAAATCGAAAGGTGGGAATTTATATTTATGTTCCTCGAAGTGTTCAATATCTGGTTTGAACCGACTGTGACCGCTTTGGCTGATTGTGTTCACATTCACAACCATCGGATCATTCGATTCTTCAACTTCTTCATCTGCAGCTTCTTCGCTTTCTTCAGCAGTATCCAGAGTTTTCAAGTCTTCACCGTCAAGACTCTCATCATAATCATTCGGGTCTTCTTCTGTTGAGTAAACATCGCCTACATGATTATAAGATTCTTCGGCGTCACTGTTAGCTTGCTTCTCGAGATCGCCTACATTTTCCTGATTTGATTTTTCAGAGTATACCGGTTCAGATGCGGGAGATTGACCACCTATGCATGCATTTACAACTTCTTCCGGCTGATAAGGAAGAACCTCATCGGCCCGTGCAATTAAATCTGCATCTTGCGAATCGTTGACAGAAGGTGCTGATTCAGGATAAGATCCAAACTGCTGACGCTCGGATTCAGAATATATTGCTGACTGCTCGTCAATATCATCAGGCACTTCCGGATAAGTATAATTGCCTACATCGGTTTTGCTAAACTCAAGAGCTTCCTCGGGAGCAACATCCATATTGGTTGTGTCAGCAAGCATAACGGTCTCTCCGGCGCGGATGTCGTCAATTTCCTCCTGTTCCTGCATTCGTCTGATAGCTTCCTCCTTTGCGAGCCTTGCTGCTTTTTCCTCAGCAATGATACGACGTCGCGCATCACGTTTCCTCTTCATTCGAATAAGCCAGTTTACCAAATCCCGGAGGCAAATAACGATGAAAAGGGCAATCATGAATATGCTAAGCAACACAGCACCAATACTACCTATGAAATGAATAATAAATTCATTCACATACGTGCCATGGTAACCACCCCAATTCACCGGGGTGTGCATACTGTAAGTTACCAAACCGATAATCAAGGAAACGGTTATAAGTGCGACAAGACACTTAATTGTGAAATTAATGGTCTGGAATCTTGGACGTCCCACAAGAATTCGCAGAGAGAGCGCTCCGGTCCAAATTATAATTACCAAAGCACCGAGGCCGAATCCCTCATTAATTAAAAACTCTGCTAATCTTGCGCCCCCTTCTCCACCGGGATTTACGATGCCTTGAGCTTGACCAATTGCAGCTCCGGCAATTTTAGACTGGTCTTTTATGCATGTGGAGAAATAACTTATAAAAGAAATTGCAAGGTAAATTGTGAAGCATCCCAAAAAGATACCCCATAGAATCCTGGCAGAAGGGCTCTTGAACCAGGCAATAAATTCGCGAAATCCAACTGACGGTGTGGAAGGTTGCGAATTTTTAGTTGATTTGGAAGTATTGACTTTCTTCTCTGACTCGACTCGATTTTTTTTAGTAATATTCTTTACTTTTCTCGATTTCTTCGGAGGATTCTTCTTATTTCCCTCCTGCGATTCGGGAAGTGGAGAAGAAGGCAATTCATCTGAATAATTTATCTCGGGACGATAATTATCGTATTTTGGCATAATATAAAAATATGGCCTTCACGCATTTACGACAGCACAACAAATTAATGCCATAAACAAATGACACATCATGATGTACGAGTCGAAACAGGAAGCAGTTTTGATATTTTTGAATTAATCCTAAAGTAATTTATAAATACAAATTTACTAAAAAACTTCGAATTCATCGCCAAAATATGAAATAAATAATCAATTTGCGGTTCCTGCCGAATTGTCTTTTGAAATGGAATCGACCGCTTGCTCAATCGTAGAATCAATTTCTACAGCCCGGTCAACATTCGGCTTTTGAACACTGATTGAGTCATGAACCTGATTAATTACCGAATCTTTATTTTCTTTATTTTCTTTGTCTGAATCAGTATTTACTTTCTCTTTCTTCTCGGCCTCACTCATAGCATATTTCTTATCAGTTGGAAAATAAGCTATGTCATAACCCTCCTCTCTGTTGACTGCTCTGTCTCTCTTTCCGGGCAGAACAATTACCGGCATTCCTTTCTCCACAAGACCAAAAAGCTCCATTATATTGTCATTGGATATACGTATGCACCCATGGCTTACGCGGTGGCCCAAAGACCATGGAGATCCGGTGCCATGAATTCCGATCTGCATGGAAACAGGAGTCTTAATGCGAATAAAACGTGGCCCGAACTGGCCTTTTTTCTTTGATGTTACGCCGTCATCGTCGGTAAAAAGCCAATCAGTACTGTCGTATTTACCTTCCACCGAGAAGAAACCTT
This sequence comes from Bacteroides sp., assembly GCA_014802335.1. GTDB lineage: Bacteria > Bacteroidota > Bacteroidia > Bacteroidales > Muribaculaceae > Lepagella. The sequence continues at coordinate 69,203 of JAAVCL010000028.1, read as the reverse complement.
CCGGGGTTCTGCTGTCAGCCTTCTTATGTTTTGTACCATAATTCTTGGCACAAGCCATATCGTAGCTTCTTATGATCTGCCCATATTTATCATATAAGAGGACTCTCATGCTTGCCTTGTCAACTATAATAAATGAAGAGTAAGTCTCAAGTTCCGACAATAGCTTTGTGGCATAGGACGGTACGTTATGCGCTATTACAGGTATTATTCCTCCTTTATATAAAGCAGCATCTTCCCTGCTATCGATAAAACTAAGTATTTCTTCAGAGTCCGAGAAATTATATTCAATTTTCTCATTGTCGTCCGCTACAGTATCATTATCCACAACTATCAACGAGTCGACTGAATCAACTTGAATGGAATAAGACTCAATTGAATTATCATCTGATTGATTATCGGCCTTTCTCCCGGAACAGGAAAGTGACATCAGCATAATGCTTATCAGACAACAAGAATTAAAGTAACTTATAAATGATTTCATATAATCAGATAATTAATGCAGTGTACTGAATTATGATTAATGCGACCAACCCAATATAATTGTAGTCATCACAAAAACTCTCTTTTTGATTACTTCTTTAAGATATCAGTAACTCCAAACGAGGTGTTCGAATAATTGAACTTCAGAGTGCTACTGCGTTTAAGACAAACTGTATATATAGCACAAACAAAAATTGTTTAATTAAAGTTCCTTTTCCAATTACAAAGTTAATAAAATTTAATCTACGAATATCAGTCCTTTTTATTGCAAAGGGCATAACAGGAATCATATTTGGGGGAATAGACCCAAAATAGACCGGGGAAGACTATATCAGAAATTATTAACTCATAGCCTTGATTATGAGGCTATGATTTGCTACGAATAAGAAAAGAGTGGAAAAGCCTTGTCAGACTTTCCCACTCCTTTCAATTGAGTGTTATAATAACTTTGTTGTATATCGGATTATTTAAACACTTCTTTAGTCACTTTATATCCACGGCGAACGATAAAGATACCATTCTGAGGAGTAGAAACCTTGATACCCTGAAGTGTGAAATATTCGGGATTATCATTAGATACTGATTCCGTACCATTCAAAGCACCGACGCCAACAGATGTTCCGAGTTTACCAATACGTGCAAAGTCGTAAGTAAAGATATCTTTGTCTTCTTTCTCGTGAGAAGATGACGGGTCGTTAGAATATTCAAGGGCTGCATTGTCAAGAGTTGTCGGGTCGTATGGAGTAGATCCGATAGCACCTTGTCCGTAAGTATCAATAACCATTACACCGATGCCCTGATGTTCCACAATGCTTTTACTGATGCCAAGTACGCTGTAAGGAATTGTAAACTCATAGAATGTGTGTTGATCATCATTCATCAAGCCACGAATATCAATGAAATTATCATTTGTTTTGAGAACTTCCGGATCGTATTCAAAATCTGATTGACCCCAAATATGATCAATTGAAGGAAGCAAGCCGTCCTGACAGCCGTAGAATGGAGCCGGGATTGACACACAATACTGAGAATCATAAGAAGCATTGCCATCTTCGTCGGGGAAGAAGAGTCCGGGGGTACCTACGGTTGATTTAGAGCTGCAATAAAGAAGACAGTCAGCACCATTATTAAATACGTTATACTGTCCGTCGGCATCCCAGATAGTGTTGCCGTTTGCAAGCACACCGGAGAACTGTTTTTCAGGATCAAGATCGAAAGCTATGATAATGCGGCCATCCATATTATAAGGTTTGGCTGCACCATTTGAAAGGATACCATCGCCCCATTCATCGTAAGTTGAATAAACATATTGAACACCGAGATAAATGTTATTATCATCGTAAGCACCATAAAGAGCGTACGAGTCGTTCACCGGATATTCATGACGGCCTTTTACTGCACTTGCAATGTCACGAGCCACACCTTGAGCAATCAAATCCTCAGAAGTCCAGTTAGACATAGCGTTCTTTGCCACACACATACGGTTATCGTTGTTTACCTTTTCATACACAGCATTCACTGTGCGGTAGCGACCAACCTGACCATTAGGATTGACCTTGTAATAATCAGTTTCGACCTTATTTCCGCTTACGGGAACTACATTAGACTTCTTGGTGTATTTGAAAGTCTGCTCATTTTTGCCGCCTTCAGAAGTTACTGCGAGGGTCTTCAAAGTGGTTGTAGACTCAAAATGAAGAGGAGCCGAATACTTGCTTGAAGAAACAGAGGGAGCTGAACCATCAATTGTGTAATAAATTGTAGCAGCCGGACTAACAGAAAGCGAAACTGTAATGTTGTCTTCGAATACTGTTCCGGAGGCCGGAGAAGCTGTCACAACCGGCTTTTCCGGTTGCGGGCCGGTCTGATATTCGCCTTCATCTGTAACGGCGCCTTTAACACCACCTGCACCTTTATATATGTGATTTGCCTTTGGAGCGCCTACATAGTCAGCTGTCTGTGACGAAGGAACACCGTCATTAAACAGGAAGCCTACAAGTGTTGAAGGATCTTTTGTAAAAGTATATTTCCATACTTTGTCATCCACCTTAGTCATTGACACACCGGGCCAAGAGGTGGTAGGAGTGTTCCAATAATGAATATTTACTGAGGTCCAATTGGTATTGGAGTTATCATAATAAATGGTAAATTCAGTCGGATCGGGATCAGGAGTCGGATCAGGATCCGGGGTCGGGTTATTTCCTTCTATAACTTGCAGAAGAGTTCCCGAACAGTCATATACGCCTCCGTTTTTGTAGATCAAGTCAGAGGTTTTACCGTTATCATTTCCGGGATTGAAAATAATCTTTTCCGGGATAGAAGCACCTGCAGGTAATTCCCATTTCCAGTATGTATCGTTATATTTGGTCATTTTCGAGCCGGGCCAGCCTTCGGAAATCCAAGTGCTACCGGTCCAGACGTAGGCATAAGGCTGAGCCCAGCCGGCAGTGTTTTTAAGATATACACCGTTGATAGCTTCAAGATTATCAGGATTGGGAGTCGGATCGGGGTCTGGCGTAGGATCGGGATCAACTACAGTGCCATTTCCGGATACGGTAAGTTTCATTGAAGACAGATCCAAGGTGAAATCATAAGTACCCGGAGCAATTGCCCAGCTAAGACATCCCGAAGCATCAACGTTGTTTGCATATTTCACAACATTAACGGGAACATTCAAAGAGATTTTCGCACCTTCATCAGCAGCCCCATAACGGTTCGCTATCATGTTAAGGGCATCCCAGTCTTCAGCAAGAGCATCAGTAATATTGAAATAGCACCTAGTCTCCCCTAAAGCCGCAACCAACTTCACACCCTTGGCAATATACTTTCCTGATGAGAGTGTCAGTTTAGCACCGGCAGTAGTATCCCAGGTAGCCCCATCTATATCACCAAGAATCCACATATCTCCTGTGGGATCGGGCGTAGGATCCGGATCGGGATTAGGATTGGGATTTGGGTCGGGAGCTACGCCATCGTTATATATTACCGCGATACCCGAGCTTCCAACATTTCCGGATATTGTGCTTGCAGTAACAGTGAATGTACCGCCACTGACACGGTCGGTATAAGTACCGGCAGGACAATACCCACCACCATTGGCAACCGAGACATTACCGCTACCTTTCATAACGATAACAGCTCCACCATTCTGGCGAGTAATTGAACAAGCATTGCCGTTAGACTCAAACCAGTCTTTCTTGCCAACCATTACATTTCTGAACTTGTTGACTTCAGCAACGTGCTTATTCTTAAAAGCAGTGCTTCCCTTTCCTACTTTGATATTGTTAAAGCCTTTGGTGTTGGGGCGAGCAAGATAAAGACAAGTTGCGCCATTTCGCGATGCATAAGCTGCATAGGCACGGTCAATTACACTTTGGTCAACGTCCTGCGACCATTCATCGTTTGAATATGTGTCGTGGCTTTCAGCCCAATATACCACCTTAGTGTCGGGCAATCCTTGAGTCGTAACCCATTCGCCGCCATAACCACCGGGAATACCGCCATTGCTCTTAGCAGCGTAATTACAGTATTCATTATCGGTGACAGACATATAATCGCCATATTCTTTGATAATGCTGTGATTCGGACCGGGAGCGTCAAGAATCTCACCATAATGATACATGCCGGGAACCGAAGTTACGGTGCTCCAGAAATTACATCCTTCTGAAGGAAGCCCGATGTGTTTAGCGGCATCCCAACGACATCCCTTTACACCAAGGCTTTTCAATTTTTCGACGTAAGCTTTGCCACGCTGACAAACATCAGAAAGCTCCGAGTTGACATCACCATAGTCACCAAGCTGACCATGAGTAATTGAATAACGGTTACCGTAGTTTATACCACCTTCCCAACGGACGCGGCCGTTAGAGTCCCACCAGGTATCGTGATAACCGGCAGTCTTGTCTACGTGATTTGCAACAACGTCAACAATGATTTTAATACCGTAAGTTGCAGCAGCCGTGCAAAGATCTTTCAGATCTTGCTCAGAACAGAAAGAAGATGATTTGAAAGCCATATCATAAGGGCGATACAAATCATGCCAGGGACTGCCCGTAGCAACATCCGGACGCTGAAGGGGTGAAAGCTGCACAGACCCGAAGCCGGCAGCGGCAATTTCGGGAAGGGCATTTTTGACTTCTTTGGCGGGCCAATTGAAACAGTGTAAGATATTACCCTGCTGAATCTCCGCCGGAAGGCCGTAATCGGCACTCCATAATGTGCCTGCAAAAGCCGATAAAGCTAAAAACGAAAGCACACTTCTACTGAAGATTTTCATGATGTAAATTATTAATATAGTATATTTATATAATATAAATTTCCGGAATGAAACGAAACCTGAAAGTTGTCGTAAAGGTTAACATAATAGTACCACTCTCCCGCCATTGCAATCAAATAAACGAATGATATTTAACAAATTACACAAATATCAATCATAATTCGGGCCGTTTGCTCACCCATTGGTAAATAAATCAACACCAATCGAGAATAAGGAGATTCCATCGAATGAATTCCTTCAAAAGCAATTAAACCATAAAGCTGGATCTATCTTTGAGAACAATAATTGGAGAATCTTTAATTATGCAAGAATTATTATTTGGCAAAAATAATATAAATTATCATCTTAAACAAAATTATTTAAAATATAATTCACTAAATCACCAAAACATTCTCCACCTATTCTTTCTTCAGCATACCAACATCCAAATCAATTCCCTCCTTCAGCATCTCCACATCCAAATCAATACAAAAAGAAATAATTATCCATGATGGAGAGTCAAAGAAAGATAAGGCAAAGACACCATCCAAGAAATGTCTCGTCGGCCGCGGAATCACCAATTTGTGGGCTGGAGCTAATTTTTATGTGCGACTCATAAAATAAAATGCAGTTTGAATTGTTATAATATAGACAAGAGAGATTTGTCACATTTAATCAAATAGAAAAGAACTGCCTGCTTCCATCGTAAAAATTCGACAGAAATTAAAGATTCGGTTGAAATAAACAGGGAAAACAGGTGGCAACTTCTTGTGATTGGAATTGTGTTCTAATCAGAAAGGCACAGAAAGAAAGGTTAGTTATAGAACATGAGACAGCTAAAAATAACAAAGTCAATCACGAACCGTGAAAGCGCATCACTCGACAAGTATCTGCAGGAAATAGGCCGCGAGGAGCTAATCTCCGTAAGTGAGGAAGTAGAATTAGCCCAGCGAATAAAAAAAGGAGACCGTGCAGCGCTCGAGAAGCTTACCAAAGCAAACTTACGATTCGTGGTTTCAGTGGCAAAACAATATCAAAACCAAGGCCTCAGTCTTCCCGACTTAATCAATGAAGGTAATCTTGGTCTAATACGTGCAGCACAAAAATTTGATGAAACCCGAGGATTTAAGTTTATATCCTACGCAGTGTGGTGGATTCGCCAATCCATACTTCAGGCACTTGCTGAGCAAAGTCGAATTGTCCGACTCCCGCTTAATCAGGTTGGATCGTTAAATAAGATCACAAAAGAGATGTCTCGGTTCGAACAGGAGAATGAACGTCGCCCAAGCACCGAGGAACTTGCGGAGCGCCTTGACATGCCCGTAGACAAAATCTCAGATACAATTCAGGTTTCTGGTCGTCACATATCTGTGGATGCACCATTCGTGGAAGGAGAAGACAATTCATTATTGGATGTCTTGAATAACGACGACAGCCCCATGGCCGACGCCAATCTTAATCAGGAATCCCTTTCAAAAGAAGTGGATCGCGCACTTAAGCAGTTATACGACAGAGAGCGCGACATTCTTAAAATGTTCTTTGGAATCGGTTGTCAGGAAATGACCCTTGAAGAAATCGGAGCCAAATTCGATCTGACTCGAGAAAGAGTTCGTCAGATAAAAGAAAAAGCAATCCGACGTCTTAAAGGCCAGAAGAGCAAGCATCTCAAAAGTTATCTGGGCGAATAACATCTATTTTTTGTTATTATGCCTGAAAATATCTACAATAACCGCAGACTCGTTAATAAGCCACTGATTGCAATCATTGGCTTATTAACGAGTCTTGTGTTATCCGTCACCGGGAGTGCCAGAGCAGACAAAAAAGTTTATATGGTTCCGGCACCGTTAGTACAAGATACGATTTACTACAACCTGAAGGAGTCGCCCTATTACAAAGACTTGGAGGATAAAGAGAACATTAGAGAAAGTTTTTTTAACCAATCGAACTCTCTTGATACCTCTCATTTTACTTGGGGAGCTGAAATAGGATCCTCGCTCGATATGACCTCACACGATCTTTCCACATTTGATGGAGATGTGATGATTGGATATAAAAATTCATTTATGAAGTTCGCGGGGATTGGTGCCGGAATTCATCGTTCGATTCATACAGGGAATAATTTCATACCTGTCTACGGACTTATACGCACATCATTCCGAAGCCAGCCGTCACTTTTATTCATGAGTTTGCAAGCAGGCTACTCCTTTAACACAATCAGCAAACACAATACGGTAGGTGATTTCACCGGTTCAATAGGACTTGGTGTCAACCTTCAGCAAAGCAAGGCATGTAAAACATATATCGTGCTTGCCCTCGCCTATCAGTATTTCAGCGAGGATAATAAAAGTAAAATTGATGAGATAGACACTAATTACATCTATTTTGCCCGGTTGTCGCTTGGGATAAACTTTTAATTTTGCGACCACATTAAAGAAGTTGGATAAACAACTTCAATTACAAATGCGAAAAATACAAAGAATATTCATAAAATGAAAAAGAATTTTTTACATTCCTTAGCAGCCATTTCAATTGTGACATTTGCATGCGGAGTGGATTGCGAAGCATCCAATCCATTAATAACGGGATCGAATGCGCCATACGGAACTCTCCCCTTCTCTACTCTTCAGGGCGCAGACTATGAAGAGGGTATATTGGAAGGTATAAAACTTCAAAATCAAGAAATAGATGCAATATGCAATCAGAGAAGTGTACCCACATTCGAGAATACAATCGTAGCTCTCGATCGCACCGGAGATGTTCTTACTCGCTCTTTGTCGGCTCTTAGCAATATTGAGCACGCCACGGGCGACACCGTTCTGATGAACACTATGGCACGACTTACACCGGTTCTGTCGGAACACCAGACCAATATAATGCTCAACGAACGTCTTTGGGATAGAATAAAACAAGTTTATGAAAGAAGAGGTGAAGACACGTCTCTCACGCCCGAAGATTTGCGTCTCATTGAGAAAACATATCGTTCATTTGTTCATTCAGGAGCTAACCTGCAAGGAGAAGATAGAGAAAAATTCCGTAAACTTTCGGCCGAGCTTTCCAATCTCAACATCGCGTTCTCTCAGAATGTTACCAATGCAATGAAAGAACAAGATCGCAGGATGTGGCTGAAAGAATCCGATCTTACCGGAATTCCGGAAAGCATTAAGAGCGCCTATCGTGCTGCAGCCGCCGAAGCTCTGGCAGAGGAAGGTAAAGCTGATGACCCGTCTCTTTATCTTGTTACGATATTTCGCCCGAGTTACGGACCCTTCATGACATATTCTGACCGTCGCGATCTGAGGGAAAAGCTATACAAGTTATATGGCGGCACCAATACAAGCGGTGAATTTAACAACGAGCAGATTTTAAAAGACATTGCTAATGTTCGTCTTGAAATTGCCCGTCTGATGGGGAAAAAGAACTATGCCGAATATGCGCTTGAAGAGACTATGGCCGGGACTCCGGAAACAGTGATGTCATTCCTTGAAGATTTGCGTGCGGCTTATACAGAACCCATGCGTAAGGAAATTCAGGAAATCGAAGAATATGCCCGTGCACAGGAAGGACCCGATTTTACAATCCAGCCTTGGGACTATTCCTATTGGTCAGATAAATTGAAGAATGAACGCTATTCTTTCAATGATGAAGACCTTAAGCCCTATTTTGAATTGAATCGCACGATTGACGGCGTTTTCGGACTGGCAACAAAATTATATGGATACAAATTCAAGGAAGTAAGCAATATTGACAAGTATCATCAGGATGTAAGAGTATATGAAGTCTATAAAAAAGATGGTGAACTTCTCGGCATCCTTTATGCAGACTTCTTTTACAGACCCGGAAAAGCTCCGGGCGCGTGGATGACAGAATATCGTGCCGAACGTAAGGATGATGAAGGCAACAAGGTTCTCCCACTTATATCGATTGTATGTAATTTTTCAAAGCCGGTTGGTAAAGACCCGGTACTTTTAACAGCCGATGAGGTTGAAACCTTCTTACATGAGTTCGGACATGCATTGCATGGCTTGTCGTCGGAGGCAAAATATGAATCACTCAGTGGCACAAATGTTGACCATGACTTTGTTGAGTTGTTCTCACAGTTCAACGAAAATTTCCTTACTGAGAAAGAATATTTGGACGGCTTTGCACGCCATTACAAGACAGGCAAAAAGATTCCTGCCGAGTTGCTTAACAACTTCATAAAATCGTCTCAATATGGCGCAGCCTATTCAACAATGCGTCAACTTGGATTCGGTTATCTTGACATGGCTTACCATACAATAACAGAACCTCTGCGCGCATCGGCTGATGTGGAAAATTTTGAGATCACAGCTATTGAACCTGTAAAAATCTTCGAAGCTGTTCCCGGCACAAACACATCTTCATCGTTCGGCCACATATTCTCGGGTGGCTATGCTGCCGGATATTACGGCTATAAATGGTCGGAAGAACTTGATGCAGATGCATTCAAGGCCTTTAAAGAAAACGGTATTTTTGATAAAGCGACAGCAGCCCGATTCCTGAAGATGTTGCAGAGCGGTGATACAAAAGACCCAATGGAACTTTATGTTGAATTCCGAGGCAAGAAGCCAACTGTAGATGCATTGCTCGAACGCGACGGCATCAAGAAATAATATATCAGAATAACAAATGTCCGGCTCGCCAATTTGACCTGCCGGACTTTTTCATATATTTACAGCGAATAATACGAATAATAATAGGCGATTTCACGCATAAATCAAGTATAAAGATGAAAACAATAGAACAACTTAAAGACGAATTGTTGGAACTCGCATTTGCAGAGGATATAGGAGATGGAGACCACACAACACTATCAACCATTCCGGAAGACGCAATCGGCAAAAGCCGGCTGATAATAAAGGAAGATGGTGTTTTAGCAGGAGTTGACATGGCTCTTGAAGTTTTTAAGAAATTAGATCCCTCGATTAAGACGGAAGTATATATCAAGGATGGCTCAAATGTTAAAAAAGGAGATATTGCATTTGAATCTGAAGGACCTGTCAGATCGCTGCTCATTGCAGAGAGAACAATGCTGAATATAATGCAGCGGATGAGTGGCGTAGCAACCATGACCCGACGTTATCAAGATGAACTTGCAGGCCTGCATACCCGCGTGCTTGACACTCGGAAAACCACTCCGGGGATGCGCATGCTTGAAAAGGAGGCTGTAAAAATAGGAGGAGGAACAAACCACCGCATTGGCTTGTTTGATATGATCCTCATTAAGGATAATCACATAGATTTTGCCGGAGGAATTGAAGAGGCGATTACACGCGCACAAGAATATTGCAAGGCCAACGGAAAAGATCTTAAAATTGAAGTTGAGGTAAGAAGTCTTGATGATATCCGCAAAGTCATGAATCATGGCGGAGTTGACCGCATTATGTTTGACAATTTCACTCCTGAACAGACAAAAGAAGCCGTTAAGCTTGTGAATGGCAAATATGAAACAGAATCATCAGGAGGAATTACATTGGAGAATCTTCGCGCATACGGCGAAGCCGGTGTAGACTTTATTTCTGTCGGCGCTCTAACTCATAGTGTAAAAGGACTCGATATGAGTTTTAAAGCCGTCTGAGCTTTATAACCAATTTTGATTAAGTAAAAATGTAGGAATTACCGGGCGAGTGTAGGCACACCGCAAACATCGACGCATTACCGGACAAGTGTAGGGACGTGGCGTGCCACGTCTGAGGAATACCTTCCCTAATACCACGTTGCAACATTCAGACGTGGCACGCCACGTCCTTACATTTGCCGATGCATTATCCGTCGCAACGATCAAACGTGGCACGCCATGTTCCTACTAATCTATAATCATGAAATGACAGAATCTGAACATCCAAAACAAAAGATCCCGACTCGCGGAATGAACTCTGAATCCAAAAAGAAAATCGGAGAAGATAATTATAAATGGGGACAGCTTGCCGAACAAATAGCTGCTGAATATTTACTAAAAAAAGGATACACAATAAGGGAACGAAACTGGCGTGCCGGTAAATATGAAATAGATATAATCCTTGAGTGTGACAGAACCATAATTTTCGTAGAAGTAAAGGCAAGGAAACCGGATACGCAGGACCCCATTGACGCCGTTGGGAAAAATAAAAGAAGCAATATCGTTAGAGGAGCTGACTGCTATCTTAGAAATTTGCCTCATCTTTATCAATATAGATTTGATATAATTACGATAATTGGAGACAGCAACGATTTTAAACTGGAGCATTACGAGGATGCCTATATGCCGGGTGTTAACGGTCGTTAGTATTCTCTACTTATTACTTATGATGGATTTCACCACTTGCTGAATAATACTATAGTAATTGTGAAAAAGAGACGATTTGAAATATATTTTAAGAAGTTTTATCTTCCATTATGCATGTATTCGTTGCGTATAACTGAAGATGTTGAAGTATCCGAAGATGTGGTTCAGGATTCATTCGTAATGATATGGAATCTTTTGTTAGAAGAAAAGGAAATAGAAAATCTTCAGGCATATTTGTATCAAACTGTAAGGAATAAAAGTCTGACATACCTCAGAAATCAAAATAAATATTTAGACGAAACCTACATACCTGAACTGGTTGATGAAAAAGATATTGACACATCAATAAGAGATGCAAAAATCTGGAAAGCCATAGATTCTCTTCCGGCCAAATGCCGTGAGATATTTCTCTTGAGTAAAAGAGATGGGTTATCTAATGAAGAAATTTCAGAAGAACTGGGCATATCAGTCAAGACAGTAAAAAATCAAATGACAAAAGCATTCAGTCGTCTTCGGGAATCATTGGACGCTAATAATAAGCCTTTCTTCCTCCCCTTTTTATAATGAAGTCGTTTAAACTTTTTACGAAAACCTAAGAAGAAGTTTAAAATTGTTTTCTTCAAGGCTAATATTTATTAATATTTTGGTGCCTTTCGATTCTTTCATCAGTCGAATAGCCCGCTATTCTCCTTCTTCAAGAATCAAAATTCACTCAAAATCTTAATAAATCTTATCCTTGAAAAAAGTTTAAACGACTTCAATTGAACGCCTCGAACCTTACAATACTCTTCTATGTCGGAATAATATCACTCATATTTTTATTATCTTAAAGTCACAACTATCTATTCTTTGTCGATTGACTATTATCCCGTTCGCATTTCGTTGAAATACAGGCCTAAAGTATATCTCTTTTCTAAAATTTTCCGACATGGTTTTAATTTTGATAAAAAATTATAAAATTTCAATAGGACTTTTCTGAATCTTGTGCGTCATTTATGTAAGAAAGGATAATCAAACATGAGTCGTTGGTTAAGAATAGATGAAGAATTTAGAATTTATTGTCAGGCATTATAAAGAAGGATGTTTTAATAGTAAAAAGACATTAAGAACTATTTTGCCCGTCTCCCCCTATAAAAAATATTTAGTAGCTGCTTCAGTTTCTATCATTGTTTTAATATCTGTTTATGCTGCAGGATACTATATTCAATTCCGCAACGAGACACCTCCGCACCGTGCTGCAGAGCCTCAGGTTGTAACTCCGATCCAGAATGTGGAAACAGAAATATTTGATTTTGAAAATGCTTCATTAGAATATATAATTTCTCAGATTGAAGCAGTGTATAATGTAAAAATTACAAACTTACCGGAAAATATTGAGAGTTACACACTAACTATTTATTACGAAGGGACTCCTGAAGATCTTATTGAAATGATCAATGAGATTTTAAACACAGAAATGAAGGTTGAGGAAAAATTATAGTTTGTAAAAAATGAATTTGATAAAAATGAAAACTATAATTTTAGCATTATTTTTAATGTTCGGAATCTCAATGGTGTATTCAAAAGGTATAACATTACGAGCCGTTAATAAACCTGCACCGGAAGTATTCAGGAGCATTGCAGAACAAACAGGAAAGAATTTCATATATTCTTCAGAGCTCCTTAAGAAATTAAGAGTATCAGTAACCTTAGATAATAAATCATTAAAATACAGTTTAAACGAAATTTTTAAAGGGACTGATATTAAATGGGAAATTAAGGGTAATAACATCATACTCAAAAGACAGCAACACAAGTCGTCTAAATCAGATAAAATAATAACAAAACAAGTTGTTAGAAGCGAAAAGAGGGATACAAGTCATATACAATCTAAAATGCTTGAAGAAGTTGTGGTTATTTCCAGTAATGAAAATTCTAAAAATGATTTGGAAAATGGAGGATTAACATTGACTGGAGATGAAATTAGAAATACACTAACTCTATTGGGAGAAAGTGACATATTAAAAAGCCTTCAACAGCACGGAGGAGTATCTGCCAGACTTGATGACCTTGGGGACGTACGAGTTCATGGTGGAGAAACGGATCAAAATATGATTATGATTGAGAATGTACCTACATATCACATCAGTCACTTTGGCGGTTTATTTTCATCTATCAATCCCGATGCCATAAACTATGTTCATTTTTATAAATCTTATATTCCATCGAACTATAATGGCAGATTATCTTGATTTTTAGATGTAAAAATAAAAGATGGTAATAATTCTGAAAAGCATGGAACCTTTAGAATAGGATTAACATCCGGCTCACTATGCCTAACAGGCCCTATAGATAAATCAACAACATATTTATTTGCTGTCAGAAGATCATGGGCGGAATTAATATCAATACCTTTATTAGCTGTTGCCAATTCAAGGAATGAAGAAACCAAGACCCGTTTCAAATATGCCTTTTCTGATATGAATATTAAAATATCTCATAAATTTTCAAACAATATTTCTGCTTATTTTACATCTTTTTATGGGCTGGATAATCTACATACAGGGTCAAAAGATAAGAATAGTGAACGTTTAACTCAGTCACTAAATGAACGTACTGATTTCAAGTGGGGAAACGGAATATCTAAAATAGGAATAGTTAGCCGTATAAATCAATTCACAACAGCAGAATTATTTGGAGCTTATTGCTATTATTTTTCTGATATTAAGCACAATATAAAAAGCTTAAAAAATACAGCAGATGGTTCATTAGAGAGTAATATGCTTTCCAAATTTTTTAATATAAATAATGATTGGATGTTACAGACCCACTTTACATATACTCCCAACATAAAAAATAATATTAAATTTGGAGGTAATTATATCTACCATACATTTCACCCAAAGCAAAATTCAAAATTCTATATATTAGAATCAATAACAGAGAACAGGATAAACTATTATCTTCACAACAAGGCTCATGAGGGTAATGTGTATTTTCAAGATAATCTTAAGATAAGTAACCGATTCTATTCTAATTTGGGAGGTAGTATTTCAATATATAAAATTGGAGATAAATATAAATTGGGGATTGCCCCGAGGATTTTATTTTCTTATTCTCCACATAATTCAATGTCGCTACAATTATCGTATTCGCGAACCAATCAATTTATACATAAGATAAGTTCGTCTTATCTTTCGCTACCGACTGATTTATGGCTACCTATATCCGAGTCAATGAAGCCAATGAAAGCCGATGAAATATTCTTTGAGGCTAATTGGCACTCGAAAGACCGGAAGTATTCTATATCGTTTGACACATACGTTAAATCAATGCGTAATCTTGTAGATTATAAGGATGATTTTTATTTATACACTTCAACCGGTTCATTTTATGATCAACTATGTGTTGAGAAAGGTTTTGCAAAGGGAATAGGTATTAACGTCGAAAAAAGGGAAGGGGAAATAACCGGTAGAATATCCTATTCTCTGGGGTGGAGTAATCGACGATTTTCCGAAAAAAATAATGGCAAATACTACCCGGCTAATGCGGATACCAGACATATTATTAATGTCGCATTGAACTGGAGATTAAACGATAAAATAAAGTTATCCGCAAATTGGATTGGACATTCGGGCAATCGACTAACTTTACCAATACAAGTTTGGGAAGCTTCCATGTCAGACCCATTTAATTCCGGGAATTATATTCCCTATAAAGTGTCTTTGAATAATTATCAGCTTCCTTTTTATCATAGACTTGATTTATCATGCAATTTATATAATTCTAACGGTTTTTGGACCTTCGGTCTTTATAATGCATATTGTCATGTGAATGCCATTGGCGTACGCAGAAGTATAAATCAAGAGGGTAAATATTGTTTTCAATATGTAAAATTATTACCAATAATTCCATCAATTTCTTACACATGGCAATTTTAAAATATTTGATATATATAGTTTTAATTATTCAACTATCCTCTTGCTATACTGACTTTAATCCGAAGTCTGATGAAAAACCGGAGCTTTGTATTAATTCATTGATTACAGCCGGAGAACCCATAGAAGTACGCCTTTCTCATACGTATCACTATAATTTGATAAATACTGATACGGATCTTTCAGTCAATGACGGAATAGTCAGGATATTTATCAATGACATTGAAGTTGATAAAGACTATGTTCCCAAGGAGGGTGACAGAATAGTAATTTATGCTGAAAGTCCTACCTACGGATCAGCGATGGCTGAAGTTTCAGTTCCCAAAGCGTTGTGCCTTGGAAATATAAACTATAAGGTAACAGAAATAAATGAAAATAATAAAACAATTAGCGAAATAGGAAATTCAGAATATCAACTTAATGTAGATTTTAATCTCGAAGTCGAAATAGAGATTATTGATAATGATTCTAAAGAAAACTATTTTCAGTTCTATTATGAAGGTTATTATCCTACAGTTAATGGCATTTCCAGAATGGAAAATTTTTCAGAAGAAGAAAAGATATTTTTCGATCCGGGGAATTTAGAATATTCCTTGGAAAATATTTTTTAAGAACATATTGGAATTCTTGATAATGCGATAAGTGCCGAAATATCTTCCCATTATCAATTATTCACAGATAAGATGTTTTCGAACGAAAAATACACTCTTCATCTTCTATTTACAGCAGGGAAATACGAAATGCAAACAGATTTCTTAAGTAGAGAGTTATTTGATTGCGGAGTTATGATACACATAAATAGCATCTCGCAAAGTCTATATAATTACGGACTTTACTTATGGAATCAAGAAGAAAGTATGAGTGCCAATCTTGCCGACTTCGGATTGGCAGATTTAAAATGGGGCTATAGCAATGTATCCACCGGAGCAGGCATTGTCGCAGCCAGAACTAAAAACAAAATTAGGATTGACATTTCAGATTTCTTAAGAGAACATCTTCCATAAGTATGAACAAACATAAATAAACCCATAAATTAGTTCGTTTACAGCCTTGATATTTATTCTAAACATTTAAATATAAAAAGGAAATGAAAGGAATAATTATATAATAACGACCTAAATAGTGCGCGCTATAACTATAACAAACTTAAACTTTAACAAATGAAAATTAGAATTCTATTAGTATTGGGATCATTATTAATGGTGTATAATGCAAATGCCCAATTTAGATTTGGAGTTGAAGCAGGCGTTAACGTTTCTCATGCTATGGAAACGACAGGAACCAAAGCAGGATATAACGTAGGTGTAACTGCCGACTATTCTTTTAGTAATAATATTTTTATTGAATCAGCTCTGAAACTTAGCTCGCAACCTTACGGGGACTCCGGCCCTATCGGTACATATTATTGGGATAATTTGAAAAATGAAATGGAAGAATATTGTTCTGAGAGTGTGAGTCCGAACTATCTTATTCTTCCTATAAGATTAGGATACTCATTTATTTTATCTGATAAATGCAGATTATCTTTATCAGCAGGCCCCACTTTTGGTGTTGGTTTGTTCGGACGCGGCAATTTAAAATATACCGGGCCGGCTGATGGTACCGTTGAAAAGGAAAAGATTAAAAATATCTTTGATAATGAGGATGGTCGAGAATTATCTCGCTTTGAAGTTGGAGGAAGTTTCAGATTGGGTTTTACTTTTCGGGAACATTATTGCATAGGTGGGGAGTATAACATCATGCGTGTTACCGGAGAACACAGGCCTTTTACTCATATCAACGTCTTTGCAGTAAATGTCGGCTACAAGTTCTAATTCTGCTTTAGTGGAGGTAGCCTTAATATTTCAATCGGGCAAAACAAGAAATTGTTATAGCCCCGGCTATGGCTACATTCAACGATTCACTATGATCTGAATTGCCCGGCGGGATGAGCAGCGGGTGGCTAATCTTAGATCTTAATTCAGAAGAGATACCACTCCCCTCATTTCCCAACAATATGAAGCCTCGCTTTTGAAGCGGGGCTTCAAAAATATTCCTGCCGTCAAGTAACATTCCATAAACGGGCATACTTGAGAAAGAATTAAATAATTCTTCCAAGTCGCAATATGTGACTCTAACTTTTCCAAGTGAACCCATCGTTGCTTGCACGGTTTTCGGATTGTATAAGTCTACTGTGTTTTTAGAAGCAAAAATCCTCCTGATTCCAAACCAATGACATGTACGAATGATTGTACCGAGATTCCCGGGATCCTGAATTCCATCCAAGGCAACGTAAAGTTCATTTTCGTCCAAGTCAACGGTGTCTTCGCAGGCCGGCGTTTTAAAAATAGCCATCACCTGTGAGGGAGTTGTGAAATTAGACAGTTGTTTCATCTGAGAATCTGAAACTTCATAAACCTTACTTATATCAGCAATTATATCGGGGATTTTATAATCATTGACTCTAATGATTGCCTCGGGCTGAAATTTATCTACCAAATCAATAATTGATTTTTCTCCTTCAACAGAGAAAAGACCATATTTGCGTCTCATTTTTACGTTATTCAAAGACGAATAAACAGAGAGTTTTGCTTTTGATATTTCCATAACACTAAAAAATGCTGACCCAACGCTTATCTCATCATACACTTTCTCTTGATTTTAAACTCGTACAACTACGAATGAAACTATAGCTTTGAAAAGGGCAAATGAGCTTATGTGGGCTACAATAACATCAATTTAAAGACGAAGATAATAAAAAGTAATAAAAATTTTAACGGAATCTCTAAATAATTAAAAAAATAGTGGTAATTTTGAAGATAATTCGCATAAAAGAATAGATGAACGGAAAAAAATACATAGGGGCCCATGTAAGCGCGAGCGGAGGAGTGCAAAACACTCCCCTTGCAGCCGCAGCCATCGGAGCTAAAGCATTTGCACTTTTCACGGGTTTCAGCAACCGCTGGAGTTCGAAACCTATCAGTAAGGAAACAGCTGAACAGTTTAAAGAAAGATGTGAAGCAAACGGGTTTACAGCGTCACAAATATTACCACATGATAATTTTCTGATTAATCTTGGAAGTCCGGATAAGGCCAAACTTGCCATGTCGCGGAAGTCTTTTCTTGAAGAGATGCAACGCTGCGAGGCATTAGGATTAACCATGCTTAATTTTCATCCGGGAAGTCATCTGAATGAACTCAGTGAAGAAGAATGTCTTGACAGAATAGCAGAAAGTATAAATATAACACTTGACCAGACCAGTGGCGTCACTGCAGTACTTGAATCCACAGCCGGGCAGGGAAGTAATCTTGGTTGGCGATTCGAACATCTTGCACGAATCATAGAGGGCGTTGAAGACAAGACCCGCGTGGGAGTTTGCGTTGACACATGCCATAGCCATTCGGCCGGTTATGATCTCAAATCGGAAGAAGGTTATAAAAAAACATGGGAAGAATTCGATTCGATAATAGGCCGTTCCTATCTGAAAGCTCTCCACTTGAACGATAATAAACGAGATTTAGGCTCACGTATTGACCGCCATGAATTGATAGGCAAGGGATCACTTGGTGAAGAATTTTTCATACGTCTTGTAAATGATCCACGTTTCGACAACATGCCCCTTATCTTAGAGACGCCCGACCCTGAGAACTGGGCATCAGAAATAAGCTGGCTATACTCACAGATAAAATAAAATCTATATACCCAAATAATTCATGAAAACTAAACCTGATTTAAGTTTTTGGAAGCTTTGGAACTTATCGTTCGGCTTCTTTGGGGTTCAAATTGCGTATGCGTTGCAAAGTGCGAACGTGTCGCGAATCTTCACCACGATTGGTGCTGACCCCCACGATTTAAGTTATTTCTGGATTCTTCCACCGCTGATGGGTCTGATTGTACAGCCGATTGTCGGAATGATGAGCGACAAAACGTGGAATCGTTTTGGTCGTCGTTTGCCTTACCTGATAGTGGGTGCATTAATTGCTGTTGTGGTGATGTGCTTATTGCCTAATGCAGGTAGTTTCCACTTTACCGTTTCAAGTGCCATCTTATTTGGTCTGATCTCACTGATGATGCTCGACACATCCATCAATATGGCAATGCAGCCCTTCAAGATGCTTGTCGGAGACATGGTGAATGAAAAACAGAAGGG
This sequence comes from Bacteroides sp., assembly GCA_014802335.1. Taxonomy (GTDB): domain Bacteria; phylum Bacteroidota; class Bacteroidia; order Bacteroidales; family Muribaculaceae; genus Lepagella. The sequence continues at coordinate 50,141 of JAAVCL010000028.1, read as the reverse complement.
ACTCGCCTACTCTATCCAGTCGTTCCTTTGCAACGCCGGATCGGTAGTTGGTTATATTTTCCCAATTCTGTTTATGTGGTTAGGCATCAAGAATACTGCACCTGCAGGAGTTGTTCCCGACACTGTGATCTGGTCATTCTATATAGGTGCGCTTATCCTATTGCTTTGCGTAGTATATTCTCTTGTTAAAATTAAGGAGTGGCCTCCACATCTATATAATGAGTATAATGGTGTAAGCGAAGCACCCAAGGAGACTAAGAAAGAGAAAACCAATGTGATAAGCCTTCTTAAAAACGCACCCAGCACATTCTGGACTGTTGGCGTTGTGCAATTCTTCTGCTGGTTCGCATTTCTTTTCTTATGGACCTACGCCACAAACACAGTGGCTTACAATGCGTTCAAAACACCTATCACGGAAACATGCCCCGGCGTGACATACGAATCAAAAAATTATACAGCTAAATATCTTATTGCCAACGATTCAGTGATATTGGTTGACCACGGCAGCAAAGATGCATCATGGCTTGAAGGACAAACTGAACCTTTCACTCTTACACTTGCCGACATTGTGGAAAAACGTGCAGACGGAACCCTTGACATCAGCGCGAACGGAAGTGTGAAGATTGAAAATCCGAAAGAATGTAAATTCATGAGCCGCACAGTTCTTGACGCCACTTCATCACAATATAATGAAGCGGGCAACTGGGTAGGCGTACTTTATGCCATCCAAGCACTTGGATCAGTGTTATGGGCAGTTGTGCTTCCGCGTTTCCGCAGCCGTAAATTCAGCTACACATTAAGTTTGCTTTTAGGAGCAGCCGGCTTCTTTATGACAGCGTTCATGACCAACCAATACGTGCTCTTCGTAGCGTTCGCACTGATTGGATGTGCATGGGCAGCAATGCTTGCATGGCCGTTTACCATTCTTACCAACTCACTTAAGGGTGGCAATATTGGTGCTTATCTCGGATTGTTCAACTGCACGATATGCGTACCCCAGATTGTTGCAGCATTGGCAGGCGGTTGGATTCTTACCATGCTCTCCACCCCGGGAAGCATAGCACCAGAATATCTGATGATGGCAGTAGCCGCAGTTTCACTTGTGATAGGCTCCGTATGCGTGTTCTTCATTAAGGAAGGCAAAGGCAATGAAGCTCCCCAAGAAAATCCTGTGATAGGAGAAGACTTATAATTAGGGAAACATACCTGAACAAATAAAATGTAGTATGCGGACATGCATACTCATATAAAAGTGAAAGAAAAACGCTGAGCCCGAAAGGCGCGGCGTTTTTTTATTATTAAAATAATTGCAGAAATGATTCTAAATACTTATCTTTGCGTGTGCCTATAAACGAGAGGCTATGATGAGAAGAATAGCTGAATGGGCATCCAAAAAGTCAAAACCTATAATAACATAATCTAAACAGATCATGAAGAAACACAATTTTTATGCAGGACCAAGTATCCTGAGTCCTTACACCATCAAAAAAACTGCAGAAGCTGTAATTGACTTTGCAGACATGGGTCTTTCAATTCTTGAAATTTCACATCGCAGCAAGCAATTCCAGGCTGTAGTTGATGAAGCAGTGGATCTGACAAAAGAACTTCTCAATATTCCCGAAGGCTATCACGTATTGTTCCTCGGAGGTGGTGCAAGTCTTCAGTTCTGCATGGTTCCCTTCAATCTTCTTAACAAAAAGGCTGCTTATCTGAACACAGGCACATGGGCAACCAATGCTATCAAGGAAGCAAAAATATTTGGAGAAGTTGATGTTGTTGCCTCTTCAGAAGACACAAAATTCAACTATATCCCGAAGAATTTCGTAATACCGACAGACGCTGATTATTTCCACTATACCAGCAACAATACCATCTATGGAACTGAAATCCGCAGAGATTTAGACAGCCCGATTCCGATGGTATGCGACATGTCGTCAGATATTTTCTCACGTGAATTTGACTGCTCGAAATATGACTGCATCTATGCAGGTGCACAAAAGAATCTTGCTCCTTCGGGCGTAACAATTGTAATCATCAAAGAAGACGCACTCGGTAAAGTTCATCGTGAAATACCGACAATGCTCGATTATCGTACGCATATCAAGAAAGGTTCAATGTTCAATACTCCCCCGGTTCTTCCCATCTATTCAGCATTAATGACACTCCGTTATTATAAAGAACAGGGCGGTGTAAAAGAGATGGAACGTCGCGACGTTGAAAAGGCAGCTATCCTTTACGATGAAATAGATCGCAACAAGCTGTTCCGTGGCACAGTAGCCGAAGAAGACCGTTCAATTATGAATGTATGCTTCGTTATGAATCCTGACTATGCAGAATTGGAGAAAGATTTCATGGAATTCGCCACTTCAAAAGGAATGGTTGGAATCAAGGGTCACCGTTCAGTAGGCGGTTTCCGTGCATCACTCTACAATGCCCTTCCCAAAGAGAGCGTAGAGGCACTCGTGGCAGTAATGAAAGAATTTGAAGCAAAACACTAAAATTGGGGAACTCCTATGAAAATTCTTGTTTTTACAGAAAAGCCATTTGCACCGGCAGCCGTAAAAGCCATTGAGAACGTGATAAATGCATCGGGCAATGAGCTTGAAGTTATTGAAATGGGCACACGCGCTGATTTGCTTGAAGGAGTAAAAAATGCAAACGGACTCATTGTACGCAGCGATAAGATAGACGAAGCTGTGATGGAAGCCGCTCCGAATCTTAAGGTTATAGTACGCGCAGGCGCAGGTTATGACAATATCGACCTTGCAGCAGCAACCAAACATGGCATTTGCGTAATGAACACTCCGGGCCAAAACTCTAATGCAGTTGCAGAATTGGTGTTCGGAATGGTTGTTATGATGTGTCGCAATCAATATAACGGGAAATCAGGAAGTGAGCTGAAAGGCAAAAGTCTTGGAATCTATGCTTTCGGTCAGGTTGGCCGCAACGTAGCCCGTATTGCTAAAGGCTTTGGAATGTCGCTCGAAGCACTCGACAAATTCGTTCCAGATGCCATGATGGAAGGCGAAGGTGTAAAACCCGTTCACACTCCTGAAGAATTATTCTCGCAGAATCAATTTGTGTCGCTTCACATACCGGCAACTCCCGAAACCAAGAACTCAATTGGATATGATCTGGTTATGAAAATGCCGGAAGGAGGCGTACTCATCAACACGGCACGCAAGGAAGTGATTGATGAAGCCGGACTTATAAAAGCTCTTGAAGAACGTCCTGACCTCAGATATGTTTCTGATATCAAACCTGACAGCGCAGAAGAGTTTGAAAAGAAATTTGCAGCTCGAGTATTCTTTACACCCAAGAAAATGGGAGCTCAAACTGCAGAAGCAAACTTTAATGCCGGAGTGGCAGCTGCCGAACAAACAGTTGCTTACCTTAAAGATGGCTGGAATAAATATCAAGTAAATAAGTAATGGTCCTTCCATAAGTTAAAAGGCTTCGATTAATCTGAATCGGGGCCTTTTAGCATTGAAGTCGTTTAAACTTTTTACGTAAACCCAAGAAATGTTTAAAATTGTTTTTGCGAAAATCCAATAAGCGGCTAAGCACTTTACAAAATATATTTAAAAAAAATTCGTTTATAATATAATATTCCTTAAAAAAAGTTTAATGGATAAATCCTTAACTTCTAATTACACTCCTAAGACTTATAAATAACCTAATTTTCATCATGAATTACAGAACCAGCAGATTGCACCAATTCGTTATGGGCGCAGGCCTTATCATGCTACCATTCATGACTTCATGCGACAAATCAGAGCCTGAGTCAACTATAGATGAAAGCAATATGGACCGAGTAATATTGGTCTATGCAGTGAATCACAGTAGCCTGAAATATGATTTCAAAAGTGATTCTACAGAAATATGCAAGGCGATGCAAAATATAGATCTTAGTCAATACCAAGTGTTAGTATATAAGACTAAAGATTTAAACAACACCGGATTATATAAATTTGAAAAGAAATCAGGCGGTAAAAATGAGTTTAAGGAAGTTAATATTTATCCACGCGACATTACCTCTACCGATTCCGGCAGACTTCAAAAAGTAGTTGAGGATGCATTGTCACTTTATCCCCAGGCCACATACGACATGATTTTTTGGGGCCATGGCACAGCATGGGTGGAAGGCAACGATAACACGGATGTACAGACAACAAAACGAGGACCGGAAAAGGCATACGGAGGAGAATATACAGGTTTTAAAAATCCAAATGGCTCGGCAGAAACTTCATGGATGAATATTGAAGACCTCAGTTCGGCTCTCCCCAATAAAAAATTTGATAAAATCTGGTTCGACTGTTGCTATATGAGCAGCATAGAGGTAATTTATGAATTACGGGATAAATGCAATTATTACATAGGCTATCCAACAGAAGTGATGAGTGAGGGAATGTCGTACGATATCGTACTCCCCTATCTGTTAAGAAAAGAACCCGATTTCATCGGAGCAGCTAAATCGTTTTTTAAAAATTATAATGATCACAGTGTTCCGGCCACTGTTGCAGTTCTTGATATGTCACAATTGCCGGCTGTTGTAAATGCAACCCGCGAGATATTAAAAACCGGATTTACGTGTCCTTCTTCATCCGATATGGTTAATTATTCACGGATGTCTACTAAATTAGTAGATTTCCTCACTTACTATAGCGAAATAGCTAATCATAATAATCGTCAGGAGCTGGCAACGGCGCTTAAGCAGGCATACGATAAAATGGTGTTATATCAAGATGCCTCCGCGAAAGATTTCCGGGGCTTCGAATGGGATAGAAGCAAAATTCATGGAATAAGCACGTTTTATCTAATTGATGAAAACGATGACAATTCCGCTTACTATAAAAATCTTGAATGGTACAAGACGGTTTATAAATCGAATTAAATTTGCGTGTGTCCAAACAGGTAAAAGAGGTATATACCACGCCACAATTTAGGAACGCAAGAAAGAATAATCGCCGACAATGTATTGACATAACACACTACGTCAATACATTGTCGGCGATTATTTTTCACATTGTGGTACGAATCAAAACCTCATTTCCCTGAAATTGAAGTTAAAAGTCCGTCCACTAAAGCTCTTTAGATGAACGCACACCAAATCCCATGGGTCGGGCATCGTTAACCATTTGGGCTATTGTATGATTTGTCGAGATACTAAGAGCAAAAGCCTCAATAGTAGAAGTTGAACGAGAAGTCCAAACTGTTCCGAATTTATCTTCGGAGGTCATTCCCTGCACTAACCCATTCACACTTGAGCGATAGCCACAGGCTGCGAAGAAAATCGGGCTGCCCCCGGACGGATTTGTAATATTGACACCTGTTCCATACGCACCATCAGTTGCAGAAGAAATAGTTTGATTCAGCAGAGCAACAATTGAATTTCGAGCCACCCTGTAACCCACGGGGGAAGGATCATATACAGTTTTTACCTCCGTGGTGTTTGAATTATTCATGTTCCAGAGATTGTAATAGGTAAAGACCTCTTGCGTATGCGAACTGGTCCAGAAATAACCGGGGGTGCGTATATAATCAGCCAGAATTGAAAGTCCGGAGGTGCTATCACTTAAGAAACCTTTTGTCATTATTTCCGTCATCTCTTGGAAATCAGCATTGTACCAAACCGAAGTAGAGGAAATCATGGGATCCTTTCTTCCCCACTGATAGTAGCAATAAGAAGCTTCCGGCTCAATAAGTTTACCTGATTGAGTTATTGTAAGAACTAAAGAAAGAGGCTCGGAATCATCGTCAGGTATCTGTGTATATCTGACTTTAACCGACTGGGACTTAAAATTAATTCTGTCTCCCTGCGAAACTTGTCCGAGGTTCTGATACATAATCTTATGTTCTGTTCCATTATAAGTGATAGATATCGGGTCGCTGTCGGGCAAGAAAGGAGTGAGCCATAAATGCCAGCTCCAAAGCACGATACCGTTCGAATCGCGAACAGCAACAATCGCATTTCCCTGACATATAAAATCGGGAGACACATCAAATAAAATATTTCTTTTATCTTCCGATAGTTTCACATTGCTGACTGTGTTTAATCTGTCTTCCCAAATTACAACTGCATCTGAAGGCACACAATTAGAATTATTGTAAATATAAGGATCGGTAATTGCATTACCCAGATGATTAATAAAATTCTTAAGTATATGTACTGTAGAGCGCGTTGAAGCGGTATAAGCCGATGTGTTGGCAGAACCATCCTTTATGGCATTTCCATATACCAACGGAATGGAATAATTTCCGGGAGCATGAATCATATAACAATTCGCAGTGTTCTGAACAGTTGATTGCCCAGAAGAATTAGAAAGGTTATAAGGAATGCAACCGGAAGATTGATTTATATTTCCCGCATTGCGAAGTGCAGCACTTTCGGCACTGATGGCCTCGAATGTTGGAACCTGCATTTGAGTTTTTCCGGTCAAAGACACCGATCCGGAGCCACTCATAACCCAATCGGCAATCCACTGAGGTTTAGTAATTACATTACCGTCATCATCAATAAATTCTGCTTTCCATGCAACATTGGTCTGAGAAACCGTATCGCCGGCTTGGCCAAACATACTTGTTATTCGAAAATTAAGATCGGAGCCTGTATATGAAGATTCCATTGAAGAAATCGGAGTTCCCTGATTATCTGTTACCTCAAGAATATAACCGTCTGATTTTGGATTAACCGACAGACGATAAATAGTGGTTGTTCCTGAATTCCAAGTCACATTTTCAAGAGATGTGTTTAAAGTCTGCTCTTTACCGTCAATGACAAGAGTCACTGAAATCATAGCGTCCGCACCAAGAGTCTGAGGTATAAGTATAAAAGTTTGGTCTCCTGAAGTTATGAAAGTATCCGGAGCAACATATTTACTCCCCGGCATGGCAGAAAGAGAAATTAATGAGTCAACCGAATAAGACGACACATTGGAAACATCATTCCAAACGCCGGTTTCCAGATTTAACGTTCCGGTTGATGCCACTCCCGAAATAGAAATCTGTTTTATTGTGCAGGGAACCATTTCGGCACCCGTAGCAAATCGAATTGCAGACAACGCATGATTAAACGTTAAATCGCAAGGGGACGAATTTGCATTCACAGGATTAGAATACAACAAATCTATCTGATCAGCAACCGCAGCCGGAGTCTTATAAGATAATGAAAGTTCTCCGGTATCAGAAGCAACCGGTAACTTTACAATACCTTCACTTGAGGGCGAATCACAGAAAGGAGCGTAAGAATTAATATGCAGCACTCCTTTGCCCGGCCATAAATAATCGTCGGCCAACGACCAATTGTCAGCTCTTTTAACTTCAACATTAGTCATATAATCGGGGTGAAGACCGCTTATTGAAGTAGATTCGTCTGCTTTCAAGGAAGCAAATACACCAAAATTCTGAAGTGTTTCATTTGAAATCAGACCCGACCTTGTGGCGTTTTCAGGAGTTCCGGTAACGATGCCCCGTAAGGTTTTTGGATGCAGATAGAGCGGACTCCTACCACCCTGCAGAGTCAACGATTTATTTACTGATTTATAATCGGAAGCACTCGAACGAGTTGACTTTTTAGAATCCTGACTCACAGAAACTTCAAATTTTATATTGCTTGAAGAACTGTTACCGATAAGGTCTTCATCAGAACAGGCAGTGAAAATAGAGAGCACACACAAAGTCGAACCCCAAAATTTCAAATTTCGTAACGGATTACACAAGCACATACAGACACCTCTTGGGAAGAAAATTTAGTGATAATCTTTATAATGTTATCCCCGGTCAGTGAAATGGCCGGGGATAATAAGAATTTCGGAATAATTTATTCATTCATTGGTTTATCGACATTCTGGTCAGCCCACTTAACAACAGAAACGGTAAATTCAATAGGACCACCCAAAACGTCTACACCCGGATCGGGGTCATGAGGGTCAACATATCCTGCTCCGTGGGAAAGATCGAGATTATAAATATACTTGTTTCCGGCTTCCCATTCGGTATCAATAGGAATAGAGGCCCAAATACAATTACCGTTAGAAGGGAAAGGATAAACCTGAGCTCCGTCAACAGTGTTGATTTGCAAACGCAAAGACAAATATGCACCTGCGGCAGTGTTTGTCGGGTCACCTTTAGGATCCCAGCCCGTTAATTGCTGAGGTATTAACATTGCATTTTGATTGTCACCCATCAAATTTGTAGCGGTGGCAGAAAGAGTGACAGGTGTGTTATAAGTAGTCTCATAAATTGCTTTATCCGTACCTAAAGTCCAGGTGTTGGCCTTGAAATCATAAGACGCCTTGGAGACGGGTTGGCCAATTCTGATACCGGTCACCTTAAAAACGTAAACAGGATTATCAGCCTTAGCATTAATTTCGATTTGCGACAATCTGTGATTAAATACGAGTTCAAGACCCTGCTTTTCGTTTGCTTCTTTTGTTCCGGAAGCAGAAGAAGTGATAAAGTCGATTTGGTCTGCTATGTTAGAAGCCGGAGAAAAATCAGACAGTAATTGTGAAGAAGGGGAAATAGAAATTGTTCCTCCCGGCTGAGTAGGCGCATAGGCCACAAAATCAACCTTTGTATTATCACCGGGCCAATAATAGTCATTTTCTGAAGTGAAATAGCTGTCAGCCCCTCTTGTAAAATCAATACCGTTAAACAAGGTTTGGTCACCTATAAAACCGGATACGCGAATTTGGTTTAGATTCGAGTTATTAATTTCTGTTGCCCGCGTATCCATTTCGGCACGGAATGAAATCTTACCACCTTGTGAAGATTGATTTGATTCATCTGATGGTTCTTCGCTTGTGCAGGATGCAAGAGCAATAAGAGAACCGATTGCAATTGTGAAATAAAGCTTTTTCATAGTAACAACAATGATATTAATTAAATCGCTGAATTCCGTTTTCCGGTTTTATGATAATTCGTTTTCGGAGAAATGCAAAAGACTGCGATCAAGTATATTGGTATAATGTTTTAAAGGGTATTAAAGTTCATAAAAACTTTTTAACAAGCATTGTTAAAATCACATTTCAATATCTATAATATCTGAATTCCAATCATTTACATCCGGATTAATTCCACCCTGACCCCCATGTCGAGGAATGGTCAAACCGGAAACTATAATATTGACATGCGTTGGATCGGGAGCTTCGGAAATCTGCTTATCCACATCAAATGCTTTTTCGAAGGTAGTTCCATCAGCTAAAAAGAGATACACTTTAAGATTATGGAACGATTTCACCGTATTACATTCACCGAAAGTGAGGAACTGACTGTGAAGTTCCTTATTTTCCGTGTCTACAGAAAACGTAAAAGGCATTGTAACCGGAGTGTCAGAAGATATCCGGGCTCCGTGGTGATAACCATCTGCCAAGCCGGAAATGGTTCCGTTAATTGTAATTCCACGAGCCAATTCAATATTTTCAACATTTCTGACTTCCACGGAATAATGACAAACTATTTCCTTAGGATAAAGGGTAATTACCTGATCCTGATCAGACTTAATGACAGTAACGCTATCTTTGCGTGTACTCCATGACATGCCGGGGGTGGATGCCAACCGATTTGTGTCGTTTGCGCGGGTGCTTCTCAAGTAATTCACAAGAAGATTGTAATCACTGCTTTCGCTTGCATCATGAGTCTCCACCTTAAAATCATCCTTATTATCCGTATTTCTATAAACAGCCCAATCCAAATCATCATTATTCATAGAAATAATGTCGTAGGTGTCAGGCTCCAGGCTGACATAACTTCCTTCCCTACCCACAAGATTGAAAGAAAGATGCTCGGAGCCATCTTTGGGATACAAGCAAAGTTCCATTGACGACGGGTTTGCATCCGGGCAATACCTCCAGTCATAAACAACCTTAATACGCCCTTCAAGTAAATCATCGACTCCGATACCAATATCCTTATGATCGCACCCCACCAATGGAGTGAGCAATATGGTTAAACAGACAGAAGAAAGAAGTTTCTTCAACATATTTTTCATAGTTATAATGGAAAATGGATTAGTTTAAATACGAGCTTCCAAATGATAGTGTATTCTTCAAACATGCCGATATGAGATAACAGAAATTCGAAACGTCGTATGCTCTGTCTATCCTCGAAGAATTACATAACTCTCAATATCGAATCTTAAATTAAACTAACTGGTTTTATAAAATATAAACATTCCACCGGAGAATTGGTTTTGAGCAAAGAACGATAATGTAGCGACCATTATCCGCGCGATAAATTTGCGATATAAATTAAAGAATTATTATGAACATCTTATGAAACAATATATTAGAAATATATCTATAAGAAGATGTTGTGGGTTAAGCTCCAACTTGAAGGAGGATTATACTTATCCAAATCAACAGCCGGAGTAAAATTTAATTATTAAAATTAATCCAAAATTAGTTTTGGATTGTTAAAAATACTATGAAAAAGTCATTAATGTGGATGCTCACAGCGGTGATGTCGATCACGTTTGTAGCATTATTATATTTTCAGATAATGTATCTTGAGAATATGGTCAAGATGCGAGAAGAACAGTTCACTGAGGGCGTAATGCGCTCGCTGAGTGCAACCGCGGAGTTTCTTGAACGTCAGGAGACACTTTATTTTCTTGAACAGGATGTTAACATTATAGAATCTTCTCTATATGACTATAACAGTCCGGATGGCACGGAAACCGATTTTAAATATTCTGTTGAGCATCCAGACGGATCTGTGACCAATTACACGTTGCAGTCCAGTCAAGATAATTCGAAGACAAATATAAATTTGAGTTTTCCTTCCGCCACTCAGAATATCGGAGCACGATACGGCACGATGCAGGAAGTGATAAGGAGTCAGTATCTTTACCAGAAAGGATTACTTAACGAAGTAATACTCTCGATTCTTAGAGATTCGAGTACGCGGCCCATTATGGAACGAGCCGACTCCGTGATAATCAAGAATTGTCTTGCCACAGAACTTTCCAACAATGGAGTTAACGTTCCATTTAGTTTTGCGTTGATGAATCCACGCAATGAACCTGTTTACACAACAGATGGGTATAAACATGATGCAAAGGGAGAATACAGCATTTCACTCTTTACTAATACTAACTCCACTTATCAACTTTCAGTTGAGTTTCCTACAAAGAATACTTATATCTTTAAGTCGGTAAGGTTTATCATCCCGTCCCTGGCGTTCACAGTAATCCTTATTGTAATATTTCTTTACACTCTGATATTGGCATTCCGGCAAAAGAACCTTGCGGAAATGAAAACAGATTTCATAAATAATATGACCCATGAGCTTAAGACTCCGATTTCTACCATCTCGTTGGCCGGCCAAATGTTGAACGAGCCTTCAATCAGGAAATCACAGTCGTCACTAAGCCACTTGTCGGAAGTAATAGTAGATGAATCGAAACGCTTGAGATTCCAGGTAGAGAAGGTTCTTCAGCTCTCTGTGCTCGACAAAACAGGGAGTACATTAAAATTCAGTGAAGTCAATGCAAATTCAATAATTTATAATGTAGTCAATACATTTAAATTAAAAGTAGAAAAACAAGGAGGGACATTGGAAGCCAATCTTGATGCCATTGATGCTGATGTGAGTGTAGACGAGATGCAATTTACAAATGTGATATTCAATTTGCTTGATAATGCCTTGAAATATATGAAAGAAGATGAGGAGCCACATTTGAGCATAACCACTACGAACATATCAGGCAACAAGCTCGAAATAAGAGTAAAAGACAACGGAATAGGCATAAAGAAAGAGCACGCCCGGCATATATTTGAAAAATTCTACAGAGTATCCACAGGCAACCGGCATGATGTCAAAGGTTTTGGCCTTGGATTGGCATACGTAAAAAAGATGATAGATGCATTCGGTGGAAGCATCAGCGTTGAAAGCGAACTTGGAAAAGGGAGCACATTTATCATAGTTCTTCCATTGCTCGAGAGCCGAAGTGAATAAAAAGTTTTAACATTTTATTCAAAATCAGACGGAATTTTAACTTTACAATTGTTATAAATTATAAAGAAAGACATGAAGATTCACTTTCAGACAAAAAGAAGGAGAAGGAAATCATGTTAAATAATTAAAAATAAACGCAGAATATTAACATAGCGGGAAACGCTGTCAGATCTTGTGAAAGATGAGAGATGGAAAGTGATGCCCCGGAAAACAGAGTTTTATGGACGAAAAATTAAAAATTCTTCTCTGCGAAGATGACGAGAACTTAGGAATGCTTCTTCGCGAATTTCTTCAAGCCAAAGGGTATAATGCAGATTTATGCTCAGACGGAGAGAAAGGCTATAAGGCTTTCCTGAAAGGTAAATATGATTTATGTGTTCTTGACGTAATGATGCCTAAAAAAGATGGGTTCACTCTTGCTCAAGAAATCAGAAATGTGAATAGTCAGGTACCCATCATCTTCCTTACGGCAAAAAATATGAAGGAAGATGTGCTGCAAGGTTTTAAATTGGGAGCTGATGACTATCTGACCAAGCCGTTCTCAATGGAAGAACTTGTATCTCGAATCACAGCTATTCTGCGCAGGGTAAGGGGCAAAAAAGATAAAGAAATCACAGTTTTCAAAATCGGCAAGTATACCTTTGACACTCAGAAACAAACTTTGATTTCAGACAATAAGACACAAAAGCTTACCACCAAGGAATCTGAACTTCTCGCTTTGCTATGTCAGCATATCAATGAGATTCTTGAACGCAACTATGCGTTGAAGTCTATATGGATCGACGATAATTATTTCAATGCACGCAGCATGGATGTTTATATCACAAAACTGCGTAAACTCCTTAAGGACGATAAACAGATCGAGATTATCAATATCCACGGCAAGGGCTACAAACTTATCGCCCCGGAATCGGAAGCTTAACACGCACTTTCCACTTAAAAATAGTTAAAATATCAATTACAAAATAGTTTTCGGACAAATACGGAAAAATTTCCGTATTTGTCCGATTATATTAATTGTAATTCATATTTTTTTTGTAATTTTGTTTAAGAGTATTAGTCGCATAAACGACTTCTTAAGTAGCACTTGGATAATACTACAAAACCATGAAGAAACTCCTTCGTCTTCTCTACCTTTTTTATGAATACCTGATTGCAGGTCCCATATTCGTTATAGTAACACTTCTAACCGCAATCATCACGATGCTGGGGTGCGCAGCGGGCAATAAAGATTTTTGGGGTTACTGGCCTGCTCATATTTGGTCGCGATTCACATGCGTCATATTTTTAATGCGAGTGGAAGTAACCGGAAGGGAGAATATAAATCCTTCGGAAAGTTACGTATTCGTTGCCAATCATCAGGGAGCCTACGATATATGGACAATTTTCGGATACCTCAATCACAATTTTAAATGGTTGATGAAAAAGAGTCTTGAAAATATCTTTGCAGTAGGGACGGCTTGCAAGATGGCCGGACAGGTGTTTGTAGATGATTCAACTATTGCCGGAATTAGAGAAACCATTACCGAGGCTGAAGAAACTCTTAAGGATGGGATGTCGGTTGTGATATTTCCGGAGGGAAGCAGAAGTTGGGATGGGAAAATGATACCCTTCAAACGCGGAGCATTTCTGTTGGCCTCAGAATTTAAACTTCCGGTAGTGCCTTTGACAATAGACGGAAGTTTCACAGCGATGCCCCGCACCACTTATAACATGACACCGACACGCATCCGTCTTACAATTCACAAACCGATATATCCCGGAGAGAAAGGATTCAACACGCGCGTGTTGATGACTCAATGCAGAGAAAGCATTAATTCCGCTCTCCCACCCAGCTGCAAGGATGAATGAAAAGCCGATAATACTTGCCATAGGAGGCTCGGATAATTGTGCCGGCGCCGGCATACAAGCTGATTTAAAGACATGCATGGCCCTGGGTGCGTACTGTGTGACAACTATCAGTGCTGTTACTGCACAAAATGATTATGGGGTTGCGGCAGTAAAGTATGTCGGAGGAGATATATTGAAAGCTCAGTTGGATGCAACGTTGAAGGTTGTCAGACCCAAAGCTGTTAAAATAGGGATGATGCCTAATGCCGAGAGTGTGAAAATTGTGGCCGATTATATAAGGGAATATAAGCTTAATAATGTAATAATAGACCCGGTAATTTCGGCTACTTCAGGCGGCTCGCTCATGGGTTCAGACAATACTTTAGATGCCCTTGTAAATTCTTTGTTTCCTTTAGCAACCTTAATAACACCAAATCTCCCGGAATTTGAAATACTGCTCTCACAAGACTCTATCACCTTTGGGCTGGCAAAAGATGAACAAAGGGATTCCGTGTTTAATTATATGCTCGAACACTCCATTTCAAATATTTTGCTGAAAGGAGGACATTCAACCGAATCAATTTGCAAGGACATTCTCTACAGTTTAGAAGACGGTAGCACTCGGCGAGAAGCAGAATTTATATCAAAACGGATTATTTCAACAAATACACACGGCACCGGATGCACACTTTCCAGTGCAATCGCTTCTTATATTGCCTCCGGCGTCACACTATATGAATCGACACGCAGAGCAAAAGAATATATAGGTCATTGTATAGAAAGGGCCGTTGAAAGTAAAATGTTTCCAATCAACGGCCCTCTATTTCACTAATATTCGTGGGTGCAGTTAGTAATGGAATGTTAACCATCGTTACGTTCGGACGTTAACCACCGTTACTTAAGTCTGTCGAAATTAAAAAATTTAATCAGACTATTTGTGGTCTTCATATTTGCGTTCAAGGAAGACTTTAACTTCTTTGAAGAGTCTGGAAGCGAAGACGAAATCGTTCAATGCCTTGTTGTCGCTTCTGTATATATTATGGTCGTTACCAATCCAATCGCAGTGTCCTTTATTAATAAACACAATATTTTCACCCATTCCTAACACTGAGTTCATATCGTGAGTATTTATAATTGTTGTTATTCCATATTCATGGGTAATATCGGATAAGAGCTCATCAATAAGGATTGAGGTCTGCGGGTCAAGGCCGGAGTTTGGTTCATCGCAGAAGAGATAACGAGGATTCAAGGCAATGGCTCGTGCAATTGCCACACGTTTCTGCATACCTCCGGATATTTCTGAAGGGAACTTATTATTGGCATTCTTCAGGCCTACCCTATCAATACAGAATTGAGCACGTTCAAGTTGTTCCGCTTTCGAGAGCGGACTGAACATCTTTAAAGGAAACATAACGTTTCCCATCACAGTTTCATTATCGAAAAGAGCTGAACCTTGAAATAACATTCCAATTTCAGTGCGCAACTGTCGTTTCTGACTCAAATCAAGATCGCGAAACCGCCTACCGTCATAAAGAATCTCCCCCTTTTCCGGAGAAAGGAGACCGATAAGACATTTCATAAATACGGTTTTACCCGAACCGGACTGCCCTATTATAAGATTAGTTTTCCCGGTTTCAAAAGTGGCCGAAATATCATATAAGACTTGCTGACCATCAAACCATTTAGAAACATGTTTAGCCTCAATCATTGCAACAACAGTTTTGTTAAAATCACATCGGCGAGCAGAATAAGAATCGAACTTGAAACCACTGCATTCGTACTTGCCTTACCCACTTCGAGAGCACCGCCTTTAACATAATAACCATAATAAGCTGCCACCGAAGTAATTATATATGCGAATATAACGGTTTTTATAATACTATAATAAACATTCCAAGGAACAAAGAATGACTGGATGCCATAAATATAATTTTCCATCGAAACCATGGTGGTGAACTTAGCTATAAAAGCCCCACCCAAAAGCCCCATGAACATTGAAAGAATGCAAAGCACGGGAACAAAGAGTAAGAAACCTATGATTTTCGGGAGCACAATGAAATTGGCAGAATTAAGGCCCATAATTTCGAGTGCGTCAATTTGTTCTGTAACTCTCATCGTGCCGATTTCGGAAGCGATGTTAGAACCGACTTTACCAGCAAGAATAAGACACATCATTGTGGATGAAAATTCCAATACGAGAATTTCTCGAGTTGCCATTCCCGTAGAATAAGCCGGAATCATCGGAGACGTAATATTAATGGTCATTTGTATGCAGATCACGGCTCCGATAAATAGAGAGATAATAATTACCAAAGGAATCGAATCTACACCAAGCTTGGAAATCTCAAAAATCAGATTTTTGAAAAATTCACGCCATTTATCAGGGAATCGGAACACCTGCGTCATGAACATGCAGTAACGACCGAATGATTTTATTGAACCAATAATCATATATATGAAATGATTTGAACTTTTATTTTTAGATCTTTGGAAAGCTTCGAAATGAAAAGCCAACTTTACCTCTGTCAATCATAGTTGTTAAAAGGGATAACTCTTTCACAACTAAGTATAGTTTATAGGCTCTTTGCAGATATAGTCTAAGCAATTTCCGTTGAAAGTGCTAACTGATATTCTCATTTCATAACAATAAAACAAGAGTATAAGTTGTGAAATTAAGCAGCTCTTATAAATTAGTTTATATTGAATTAATTGTTAGAGCTATGATTATTTTCGGTCTTTTTTGTTGTCTTTGAAATTGTTCATCAGTTGTTTAGCCTGCTAAACTTCTTCTTCTCAATTCCTAATCAATGCAAAAAATCATCGGTAATGAATCATAGCGAATTTCTAAGAGCTACTTAAAATAAATGCAAAGATATAAAAAAAGAAGTTGAATGGCAATGAAGTTGTTTAAACTTTTTGCTAAACCAAAGAAGTAAGTAGCTCTTAGAAATTAGCTTATATTGAAGTAATTCTTAGAGACTATGCTTCTTTTCGGTCTTTTTTGATGGCTTTGAAATTGTTCATCAGTCGTTTAGCCCGCTAAACTCCTTCTTCACAATTCCAAATCCATTCAAAAAATCCCCGAAAATAAGTCATAGCTAATTTCTAAGAGCTACTTTACCAGAGAAGTATTAAAATTACTTTTTAGAGGACTGTTTTCATTATCGCATTACGTCTGCTCAAAAAATATACCCCAAATGCTAACTCTCAAATTTGTGAGTCTGTTGGAAAATACTTGGTTAAAAAGATGTAAAGCTTTTTGGCACAGCACGAGATTTTTGTTAATTTTGTAAGAATAAGATTAAAGGCTGATTAAAGCGAGCCAAAAGGCAGCTAAATTTCGGCTCAACAATTCAAAGGTAGAAAAGTCAATATTCACATCTGGATAGTGACCGACCTTGAAAGAGAAAACAAAATTGAATCATGCTTGTAATTGGAATAGCCGGAGGCACAGGTAGCGGCAAATCGACCGTAGTGCGAAAAATAATAGAAAGTCTTCCACCCGGAGAGGTAGTGGTAATGCCACAGGATTGCTATTATAAAAACAATGAACATATTCCGCTTGAAGTGCGACTCACAATGAACTATGACGAGCCGGCCTCAATAGAATGGTCATTGCTGACAAAACAAATAAAAGAACTGAAAGAAGGCAGAAGCGTAGAGATGCCTACCTATGATTTCTTGACATGTTCACGGCTTAAAGAGACAATTACTTTGAAGCCCAAGGAAGTAATAGTGGTCGAAGGTATCCTTGTATTGACAGATAAGGAGCTCAGGGATATGCTTGATGTCAAAGTGTTTGTTGATGCCGATGCCGATGAAAGATTAATAAGAGTAATCCGCCGCGACTGCGTGGAACGAGGACGCACCCCGGAGATGGTGATTGATCGTTATCAAGAAACCTTAAAGCCCATGCATGAGCTTTATATAGAGCCATCTAAAAGATATGCCGACTTAATTATACCACAAGGAGGCGGAAACAATGTGGCCATAAAGTTGCTGACAGATTATATTCGCTCATTATTACCGACAGAATCGAAATGAAAATATTCCCCTTTCTGAATAAAAAGATAAACAAAGATTCCGAGAAAACCCCTGAACGCCTCACGAAAGAGGAAATTATGGATTTGGAAGGGGAAGTGCCCGATATGCAACAGGCAACCGTCACTTCAGAAACAGAGATAAATTCTGCAGAAGGAGAAACGGACATTGAAACAAAATTAGTGATCCCGGAAAAGGGAGTACTCCGCACCGATAATCTTGTAAAGAAATATGGCAAGCGCACAGTTGCTAATCACGTTTCAATAGAAGTTTCCCAGGGAGAGATCGTGGGTTTGTTAGGTCCAAACGGAGCAGGAAAAACCACCACATTCTACATGACAGTTGGCTTGATAACACCCAATGAGGGACGTGTGTATCTTGACAATGTTGACATCACGGGATATCCGGTTTATAAACGAGCACAAATCGGAATCGGCTATCTACCACAGGAGGCATCGGTTTTCAGAACTCTTAGTGTCGAGAACAATATCAAGGCCATTCTTGAGATGACCAATACCTCCAAAGAGTATCAGAAGGCTAAACTTGAACAGCTCATCAGTGAGTTTAATCTTAACCACGTAAGGCATAATCTTGGAACCAGTCTTTCCGGTGGAGAAAGGCGACGCACTGAGATTGCACGCTGTTTGGCCATCAATCCTAAATTCATAATGCTTGATGAGCCCTTTGCTGCAGTAGACCCCATCGCCGTTGAAGATATTCAAGAAGTTGTTTATCATCTTAAGGAAAGAAATATCGGGGTATTAATTACCGACCACAAAGCAGATTCGATACTTGGCATTACCGATCGGGCCTATATGCTTTTTGAAGGAAGGGTCCTGTTTCAGGGCACAAGTGAAGAACTTGCATCAAATCCGGTTGTAAGAGAAAAATATCTTGGAAGAGATTTTATTTTCACCGCAAAAAAATTCCAACCTAAAAAAAGCGCTTCTGAAAATTCGACACCGAATATACAGGTTTAGCCCCCTACCCGACCGGAGACCTGTTATCGTTTTCAGTTTCATATCATAACATGAGAAATATTGTTTTAAGGAAACCTACGGTGGGCCGATTGGTAGAGACAATATTTAATTTTTGAGAGCTACAAATTTTGAGAGCCACAAAAAAGAACAATATTAATAAAAATGAATCACGTTATAAACATAGGATACAAAGACATTTTTAAAAACTTGAAGCAAACAAATATCAGCTTAAAAACAGCGATAATAATAATCGTGTCTGCATTGTTTCATGCGTGGCCGAGCATAGCAGCTGAAACACAAACTTCTGATTTTACAGTTGTAATCGATGCCGGACACGGAGGCCATGACCATGGGGCCATAGATAACGGAGCTCGTGAAAAGGATATAAATCTGGGAGTGGCAACCAAATTGGCAGAGCTTATAAAGAAAAAAATGAAGAATGTCAAGGTTGTCATGACTCGTGATAATGATAAATTCATCAGTCTTCAGGAACGCGCCAATATAGCCAACCGAAATAAAGGTGATTTATTCATTTCAATTCATACGAACTCGGTGGATAAATCCAATCCTAACCGTAAGAAAATATCGGGCACCTCGGTTTATGCATTGGGTAATCACAAGAGTAATGATAATCTGCGGGTTGCGCGCCGGGAAAACTCCGTAATAGAACTTGAAAGAGATTATCATAAGAAATATAGCGGCTTTGACCCATCAAAAGACGAGTCATACATCATTTTTGAGATGGCTCAGAAAAAAACAATCGGTCAGAGTCTTCGTTTTGCGGAAAAAGCCCAGCGAGCACTCGTCAACTCCGGACGCAACGACCGAGGAGTGAGACAAGCCGGTTTTTGGGTGTTATGGGCCACAACGATGCCCTCGGTTCTTGTTGAGCTTGACTTTATCTGCAATCCGCAAGCGGCAGCTTACATGAATTCAGCCAAAGGTCAAGAAGAGTTAGCTGCGTCTCTTTTTACTGCTGTTGAACAATATGTTAAGGCTCAGAAGCAACATGCAGACATAACAACCCCTGTAAATGAGGATTCGGCCGGAGAAGTAGAAAAAAGATTACAGAAAAACACAACAGCTGAAACATACAAAAATAAGGAATCAACAATTGCAAGTAGAAATGATGACAATATCGGTTCGCTTATCAGCAAACAGTCTGAGAGAAAAGAGCGTGTAAGAACAACCACTTCAAATAATCGTTCAAACAATCCTAATGCTCCTCGCAGAAGAAGATCTCAGGCTGCTCGAGAAGCTTCCGCAAGTCAAAATTTTGAAACGAAAGAAATAACTCAGAAAAGCGAAACTTCCTATTTGCTAAGAAAAGAGGAACCGACTGAAGAGGTTCAAGCTGCGCCCACAGACACTGATAACAGTAAGGACAAAAAGGATAAGAAGAAAAATAAGAAGAATAAAAAAAATAAAGATAAGAACAAGAATAATACAAATAAGAAAGCAAAGACCTCAAATTCCCAAAAAGGAAATTCAAAAAATAATAAGAAGACCTTTGTGGTGAAGAATGTTGAAAACACAGTTTCCAAATCTTCTTCGACATCCAACGCTTCCTCCGCGGCAAATGAATCAGTCTCAACCCCTCTAAAAAGAGTCTATAAAGTCTTGCTGCTTACAAGCCCAAAAGAGTTATCTAAGAATGACAGCCAATTCCAAGGGATTGAACCGACAGGTATGTTTAAAGAGAATGGCATGTATAAATACACCATCGGCAGCAGTGAAAGCAGGAAAGAGATAGAGAATGAATTACTAAGAATTCGTTCGGTTATACCGGAAGCCAACATAATAGTAAGGATGGAATAATGAAAATGGATAAAAAAAGAACTAAAAATTAGAGAAGATTGTTAATATTTGAAAACGAATATTTCAACATAACCTCATAAAACAAGAAGATTCCCCTATACTGATGAGTATGAAAAAATTGATAAATAAAGAACTGATAATTGGAGTATCGGTCATAGCGGCTATTGTAATACTATTCTTTGGTATTGAATACCTGAAAGGAATAAATATGTTCAGTCCGGCCAATTTCTATTATGTAGATTATGAAAATGTAAGCGGACTTGAAGTTTCCGCACCAGTTCAAATAGACGGTTTTAAAGTTGGCCAGGTAAGAGAAATATCATTTGATTATGATAATCCCGGAAAAATCAAAGTACTTCTTGCTGTCGACAAGAAATTGCGTTTGCCCGAGGACTCATACGCAAGTCTCAATTCCACGTTGATGGGAGGAGGATATGTAGAAATCTCGATGGGCAAAAGTAAAAAGTTCCTTGAAGTCGGCTCTAATATTCTGTCGGGAGCATCGAACGGACTGATGGAAAAGTTAAGCAAAGATGTAATGCCGTCAGTTAATTCAATACTTCCAAGAATAGACTCATTGGTTTATAATCTGAATCAGCTTACCGGAGATCCGGCGCTTGGATTGGCTATAAAACGATTGGATGGTATTTCTGCAAATCTCAATCAGGTAAGCCTCAATGCAGTCCAAATGAGTCAGAGTCTTAACGGTACGCTTAGAAAAGATGTGCCGGTTGTTATGGCCAATGCACGACACATAACAACCCGATTTGATTCAGTAAGCGCGAATCTTCTTACCCTTTCCGATCAACTTAAGTCTCTTCCCATTAATTCCACAATGGAAAATGTGAATGAACTTACCGATAATCTTAAGAAATTTTCAAATCAACTTAATGATCCGAATTCCACTCTCGGACTGTTAACGACCGACCCGGAATTATATAATAAGTTGAATAGAGTTACGGCTGATATTGATTCTCTGATAGTTGACATAAAGAAGAATCCCAAAAGATACATATCAATCAAATTACTCTAAAATAGACTATATAAAAAAACGCATAAAAAAACGGCTCAAAGAATTTGAGTCGTTTTTTTAGCACCCTACCTGAAACAAAATATAAAGTCAGTCAAGATTGCGGAGAATAATCTGAGAGAGTTTGGATTTAACTGAATTGAAGTCAATTTTTTTACCAAGTTCCTGTTCCATTGAAGTAACACCCTTATCCGTTATTCCGCAAGGATTGATCATCCCAAATGCATTTAAATCAGTATTCACGTTCAAGGCCAGTCCATGCATTGTGACGCCATGGCTTATCTTTACACCAATGGCACAAATTTTTCTTGCGGTCGGTGTGCCCCAATCAATCCAGACACCTATTGCATCATTATTGGAAGTTGCGGTTATGTTCCACTGACCCAGAAGACTTATAACAGAATGTTCAAGAAGTTCAATATACTGTTTAACGCCTAAATGGTGCTTGTGGAGATATATGATTGGATAAACAACGAGTTGACCCGGGCCGTGATAAGTAATATCTCCTCCCCTTTCGATTCTGACACATTCAGCTCCCATTTCAGTCAGTTTCTGCTCGGAAACTATTAAATTTCCGGAATTTCCATGAAAGCCTAAGGTGTAAACGGGTGAATGTTCGACCACAACAATATGCTCTTGATTTCTTAGAGGATCAGCAATCAGATCATTGAATAGAATCTTTTGCATTTCCCATGCAGTGCGATAGGCGCATCTTCCCCAGTCTTGTATATTTATCATCAATGTATGTGCTTTTCGGCATGATAACTGCTTCTGACCATCGGAGCCGATTCCACATGGCGGAAACCTTTTTCTTTACCAATACGCCCATATTCGGCAAACTCGTCAGGGGTGATATAAGCTCTCACTTTATAATGTTTGAGCGAAGGCTGAAGATATTGACCGATGGTCATAACCTGACAGTTAACCTTTCTAAGATCGTCCATGGTTTCAATAATCTCATGTCTCTCTTCACCCAGTCCGAGCATTATACCCGACTTTGTTCTGATACATTTGGAAGCGATATATTCGAGCACTTTTAAAGACCGATCGTAGGTAGCCACGCTGCGGACTTCGGGAGTGAGACGTCTGACAGTCTCCATATTATGAGATATAATTTCAGGGCCTTCGGCAATAATTTTGTCAATCAAATCTTCGCGTCCCTGAAAATCGGGAATGAGGACTTCCATTGTGACTCCGGGGCATTTTTGCTTGATAGTCCTTATGGCAAGCGCCCAATGCCCGGCACCCTGATCGGGCAGGTCATCTCTATCAACCGAGGTTATGACGACATGCTTCAATCCTAACTTCTGAATTGTAGATGCAATTTCGTCTATTTCCCGTGGGTCCAGGGGCAATGGTTTGTTAGTTGACACATTACAAAACTTACAGTTTCGTGTGCAGATATTGCCGCATAACATGAACGTTGCCGTGCCTGCACCCCAACACTCGGCACGGTTGGGACACATCCCACTGGAACATATTGTATGAAGATGCTTATCATTAAGCAACCCGATTACATCTTTTGTTTTGAAACCATGAGGTAATTTCACTTTCAACCATTCCGGCTTCCTTCTGAATGAAACCTCGGTTTCAGTTACACTCTCATTATCTTTATTATCCATAAGATAAATTATTAAGTAGTTCTTAGAAAATTCATTTTGAAAACATTGAAGTGGTTTAAACGACTTCATTAAGATTCGAGGGGGTCAAGACCACAAAAATATTGACCCTTACCTCTTGTAAAAGCTCCGTATGAAATGGCATTTACCGGACATATCTGATAACATGCCGTGCAGGAAAGGCAATTATTGTGCCACTCAGGTCTCCCCTTTCTAAAATCTATATTTTCTACCGGGCAAACCCGACTGCACCTTCCACAACCAATGCACGCACCTGACGCTTTCCACCATGAGGGTGTCACTCCCCATTTCACGAATAGTGGATATATTATACGTGACTTTATTTTAGGAAATTTACCCTTCGCCACATCTCTTTCCCATTTGTGTTCAAGAATTTTTTCAGCAATACCTCTGACGCGCACCTTGGCATCCTGCTGCTTGCGTTTGGCAAGAGCATCATCATCAACATCAAAACCGGGAAGCATCACATAGTCATTAGGCATAATAATGCTCCACAAAGCCGTAACATCCAAATCCCTTTTTCTCATTTCCGCTTCAAACATCTGCGGAGTAAGAGCGACTTCATCTCCGGCAGTACATATCATTATGACCGGAATTCCTTCCCGTTTAACTTTATCTAAAAATTGTTGATTGATAAGGCTGATATAATTTATTACGAAAGGAGGAACGCCCCAGCTATAAACGGGAAAGCAAAAGATTAAAAAATCGCCACTAAAAGTAAGTTTAAGCGGATCACATTTGGGAATGAAGCAAGCCTCTTCACCTGTTAAATTTGCCAACGAACGAGCAACAAATTTAGAATTCCCTGTTCCGGAATAATATAGAATCATAAATCAAAATACTAATACAGCTATTATTAAGTGAATAGTTTAAAGACTGTTTCGGCAAGAAGGTCATGTTCTTTCATAGAAGAGCCAATTCCTTTGGATTTAATGTCAAAGTCACGCAAGATTCTGATAGCCTTAACGGCCTGGCCCGCTGAATAATTCCTCAATGCAGTTCTCATATCGGAAAACTGAACAGGATTTCTAAATCCGAATTGATCTCTAAGAGCCGCATCAGATTTATCGGTCATGTAATGAGCGATAACAAGATTTGAGAAGAAATTGAACATTACACCCGTCGTGACATTAGAGGGATTCTTTGTGGGATTGGCAGCAAAGAACTTAATAATCTTGATTGCCTTCGGGTAATTCTTTTCACAAAGAGCATTTACCAATTCAAAATTATTAAAATCCTTTGACGCTCCAATATTTTTTTCAACGTCCTCGGGCATAATTCTAATTTCACCGGCTCCTTTAATCAAGATTAGTTTATTAATCTCCCCAAAGAGTTTACTGAGTGGCGTTCCGATAAATTCAACCAGCATATTTGCGGCCTTATCATCAATGCTTACTTTCTTTTGCTGACAATAATCCTTTATCAACGGGAGCAACTGATAGTCGCGAGGAACAATGCTGTTGAACACAACTCCTTCACTTTCATTTATATTTTTAACTAATTTTGAAGTTGCTTTAAGGGGTTCACCTTTGTAAGCAATTACAAAAACCGTATCAGGATTTGGCTTGGCAGCATAGGGAGCAAATTTTTCAAGTTGATTCTTGGCCATGTGCATAGACTGGGCTTCCTTAAGAATAACCAGCTTCTTTTCTGACATCACCGGGAACTGACGTGCAGCTCCAATAATATAGTCTACATCAGCATCATTACCGAAGAAGACATTAAAATCAAAGTCCTTATCCTGATCATCAATAAAATACTTTTCGAAATTATCAATAATCAGATCGATATAATAAGCTTCCTCACCCATAAGAAGATAGATCGGAGCACAGTTCCGTTTTCGGATATCACGGATTATATCTCTATAACTTTTCGTTTCTTTCTTCGCCATTTAATCTAATTTCTAATTGAAATTCAAATAAGAAGTAAATCTCCTGTTCCTGTTAATAGCCACTATAAGACCCTTATTCTTATTTCATGCAGATTTTTTACAAAATAAAGTTGGCATAACAAGCTTAACAAATAAGCAAGTCAATATCAAACTAAAGAGGGCAATCCAGATTTGACCGGATTCAGAAGTTCCGAAAGAGTCAATGTCCAGATGCAGAATACCATTTCGATTTAGCCATGCCATCAAAACCACCGATGAATTATTAACGGCATGCATGAACGCGGCCAACCAAATAGATTGAGAAAAATAGAATATGTATCCAAAACAAGCACCCAAAATTAAACGGGGCACAAATCCAAAGAATTGGAAATGCATGAGACTAAAAATAAAAGCAGTGGACCAAACAGCCACATGCACATTGATTCCGGAAGTGGAAAGAGAATTTTGCAACCCGGCACGAAAGAAAATCTCTTCAGCAAATCCGGTGAGGCATCCAACAATGGCAATACCTGAGATCAATCCCCACCATGAACTATCAGATAATATAATATCTGTAGAAACAGCAGCCTTATCTTCCAGACTTTTAAAAATATTATAGACCCCGCTTAGCGAATCGGGGAACTTGATATTACTATTCCATTCCACTATGAGATTCATAGCCGGCCCCATAATAAACAATAAGATTAAAACACCTACATATTGTCTTAGATTTGCCGGATTGTTTAATCTCAGATAGCGGGAGGGGTTGGAACTGCAAAGAAAAGCAACTAACCAAGCAGGAAAAATAAAAGCTAATACAGACTGCAACACTGACACCAATAAAAGGTAAGACCTCTCTGAAAGTGCAAATCTATGAATAAAACCTCCAATTTCGCCGGTGATGATAATCATAACGAAAAAGGAGCATATCAAGACGCCGATCTTATTGGACAGAGCAGGCTTGATAAGAGTTATTTTAGATACATTTTCTGAATCCCGGATTTCTGAGCGATTCACCATTTTTTCAGAACGTTTCATAATTTTGGGGTTAATGAGAATAAGAAGTCTTTTAAACTTATTACAGAAACCGATGAAGTGTTTAAAACTGTTTTATTCAAGCTCAATCTTCATTAATATTTTGCATTCGATAAATTCTTTCATCAGTTGCACAGACCGCTATGCGTACTATTTAATTTAAGAAGTGACAATCGCAAAATATTAAAGCACCCTAATCTTGGAAAAGTTTAAACAACTTCTAAAATAAAAAGGCCATTTGATTCTCTACAACAAGATACAAATTTACGAAATTTTTAAATATAAAATCAGTGTAAAAGCTAAATTTATTGTGATTCTACAAAAAAATAATTAACTTTGCAACTTGAATTGCAAACGGAACAAAAACACTTGGTCATAGCCGGAGCAAGCCTCACGGCCAGCAGAGACCGAGAGTGGACGATTACAATTCACAGTCCTTAAAACACAGCTGATTGACATATTAAACTTTATCATTAATGGGACTTTTTTCCTTTACCCAAGAAATTGCGATGGACCTTGGCACTGCCAACTCCATTATCATTCATAACGACAAGATCGTAGTAGACGAGCCAAGTGTCGTAGCAATAGAGAATAAGACCGACAAGTTGCTTGCCGTAGGCACAATGGCCCACCAGATGGAAGGCAAGGAGCCTCCCGGCATCCGCACCATCCGCCCACTTCGTGACGGAGTAATTGCCGACTTCAATGCAGCCGAGCAGATGATCCGCGGAATGGTAAAAATGGTGAGTTCAAAACGCAGATGGTTCTCCCCTTCTCTCCGCATGGTGGTTTGCATCCCGTCGGGTTCTACAGAAGTTGAGATCCGAGCGGTTCGCGACTCAAGCGAACATGCAGGAGGCCGGGATGTATATATGATTTACGAGCCAATGGCAGCTGCACTCGGAATAGGACTTGACGTTGAAGCCCCCGATGGCAACATGATAGTCGATATAGGTGGCGGATCAACTGAAATTGCTGTTATTTCCCTTGGCGGTATTGTCAGCAACAAGAGTATTCGCATAGCCGGAAATGATCTGACTGCCGATATTCAGGAGCACATGGGCAGAGTGCATAATCTTAAAGTCGGCACCACAATGGCCGAACAGATAAAGATAAATGTAGGCTCTGCACTTCCGAAACTTGAAGATGCACCCGAGCCCTACGTGGTGTGCGGTCCC
This sequence comes from Bacteroides sp., assembly GCA_014802335.1. Classification (GTDB taxonomy): domain Bacteria; phylum Bacteroidota; class Bacteroidia; order Bacteroidales; family Muribaculaceae; genus Lepagella. Next base: position 22,761 of record JAAVCL010000028.1, on the reverse strand, counting down.
AACAGAATGACCTCACTTCCCATGGAAGTGCCCGTGACCTACGAAGAAATATCACATTGCATTGACAAAACCATTATAAAAATGGAAAATGCAATATTGGCAGCCCTTGAGCAGACACCTCCCGAACTTTATGCCGACATTGTAAGAAACGGAATATATCTTGCAGGTGGCGGAGCATTATTGAGAGGTCTGGCCAAACGACTGACCGATAAGATAAGGATAGAATTTAAAATAGCCGAAGACCCGTTGCACGCAGTTGCTAAAGGAACCGGTGTAGCCCTTAAGAACATCAACAGGTTCTCATTCCTTATTAGATAAAACGTGTCCAAGCCAAGGGCTTTTAAAAATATCACCCGAGTGCGAATTTTTCACACTCGGGTGCTTTACAAAGGCTAACATCCAGTGTATCGAAAAGAAGCACAACTGATGTAATGAAGAATATCATAGAGTTCATACTGAGATATTCAAAGTGGTTTGTCTTTACCTTCTATATGGTGATAAGCTGCATACTGCTGGTGAGTAACAACAGTTACCAGCAGTCGGTTTATCTTACATCTGCCAATAGCGTAACAGGAGGTATTTATAACGTGTGGTCGCAAGTGTCGGGCTATTTTAATCTGAAATCAATCAATGAAAGCCTTCAGGCATCGAATGCCGACCTTCAGAATCAGGTATTTAATCTTAAGACACAAATAGCAGAACTGAAAACGCATCTTTCAGACACCACTGTGCTTGAGAGTGATAAGGATCGTTTTGATTTCATCTCTGCATCCGTAATCAATAATAATACTCGTCATCCAAGAAACTATTTCACCATAAACCGAGGGAAAAAACATGGAGTTCTTCCTGGCATGGGAGTGATAGACCAGAACGGTGTTGTCGGAATAGTGAATGTTTCTGGATCAAATATGTCAAGGGTTATCTCATTATTGAATGAGACCCAGCATTTTTCGGTAAAGATAAAAGGTTCATCGTTTATAGGCTCCATGGTTTGGAAAGGAGGGGATGCCACCATAGGATACGTAGAAGAAATTCCTCGTCATGCAAAATATTCAATTGGCGATACAATCGTAACCAGTGGCTATTCCACCACATTCCCGGAAGGTATTCCGGTTGCCGTAATCATGAATAGAGTAAGAAGTCAGGATGACAGTTTCTTTACATTTAAGGTAAGGCTGACATCAGATTTCAAATCACTGAGTTCGGTAAGAGTTATCAAAGACATTTATAAATCGGAAATAGATTCATTGGCTACGTTTGACATTGTAACCCAATAATAAAGCGCATCACAAACTTATATAGATATCATTTCAATGGATAAGAGTTACCTTACCAATATGTTATTACTCATAGGATTGGTACTGATACAGGTGTTGGTATGCAATCACATTATGCTCTTTGACGTTGCAATGGCGTTTGTGTTTATCTATGTGATAATACGACTTCCGATGAACCTGTCGACCAACTGGCTGCTGACATGGGGATTTATCTCGGGATTTCTGGTAGATTTATTCAGTGATACCCCCGGAGTTAACTCAATGGCATGTACTGTTCTTGCGATGGTTAAAAAACCGATGTTGTATGCCTATATACCCAAAGATGATCGCACCAAAGATATTATCCCGTCTCTTTCCACACTTGGGTTCTCAATATATGGGAAATATCTCTTTTCGATGACACTCGTTTATTGTATATTAACGTTTTCATTAGAATATTTCAACTTTGCTGACGTTAAAGAAATAGTCATTATGTCGGCAACGAGTGCAGTATTCACATTTTTGCTGCTGCTAAGTGTCGACAGTTTAATTGTGACACGACGTGAGAAAAGACTATAAATTAGAAAAAAGAAAATATGTAATAGGAGGTTTCATCACATTGATAGTTGCAATATACGTGGTGAGACTATTCGGTCTGCAAATAGGAGATGACAAGTATAAGGAAAGCGCGGAAAGCAATGCATTTCTGCGCCGTGTTATATATCCGGCACGCGGACTTGTGTATGATCGTAATGACCGGCTTGTGGTTTTCAACAAGCCGGCCTACGATGTTATGTTAATCCCCAAAGACGTATCGGAATTTGACACTGCGATGTTGTGTTCCGCTCTTAGTATCACTCCCGAACAGCTTAAAGAGAGATGGCGTGATATGAAAGACACCCATAAGAATCCGGGATATTCGGCCTATACACCCCAAAAGCTTATTTCTCATCTGTCGCAGGAGGATTATGGCAAACTTCAGGAGAAACTATATCTTTTGCCCGGTTTCTTTATCCAGAAAAGAACGGTTCGTGAATATGCATATCACACCGGAGCCAATATTCTGGGAAATATCCGGGAAGTGTCGAGTTCGGACATGGAAAAAGACCGTTACTACCGACGCGGTGATTACACAGGCGACTTGGGAATCGAGAAGAGTTATGAGAAGGCTCTGCGCGGCACCAAAGGCGTTGAAATTCTGATGAAAGATGCCTACGGCCGAATAAAAGGTAAATACGAAAACGGCATCCACGACCAAGCGCCGATATCAGGAAAGAATCTCAAGTTATCGGTAGACATCGAACTTCAAGAGTATGGTGAAAAACTGATGCAAGGAAAAATCGGGGCAATAGTTGCTATAGAACCGGCCACCGGAGAAATTCTTGCACTCGTCACATCTCCGAATTACGATCCCTCATTACTTGTCGGACGCCAGAGGGGGAAGAATTATGCCACACTTGTAAAAGACCCGCAAAAGCCACTCTACGACCGGGCGTTGCAGGCAGCTTATCCCCCGGGTTCCACGTTCAAGCCGACACAAGGCCTTATCTTTCTTCAGGAAGGAATAATTACCCTATCCACACAATATCCCTGTCATCATGGATATATCAACGGTTTGCGTCTGGGATGTCACGGCCACGGCTCCCCTATTGCTCTCAAACCTGCACTTCAGACCTCGTGCAACGCTTATTTCTGTTGGGGATTCAAGAATATGATGGATAAACCCGGCACCAAGACCAAGGATCAATTTGAGAAATGGAAAAATTATATGGTAGAAATGGGTTACGGTTATCCATTAGGGATTGATCTTCCCCATGAAAGCAGAGGATTTATCCCCAATAATGATTTTTACAGCAAGTCATTCAGGGGAGCTAACTGGACAGCCAATTCAGTAATTTCTATTTCGATTGGTCAAGGAGAAATACTCGCCACCCCCTTGCAGATAGCCAATCTTGGGGCAACCATAGCCAACCGCGGATGGTTTTACACTCCCCATGTCGTAAAAGAGATTTCCGACAGTACGATTGACAGCAAGTATAAAGAGAAACATACCCCGCACATCAATAGGAAGTATTATGAAGATGTGGCGGAAGGGATGCGAATGGCCGTGCTGGGGGGTACATGTAAAACCGCCAACTTACCTGATATAGAAGTTTGCGGCAAAACCGGAACGGCACAAAATCCGCACGGACGCGACCATTCGGTTTTTATGGGATTTGCGCCCTATCACAATCCCAAAATAGCTATAGCCGTCTATGTAGAAAATGCGGGCTTCGGAGCAACCTACGGTGTGCCCATAGGTTCGCTGATGATTGAGAAATATCTCAAAGGAGAAATAAGCAGCTCGCGCAAATACATAGAAGAAAGAATGTTGAACTCAAATACCATTATAAGCAGTGGGGTTAAGAAACACTGATGCCGGAGTATCGGTATTCAAGGCGATAGATTGGATAACCATCCTGCTCTATCTCATCCTGGTTACCTTCGGGGCGGTAAGCATATATGCAGCAAGTTACGACTTCGACAATGCCAGCTTATTTGACCTGAATGAATTTTCGGGAAAACAAATATTATGGATAGGTCTTTCGATTATTATCGGTGGTATCATCATGCTCACTGATTATCGGATATACAAGACCTACGCCTATCCAATATATATTGTGGTGCTCCTTGTTCTGGTGGTTACAATATTTATAGCTCCCGACACCAAGGGTTCCCACTCATGGCTTAAGTTCGGACCGGTGAGCTTACAACCGGCGGAATTCGGTAAATTTGCAACAGCCCTGGCTCTTGCTAAACTCTTTGATTCATATAATTTTGTGCTAAACTCTAAAATAAGTAATTATTTTAGGGCATTGATTATAATTTTCCTTCCGATTATTCTGATTCTATTGCAAAGAGAAACGGGAAGTGCATTGGTCTATATATCATTTATCTTCGTATTATACCGCGAAGGTATGAGCGGGCTTGTTCTCTTTTCCGTCTTGTGTGCCATAACATTTTTTGTGGTGGCAGTTAAATTTGCGGAGCCATTGATACTTGGCATTCCCGTAGGAGAATTTACCGTCTTCATCATAATAATGCTGGTTTATTCGGTGATGCTTTTCTTCTATTGCAAAGATGTGATATTGGCACGCAATGTAATTTACGGATTTGCAGGTTCCGGCGTAATAGTCACTATACTGTCACTTTGCGGTGTAGAAGTGAACGGGACTTTCTATTTTATATTAATAATCAGCGCGGCGATAATATACACCGCCCTGGCAATGTTCCACCACCGATTGGGGAAATACCTGATAACAATAGGATTTGCAATCACGTCTGTCCTTTTTTTGTTTTCAGTTAATTATGTTTTCGGTAATATCCTGGAACCTCACCAGCAGATGCGAATAAAGGTTGCATTGGGAATAGAAGAGAATCTTCAGGGTGCAGGATATAACGTAAATCAGTCGAAGATAGCAATTGGTTCCGGCGGAGTGACGGGAAAAGGATTCTTGAACGGCACGCAGACCAAGTTGAAATATGTGCCTGAACAACACACCGACTTTATATTCTGCACAATAGGAGAAGAAGAAGGCTTTGTGGGGTCGACTGTGGTTCTTATATTGTATCTTGCATTAATTCTTCGGCTCATACATATTGCAGAACGACAACGAACAGTATTTGAACGTGTTTATGCCTATTGCGTTGTATCAATATTGATATTCCACTTGGGTATCAATGTCGGGATGGTTATCGGGTTATGCCCTGTCATAGGTATTCCCCTCCCCTTTTTCAGCTATGGCGGGTCATCGTTATGGGGTTTTACAATACTATTGTTTATCCTATTGCGTCTGGATGCTTCCAGAAAGGAACGAATGGATTAGAACCGATAACGCTAAATAAAGAGTAATTATAAATTCAACTAAACTTTTGAGCAAATGAAGTCGCTTTAAGTTTTTGGAAATCTAAGGACTGCTTAACACGACTTCAATTTCTCACAAACGAGTTCAAAAGAATAAAAAAGATGGAATTCAAAATAGAATCAACATGCGAAAACAGCAATGCGCGTGCCGGAATGATAACCACGGATCACGGTGAGATACCGACGCCTATATTCATGCCTGTTGGAACAGTTGGGAGTGTGAAAGGAGTTCATGCGCATGAACTTAAAGATGATATAAAAGCAAAGATAATATTAGGAAATACCTATCACCTCTATCTTCGTCCCGGTCTCGAAATATTAAATAAGGCCGGAGGCCTTCATAAGTTTAACAGCTGGGACGGACCGATTCTGACTGATTCCGGTGGTTTCCAGGTATTCTCATTGTCATCAAATCGCAAACTTAAAGAAGAAGGAGCATGGTTTCGCAGTCATATTGACGGAAGCAAACACCTGTTTACACCCGAGGGCGTAGTTGACATTCAAAGAGTAATCGGAGCTGACATAATGATGGCACTTGATGAATGCACACCCGGAGACGCAGATTATGATTATGCCAGAAAATCCTTGGATCTGACTCTAAGGTGGCTTAAAAGAGGCTGGAACCGTTACTGCGAGACAGAGGGTCTGTATGGTTACCGTCAGACATTCTTTCCAATTGTGCAAGGATGTGTATATCCGGATCTAAGACGAGAATCAGCGAAATTTGTTACTGATCTTGGAGCTGAAGGAAATGCCATAGGAGGATTGGCAGTTGGCGAACCCACAGAGAAGATGTATGAAATGATTGAGATTGTCAATGACATTCTTCCTGAAAACAAGCCTCGCTATCTGATGGGGGTCGGCACGCCGGCCAATATTCTGGAAGCGATAGACCGCGGTGTAGATATGATGGATTGTGTGATGCCAACGCGAAATGGGCGTAACGGTATGATATTTACCCGCCACGGAATTATTAATCTTAAGAATAAAAAATGGGCTGAAGACTTCTCTCCTCTTGATGAAGGGGGCCCGTCGGTTGTTGACCATGAATATACACGTGCATACTTGCGACATTTATTCGTGAGCAAGGAGTTGCTGGGGATGCAAATAGCGTCGATACATAACCTTGCATTCTATCTGTGGCTGGTAACGGAAGCCCGTAATCATATTATTGCGGGTGATTTTAAGAGTTGGAAAGAGGAAATGGTAATCAATGTGACCCGAAGATTATAATTTACTTCGTCTCGTAAAAGGAAGAAATAGGGAACGCTATTTCTTTGTTTGATAAAATTACCTCTAAATTAATTTTCAAGCCTTTAATAAAAGAAAATGTCAGCTTTTCAGCTATTCCGGAAGAAAAATAGAAGCAAAGATAGTTCAGGAACTGAATCGGCCGAGGGAAAAATATCCACGACTGAAGTTGAGAGCAATCAAGAAGATTTGCAAGCTGCGAAAGGGGAAGAACTATTGATGCCGGATGAATCAATATCATCGGAAACGACTATCAGCACAACCGCAGCGAATGATGACGAAGGAAAGCGGAAATTTCGTTTTCATTTGTCATTGGATACATTTGGCATCAAGCTTCTGGATATTTTTATTCTTAAGAAATATCTCGGCACCTTCTTCTTCGCCACTATACTGATTCTTGCAGTAGTCACGATGTTTGACATTACAGAGAAGCTTGACGCATTTCTCAATGCCCCCTTGAAGGAAACGATATTTGATTACTTCATGTCGTTTCTGCCCTATTTTGCCAATCAGCTTGCCCCGCTGTTTACGTTCATTGCTGTAATATTCTTTACCACCAAGCTTGCGAGCAATTCTGAAATCATCGCTATTCTCTCGAGTGGAATCAGTTTCAACCGGCTTATGCGCCCCTACATGATGGGAGCAGCCGTCATTGCGGTTATGATTTTTGCTTTGAGCAACTATCTTATTCCACCCACAAATGTGAAGCGAATTGAATATACAAACAAGTATGTGAAGAATAAGAAAGTTACAACCGGAGTTGACATCCAGCTTATGGCGCGGCCCGGTGAGGTGGTTTATATCGGACGTTTCGAGAACAGTTCCAAAACAGGCTATCGATTTTCATTTGACAAATTCAAAGGGAAGGAACTTGTTTCCCGTCTTACGTCGCAGTCGATTACGTACGATACCACACGCACCTATCACTGGACTATTCATAATTATATGATTCGTGATTTTGACGGGATGAAAGAGAAGATTCGCACCGGAGACAAACTTGATACGATAATTCCAATAGAACCACGCGATTTCTTAATATCGGTAAACGATCAAGAAACTTTGACCACACCCCAGCTGTCCGAGTTTATAGAAAATCAGAAAAGTCGCGGGGTTGCCAATATAAAAGCATTTGAAATAGAGAAAGAGCGGCGCTACGCCGTTGCCGCGGCAGCCTTTATTTTGACACTTATCGGAGTGTCACTCTCAGCCAAAAAAGTGAAAGGAGGCATGGGTATCAATATAGGAATCGGCCTGCTACTTAGTTTCAGTTACATCTTGTTCTCGACTGTTACAAGCCAGTTCGCTATATCGGGTATGACTTCTCCCTGGGTGGCAATGTGGATACCTAACTTTTTATATTTGATAATTGGACTTATACTATATAACAGGGCACGGAAATTCTAAAAAGTGACCGTATCGATGCCGGTTTAATTAGGCCAAAGTCTGCAATAAATGAAGCACACCCCAAAGGTTAATATTCAACTTTTGGGGTGTGCTTCATTTATTGTTAGTTAATCCTAAAGTATTGTCAGATCACTCTTGACGGCTGAGTAAGACTATACTTATCAAGGTAGTATCAGCTGTCCTTTATCATATTATAACCGATTCGGAAAAATTTTTGCTTAAAGTCCCACTGGCGCACAATCTCTTCATCCCACAAAACTATATCAATATCTATTGGAACGCAATTGATTTTACGGCATTGGTCGTCTCTGCCAATTTTAATTTCATATTCCTTTAGCATCGAGTTTATTTCCTCAAAAGAATTATCTGATTTGACTTCGGCAACCGCGTTAATATAGTTACTACCGCTGCCCTTGGCCGGCGGCGTTTCGTATAAAGTTGAAGAACGCAGCAAGGTGAAATTTTCCTTTAACCAATCCAAACCATTCCTGACAAAAGCGGATGAACAATTTGAGCCTAAAGAAAGAACTACACGCGCCATAATAAAACCGAAGATTGAATATAAGCGGAGAGGATTTTAAACATTAATGTTTGGAACGAAGAGTAATAATATTTATTTCCGGTTTGGCAGAACCAAGTCTGGCAGGCATTCCCACTTCGCCGGCACCAATATTTACATAGATATGCATCGGATTTTTACCAGGGAAATCCATGGAGTATAATCCACCCCATTGCTGATATTTCCATACGCTGGGCGACCATTTAATTCCTGCAAAATCCAACATAAATTGCATTGCATGAGTATGCCCGGCAAGAGATAAATCAACGTTACTGATTTTTGTAACCACTTCCTTCCAATGGTTAGGGTTATGAGTCATTAGAACTTTAAAGACATCATCATTTAAATCAGGCTTTCTATTTGCAGAGTCACCATAAGCCTTGACAAGATCACCAAGCTGATTAAATGGAGGTTCGCCCCAGTTCTCGACACCAATCATTGCAATCGAGTCAGTATTGTTTCTGATGTAAGTGGTTTGATTGCAGAGAAGCACCCAACCCAAAGAGTCGATTGAACTCTTCAAGTATGAAAGATTTTTATTATAAGAATCTTTGTCGGGCCAAGTTGCGTAACCACCGTAATCATGATTACCGAGCACAGAATAAACACCCATAGGGGCTTTTATTCGTTTTAAAACGGGTATAAATGGTGTCATCTCATCGGCGGTGCGGTTAACGAAATCGCCCGTAAAGACCACAACATCCGCATTTTGAGCATTTATGCTGTCGACAAACTGAGAAATAAAAGTTGTGTCGTTTCCCCAAGTGCCTAAATGAATATCACTGAATTGAAGGATTCTGAGGCCATCCATAGATTGAGGAAGCCTGTCGGAAACTATTTCAACCTTATTCACATCAATCCGGTTACTTGTGTAAAAAACCCCTCCCCAAATAAAAACAAAAATAAGGAGGGCGATCGGAAGTCCGACCCATTTATCACATTTAGCTCTTACCGATTGTTTTTTTGATATAAGTGAACCGATAAGGGAGATTACCGAGAAGAGGAATTTAGGAATATAGACAGAGAGGAATGTGAATAACAACCACATCGGAGTCACGATGGGTTCATCGGGGTTTCTTTTGGGCCAGCAGATAAAAACTATAAGAATAACCCAGAAGATCAGGGATAAGATTCCATGTATCCAGGCAACTTTATTTCTCCACTTAGACACGAAGTCTTTTCGAATTCTATAGAAAATATACCAATCACACCCAAAAGTGAGAAGTATAAGTAAAATCAAGGAAATCAATGGAATTCTCATAGTCCAATTACTTTATACCATACCTCCAAGTATAGTTTTAAGTTTATTTTTCAAGGGATTTGCATACATCACGAGCATCATTTCCATCATATATGCACGCTCCTCGGACGTAACATCGTCGATATCAATCTTATCGAGCTGCGAATTGAAATAATTTTCAGTTTCAACACGTTGCTCTTCAGTATATTTTTCTTTAAAACGGGAAGTTTTGTGAAGGATATCAAAAGCAATATAATTTATAGGGAAAATTTCATAGCTTCGATGAATAGCCTGGTCAATGAGGCAACCAACATATTTGGCAGCCGTATTATTATCGGGCAAGTCTCCTATCTGATCAAGTTTAGTGTTAATCCTGGGCGTCAGTTGAAAATGGACTTTACCTTTAAATTGCAATAAACCCGTTTCCATACTGAAAAGATCATCACGCTGCGATTTCTTAAAGTTGGGATTTCTTCTTTTAAGCAGGAATTCCTTTGCTTTAAGATAGTCGTTGGGGTCATACTCGTAAGAAATTGAAACCGGCATAAGATTAATTTCCTTGAGTCGTTCGGTGAAAGAACCTTCCCCACCCAAGGCCAACATCTTAACAAGAGCTTCCTGGGTATGATCCGAACTATCTTTTGCGCGACCTTCGCGTTGAGCAATCCACACGGATTCGTGTTTATCGAGGATGGCTTTGTGAATATATGCCGACAATTTCTTAGCAGCAAGGAGACCTTCTCGAAGCCCGGTATTTCGCTTAACTATGAAAGATTTGTTAAGACGCACAAGATCGTTAATCCAATCAAAAACAAGGAGGTTGTTACCGATGGCTACCTCGGAAGTCGGAATGCCTCTACGCATGAAAGCAAGGTTCAGAAAGGAGGCATCCAACACAATGTCGCGGTGATTGGTGATGAATACATAATTCAAGGCAGGATTATAATACTTCACACCTCCCAGACTGATACCGGCCGTAGTGGTTTTAGCCAACATTTCAAGAAACGGGAACATGACCTGATGTTGAAAGTCATATTTATTGTCAATCTTCAACAGATCTTCTATGAGCAGGGGAACATCCTCCTTGGGCATAGTATAATTGACAGCATGCAGGAAACCCGGATCTTTTACCAGAGTTTCCATTTTTTCCTTAAACACACTATCATCATAAGGAGCTATATCACTGAAATCTAATTCTTGGGTACTCATAAATTTAAATATATCTGTCCGGATTACCCGAGACTTGTTCTATTTGAAATATATCTTCAAGAGTATATATCTTCATAAGTATAACGCAGCAATTCTCATTGTGTTGTTTAATAACTCATTGATTTCTTAAAAAGAAATCAATGAGTTAAATAGTAAATCTCTGGTTATCGCTATGTCTGTCAAACCATAAGGAAAACAGTAGAGATAAAATGAGCTTACTCAATCACTTCTATAAGGCAGTCAGCAGGTTGCTTTATGAACTCATCAAGAATGATAGATCCGTAAGATTTTGCTTTAATAATTCCCGATGTGGGATTTTTGACACTCGTAATCGGAGAATTAATGACAGCGTTAAGTTCAGATTCTTCAAATGCCAAGTCGCAGTCTGGAGCGAACTCACAATTTTCCATAATAAGATTATGGCAATAACACAAGGGCTGAGTTCCTGAAATCTTGCAGTTAATGAGATGCAGATTATGTGAATGCCATCCCAGATATTCTCCATGAAGTTCCGAATCTCTTACGGTGACATTGTTCGTGTTCCAGAATGCATCTTTTGAAAAAATCACGGCGTTGCGGATTTCCACGTCATTGCAGTATTGAAACGAGTAATTTCCGTGTTGCTCATAATTCTCGATGTCGATATTGTTACAATGCATAAATATATAGTCTGCATTCTTTACTATCACATCCCTTAATTTTATGTCGCGACAATGCCATAAAGTTTCTTGGGCGTCAGGAATCTGAACATTATCCAAAACCATACCCGACATTTCCCTGAACATCTTGGGCGCCTCGACCAGAGTGCGGCTCATCAATAGATTTGAAGAATACCAAAGTGCAGCTCTTGCACCCTCTCTAAACAAACAATCTTCTATTTGGAAATTATCGACATGCCAGAAAGGATATTTCCCTTCGAACACACAAGCAACTGCGCGGATGTTGGAACATTCCTTCAATGCAGATTCACCGGCATGGATAGTTACATTTTCAAGGATCAGATCTTTTGCCCCAAAAAGAGGACGTTCACCACCAAATTCTTTATTTTTTATAGTTTCCATATATACTGTGTTTTACACTCTTATAATGAAAAGAGCTAAATTAGTCAAGTCTTTTGTTAAGTAAAAACTTCAAGGTTGCGATAATTCTGTCGGTTCCTTCCTTTATCAATTCAAAAGGAGCAGCGAGATTCAAACGGATAAATTCACCGTTGGGAGCGCCATACATTTCACTATCGTTCACTTTAACCTTTGCATGCTCTAAAATTTCGCTCATAATTTCAGTAGATGCCATTTCGAGCACTGAACAATCAACCCATGCAAGATAAGTACCTTCGAGTCTCATCACGGGCATTTCAGGCAATTGCGATTCGAAAGTCTCTCTTACATATTGGTAATTCTTATAAATATATCCTATCAATTCATTGAGCCAACTTTCTCCGTTGGTATATGCTTCTATTAGAGCTATCACTCCAAAAGGATTAACATCACAAACCTCATTTACGTTCAGGGCCTTATTGATAGCCTCTCTCATTTCAGTATTTTCACAAAAAATATTCGCAATCTGAAGACCTGCAATATTAAAAGCCTTTGTGGGTGAACAACAAGTCACCGAATTTGCTCGGAAATCATCGGATACCGCACCATACGGAACATACTTATATGGAGGAAACACGATTTCGTTATGAATTTCATCGGAAACGACAATTACATTGTTTCGAGCACAAATATAACCAAGCTTTTTTAATTCCGATGAAGACCATACCCTTCCGGCAGGATTGTGAGGATTGCAGAGTAACAATAACTTAACGTCCGGATCGGAGGCTTTTTCTTCAAGATCCTCAAAATCCATTTCGTACGAGCCATTTCGCTGAATAAGAGGATTCTCGGTAACAATACATTCATTATTTCGGATTGATGAAAAGAAATGATTGTAGACCGGAGTCTGCACAATTACTTTATCACCCGGTTTGGTAAGAGCCTTAATAACAGCAGAAAGAGCAGGAATCACGCCACTGGTATAGAGAATCCATTCGGGTTTGAGCGAAAGGCCGTGACGTCGTGAGAACCAATTTACAGTAGCCTCGTAGTAGCTGTCGGGCACAAAGGTATATCCGAACACACCATGTTCCACGCGCTTTTTCAAAGCCTCTATTATACACGGAGCTGTTTTGAAATCCATATCTGCCACCCACATTGGAATGGCATCCTTAATTTCAGGGAGATCCCATTTATATGAATTTGTGCCCCGACGGTCGGGAACATGATCGAAATCAAACATTTTATTTTCCATAATGAATATATATTAAGGTCATATTTAGGTCTTAATTTACTCAGACGTGGCACGCCACATCCCTACATTTGCCGATGAACGATTCCAAATCTATGTAAAAAAGCCGTACACGTAGATAAGCCATAGCTACTTTCTAAGAGTTGCTTAATTTTTTAAACCGTTCCATCCATTTTCCCGATTTAAGCCTGATCAGAAATATCAAGCCGCGGAAACATAGTTCTATGCACATGGCAAGCCATACCCCCTTTAGACCCATTATCGGAGCTAAAACTGCGGCCAACGTTATTCTGACTCCCCACATTGAACCAAGGTTCATAATGCATGGCCACAAGGTATCTCCTGCACCAACACACACTCCGTATGCCACAATCGATGCAGCATACATAGGTTCGGCCCATGCTTCAATTCTCAATGCCATAACTCCCAAGTCAAGAATTTGAGGGACATCGGTCATTATACCAATGAGAAAAGGTGCGGCAATATACATCACAATGCCCATTACAGACATAACGATCATACCCATAAAAACGGTTGTCCAAGCAAAGCGTTTTGCAAGTTTAGGACGTGAAGCGCCCAAACTCTGACCGGACAATGTGGTGGCAGCATCAGCAATGCCAAACCCCGGCATATAACAGAGACCTTCAACCGTAATTGCAAAGGCATTTGCAGCGATTGCGAATGCTCCGAGTGGTGCTACTATTATAGTAAGAGTGATTTGCGCGGCCGAATTTATGAACCTCTCAATTCCCATTGGAAAACCGATAATGGCCGCTTTCTTTATAATCCTAAATGAAGGAATAAAATCTGATTTTGACCCGGCCAGCCGGATATCGGAACGTGCAAACCAAAGATAGAGAATTAATATTATAGTCACCGAGGCCTCGGCAATAGCCGTGCCCAGCGCCGCTCCCCTAACTCCGAATCCAAAGCCCGGCACCATGATCTGAGAGCCGAGGATATCAATCTGACGTGTGGGGAAAATAAGGAAGAAATTCAGAATTACATCCAGCACACACATAGCCACGCCCATTATGCCCGGCACAGACATGTTGCCACTACACCGCAGAAGACCATTCGTAAGGAAATTGAACTGCAGAATTGGAATTGACAAAGAAAAAATAAGGAAATAGGCCGAAGCATTGGTGTTAATATCTTCCGTTCCACCCAACCAATTCGGTAATGGTCCGGAAATCAACACTCCGATCAATGCAATAAAAATGCCATAAATTAAAGTTGCAACATAAGACTGTCGGGTAACGGATCTTGCCTGGTCAACATTGCGCGCACCTAAGAGATGAGCCACTTGAACAGAGAATCCCATAGCAGCCGCACTGCAAACACCCATAAACAGCCATGTACTTGTAGAGACAAGCCCTATTGAAGCAGCGGCATCGGCTCCGAGATGACCAACCATGGCTGCATCGATATACTCCATGGCAACCGCAGCGACCTGAGCCATTATTGCAGGCACACTGAGCCGCACAGACATTCCGAGAATGTCTTTAAGAGAGACCTTGTCGCCTCTTTTTATTAAAGAAGTCAGTCTTGATTCTTTGGCTGCAAGTTTCTCCATTTTGTAATCAAAGCTTCAAAATCTGCCGGAATCGGAGCTTCAAAGAACATTTCTTCGCCTGTTTCGGGGTGCACAAACCCGAGAGTGCGTGCATGAAGCGCTTGCCGGGGGCATACCTGAAAACAGTTCTCAATAAAATGCTTATAGCTTGAGGATGGGTTGCCTTTTAGAATTTTATCGCCACCATATCTCTCATCATTAAAAAGAGGGTGACCTTTATAAAGCATGTGAACCCGAATCTGATGTGTCCGCCCGGTTTCGAGAACACACTTCACAAGAGTTACATAACCGAAACGTTCGAGGACCTCATAATGAGTTACGGCATGTTTGCCAAGATTAGGATCGGTCATGACCGCCATCTGCAACTTATTACGAGGGTTGCGAGCAATATTACCGGTAATCGTGCCATGGTCTTCCGGGAAATCTCCCCAAACCATGGCCACATATTCCCTTTTTGTTGTCTTATCAAAAAATTGCTTACCCAGCATAGTCTTGGCTTCCGGAGTTTTTGCGATAACCAGCAGTCCGGAAGTATCCTTATCTATTCTATGCACAAGTCCGAGTCTCGGGTCGCTGACATCATAGTCGGGATCATCCTTAAAATGATATGCAAGAGCATTTACAAGCGTTCCGGAATAATTACCATGTCCGGGATGAACCACAAGCCCCGGAGGTTTATTGACCACCAGAAGAAATTTATCCTCATAAACAATATCAAGCGGGATATCCTGAGCAATAATTTCAAAGTCATAGCGAGGCCGATCCATAACGATGCTTATCACGTCGCCCGGCTTAACTTTATAGCTTGATTTAACCGGCTTGCCGTTGACGATAATACACCCTGCGTCGGCGGCCTGTTGAATACGGTTTCTGGATGTTTTTTCCATTCTCTCCACCAGAAACTTATCCACTCTAAGAAGTTGCTGACCCTTGTCGGCTTCAAATCTGAAATGTTCAAAAAGTTCACGCCCGTCCTCAAGAATATAGGTGGGTTCAGCAATTTCGTTGTTTGCTTCTGAAGTCAATTCATCACCTTCAACCATAATTGAAATTTATTGGTGGTAAGTAACGCTTATAGTAGATGTCGCCTCTAAATCAGATTGAAACATATCTTTCAAGCGGAAAATATCCTGAACGGTTTCGGCGACTGCAAAGCCTATAAAGTCAACTTTTGAAGTTAAGACTAACTTAATATTAAAAATATTGAGATTCATCGGGGTTTATCCCGGTTTCTTCAGTGTTTTTTTCAGGGGTTGATTTACCCTCGTTTTTTTCCGGTTCGGGGTTAGCCATGTATTCCGGTTCAGACGTCTCGGCAGGAATATTTTCGTAAGATTCAGAGCCATCGGAAATCTGAGATTCACGGTAAGCATCAAGATATTCGAGATTTGTGAGGGAATCTTGAATATCCATAAGTCGGCCGTCAGAAACCTCAATTACAATTGAAGATTTTACCGAAATTTTCTGCATTTTTCTTACAGGCTTTCCATTTGCGAGGACTTTAACAACACGGTCTGTTGTTCCAAGAACTTTCACGACTCTGACATTTTTAAAACCAAGTTCCTCAAACTTGGCTAAAGCTGAACGTTGAGAAAGGCCCTTCAAGGCATACTCATTGGGATGGTTGTCATCATCAAGAATAACTTCTTTGGGATGAACGGCGTTGATATAAAGGAAAATTTTTCTACCCGGTTTAACCCACGAATTTGCTTTCGGGAACTGTTCGATAACAAAACCGGGCTTCATATCCTCACGATAAATAGAGTCACGTATGTCAACATTAAGGCCGGCATTATGGAGCTTAGAAATAGCCTGGGTATAGCTCAGGTTTTCGACACCGGGTACCTGCAGACTTCTGCCATGCTTGGTAAACAAGGCAGTGGCCAGATAAGCTGCATAAATTCCGAGGCCGGCAATTATAAAGATAATCACTATATTAGCCATTACCGGGTGACGGTCAATAAACTTGCTTCCCCAACTATACGAATGGTCTGTATGATTATTTTTCACAATTCATGACTTTTGAAATTCAAAGTTAACAAAAATACCTGAAATAATTGAGAAAATTCGATAAATTTTGCTAACTTTGCAATTCAATAGCCTTATTATATATAAAGGGGGAAAAGGCATAAAAGCCGAAAAGCCCTCAAGAGGCATCCGGAGTCAACCATTGGTGACAAAAAAATTAGATTACATTCATGCGCAAATATCTATTTCTGATAGTCCTCGCAGGCCTGCTCGCCTCCTGCTCGGAATATACTAAAGTATTAAAAAGTCGGGATGTTGATTACAAGTTCGAATATGCAAAAAAGGCATACGAAGAAAAGAAATATCTTCAATCGGCTACAATACTAAATGAAATCTACACACCTCTCCGAGGTTCGGCAAAAGGAGAAGAAGCATTGTTTTTGTTGGGCATGTCTCATTATGGGAATAAAGATTATCCCAACGCAAATGTTTTTTTCAAGACCTATTATCAGAGATACCCTAAAGGTAAATTTGCAGAATTAGCCAATTTTTATTCAGGATACGGCTTTTATCTTGATTCACCGGATCCGCAGCTTGACCAGACATATACGATAAAGGCGATTGAGGAACTACAAAATTTCCTTGAAAAATTTCCTAAAAGCGAAAAGGTTCCCGAAGCACAAGAGGCGATTTTTGCAATGCAAGACAAGCTGACGCTCAAGGAATTGCAGAACGCACAGTTGTATTACAATCTCGGCAACTTTTTAGGGAATAATTATGAATCGGCGGTAATAGTTTCACAAAATGCACTCAAGGATTATCCCTACTCGAAATATCGTGAGGATTTTGAATTTTTGATTTTAAAATCAAAATATCAAATGGCTCGCAACAGTGTCGCGGAAAAAATGGCAGACAGATACGGGGATGTTATAGATGAGTATTATTCTTTCATTAATAATTATCCTGAATCCAAGCACCTTAAAGAGGCGGAAACCATCTTTAAAGTGTCAAAAAATCACACCGGGCGTTAAACAGATTTCTCAGTTAAACTGTTTTGACAAGGAAACCCAATAAAAAACCAAAACCGATAAGGTTATATACAACATAAAACATAATAGAAGTTATGGATTATAAGAAAACGAATGCACCTGTCACGACTGTGACACGCGACATGATTGCCATGGCCGACCAGACGGGTAACGTTTATGAAACCGTATGCATCATTGGCAAACGTGCCAATCAGATTTCATCGGATCTAAAGAAGGAACTCGAAAAGAAACTTCAGGAGTTTGCATCAACCGATAATCTTGAGGAGGTTTCGGAAAACCGGGAACAGATAGAAATTTCAAAATTCTATGAAAAACTTCCCAAACCTTCACTGATCGCCACTCAGGAATATCTGGAACATAAGCTTTATTTCTCAAATCCATTGAAAGAGAAAGAACGTCTTGATGACTAATAGAATTCAGTTGTCGAAAGAAAAAGATGAAGATAACACAAGGGCTGTGTCAAAAATATCTGTTTTTGACACAGCCCTTAAGGTTGAGCAAAGAGAGAACGTGCATACCGGCAGGAGGAAACTGCACATCTTCAATCCCGACACGGACTATGCTCTTGCATCCGCACGCCGATATTACACCCCTCCGGCACACGTGGTGAAACTTCGAAAAGAGTTGGCATTGCTCCCTGCCTTATGGGCAAGTAACGAAGACGCGATTCTTCTGATTGATGATTTCACGGATGAGTTGGAGAATTCGGAACTGGCTAAGATTTGCAAGGAAAAAGAGATAACCGTGTTAGACCGAAAAACACTGAAGTCGGAATCTGAATCAACAGGCTCGTTTGATTATTGCCCATGGGGTTGGAACCTGAGCATCCGTCAGTTTCTTTTTGATATTTTTGGTAATGACAATGGTCTGCCTACTGAAGAATCCATTTCGAGATTGAGGGAACTTTCTCACAGACGCACCACAATTGATTTCTTTATGCAACTACCCTGCAATCTCGTGAAGGGCCTTGAACTCCCCCAAGAGATATTTAGCGTTGATGAAGCCATGGAGCACTATGAGAAAAATAAAGAGCTATATTTCAAGGCACCTTGGAGCAGTTCCGGTCGTGGAATTCTCTTCAGCGGCGATTTGGAAGCGCGGCATGTAAAACCTTGGATACGTGGCATCATAAAGCGTCAAGGATCGGTTGTAATGGAAAAGGCCTATAACAGAGCTCTTGATTTTGCAACCGAGTGGCAATGCAGAGATGGTGAAACTCATTTTCTCGGATATTCAGTGTTCAACACGTCTCGGCGCGGCAAGTATCACGGGAACATTTCGGCAACTCAAGAAGAATTAGAACAAATCATAGTAAAATCTTCCAAATCTGATTTGAGTCAAATCGTGTCAGCACAGAAGGAAGCCATAGATAAAATAATTTCCCCAGCCTACGAGGGGCCGTTAGGAATAGATCTGCTTGTAACCAACGAAGGAGTGGTGAATCCTTGTGTTGAGATAAATTTGAGACACACAATGGGAATGATAGGTTTATTGTAGAAGCTCCTGAAAGAGTGTAAGAAAATGACAAAGATAGATATAATAGGACGCGGAAATGTGGCAAGTCATTTAAAAAAAGCATTTGCCTCCAAGAGTGATGTCAATATTGTGAATCCACACACACTGTCTGATCTTCGAGAGGATAGTGATTTGTATCTGATTTCCGTGAAAGATGATGCCATACCAATTGTTGCAAAAAAATTAAAAGCACGTGTTTGTAAAGACTCTATCGTTGCGCACACCTCAGGCACGACTCCCCTCTCGGCCCTGAATGGAGTTTGCAGGAACACGGGAGTATTTTACCCTTTACAGACATTCTCTAAAGATGTGGAGTTGAAATATTCGGAAATTCCGATCTTTATTGAGGGTAATAGCAAAAGAGTTGAGAAGTTACTGAAAGACTCAGCTTCATTAATAAGCAAGAGAGTGAGCATGGCAGATTCCGGGAAAAGAAGAGATTTACACATAGCGTCAGTGTTTTGCTGTAATTTTACAAATCACTTATGGACACTTGCAGATGAATATCTCACCAAGCATGGTCTTGATTTTAAAACACTTCTCCCGCTGATAATGGAGACCACGAGAAAGGCATCTGTTTCGGGTCCCGCTTCCTCGCAGACCGGGCCTGCCGTAAGACATGACCAAGGAATATTAGATGCACATTGCCGTCGTCTTGAAGAGGAAATGGAGCCGGAACTCCAGGATATTTATTCCTTATTATCACTATCAATAATGTCACATCATCCAAAAAAATGAGCGGAATAGGTTACGATTTAAAGAAAATACGGGCACTGGTATTTGATGTAGATGGAGTGTTGTCGCCGTCAACTATACCGATGAATAATCTGGGCGAGCCTGAACGTATGGTCAATATAAAAGATGGCTATGCATTGCAACTTGCGGCGAAAACGGGTTATAAAATTGCCATAATCACCGGAGGTAAAGGTGAAGCAATAAGACACAGATACGAAGCGCTTGGCGTTCATGACATCTTCATGGGCGCCGGGAAAAAGATAACCGTTCTTCAACAATGGCTTGAAAGTAACAAACTGCTGGCTGAAGAAGTGATGTATATGGGCGACGATATACCCGATATAGAGTGCATGCGTCTGGTTGGACTGCCGTGCGCACCCTGTGACGCATGCGCTGAAGCACGAATCTCCGCAAAGTATATATCTCGATTTATGGGAGGATATGGGTGTGCCCGCGATGTGATAGAGCAGATTATGAAAGCACGCGGTGATTGGATGAAAGACAGCAATGCGTTCGGATGGTGACAAAATTCGGACGGTGATAAAATATGCTTTATAGCCCCTAATTAAATATAAAATAGGATATGTTAGAAAAATTGAAGAAATATAAGGTTCTGTTGGCGAGCAAGTCTCCGCGCAGACGAGAATTAATGGAACAACTCCGTATTCCCTTCAGCACTATCAGCACCGGTGGAATTGATGAGAAATATCCGGAGGATCTTCCGGTGCGCGATATACCACAGTATCTTGCGAATTTAAAGGGTAACGCCTATATGAGCAGATTCAGCGGTAATGAACTTGTGATTACGGCCGATACTTTAGTAATACTTGACGATGAAGTTCTGGGGAAACCGAAAGATCGTGACGAAGCAATTTCCATGCTTCAAAAGCTCTCGGGAAGGACACATAAAGTTGTTACCGGTGTCAGTATCTCAACAGTGGATAAGCGCACCACATTTTCAGTCAGCACCGAGGTGACATTTGCCGAACTCACGGATGCCGATATAGAATATTATGTTGATAACTATTTACCGTTTGATAAAGCCGGAGCATACGGAATACAAGAATGGATTGGGTGTGTGGCAGTTGAAAGCATAAAAGGGAGTTATTATAACGTTATGGGCTTGCCTGTTCAGCGCTTATACAGCGAGTTGAAGGCATTTTGACACTGACGGCTAACGAATCCGTTAATATCGAAATAAGACTCGATACAATATATTTCTTCATGCCGGGCAGAGTGACAACTGCATCTTGCATTACCTTTTTGTTTGAAATTCTGAAATTTTAATGGATGGGACCTAAAAAGAGGCTGACCCTGAAAGAAGTAAATACTTCTTTCAGGGTCAGTCGGTTTTATATTAAATGAGTTTTATTGCTTTGAATCTTCCAGCTTCTCCAGGTGGGGAGCTTCATAACGATAGCGAGCTTCCCAGCCAAGAGCAGAAGCACCCAGCACTGCGGCATCACTTTCCTTTAATTCGGAAAGAATAATCTGGGTTTTACCTCTAAATATGGGCATAAGAGATTTTTCAAATGTTTCCTTGAGAGGTTTGAGCAGAAGGTCACCGCTCTTAGCCAATCCTCCGAAAAGGATGATAGCCTGCGGACTTGAGAAAGCCACCATGTCAGCGAATGCTTCGCCAAGGATTTCACCGGTATATTTGAAAATATCTTTAGCGAGTTGGTCGCCGGCCATTGCAGCATCATATACATCTTTTGAAGTGATGTCTTCGATGTGCAAATTGCGAAGGAGAGAAGGCTCAGTGCGCACTTCCAGGAATTCACGAGCAGAACGAGCCACACCGGTAGCCGAGCAATAAGCTTCAAGACACCCGGTTCTGCCACATCCGCAGACACGACCGTTATTACGCTTCATAATAACATGACCAAGTTCTCCGGCAAATCCGTCAGATCCATACACGAGCTGACCATTAATAACGATACCCGAACCAACGCCGGTTCCAAGGGTGATCATTATAAAGTCTTTCATACCGCGTGCAGCGCCATAAGTCATTTCACCCAGAGCAGCCGCATTAGCATCATTCGTAATCGCAACCGGGATTCCGTTGAAAGCTTTACTTACTTTTTCAGCCAAAGGCACAATAGGTCCCCATGGAAGATTCACACAATTCTGGATTTCACCGGTGTAATAATTTGCATTAGGCGCACCGATACCAATACCCTGAATCAAGTCTTCCGCATCTTTAGCTTTGATAAGACGAGAGAGACCTTCATGGAGATCTGCAATATATTCATCGAAATTAACATGCTTTTGGGTCTTGATGGAGTCGGAAGCAACCACGTGCCCCCTTGCATCAACGAGACCAAACACCGTGTTTGTACCACCAATGTCTATACCGACAACATAAGGCTTGCTCATTTTCTTAATAGTTATTTGGGTTAATAAATTGAGTTTCAGGTATTTAAAAATTTATAATAGAAAAAAAACACGGCTTCAGTTTAATTTTGCCGATGAATGAAGAGAGTCTTTCTGATTATCAGAAACAAATTTAATACAAATATCTTATAGAACCAAAACAAAAAAAGACAAAAAGATAAAAAAAGAGATAAGAAAATCATATATAAACAAAAAAGCGCAAGTAATGTACTTACGCTTTTTGTGACTCCTACAGGATTCAAACCTGTAACCTTCTGATCCGTAGTCAGATGCTCTATTCAGTTGAGCTAAGGAGCCGATTGATTTTTTGTGACTCCTACAGGATTCAAACCTGTAACCTTCTGATCCGTAGTCAGATGCTCTATTCAGTTGAGCTAAGGAGCCTTGCAATCATTTCCGATTTGCGATT
>JAAVCL010000027.1 GCA_014802335.1 Bacteroides sp. | reverse complement strand
TTTTGGCGCCTTTCGATTCTTTCATCAGTCGCATAGCCCGCTATGCTCCTTCTTCAAGAATCAAAATTCGCTCAAAATCTTAATAAATCTTATCCTTGAAAAAAGTTTAAACGACTTCTGAAGGTTATGACCCAATTCTCTCAATAAATGTTAACTTTGCCGATAACGGGGTGGGGCCAAACAGATAAAAGTTTAAACTACTTCATTATCCAAAATGCTTAAAAAAACGTTAATTAAAAAAGATAAGTAAAAATCTGAACGAACCCTTCTTACGAAATTAGAATAAGCACTAAATTTAAGACAATGAGAATAGATGGTAGGCGCCGCAGCAACAACATTGAAGACAGGCGCGGATTAAGCGGAAAAAGCATAGGAATCGGTGGTGGTATTCTGGGTGCTGTGATAATCGGTATTTTCACCTTATTGTCAGGTGGAGATCTTGGAGATGTTGCAAGAAATGTAATGAGTAATCAAAGTCAGGGAACTGCCACCAGTGAGTATGTTGAAACCACAGAAGACAAACAACTTGCCGACTTTGCCTCGGTGGTCCTTGCCGGAACTGAAGATGTATGGACAAAAATATTCCATGAACAGGGCTGGGGACAATATGAGGCTCCAAAAATGGTTTTATTTCATGGGGCAGTTCAGAGCGGCTGCGGAAACGCCACTTCTCAAACGGGTCCGTTTTACTGCTCGGCCGACAAAACGGTGTATATAGACCTTGATTTTTTTAAGGATATGCAGAAGGACATCGGCGGAGGCGGTGATTTTGCATACGCTTATGTAATTGCCCATGAGGTTGGGCACCACGTTCAGAATCTTCTGGGTATCCTGCCGAAAGCACATCAGCAGATGAACAATGTGTCGGAGACGGAGGCCAACCGGATAAGTGTGAGACTCGAATTGCAGGCAGACTATTTCGCCGGAGTCTGGGCCCACACCGACAATAAGATGTTCAAATCAATCGAACCGGGCGACATTGAGGAAGCATTGGATGTCGCATCAAAAATCGGAGATGATTACCTGCAGAAAAAGGCATACGGACGTGAAATGCCCGATTCGTTTAATCATGGTCGCTCAGAGTGGCGTGTGCGCTGGCTGACAAAAGGAATTCAGACAGGCGATCCCAACGGAGGCGACACTTTCTCAATCCCTTATTCTGACCTATAAGTATGAACGCAACCCTAACAACTTTTTTCAGAAGCATTTTCGTACCCCTTGCCGGCGTGTGTCTGCTCGTATCGTCGTGTGCGGAGCAACCCGACTACGGACGTAACCCATATAACGTATATTCCAATTTTGATGCGCTCACATCAATCGTAGCCGACAGATATTGTTTTTTTAAGGAGAAAGATATTGATTGGCAAGAATTATGCACACAGTATCGTTCTCAGATAACAGACACCACTACCCTTTCCGAGTTATATTTTATAATGGCCGATCTGCTTGATAATCTTCAGGACGGCCACGTGAATCTTGTGAGTCCATTTGCCACAAGCTATTATAAAAAGTGGTGGACAGATTATCCTCAGGATTTCAATCTGAGGACATTGGAAGAGTATTATTTGAATTTCAAGGGTCTCCAGACTTCAGGCATGAAATATTGCATCATGCTTCCCGACACCATCGGATACATCTATTTTCCTTCATTTTCAACCGAGGTAGGAGACGGGAATCTCGATTATGTCTTGGCCACCTTGCGCAACACGAAAGGCCTGATAATAGACATTCGTGATAACGGAGGCGGTTTGCTGACAAATGTTCCTAAATTTGTTTCGAGATTCATTGATAAAAAAGTAACCGGAGGCTTTATCAGGCATAAGACAGGTCCCGGAGAAAATGATTTTTCCAAGGATTTTGAGTTCAGCTATGAACCCTGTGGAGAAAGTCATGTAAGTTATCTTGATCATCCCATTGCAGTGCTTACAAACAGGAGTTGTTATTCGGCTGCAAACGATTTTGTGGCAGTCATGAAAACTCTGCCTCAAGTTGAAATTATCGGTGCGCGCACCGGCGGAGGCGGAGGCTTACCTTTCAGTTCAGAACTTCCCAACGGTTGGAGCATACGTTTCTCGGCGTGTCCGATATATGACCCTTCGAAAAATATTACGGAGTTTGGTATAGATCCCTCTCCCGGATGTGAAGTTCACTGCGACCCGGTGGAACTTGCCGAGGGGAAGGATGCTATTCTTGATTTTGCTTTAGAGCGTTTAGCCTCAAAAAGTTCCAAGGAAACCGACCCGGCAGAATAACACGGATAGATTAAGACCCCGCAAGATAACAGTCGCCGTTGACTATTTATCTTGCGGGGTTAATTTGCAGTCTATGAAGTCGATGAAGCTTCAGGCGACTTCAATAAAAGGCTTGCGGTAATAACTTTTTATTCTTCGGCCTTGGATTCTTCTTCAGTTTCGTTTTCTTCAACAAACTTATCGAAACCGTTTTCGATAAGGATGTTATACCATGTGAAGAGTTTCTTAATATCACTGTCATGAACACGATCGCGATCAAAGTCTTCTACAATTGCACCAAACTTTTCCTTGAGTGCACCTTTGGCTGAAGAGAGAGTTTTTACGTCGATAGCCTTACCATTTTCTGAGGCGTATACTTTTTCGAGTATTTCGCCTAACGGCGTATCACCAGACTCAGTGTACATAGCAATGTCACCGAGTGAAACTACTTTTTCGCGACCCAAGGCCGGGAATCGGCGACCTGAACCAAGTTCTTCAACTATAAGTGCGCCTTTGCCTTGAGAAAGGAGACGGAACAAGCCCGGCTTGCCGGTGATAGAAATTATTTCTCTTAACATATTTATAATTTTTTCAATTGTTATTTTTATTAGTTTTAAGTATGAGTTAGAAATTATTTAACGTGTTGAGTTATGAAGAATGTGGATGAAATTTGGGATTCGGTTGAAGGCGTTATGGGGTTCCATAGCAACAGAAGCCGGATGCTAAAGTTCGCCTCATAATTTATGAGGCAATGCATTAAATAATTTCACACACATACTTAACCTCGTTTTTCGGATATGTGCTTCAATTCATCTCCGATTTGCCCGAGAAGATCAGAATCATTATTATTCCGAATAACCACTACCGGGCGATCAGAGAAATCGTCAAATTCATTTTTCTGACTTTTCATTCTCGCAAGAATTTTTTCTGATGAAGCCCCGTCACGTTTACATGCACGCGCCAGTCTTTCGGTTTCAGAAGCGCAAACCAGCCAAATATATTGACAAAGGGGAGTGAGAAGACTTGTGTTTAAAATGGCTGATTCGACAAATAAAATCACATTCTTATCCTGAGATTCGAGATTTGCTATTTTATCACAGATATCCTTTCTTACCAACCCGTGAACTTTTGAGTTTAACCATGCACGTTTATCATCATCACCAAATACATGAACTGCAATGGCCTCACGCGCCAACGATCCATCTTCGCGAAGACACTCATCTCCAAACCGGGATACAATCTCGCATTTCAGTTCTGAGGAATTCTCCATGATGCGCCGGGCTTCATAGTCACAGTCGTAAACATCATATCCTTTACATCTCAGCACTCTTGCCACCACACTTTTGCCTGCTCCGATTCCGCCGGTGAGTCCAATTACAGTTACTTTTTGGTGATTATTCATTTTAACGATCAGTGTTTTACAAGAGTGTACTCCACGCTGTCGGCACGCAACTCAATGTTAATCAATCCGGGAGAACTACCCATGATTTTAACCGGAATATTTGAAGAGTGCGTAGTTTTTATGTCGTTATAATCAGCTTGCACCTTAATCCGATAGTCTTCGTCATTAAACCGACTCATCGGCACATAAAAACTGACCGGGACTTTATTGGGGAACAGAAGCAGACTTTCTCTAACGGGGGTGTTCACCACTTCAACGTTAACGAAAACCTCCTTGTGCACCAACGGTTCGACTTTCACTCTTACATCCACTTTAGCCGGAATAATTTTTACGTGAGGAATGGGCTGAAGAGCGACGCTGATATTAGAGGTCTGCGAAAGGCCCTTTTTAACAAGCTTTTTAGTATGGACAGCAATGATTGTATCTATCTCATCATGATAAGAATACACTCTGACAAATTTTGTTGTTGACACCGGCGCACCCTGAATAACGTATCCGGAGGCCGCCTTGATGTCGGCATTTACAACAACCGGAACCCTGCGTCCGGGAGACATAGTGTAGAAAAGGCGGAGTGAATCGATAGAAGAGGAAGTGATGGTTGCCGCGCCTCCCAAGTCGGCCTTTAGTTCCGCCATAAAATCACTCTGCGATAACCGCAGAATCCCGTCGTGGGCATAATCGGCGAAATTTATAAACACCTCCGGTTTTTTTACGACGCCACTTCTGAGTATCGACGTGCCTTTATCTCGAAGGGTAACATGAATATCAGAAGGGGGATCAGTTATGAAAGTCACCGAATCGGGGACATTCACAATTTGAACCTTTACCCTGAAAGTTTCCGTTACATTATCGTTTAGGGCAATTATAAACCAAAAGACGGTTGCAATGGCAACAAAAATCAAAAACATCAGGATGTTACGAAATCGCGCCGAGCCTGCGACCCGGAGCCATTCGCTCCTGATGTTTTCCGGTTTAATTTTCACTACAGATAATTTATCGGATGTTTACGAAATCCAATTTACTCTTTATCTTTGAGTTCTTTTGCAGGGGCTTCCGCACCATTCACCACAGGATAAATTGAAGTTTTATCAAATTCGAGGGTGAGTTCGGGAGCAACCTTAACGAGAATAGTATTCTCTTTGATGCTGCTGATTTTGCCATGAATGCCACCGGCACTTACCACACGGTCGCCCTTTTGCATGGCTTCGCGCTGACGTTTAAGTTCTTTCTGTTTCTTAGATTGAGGACGAATCATCACAAAATAGAAAATTGCAATCATAGCCACAATCATGAGCATGCTTGAAACGCCGCTCTGACCTCCGCTTTGGAGAAGGATAGATGTTAATGTAGTCATTTTATATTTGTTATTGTATTTCTAATTGAAGTCTTTTGAAATTTAAGGAAATTCCAAGAAATGTGTTCGAAATTGTTTATTTTTTCAATAATACCTTTTCTTGCTGCAGACGATGCACCACGTTGCCAAGGACACCATGAACAAACTGGCCGCTTCGAGCTGTTGAATAACTCTTGGCAAGTTCGATATATTCATTTACGCTTACCTGCAATGGAATTTTCGGGAAATTCAGTATTTCGGCAAGTGCGGTTTCCAGCACCACGATATCCATAAAGGCAATTCGATCTTTATCCCAATTGCCCCCCGACAGTGATTCATCAATATACCTGCGGTAGGTATCTTTATTTCGATACAGGGCACGCAGGAGTTCGGTTCCGAAGCGGGCATCCTCATCATCCTTGAATTTAGCGAGCACCGCGTTGGCCGAATCGCCTTCAGCAATGCGTCTGAATCCTTTAAGAACAAATGTTGACACTATTTCGAGGTCATCATTCCAGAACACAGACTTATCTTCAAGGGCTTCGAGGAATGAGGTATTCTCAAGAATAACGTTTTTCATTAATTTTCTCCATAATTCAGCATCATTTTGAATATCAGAATATGGAGCAGCCATGTACTCACGATAAATTTCAGATTCCTTCACAGCCTTCAAAAGCGAACGCACCAAAACGGGATCTTCCTGATACCAGGATAATTTATTTGAGGAAATATACGATTCGATTTCCTCATTGCTTTTCAATTCCGCCACCAGTTTGTTGTCTACAAATCTCATATCGGGATTTATGTCGGCATCGGTTTTCAGGAACTTATGGCGATTTTCGTCGAGGATTCGGTCTTCGAGGTCTGTAAGTTCCACCGGAAGGTAAAGCAGACGGAAGTATAATTCACGTGCTTTATCAAGGCTGAGAGCCAAAGCCTTCTCAACCTCCGACACATTATCTTGCGAGCTCAGGAAATTAACGAATGTGGCAGACATCATCTCCTTCATTCTCTCCACGCCTTTCAGGGTGAAATTCTGACGAGTCTCAATCACCTTGTTTAATTCCGGATTAGGCATTATCACGAGATTGAATATGTCATCCCACAAATGCGCCTGGCCGGCATCGGGATCATTACCGAGATCTTTAAGGTATTTTTTGTATATACCAGATTCCTCAATTTTTTCAACAAGAGGAGCGATGAGGTGTTGAAAACGGAAAGGTTCGGAATTATATTTGGCAAGGAGTGCCCTTATTTCCTCACACAGACGAAGACGAGTGATAAACCTTGTGTCGTTCAAAGGATATACTCCTTGTCGGCTCTGAACACGTTCGGCTATCTTAATCATCAGCACGAGCAGGTCAAGATAGAGCGCGTATGCAAATCTCTTTTCCTTTGTCGGAGCCGAAGGGTTGCTTTCGAGTCTGAATTGTTTTTCTACGAGAAGGAATGAATACAGGATCTGTATTACCTTTATTCTTATTAATATTCGATTTATCATAACTCTTTATGATGTTCTACAACATGGAATGCCCCACCAATGTTTTCGCAAAGGAAACGGACGATTACGAGTCTTAATCTGTTTAATTTCTTAGAAGACCACCGAAGTTTAATTAAAAACTTCGCTTTGGCCTCAATATCTCTGCAAAATTACACTATTCTTATGAAACTGCCAAATTCCGAAGCCTGCGTATCAATCATTTCTTTGGCGCACCACTTCATACATCATTACTCCGGCCGCCACCGAAACATTCAGCGAGCCTATATTTCCGAGCATCGGTATGGCTGCAAGTTCATCGCAAAGTCTCAGAACTTCGTCGGAAATACCAACATCTTCACTTCCCATCACGATTGCAACGGGCACGGTATAGTCGATTGAAGTGTAATTTACAGCACCTTTTTCAGTAGCACCCACCACTTTTACACCACTTTCCTTTAGCATTTTGACCGCCTTGACCAAATCTCGCTCCCGGCAAACAGGAACATAAAAAAGGCCACCGGCAGAAGTTTTAACAGCATCCGGGGTTACGGAAACACTGTTACGCTCGGGGATTACAATACCGTTCACTCCCGAACAATCAGCGCTTCTGCCGATTGCACCGAAATTTCGCGTATCTGTAAGGCCGTCGAGCACAATAATAAATGGATTCTGACCTTCTTCAAAAAGAGAAGGCAAAAGATTGTCGAGATGGTGATAAGTGACGGGAGAAATCATGGCAATGGCACCTTGATGATTTTTCATCGTAATGCGATTGAGTCGTTCCTGAGGCACACGCTGCATTACAATGCCATATTCCTTTATTTTAGAAAAGAGTTCTCTTGCCAAGTCTCCCCCGAGATCTTTTCTCACCAATACCTTATCTATACTTTTACCGGCTTCAATAGCCTCAATCACGGCACGAATGCCGAAAATATAGTCGCCGGAATTAAAATTATTTTTCATCTTAAATATTTTATTTCTCCGTTATCAGACTCCGTCTTTGTTTTCGAGAAGGGTGCGGGCAGCCGAGAGGGCCGCTTCCGAGACCTCGCTTCCGGAAATCATGCCTGCAAGTTCTTTGATTCTTTCCTCATGCGATAATTGACGCACATGAGTTATGGTGCGCGTTTCACCATCTGTTTTATACACTTTGAAATGCGCGTCCCCTTTGGCAGCCACCTGCGGAAGGTGAGTTATGACAATTACCTGCATATCCTCGGCCACAGAGTGCATCATACAACCCATTTTATCGGCAATCTCCCCGGAAACACCAGTGTCGACTTCATCAAAAATTATGGTGGGAAGATTTATATGTCCTGCCAAAATGGACTTCAGGCTCAACATCATGCGGGCAATTTCGCCACCCGACGCGATTTCTGTCACAGGTTTTGGAGTGCCGTTTTTATTAAAAGAGCATAGGAAGTCTATTTCGTCACCTCCGGAAGAGGTGAGTTTTTTGCTTTTAACCTCAACTCTGAAATTTATATTCGGAAGGCCCAAAGGACGAGCTTTCTCACAAAGAAGACTGGAGAATTTTTCGGCAGCTTTGCTGCGTGTTTCCGACAGCTGGGCAGCCAGAGTCTTCAGAGTTTTAGCCAATTTGTAAGCTTCTCTCTCCAGTTCGGGCAAAGCATCATCACCGAGGGTCACCTCCTCAATCTGAGTTCTTATATTGCGATGCAAATCCTCCAGTTCATCAGCGTTCGCAACCCGGAAGCGCTTTACTGCCTCGTAATATAAATTCATTCTTGCCGATAATTTTGCCAATGCCGAGGGGTCTGTGTCTATTTTTGAGTTGAAATCATCTATTGTTTCATAGATGTCTTTTACCTCTACCAACAATTCCTTGAGTCTGAAAGATATGACTTCTTGCTCAGCGTCCCGGGATTCGGTGGAGATCTGATTATCAGAAGTATTCATCATGCCGAAATCTACCCTATCGGCAATGGCGGCAGCCTCCGAAAGCATGGACTGAACACCCCTGTCTGAATCGCCCAGAATTCCACATAGGGTTATAATTCTTTCCTTTATTTCATCGGCATCCGACAGAATCTCAAATTTACGTTCTATCTCTTTCAATTCACCCTTGCGGGGTTTGAGTTTTTCCAATTGCTCAAATTGGAATCTGAGAAATTCCAAATTTTCCGCAGATTTGGCGAGTTGATTTTTACGTTTTGCAATCTTGTGACGGATACTTACATAATCGGCAAAAATATTCCCGTATTTTATTCTCAGCTCCTCATTTTCCGCCATGGCATCAATTATGCGCAAACGTTCTGCCGGGTCGCTGATTTTTGCATTGGCGTGTTGGGAATGAATGTCAATCAGCCGGGGGACTATGAGTGTAAGTGTCTGTAAGGTTACAGACGTGTCGTTCACATATATTTTGGATCTGCCTGAAGCCGACAACTCACGGCGAATTGTCATTTCCGACAGTCCATCGGCATCCGTTATCCATTCAATACCCTTTTCCTCGAAGAGTTGTTTCAGTTCCGGATCAACATCGGTAAAAATAGCTTGCACCACAGATTTTGAGCCTCCGTCGGAGATAACTTTTGTATCCGCGCGGCCACCCATCACAAGAGAGAGCGCACCCAACATAATGGACTTACCGGCACCGGTTTCACCTGTAATGATAGTGAGGCCCGGACCGAATTCCAAATCGAGATGCTCAATCAGAGCATAATTTGTTATGACAAGATTTCTTAACATTTTTCAGCAGGTGGTTACAAATTCTAATTACGCGATGCCTCAACGAAGCATCAATTCTGCTCAGGATTTTTTATCTTGTTTAATCTCTGAGATTCAGTGGGATATATTGGTTGTAACAAATTATACACGTCATTCCTCTCGTTATCGGGAGCTTTTGAATAAACATTTACGAGTTCGTCGAGTTTCGAATCCCGGAATATCGAGAGGGCCACCGACATGGGAGAATTATCAGCAATCGTCTTTATCTCGTTAAGCGAATCGGTGATAACACCGCGGCCCTTGTCGGGACTTGTCACCATTTCGTCAAGTCCCTTTCGATGATAATTATATAATAAGTTTCTTATACCGCTTGTGTTCCCATCTGTATAAGAGTTTAACACAGCCGAACGGTTTTTAGTGTCTTCAAATGTTCTCCAGCCGATTTCACCGCTCGACTGCTGCATCTGCACTATGCTTTGTGCCTTCTCATAGAAACGTTCGCCTCCGCGTGGGGAAAACGAATCGAAATCAAGAGCGAGAAATAAATTGGCATAGAAATCAAGAATTGCAGTCAAGTTGTTTTCCGGTTGCGTTTCATTATACACCAGCGGATCCCCCTCACGATAATTAAATTCAACCCGCGTATCCTTAAAATTGAACAATGTGGTGGTATACGTAGAGTTATAAACGGGGCGAATCAGCTGCAACTGCAAGTCTCCCTTAACCCGATCACCGTCATATTCGCCAATGGTGAGATAGACAGTACATTCTATTTTTTCATTTGGCGCAAAGGTTGCATCCGAGAATTTCGTCTCGTTCATATATGTTGTGATCTGCTCTTTGAGGGTTTCAAAGGCATTTCTGTTTGTACCTTCAATCTGCTGGGAATTAACCTCTACATTTGCCCGGAATTCCTGGGCATGCATCTTAGTTCCGAAAAGTAAAATCCCGACAGCCACAAGCCAACCTATCTGTATCCTCATAATTTATTATCAGTGCGTTAATAACCCCTGAACTGTATTTACGATATCAGCTGCCACGCAAACTTTTGATTTGAGAGGGAACTGCATTTCTGAATTTTCCGTTATAATGGTTACTTTATTAGTATCTGTCGCGAATCCGGCTCCGGCATCACGCAACGAATTCAGCACCATTATATCGAGATTCTTTTTGTCGAGCTTTTCTCTTGCATTGGCCAATTCATTATCGGTTTCGAGGGCGAAGCCGACAAAAATCTGACCATCCTTTTTCAGTTTGCCACAAGCGGCAGCAATATCAGGATTTTTAACAAGTTTTATAACAGGGGCCTCCCCTTTTTCTCTTTTGATTTTAGTTTGGTTGCACGTTTCCGGGCGATAATCGGCCACGGCAGCCGCAAAAACAGCCACATCACATTCCGGGGCAGTCTGAACGGCTGTTTCATACATTTCGAGGGCAGACTCAATACTAATTCTTTTTATTCGCGGATGTTTCACATCAAGCGAGACGGGCCCCGTAACGAGAGTTACATCTGCCCCGCGCTGTGCAAACTCTTCAGCTATTGCGAATCCCATCTTGCCCGATGAGAAATTGCCTATGAATCTGACAGGGTCTATTTTCTCATAAGTGGGACCGGCAGTTATCATCACCTTCTTCCCTGCGAGCGAAGCTTCCGAAACATTGTTTCTTTCAAAGAAAGCCTTGATACACTTCACAATATTTTCAGGTTCCTCCATTCGTCCTTTTCCAACGAGGTGGGAAGCAAGTTCTCCATCGGCGGGAGAGATCACCTCCACGCCATCCTGTTCGAGGGTGCGGATGTTGCGTTGGGTGGAAGGATGTGCCCACATGTCGAGATCCATAGCGGGCGCTATCATCACATGCTCTTTAGCTGAGAGATAAGTCGTAATAAGCATATTGTCGGCCACACCGTTAGCCATTTTAGCAATTGTCGAAGCCGTGGCCGGAGCAATAATCATGAGGTCAGCCCAAAGTCCGAGATCCACATGACTGTGCCATTCTCCGGAGTTGGCAGTAAAAAATTCACTTATTACAGGTTTGCCGCTAAGAGCCGATAAAGTAACCGGCGTAATAAACTCCTTGCCGTTAGGTGTGATTATGACCTGCACTTCCGCCCCGGCTTTAACAAGCAATCTGAGCAGGGCAGCAGATTTATAGGCAGCAATGCCACCGCTAATACCTAAAATTATATGCTTACCTTTCAACATCAGTTATTTTGATTTTGGAGGATAAACTTCAAAATAAAGCACGCTCAATACGTCTTTAGTGTTTCGCGGAAAATCACCTTGCATTATCCAGCTGTAGAAAGAGCGTTCTTTTTTAAACACTTCTTTTACGGGGCGACCTTTATGTTTACCGAAATTAAAAACGGGCACATCGTTGTCGTCCAATACCACCCGTGCTGCTAAATCAAGACCTCTCCCCGATCGTGAGAAATCGGCAAGTTTCTTAATATCGTTATCAAGAGAGGGATAACGATCAAGTTGAGCCATCAGCACTTCATAGGTTGCACGAGTGTCGGCATTGGCGGAATGGGCCTCTTCAAGTTCTTTTCCGCAATAAAACCTATAGGCAGCCACGAGAGTGCGTTGTTCCATTTTATGGAAGATGTTCTGCACATCCACAAAATTCCTGCCCGAGATGATGAACTTCTTACCCACCCGGCCGAATTCTTCGATAAGCAATGGCACATCAAACTTGTTGCTGTTGTATCCGGCTATATCGGAATTATCGAAAACGGCCTCGATTTTATTAGCTATCCGGTCAAAGGTCGGCTCGGAAGCGACCATTTCATCAGTTATATGGTGCACTGCCGTGCTGGCGGCCGGAATTGGAATACCGGGATTAACACGCATTGTCTCGCTTTCCTCAGAGCCATCCGGAAATATTTTTATATAACTGATCTCTACGATTCGGTCGTGGGTTACACTTGTCCCGGTGGTTTCGAGATCGAAAAACACCAAAGGCCTTGTAAGATTCAATTTCATAACACCATCGGCATCTGAATAGTGATAAGACTTTCGCCTTCCTTGGGTTCGAGTCCTGAATATATACCGGGGCGCGCGGGGTCTGACAATGCAAGTTGCACTGTGTCGTCAGGCATGTTCGATAGGATTTCAAACATGAAAACACCATTAAATCCCACATTCATATCATTGCCATTATATTCGCAAGATATTTTTTCTTCGGCCGATGTTCCATAATCAAGATCCTGAGCGGAAAGCACCACTTCTTCATTCTTGAGAGAGAGCATAACAAGATTTGAAGATTTAGGTGCAAAAAGGTTTACACGCCTCAAAGAATTAATAAGAGAACCTCGGTCGGCCACCAGCACAAATGGATTGTTTGACGGAATCACACGATTATAATTTGGATAATTACCGTTTATAAATACAGAATACAAATAGTAATCACCAAATTCAAAGAGACCGCCCTTCTTATCAAATGTGATTTTCACATCAGCGTCCTCCTTGCTGAGCAGAGTTTTGATTATACCGGCTGTTTTTGAGGGGAGAATAAAAGAAGCTTCGATCTCGGGAGCCTTTTCAGAATTCACATATTTCACGAGTTTGTGGGCGTCCGAACTTACAAATGTCACGTCGCCTTCATGAATATCCCAGAAAATACCGGTCATAGTCGGGCGGTTAAGATCGGTACTTACCGCATAGAGCGTGCTGTTTATACCGTTAAGTACCATCGAAGCGGGAAGGGTTAACTGAGTTGTGTCATCGCCCATGGTCCGGGGCTCGGGATAATCGGCTGCATTGACACCCATAAAATTGAAATGGCCGTTAAGGAATCGCAAATCAATTTCGCATGTCTCATCATTAATAATAAAAGAAAGAGGCTGGTTTGAGATTTCCTTTGTGATTTCAATAAGGCGTTTTGCCGGCACAGCTATTTCGCCGCTGCCTTCCACATCCATTATAGGCACAAAAGCCGTAAGTGTGTTTTCTGAGTCACTACCGGTTATACTGAGGCGATCTCCTTCAATACGAAGAAGGAAATTATCGAGTATCCTCATTGTGTTTTTCGCATTGATGACTTTGCTTACAGCCTGAAGTTGCTGCTGAAAAGCCTTACCTTCAATATTAAATCTCATATCTTTTATTATTTAATCTTCTTTATTGGATTTGTTTTAACTTATTAAAAAATATAATTATGGAATCCCATGTCTTTATCCGGTGAATCTTTCCTTTCAATAAATGAGGCATTTCATAATTACTGACATCTGAAGGATAAATAAATTCTCCGGCAAGAAATTTACGAGCGGAACACCGACATCAATATACTTAAAATAAGTAAAACAAATTTATTTTCAACAATTTAAGGGCATGTTCACAAATACTGTCAAAACACACTTCCTTAATTTGCAAATATACAAAAATTTTTCCGAATATGCAATATAGAAAAATCGGGACTTAACCCAAAGGCAAGTCCCGATAATATTCGAATAAGGGAAATTATCTGATTAATTTTCTTCTTCGGCGATAACGTCGAATTCTATATCAGCAGAAACGTCACGAAGGAAACGAACGATAGCTGTATAGTGGCCAAGATTCTTGACAGTTTCAAGTTCGATAATTTTCTTATCAACCTGATGGCCAAGTTTTGCAAGCTCTTCAGAGATGCGTGCAGCGTTAACCGAGCCGTAGATAGCACCGTTAGCAGCAGCCTTAGCAGCAATTGTAAGAGTAACGCCTTCGAGAGCCTTAGCAGCAGCTTCGGCATCTTCGTGAATTTTAGCGATTTTGTGAGCACGCTGTTTTTGATCTTCAGCCAAACGTTTAAGAGCGGCATCAGAAGCGATAACAGCCATTCCCTGGGGAATGAGGTAATTGCGGCCATAACCACTCTTCACCTCTACGATATCATCCTTATAACCCAGGCTGGGGATATTTTCTTTAAGAATTACTTTCATTGCGATATGATTTAGAGTGATTATTTCATAAGGTCGGTAACGTAAGGCAGAAGAGCGAGATGACGCGCACGTTTCACTGCCTGAGCCACGCGACGCTGGAATTTAAGAGAAGTTCCGGTGATGCGACGGGGAAGGATTTTTCCCTGCTCGTTGAGGAATTTCTTAAGGAATTCAGGATCCTTATAGTCGATATATTTAATACCGCTGCGTTTGAAACGGCAGTATTTTTTCTTTTTAGTATCAACAGTGAGAGGAGTAAGATAACGGATTTCGTTGTTTGCTGCCATGATTATGCCTCCTTAACTTCTGTTGCCTCAGCTTTTACTTCGGCGGGTTGAACCTGGGGTTTTTCTGATCTCAGTTTGCGACGTTTTTCAGCATATTCGGCTGCATACTTATCCAAGCGGAAAGTAAGGAAGCGAATAACGCGTTCATCACGACGGAAAGCAGTCTCAAGACGCTTAACGATTGTTGGTTCGGCCTCAAACTCAAAGAGAGTGTAGAAACCTGTTGACTTCTTCTGGATAGGATATGCAAGCTTGCGGAGGCCCCAAAGCTCCTCGTTTACGAGGGTGGCGCCATTTTCCTTAAGCACATCCTTGAATTTTTCTACCGCTTCCTTCATCTGGTCGTCAGACAAAACGGGAGTCAAAATGAAAACGGTTTCGTAACGATTCATAATTTGAATGTGTTTTGTTTTAATTAATTTATTTTCAGAAAGTCAGGTATATCAAATGAATGCGACCCGACTTTTGCGACTGCAAAGTTAATACTTTTTTTTCAATTATACAAGTTTTAGATTTCCACTCTCCCATTTTTTTGAATTTGTGGCACTGCAGAAGATAATCCTGTGGGAAGAGAAAAGAACGGATAAAAATTTTTATTAATTTTGAATCATGAATCTATTGAAAAGATATTTTAAACGTTTATCGATTTTCTCAGCAATCTCCCTCTGTTTTCTTTCATGCGGTTGCAATCGGGAAAACAGTGTCACCTCCCCTTTCAAGTGGACTTCCATTAATGAAAAGGCTGATTCACTGACCCAGCTTCTCGACAGGTCGCTTTTCAGGAACGATCTGAGGAATAGCGAAATCTATTTTGACAGTTTAAAATCTGTTAATTCGTTGTTGCATAACGAGGAATTAGCTTTGAGATTGGACTATTTTAAATTGCGCATCGCGGAAAGAAATGATAATAAGGATGAATTTTCCGAGCAATTAATATCTTCGCTTTTACAAAAGACAGATTCTGCACAATATCCTTATTTATATAATCGAATTCTTTTTGAATATGGAGAAAATGTTGCGTGGAATGTTGATGAATATGAACGCTTAAATTCGGCGGTAAATTTTTTCCGGTCGAAAGGTGATGCACCTATGACTTCCATGGCTCTTATCCATTTGGGTAACCTTCTAAAGAATGTTAGAGATCCGCAAGGTGCTATCGGGATTTATAAAGAGGCAGATTCGTTGCTGACAGCAAGCGGGTTTGACCGTCAGGCTCAATATAACCGGATGAATATGGCCACCGCGCTCATCATAACCGGCGACACTGTTCGGGCCACTCATATACTTGAAGAACTTGAGAAAAGCAGGATAATAAGGCAAGACACGGGGATGTGGATGAACGTGCTTCACAATCTTTTTATCGACTGCGGAAAGCGTGAGGCCTTAGATACACTTTATACTCTTCAAGGCCAACACACGGAATCGCTTGTAGAGACCTTTATGTCGAATGCACTTCTGAACGAGGGTAACATCAAAGAATCGGTTGCTCATGCCGAGAAAGCCGTTTCAATAGCTCTTGAAGACAGCAATTATAATGACTACGCAGTTGGACTTTACGCACTCTCGGATGCATTGGGAGCAGCGGGAGACACAACAGCTGCCTATCGTGCGCTTTTAGAAGCAGTGGAACTAACCGATGAAATAGGCATGGGTCAGGAACGCGATAAGATACGGAATGTTGAAACCGACCGCGAACTGGCCATAAAGCGACTCGAAAAGGAGTTGGCAAAAAGCAATATGCTTTTGCGCATCGCATGCATCGGATTTGTTTTGCTCCTTCTCTCTATAGTTTCATGGCTGATTGTTAGCCGTCGCATTTCGCATCTTAAAAGTCAGTCGCATAATGAAAGAAAAAGATCAGTGCATTTATCCAGAAAACTTACCGCCACTCAAATTGCCATGGACGAAACGTCTAAAGTTCTTGATGACGTGAGCCGTGCTCTTGATGAAATAAAGTCGTCGGACACTCAGTCACCCGGCAAATCAAAGAATATTGCTTCCACAATTCACACCCATAAAGCCCGCACCGAAGATCGGGAAACATTTATTGATATTTTTACTTCCACTAATCCGGAATTTGCAAAAAGGTTAAAACAGAAGAACGAAGCATTCACCGAAACCGACATACGCATCGCCTCATATATCGTAACGGGCATGGATAATAAACATATAGCCAACACCTTGGGGATTCGTCCCGAATCGGTAAAACAGGCAAGATGGCGTGTGCGCACAAAATTAGGTCTGGAAAAGGGTGCATCACTTGAAGAGGCCCTCCGAGAGTTAAATGAAGTTGAGTAAACCTGTTGACGCTTGGTTGACGGGTCAAATATCTGCAATAATTCTACTTCGGCCTAACGGCGAATGATATCCGGATTTCAGTCAATGTTATAGACTCACATCTTCAGAGTGCCGACTCATTAACCACCATAGCATTGATTCGTTCTGATACAATTCAGGAGGATGTTTCAAAATCTAAATTCTGAAACACCCCCTGAATCGTCAATGGTTTTAGCCATTGAACTTACTAAAAACCTATCTTAATCGCAATTGTCTTAAGCATCCGTCTAAATATGGTAGAGGGAATGATGTCTTTAACTTCTATAATAATAGTTTAAAAGGCTTTCTACATTGCGATACGGGCATATCATTTTAAAGTGCCACTTTTACACTATTCACATACCCGTCATTATATCTGTCGCACCTGATATACATGCCGCGAACGGGATTTGAAACCTTTCTTCCTGACATATCGTAATATACCGATTCAATAAGTACATTTTGATCATTGTCGTTAATTTGACATATAGAAGCGGGTACAATCGTCTGATCGGAGTAGAAAATGTCAGATACTCGTTCTACGCCACCGGCCTTGTACACCATCTGTATTCCAAATTTTCCCCACTCCTTGAATGTTGATACCTGATGCATATAGCCCCAGTTGAATGAGAAGATATTCGCGCTATTGTTGAATAGGAACGGAACTTCGGTTACAACCTTTTCATCGGTATCGAAACCGGTGTAAACTTCAGTATCAAGTTCCTGCAACTCATCGTCCATATAAATGCGATAGTATGTCTGTTCAGGATCAATATAATTTCCTTCAATGTCCATCAATGGGTGAGAGAAGCAAGCAAATCCCCATTCAGGATTAGAATTGGCATACATATAGATTGCAGCTGTGGTCGGAGTGGCAGGACGGTTACGGTCAAACGGTTTGAATCGTGCGTTGTGTAACATTCCCCTTGTATCAATAGTAAGAAGGACATTCTTTCCACAATTAATAGAGAAAGCGTTATCTTCCGCAGCGTGGAATGAAAGACTGTCGCGATTAAGTGTTAATTTATATGTATCTATACATTTATTCTCCGGATATAGATACGAACCCTCTAATGTGAGATGCTGCTCAAGAGGCTGGAAATAGACATGACACATATTCACTGAATCCACACCAAGATATTGCTGCGGGATTGAAAGCTCATCTCCCTCGACGGAACCAATTACGACCGAACCCTCAGGAGCCGCAGGAATGTCGCACAGGATTACACGGTCATTGTCGAAACGCATCTTAATTTCTGAAGCAAACGTCTGATTATACATGAAATTATAATCAAACCCGCTCATGCTATAATTGAGAGCATCGGCATAACCATTATAAGTCGAAGGCACATCCCGCTGCACAGTCATATTGATATCCCAATCGGCATATCCTGTCCAAGCACCGGAATCTTCGAGCACCATACCGATTTTCACATTCGGGTCCACACATTTCAGCGAGTCATTATCCCATATAAAAGTCACAATGTTCTCCCCTCCTACGGGTACAAATGTATTGTCCTGCTGCTCAATAACGTCAGCCAACAGTTTTGTCTGTGTTCCATCTTCATATTGAGCGTATGCAATGGCTTGTGGAAGAGTGAATGAAACAACATTATCTTCAAGCTTACCTTTAAGCCATGTGCCGATACGATTTCCCAAGAAGGGATCTTTCAAGTAGAATGAACCATCAGAACCTACAATAATGTCCCCCACACGGCTCGTATATTGTGCATAGGCTACGTTAGTTCCCCACGTTATAAAATATAACGAATCATTACGACTCATTGTATATGAATTCATAATTAGAGGTTCATCAACCGGCACTTTCGCCATTTTGTTATCTTTTAAAATCGAGTATTTTGAAAACTCGGGTGAAAGATTTGTTTTTTTACCCTGCATAGAAGCAGGGAAATAGTTTTCTGCTTGCACCGGTTTTGATTCCCGATTAAAATTAGAAACAAGCTGACCACTCGCAACAAGCGAGGCAAAAAATGTGGCGCAAATAACTAAGGAATTAATTTTCATAATATTAGTTTTAACAAGTTTATAGATAATATTAGACTTAAGATAAGTTAACCGTCTTTTCCACTTGGGGTTTAAGAGAATCATTGGTCTAAATCAAGTGATAACAAGTAATCAATAAATCTCCACAGCGGTTTTTTGACGGAAAAAGGGTTTGCCCGTATCGTTAATATCTTATGAGCAATATCTATTAAAATCCATACCTAAAAAGATTTTAGAAGATTTTAAGAACCGTTATCTTACATTCGCAAAGTTATCTATACCGAATACTTTTAAGTAAATCAATCTATGCCAAAAACTAATCCAATCGTGCCAAACAAACACGACGCGCTAAAGGTAACCTTTTAGAAGGCTTCAAACCGACATATTGAAGTAGTTTAATCTTTTTACAAGATTAAGAATGACCTAAAAGAAAACAATTTCAAACTCTTCTTTGGTATTCTTAGAAAGTTTTAACGACATCATTGTCTAAACTTAATTTTATTAAGACCGGAGAGTTATTTACTTATAAAATGGTAAACAGGTTTTCATCTTCAGTGATCATTATGTAACCTAACATTTTGTCATTTCAGCGGAATATTATTAAATTTGTAAGTATATTACCACCGGGGTTAATTGGTGTATTTGATTGCTAACCAACGAATATGAATCAAACTTTCGTATTAGATCCCATTTTCCGACAAATGCTACGGAAAATCGGGGCAAATGTAGACGATGCTCTCGCTGAAATATATATAATCGCTGATAATAAGAAAGCTTACAATCTCACGGAAAAGGAGTATACAAGATTTATTCAACACGTGAGTAACAGTATGCCGTATGATGACGGCGTGCTTAGAATACTTAATATCCATAACATCGAAAGTTTCTCTCCACCCAGTTTTGCAGCGATGTGCAGTCATAACGGCTTAGAGTTTATCGAAAGATTTATCAGATATAAACGTCTGGTTTGTCCTCTCGTTTTCAATAAAGAAGATGACGGAAAAAATATCTCTATAAAGATAAGCTTAAGTTCGGGGTTACCTTTACCTCCGTTTTTAGAAGAGTTGGAAATTGCCTATATTTTAACTCTTATCCGTAATGCGACATCACATTACGTCATTCCTTTAAAAATAGTTATGAGTCACACGGTCCAATCGCAACCGCTACTTGATTTTTTCGGAATGAAACTGGAAAGGAGTGAGTACACTCAAATAACATTATCCAAAGAGGACTTAAATCGGCCATTTATCACCTACAACGACCGGATGTGGGATTGTCTGAAACCGGGCTTGGAACAACAGCTGTTTGAATTCCATAATTCCAATACCTTCATTAAAGAAGTTAGACAGATCATTTGCCGTTTGATTTCCGGAGGCAAGTGTACTCTTGAATCAGCATCCGGTATGCTTTGTATGAGTGTTCGTACATTTCAACGTAAACTTGCCGAACAAGGCTTAAAGTTCAATCAATTAGTATCGGAAACAAGACATGAGCTGGCGGTAATCTATTTAAATAACCCGCAGATGACTGTGAGCGATATCTCTTATCTTTTGGGTTTTAAAGAATACAATTCATTCCTCCGCGCATTTAGAAAATGGG
Source organism: Bacteroides sp. (assembly GCA_014802335.1). Classification (GTDB taxonomy): domain Bacteria; phylum Bacteroidota; class Bacteroidia; order Bacteroidales; family Muribaculaceae; genus Lepagella. The sequence goes on along the minus strand of JAAVCL010000027.1, from coordinate 127,028 downwards.
AAGGGGTCGGGGTAGCCGAGTTTCGACGTCAAAAGGCGCCGGGACAGTAATAAAGTTTCTGTTGACGAGGCGCCTCCTTCTCTTTGCGTAGAGAACAAAGGAAAACACCCGAAAGTTAAAGTAACATACTTATCGTCTTAAATATCCGTGTGTATCGAAACTTACCAAAATACTTAAAAAGAAATTCTTATTAAAGCATATTTTATAATGTGTATATATAAAAAGGGCCGTTTCAAAAGGAAAATTTTGAAACGGCCCTTTTTATATATTTATAATTTTACGCTTTGTAGAGATAATTTTCAATTTGCTCGGGACGGAAATTACCGATGAAGTCTGCATGCTTGGCCACCTCTGCCTGTCCAAGTTTTACAAACACACGAAGTGACTTTTCGAAAGAGTCATTACGGTTTGCGTCTTCCAGCAGGAGAAGTCCCATCACAGTGTAACCGGCCATTTCAACGAGGCGACGAGCCATAAAGTCAACGAAATTGGTATCGTTCACACCTGTCACAGCCTCAACGGCGTTGGCATATTGCTGAGCCATAAATGTAAGGGTTTCCTTCACATCCTGGAGTTCGGGCTTACATTCCACTGCAAGCTGTTCGTTAATCCAGTTTGCATAAGTTCCGGTTGTGACGTGGCGGATAGCTGCTACAACCTGAAGCTGAGTAGTTCCTTCATAAATGGAAGTGATGCGTGCATCTCTGTAGATGCGTTCACAGGCATAATCCTTCATAAAGCCTGAACCACCATGAATCTGGATTGCATCGTAAGCATTCTGATTACAGAATTCAGAAGTCATTCCTTTTGCAAGCGGAGTGAACGCATCAGCAAGCTTCGAGTATTCCTTAGCTTCTTTCTTCTCAGCCAATTCAAGTTTACGCTCTTTTGCGATATCGTCATAAACTTTATACATGTCGACAAAGCGCGAGCAAGCATAAAGGAGTGTGCGGGAAGCATCGAGTTTTGCTTTCATTACTGAAAGTATCTCTGCCACAGCGGGGAATTCAATAATAGCCTTACCAAACTGCTGACGTTCCTTAGCGTATGACAAAGCTTCGCGATAAGCAGCTTCGCTGAGGCCGACGCTCTGAGCGGCAATGCCGAGACGCGCACCATTCATAAGAGCCATCACATATTTGATCAGACCCATTCTGCGTGTGCCGACAAGTTCTGCGGGAGCATCCTTGTAGGTAAGTTCACAGGTGGGACTTCCCTTGATACCCATTTTGTTTTCAATGCGACGAACGTTCACACCGCCGTTACGCTTGTCGTAAATGAACATTGACAGACCACGACCATCCTTAGTTCCTTCTTCCGAACGGGCAAGCACGAGATGAATATCGGCATCACCATTAGTAATGAAACGCTTAACGCCATTCAGAACCCAAGAGCCATCTTCTTTTTGAGAGGCTTTGAGCATTACCGACTGGAGGTCGGAACCGGCATCGGGCTCGGTAAGGTCCATCGACATAGTTTCACCGGCACATACGCGGGGAATATATTTTTGTTTTTGCTCTTCGTCAGCAAATTCATATATAGTTTCGGCACAATCCTGAAGTCCCCAGAGGTTTTCAAATCCGGCATCGGCACGACTCACGATATCGGCAGCCATGATGTAGGGGGTAATCGGGAAGTTAAGACCGCCGAGTCTGCGGGGCATAGCCATACCCATAAGGCCGGCTTTGCGGCAGGCATCCAGATTGCGTTGGGTGCCTTCGGCATAAATCACACGATTGTTTTCCACGCGGGGACCTGTGTGATCCACGTCTTCAGCATTCTCGGCAACTATATCACCACAAATCTCACCGACGATTTCAAGGACTTTATCGTAACTGTCCTGAGCATCAGCATAATCTTGGGGTGCATAATCATATTTTTCGGCATCAGCAAAATCTCTTTCTTTAAGAGCCACTATTTTCTCCATCATAGGGTGAGAAAGATAGTGTTTAAGTGCCTCGTTATCTGTATAGAAATTAGCCATTACTTTGTATTCTTTTTGTAATATTTGATTAATTTAGGCACTACATCCTCCACGTTGCCGGTGATGACATAGTCTGCGATATCGTTAATGGGAGCATTGGGGTCATTATTAATAGAAATAATGATTGAAGACTCCTGCATACCAGCTATATGCTGAATCTGGCCGGAAATGCCGCAAGCGATATACAATTTTGGACGCACAGTCACACCGGTCTGACCGATCTGACGGTCGTGGTCAGCCCAGCCTGCATCAACTGCAGCACGGCTTGCACCAACTTCACCACCCAGCACATCGGCAAGTTCATGAAGCATTTCGAAGTTTTCCTTGCTGCCCATGCCGTATCCACCGCAAACCACGATAGGACTGCCTTTAAGATTAACCTTTGATTTCTCAACGTTGCGGTCGATAACCTCAACCACATAATCTTCGGGAGAAGTATAATCGTCAGCCTTAAGGTTTACAACTTCACCATGATAGTTCGAATCGCGCACCTCTTTTTTCATTACGCCCTCGCGCACGGTTGCCATCTGGGGGCGACATTCGGGGTTAACGATAGTAGCCACGATGTTACCACCGAATGCGGGACGAATCTGGAGAAGGAGGTCTTTGTATTCTTCGCCGGAACGGGCATCCTTATGGTCACCAATTTCAAGCTGAGTGCAGTCAGCGGTAAGACCGCTGTGAAGAGCTGAAGAAACACGGGGACCCAAGTCACGACCAATTGAAGTCGCACCCATAAATGCAATGCGAGGTTCTTTCTCCTTAAAGAGGTTAATGAGAATAGAACTGTGGGGAAGAGAAGTGTATGGATAAAGGCGTTTGTCTTCGAATTTATAGACAGTGTCAACACCATAAGGAAGGATTTGCTTCTCCACATCCTTCAGGTTGTCGCCGGCCACAACGGCCTCAAGTTTGATTCCGAGTTTGTCTGCGAGTTGACGGCCTTTAGTAAGAAGCTCGAGGCTGACATCGGCCACCTTGCCATCTTCGAATTCGCAATATACTATTAAATTATGCTTGTCTGTTGCCATGATTAGCCGATTGTGTGATTAGCAATAAGTTCTTTGATAAGAGTTTCGAGTTCTTCGTCATTATTTTCGACGCGGCGTGCATCCTTAGCTGTGAAAACTACATTTTCAATTTGCTTAACCTTAGTCGGAGAACCTGAGAGACCGCATTGAGCGAGATCGGCATTCACGTCCTGAGCCGACCACTCGCCTATTTCGAGATAAGGACGCGCCTCAATGAAAGCTTTTTTCTTATCATCGGCAGCCACTTCGGAGGGCACTGCCGCATATTTATATTTCTGAACATTTTTGGCATTGCGCGGACGGCAAGCGTCGGCAGAACCGTTCACAGTCACCACCAGAGGAAGAGGGGCTGAAACAGTCTCCACACCGCTTTCGATGCGACGTTTCACAATGGCCTTGCCATCTTTCACTTCAATGATATCCTCGGCATAGGTAACCTGAGGGAGACCGAGTTTTTCAGCGATCTGCGGACCAACTTGCGCAGTGTCACCGTCAATGGCCTGACGACCACCAATAATGAGGTCATATTTACCAATTTTACGCACCGCAGCACTGAGGGCGTAAGAAGTTGCAAGTGTATCAGAACCGGCGAAAGCGCGGTCTGAAAGCACAATACCTCCATCTGCACCGCGATAAAGGCCTTCGCGCACGATTTCAGCGGCGCGGGCCGGGCCCATTGTGAGAATAGTCACTTTTGAGCCGGGATACATTTCCTTTAATTTCAGGGCCTGTTCAAGGGCGTTAAGGTCCTCAGGGTTAAAGATTGCCGGGAGGACTGCACGGTTGATTGTTCCGTCTTCCTTCATTGCATCTTTGCCGACGTTGCGTGTGTCGGGAACCTGCTTGGCCAATACGATGATGTTCAAACTCATTTTATTTATATTAGATTATGTTTCTGTGGAAAGTCCTTAGAGTGCGGTTTTAAAAACCGAAGACGATGTCTGATTTATTACTTTGAATTAGAACCGAACTCTACCCTTCTGGGCATAAGACGCTGCAAAGATAATAAAAATTTCTCACAAATCCTTTTTTTGTGCAAAACATTGGTTTTACTTTTTTGCAAATTCAGAACTTTTGACTAATTTTGAGATATGAGAAAGTGTTTATTTCTAATTATTACTTGTTTATCGGCATGTGGGGGGAGTGTAATGGCTCAAAGCGCCGATGATCTCCTTGCCCAGGGACGCCGGGCCTATCTTGACTATCAATTTGATGAGGCTGCCCGGCTATATTCCCAAGCGAAAGCAAAAGCAAAAAAGAGTGATGAGTTTTTTGCGGATAAATATGACGTGTATCACAGCCAGCTGAACAGGGCCAAATCTTTTTTGGAGCGCGTTGAAAATATCGAGATAATCGACAGCATCGATGTGAACCGAGCTGAATTCTTCCGTGCCTACCGACTGCCAAAATCAGCAGGCATTCTGGGGGGCACAGAGGCTCTCCCCCGCCGTCTGCGCGACACTACCAAAACAGATTATGTCTTCACAAGCGAGCGTGGGAACTATAAGATATGGTCGCAGCCTTCTGATTCCACGGATTATAACGTATTGGTGGAATCAACATTGCTGACAGACGGCAACTGGAGCGATCCGCAACCTCTTGATGAAGACCTGGTGGAAGAAGGCGATGCCGTTTTTCCATTCATGATGGCCGATGGCGTTACACTTTATTATGCCGATAACGGTGAAAATTCAATAGGTGGATATGACATAATGGTTGCAACCCGTGATGCTTCCGACGGAAGTTTTATGCAACCAAGCAATCTCGGATTTCCATATAACTCACCGTATGACGATTATCTTCTTGCCATAGATGAGCTTAACGGGATTGGCTGGTGGGCCACCGACCGGAATCAGCTTGACGACTCGATCACAATTTATGTTTTTATTCCGCGTGAGCTTCGCAACAATTATCCGGCCGACAGGGAAGACATCGTGGAGCTTGCCCGAATCAGCGACATCGCCTCAACCCAGCCGGAAGATGCGGACTATGAGAAGTTATATGAGATTATAGATTCTACAAATCCGGGCGGAATTGAGAAAGAACGAGAATTTACATTGCATTTCAGCGGAGGGAAAATCTTCACACGCTATGACGAATTGCCGGATGCAAAATCGCGCGCAGCAATGAAGGCTTATTTAAGCGCTGATAAGGAACTTGCACGCAGTCAACAAAGCCTCAACGATATGCGCAGGCAATATAATCAGAGCTCATCTGCCACACTTGCCAATGCAATTAAAAAGTCTGAAACAGAAATTGAGGCTTCACGTAAGGAAGTGAAAAGACTTTTGTCGGAAGTTTACAAAACCCTTAAATGAGTTTTTAAACTTTAAAGAGACGACACACGGGGTCGATACCAAAGAACGTATATTTTATTTAAAATTCCTGAATAATTCAAATAACTTTTAACATTTTGAAATGATATCTTTTACCATTGCTCTTATAGTTCTTATTGTAGGATACTTCGTCTATGGCACGGTAGTATCCAAGGTTTTCGGTCAGAATCCCGATCGTCCCACTCCTGTGCACACTCATGCAGACGGGGTTGATTTCGTTCCGCTTCCAACATGGAAAATATTTCTGATTCAGTTTCTAAACATAGCGGGGCTGGGTCCTATTTTTGGCGCAATAATGGGTGTTATGTTCGGTCCGGCAGCCTTTTTATGGATAGTGTTCGGCACAATCTTTGCAGGCGCTGTGCACGATTATCTCTCAGGCATGTTATCCTTGCGGAGTGACGGTGCTTCACTTCCCGAGATAGTGGGCAATCAGCTTGGCAACGGAATAAAAAACGTTCTTCGAATTTTCTCTCTGCTTCTGATGATTCTTGTCGGTGCGGTATTCGTTTATAATCCGGCCGACTTGCTGGGCATGCTGACTCCCGAACATCTTGACCGCACTTTCTGGATTGTAGTAATTTTTGCATACTATATGCTTGCCACTCTGCTTCCAATCGATAAACTGATTGGAAAACTTTATCCTATTTTTGGATTTGCACTGCTCTTTATGGCCGTCGGGATAATGACGATGCTCTATGTTCACAGTGAGAATATGCCGGAATTTTGGCATCACCTGGGGAATCAGCGAATAGATGCAGACACAGCACCGATCTTTCCCATGATGTTTGTTTCGATAGCATGTGGTGCAATTTCCGGATTTCATGCCACCCAGTCACCAATGATGGCTCGTTGTCTCAAAAATGAGAAACATGCGCGTCCCGTATTCTACGGAGCAATGGTGACCGAAGGTGTTGTGGCACTTATCTGGGCCGCAGCTGCAATAGCATTTACGGGTGGTTACGGAGAACTTCAACAGACATTAGGGTCAAGCAGTCCGGCGGTACTTGTCAACAATATATCTCAATCATGGCTCGGAGCGGCCGGAGGGATTCTTGCTATCTTAGGAGTAATAGCGGCACCTATTACCTCGGGGGATACTGCACTTCGTTCCGCCCGACTCATCGCATCTGATTTCATGAAAGTACCTCAGCAGAAAATCACACGTCGGCTTGCAGTCTCAATTCCAATCTTTGTTCTCTGCTTTGTCGTGATGCTGATTCCATACGAAGCATTATGGAGATATTTTGCCTGGTGCAATCAGGTGTTGGCGGTGTTCACCCTTTGGGCAATTACTGTATGGCTTGCCCGAAACGGGAAAGCATATTTCATCACTCTCGTCCCGGCAATGTTTATGACCGCTGTCACCACTACATATATAATTTACGCTCCCGAGGGACTGACGGCCATTACTCAAACATTGCTCAACTCAGCAATTCCATACGAAATTTCGGTAGGCACCGGGTTGACCATAACTTTGCTGCTTACAGCTCTGTTTTTCAAGTATCAGAGAAGCTTATCTTCAGAGTCGAAACTTATTGAATCATGACAGCAGAGGAATTAGTAAGCTTAATATCGGAGAGAAGAGATTATAATCTACATTCTCACACAGAATATTGCGATGGTCGTGTTCCGATGTCGGTAATGACCAAAGCAGCAATAGAAGCCGGCTATGGAGTGTGGGGTTTCACACCCCATTCTCCGGTTCCGGTAGAATCGGGATGCAATATGCTCGAAAGCGATGTGGCAAGATACATTGATAATTTATCTGCCTTGCAAGACCAGCATGCTGATAAGATCAGACTGCTTTGCGGTATGGAGGTTGACTTTTTGGGCCGGGACTTCGGACCGCACATCGATTACTTTCATAAATTACCATTAGAATATCGTATCGGCTCAGTCCATTTTGTTCCAAATCAAGAGGGGCGTTTACTTGACTGCGACGGAAGATTCGAGCGATTCTCAAAATATCTAAAAGCGGGTTATAACGGAGACCTGCGATATGTAGTTGAAAAATACTTCGAGCAGGTTCTCACAATGCTTGAACTTGGAGGCTTTGAGATATTAGGCCATTTCGACAAAATAATCGGCAATGCCTCTCAGGCAGATCCGACGCTCGAAGATCAGAAATGGTATGTCGCACTCATTGATGACGTAATCAGCAAATCGAAGGATGCAGGAGTTATTGTAGAAATCAACACCAAGGCATTTGAAAAATCAGGCAGGTTTTATCCCTCCGAAAAATGGTGGGAACAATTGCAGAACGCGAAGATTCCCATTGCAATAAATACAGATTGCCATGATCCTGAGTTAATCAACGTTGGGCGTGATGAAGCTTTTTTCAGGATGCACAATGCTCAATCCTCCAAGTAATCCTTAAAGTATATTACCGGACGTGTGTAGGGACGTGGCGCGTTTATTTCTTTTTATTTGGAGGGGGGTAATGTTTTATTCCTCGGCCTCACCTTCCTTCGGCAATGTTATATGGAGCATAAACCAGCCAAGGACACCGGCAAGCAGTGATGCAATCAAGATTCCGAGTTTGGAGTCATTGAGCAGCAATGAAAGGACGGGGTCGCCCGTGCCAAAGGAGAGATTGGCAATGAATAAAGAAACTGTGAACCCGATTCCGCCCAGCATGGACACAGAGGCGAGGCGCGGCCAGTTGCCACCTTCGGGCATCGGAGCAAGCCCGAGTTTGATGGTGAGCCAGGAGAAAGAGAAAATACCGATAAATTTCCCCAGCACAAGGGCAATGATAATTGCCGGAGCAATGCCATGAAATAATTGACTTATTTCCATATCTCCGAAGAAAATTCCGGCATTGGCAAAAGCAAATAAAGGCACAATAATGTAATTAACAAGAGGATGAAGGGTATCTTCCATATCCTGAAGTGGCGATATAACCTTATCGGAAGCTGACTCAATTTCCTTGAGCCAGTTCATCTGATCTTTGCTCAGAATTGTGCGCGACTGCAGTTGCTCGTCGTTCTCATGCGAGAAATATCCAATATTCTTTCTGATTGTTTTAATATAGTTTTTTGGCGCGTAGACCGGTTTGGCCGGAATGGTAAATGCAACAATCACACCGGCGATGGTTGGATGAATTCCGGCGTTCAGGAAAAAGAACCACACGAATGTACCAAAGAATGCATAAAACATTTTTGATTGAATTCCAAGATAACCGCCAATTACCAAAAGGAGTATACAACCGGCAGCCCAAAGCAGCAGAGTAAAGTCGATAGAACCACTATAAAAAATGGCAATGACTAAAATACCTCCAATGTCATCGACAACAGCCAGCGTGGTAAGAAAAATTTTCAAACCCACCGGGACGCGATTTCCAAGCATGGCAAGGACACCGAGAGAAAAGGCAATATCGGTAGCCATCGGGATTGCCCATCCGTCGGCATAGTTTGTGTTGTGGGCCATAAGCACATATATCACAACCGGAATTGCCATCCCTCCGATTGCGGCCACAATCGGCAGAAGTGCATTTCTGAATGACGACAACTCTCCCACCAAAACTTCACGTTTGATTTCGAGTCCGACAGAAAAGAAAAACAGAGCCATGAGTGCATCATTGATAAACGCCATAATACTCATGGGGTGGCCGTGATGACTGAACAGATTGAATGAACCCACCTGCAACGCGAGTTCGTGAGTCCACAGCGAGTTATAGAAATCCGTAAAAAACGGAACATTAACCACTATAAGTGCCAATGCCGTTGCAAATATAAGCACATTACCACCGTTGGCGTAGTTGCGCAGTGTTTTCCGTGCAGTGTAAAGAACTGATGCCATATAAACAGGGATTTGACTTTTATTGTAGGTCGGGTACAGAAACAGCTCATCTGAATGAGCTGTTTCTTAGATACGTAATTAACTTAATAAACTTATGCCTTAGCCATACTGACTGTCAGGCAGGATTAGGATCATACCTGTCGTCGAGTATTTTGAAAAGTTGATCTGACGCGACTTTTGTCTTTACCTTAAGAATACGGTCGGTGACCACACCGTTACTGTCTGTAACAAACGTAGTTCTTACAATGCCCATATATGCTTTGCCGGCCATTACCTTAGGCTGCCACACACCGGCTGTCTTACAGAGTTCAAGATCTGTATCCGCAACTAACGGAAACGGGAGACAGTTTTTTTCGGCAAACTTCTTGTGGCTTGCTTCCGAATCTTTGCTCACTCCGATTATCTGATAACCCATATCAAGGAAAGTCTGATAATTGTCGCGGAAACTTATGGCCTCCATCGTGCAACCGGGGGTATTGTCTTTCGGATAGAAATAAATTATAAACATTTTCCCGGGGAAGTCGGAAAGTTTTATTTCATTACCATCGGCATCCTTGCCAAGCACATCGGGGAATTTATCGCCGATATCCATTAATTTTATCTGATCGTCCATATCGATATATTTTACGTGGAAAAATAAAGGAGAAGGTTCTCCCCTCTCCTTTATATACAATTAAACAGATAAAGTTGTTTACATCAATCAAGTTTAAGAACAGCAAGAAATGCTTTCTGAGGCACTTCAACCGAACCGATCTGTTTCATTCTTTTCTTACCGGCCTTCTGCTTTTCGAGAAGCTTACGTTTACGCGAGATGTCACCACCATAACACTTGGCGGTCACATCTTTTCTGACGGCCTTTATTGTTTCACGAGCGATGATTTTCGCGCCGATTGCGGCCTGAATTGCAATATCGAATTGCTGACGTGGAATAAGTTCTTTCAGCTTTTCACACATTCTTCTGCCAAATCTCACGGAATTTGCCTCGTGTGTCAGAGTTGAGAGGGCGTCTACACTCTCGCCGTTAAGAAGGATATCGAGCTTAACAAGTTTCGATTCCCGATAATCGTGGATGTGATAGTCAAAACTTGCATAACCTTTCGAAATGCTTTTAAGTTTATCGTAAAAATCAATCACGATTTCACCTAAAGGCATGTCAAAAGTAAGTTCCATTCGGTTTCCTGAAATATATTCCTGTTTCACCAGTTCGCCGCGCTTGCCAAGACAAAGCGTCATAATCGGACCTATGAAATCGGCCTGAGTAATGATTGTTGCCCTGATATAGGGTTCTTCAATGTAATCTATTGCTGTTGGCTCGGGAAGACCGGAGGGGTTATGGACTTCGGTCTTATTACCTTTCTTATCAGTAACGATATATGAAACATTTGGAACAGTTGTAATAACATCCATTCCAAATTCGCGTCCGAGTCGCTCCTGAACAATTTCCATGTGGAGCAGCCCGAGAAATCCGCAACGGAAACCGAATCCAAGCGCAGCCGATGATTCAGGTTGAAAAGTCAACGAGGCGTCATTAAGCTGTAGCTTTTCAAGCGAAGCACGAAGATTTTCGAAATCTTCCGTTTCAATGGGATAAACACCGGCAAATACCATCGGCTTCACTTCTTCAAAGCCTTCTATCGCTTTATCACACGGGCGGTTGACGTGGGTTATCGTATCGCCGACTTTCACTTCCTTTGAGGTTTTGATTCCGGAAATGATATAACCCACATTTCCGGCAGAAAGTTCCTTACGCGGCGACATGTTGAGTTTTAAGACTCCAATTTCATCAGCGTGATATTCTTTGCCGGTAGAAACAAATTTTACAAAATCGTCTTTATGGATTGTTCCGTTTACGATTTTATAATAGGCAATGATGCCACGGAAAGGATTGAACACGGAGTCAAAGATCAGCGCCTGCAGGGGTGCATCGGGGTCTCCTTCCGGAGCAGGGACACGCTCGACGATAGCCTTCAAAATATCGTCAACTCCCATGCCGGTCTTTCCGGAAGCACGGATTATTTCGGAACGGTCGCACCCTAACAGATCCACAATCTGGTCTTCCACCTCATCGGGCTTCGCACTGTCGAGATCACACTTATTGATAACCGGAATTATTTCCAGGTCATTATCAATAGCCATGTAAAGATTGGAGATGGTCTGGGCCTGAATTCCTTGTGAGGCATCCACAATAAGAAGTGCGCCCTCACAAGCGGCAATCGAACGTGAAACTTCGTAAGAGAAGTCCACGTGACCCGGAGTGTCAATAAGATTTAATGTATAATGCTCGTCACCGAGTTTATAATCCATCTGAATTGCATGACTTTTTATGGTAATACCCCTTTCACGTTCAAGGTCCATATCGTCAAGCACCTGAGCCTCCATGTCTTTCGCATCAACAGTATTCGTACGTTCAAGAAGACGGTCGGCCAGGGTGGACTTACCGTGGTCGATATGAGCGATTATACAGAAATTTCGAATATTTTTCATTAAGACAGTTTTACCTTATGAAGTCGTTTACATTTAATTAATCTTAGTAAAATGATGAACGACTTCACTTCTTTAATAACCCCAAATTGTCCGGACTTTCGAAAAGGCCGGACAATAAGGGGATAAAATCTCAATTATTAGATTGGGAGAGATTATTTACAGTCCATCGGACAGCGAGGCTTGATCTGCTTGAAGAAATCATTGCCCTTGTTGTCAACGAGGATAAATGCCGGGAAATCCTCAACTTCAATTTTCCAAATAGCCTCCATTCCGAGCTCAGGATATTCAAGGAGTTCCACATTCTTAATTGAATTTTTGGCGAGAATAGCAGCCGGACCGCCGATAGAGCCGAGATAGAACCCGCCATGTTTATGGCAGGCATCAGTGACTTGCTGAGAACGGTTACCCTTTGCAATCATCACCATTGATCCGCCGGCAGCCTGGAATTGGTCAACATAAGAATCCATTCGGCCGGCAGTGGTGGGACCAAAAGAGCCGGAGGGCATACCTTCGGGCTTTTTAGCCGGGCCTGCATAGTAAATGGGATGATCTTTAAGATATTGAGGCATCGGTTCGCCGGCATCCAGGCGTTCTTTTATCTTGGCGTGAGCAATGTCACGACCCACAATTATAGTACCTTTCAACGAGAGCCGAGTTGAAACCGGGTATTTATCAAGCTGAGCAAGAATTTCCTCCATGGGGCGGTTAAGATCAACTTTTACAACTTCGCCTTCACCCACGTTTCTCATCTCTTCGGGGATAAGCTCACCGGGGAACTCATCGAGTTTTTCAATCCAAAGGCCATCGCGATTGATTTTAGCTTTCACATTGCGGTCGGCCGAACAGCTTACACCCATTCCCACCGGGCAGGAAGCACCATGTCGTGGCATACGGATCACTCTCACATCGTGAGCGAAATATTTACCGCCGAATTGAGCACCAAGGCCAAGATTCTGAGCAGCCTCGAGCAGTTCCTTCTCCAGTTCGATATCGCGGAATGCATGGCCATATTCATTACCTTCAGTGGGAAGATTATCGTAATATTTAACAGAAGCTTTCTTGACAGCGGCAAGATTAGCCTCGGCTGAAGTTCCACCGATAACAAAAGCGATGTGATAAGGAGGACAAGCAGCAGTTCCGAGACTCTTCATTTTCTCAATCAGGAAAGGAACAAGAGTTTTCTTGTTTAGAATTGCTTTTGTTTCCTGATAGAGATAAGTTTTATTTGCCGAGCCACCACCTTTTGCAACAAATAAGAACTTATATTCGTCACCTTCAGTGGCATGAATTTCAATTTGGGCGGGGAGGTTACAACCTGTATTAACCTCTTCATACATGTTTAGAGGAGCATTCTGCGAATATCGGAGATTGTTTTCGGTATAAGTTTTATAAACCCCGAGAGAAATTTTCTCCTCATCATCACATCCGGTCCACACCTGCTGACCCTTGTAAGCGGTACAGATTGAAGTGCCTGTATCCTGACAGAACGGCAGAACGCCCTTGGCAGCGACCTCGGCGTTACGCAACATTGTCAGAGCTACAAATTTATCATTTTCAGAAGCTTCGGGATCAGCAAGAATCTTCGCCACCATCTCGTTATGTTCACGTCTCAACATAAACGAGCAATTATGGGAAGCAACATTTGCAATCAGAGTCAAAGCCTCGGGATCAACCACAAGCATCTCGTGGCCATTCCAATTCTCAACTTTTACGTAGTCTTTTGTAATCAATTGATACTCTGTGGTATCCGGACCCAGGGGAAACATTTCCTGGTAGTGAAAGGGTTTTGTAGCCATTAGAATGGATTTTTATTTCGATAATAATGGCAAATTTAGCAAAAAACTCCGACAGTTCAAAACGCTATGGCCGGTAAAGATAACTATATTAAATATGTTTATTCGTTATGTTCTTTAATTTCTTCCACATAATTGCATAAATAGTTTTTAATTTGTAATTTTGTGACTCTATATCCAAACATCAGAAGCGATTTAACAATCACCTGACCATGAAACAAATTAAAAATCTGATTGCATTTTGTGCGGGCGTGAGTTTGCTTGTAAGTAGCTGCTCATCATCTAAGGATATCTCATATTTTCAGGATTTAACTCCGGGAAAAGAGAATGTTTTGCCCTTACTTACTCCCATTAAGCTGCAACCCGATGATAAAATCACTATAATCGTAAGCACATCGGATGCAAGACTAAATTCGTTGTATAATCTTCCGGTGGCTGAAACGCGCCTTAATAATTTCGATTCAACCGGGAAATCCACCGCAACCTATTCCGGCAATATCACCCCCTATATCATTGACAGCCACGGAGACATCAATTTCCCGGTATTAGGAAAGCTGCACATTGCAGGAATGAATCGTGAAGAGGTGGCCGAATATATCAGGCGTGAACTGATAAGTCGAGATCTTGCCAAGAATCCGATAGTTACCGTGGATTATCTGAATCTTAGCGTTTCGGTGATGGGCGAAGTTACGAACCCCGGACTTTATAATTTTGACAGCGATAATTTCACAATACTGGAAGCACTGAGTGCGGCCGGCGATCTCACCATATACGGCAAAAGAAATAATGTGCGCGTTTTGCGTGAGGACAACGGCATGCAGAAAGTATATGAGGTGGATCTCAATTCGGGAGACAAGATAACACAGTCGCCCGTATATTATCTCAAGCAGAATGATGTGATTTATGTTGAGCCTAATTCGACTAAGGCTCGAATGTCAACCCCCAACGGGAACTCTGTTCTGACTCCGACTTTCTGGATTTCCATTGCTTCTTTTGCCACAACGATAGCTGTGCTGATTGTGAAGTAAAAAAACTATTCGTGCTAACACACTTAAAGAATGGCTACCATAATAGAAAATAATACTGATAATAAAGAGCAGCCCCAGAAACAGGCTAATCTCAAGAAGTATGGCATACGTCTTCAAGAATATCTCTATCTCTGTCTTGCCAATTGGTATTGGTTTCTGATTTCGATAGCAGTATGCTTGACCATAGGATTCATCAAAATCAAGATGACCACTCCTATTTATCAGACCACCGCATCCATCCTCATAAAAACCGACTCTCAGGGTCGTTCGGTCTCGGGAACAGATGCAATGTTTGAAGATTTAGGTCTAACCAGCACAAACAATAGCCTTAACGATGAGGTGCAGATAATTCAATCGCCCGACCTTATGCGCGATGTTGTAAGGAAGCTTAATCTTCAGACAGTCTACACGGCCGAAGGACGATTCCGCGACTATCAGCTTTATGGCTCTAATCTGCCGATTCAGGTGGATATGCCCGAAGTGACGGAAGATTCGAATATCAAGTTTAAAATTTCATTCAACGATAATGGCGAGTTCGAAGTGTCCGATATCATAATAGAAGAAAAGAATTATGGTGACAAAGTTATAAAGGGACGTTTCGGCACACCGGTGAAGACTCCTTTCGGACCGCTGGTGGTTTCTCCGGCAGAAGGCCTGGAGACAACCGTCTACCACGAAATAAACGTTCAGCATCTTCCAATAAAACTTGCCGCAAAACTATTCAATAACGGTCTGAGCGTTACCACTGACGAACGTTCGTGGAATCTTGTGAACATGACTCAGACCGATTCTTCACCCGAAAGAGCAGCCGACGTTCTGAATCAGCTGGTTTCCAGTTATAACGACCGCTGGATGCGCGACAAACGCACATTGGCCGACAACTCAAGTAAATTTATTGATGAGCGAGTTCAACTTCTTCAAGAAGAGTTGGGTTCGGTTGATAACGACATATCAACATTCAAGAGTGCCAATATGGTGCCCGACATTGAGGCCGCAGCTTCGCTCTATATGAATCAGGCATCTCAGGCTTCGCTTGCACTCAAAGACCTCAGAAACCAGGAGTACATGGCGAAGTATATCCGCACCTATCTGCGCAATTCGGACAATAATCACAAACTTCTGCCCACAAATGCAGGAATTGACAACATGAGTCTCTCGACTCAAATATCACAGTATAACAGCAAGATTCTTGAACGCAACAGTCTTGTTTCGCAAAGTTCCGAAAGCAATCCGCTTGTCGCGGAGATGGATGCGGCCCTCACAGCAATGCGTGGAGCTCTTATAGCCTCAATCGATAATGAACTTGTGTTGCTGAACGAGCAAATCCGCAGTCAGGAAAATCTCACCGGGTCCGCCCAATCAAAGATTGCCTCCAATCCCAAACAGGCCAAGTATCTTCTCAGCGTGGAGCGTCAGCAGAAAGTAAAGGAAACCCTGTATCTCTATCTACTTCAGAAGCGGGAAGAGAATCAGCTGAATCAGGTCTTCACCTCCTACAACACAAGAATCGTGCGTGAGCCCGAAAAGGTAACGACTCCGGTTGCTCCACATCGCCGAAACATCATGTTGATCGCTTTCGCAATTGGTCTTGTTATTCCGGCCTTGATTATTTATCAACGCGAACTGACAGTCCATGTGGTGCGCGGGCGCCGAGATATAAAGGATCTTCACATTCCGTTGGCCGGAGAATTGCCACTTCACAACAAAAAGCAGAAACTCAAACTCAATAAACTTAAGAGTAACCAGTCGCCGACGCCACTGGTGGCAGTCAAAGAGAACAGCCGAAATTCCATTAACGAGGCGTTCCGTATGCTGCGAACCAATATTGAGTTCATGATAGCCAACGACCCGAATACAAAGGTGATAATGCTGACTTCGTTTAATCCGGGGTCAGGAAAGACATTTATATGCTTTAATCTTGCCAAGACTTTTGCCATAAAGGGTAAAAAATCTATTGTTGTCGATCTTGACATGCGCAAATCGTCACTCAGTAAGTATGTTGACAAGAATAAAGATGGTATTTCTGATTATCTTGCCAACCGCACCAACGACATAGACGCTATTACCCAGCACGTTGAAAACACCAAGAATCTTGCAGTAATACCTGTTGGTACGACTCCTCCCAACCCGACAGAGCTGTTGTTCAGCGACCGTCTGAGTCATCTGATCAATTATCTGAAAGAGCGCTACGACTACATCTTCATTGACTGCCCGCCGGTGGAAATTGTTGCGGATGCTTCAATTGTCAGCAAGTATTCCGACATGACACTGTTTGTGGCGCGTGCCGGAGTTCTCGACCTCCAGATGCTTCCAATGATTGATGAGCTGTATGACAAGAAGACTTTCCCCAACATGTCTTTGGTTCTGAACGGAACGATCGACCCCGGAAACTCGTATGGCTACCGCTATGGTTATGGCTATGGTTACGGATATGGTTATGGATATGGTTACGGCTACCATTCAGACAGCAAGTACTACAGTGATGATGACGAAGAAGACGGAAAGTCGAAATCAAAAAACAAGAAGAAATGAAAGGTATCGTTTTGGCAGGCGGTTCCGGCACCCGCTTATATCCAATTACAAAGGGAGTTAGCAAACAACTTCTTCCAATTTATGACAAACCGATGGTCTATTATCCCCTGTCGGCTCTAATGCTCGCCGGGATAAGGGATATACTGATTATCTCGACACCATCTGATTTGCCGGGGTTCAAGCGCTTGCTGGGAGACGGTTCGGACTATGGTCTTAATCTGGAATATGCCGAGCAGCCATCTCCCGACGGACTCGCCCAGGCCTTCATTATTGGGAAAGATTTCATAGGCGACGACAGCGTGTGCCTTGTATTGGGTGATAATATCTTTCATGGGGCCGGCTTCTCTACCCTTCTGGTGGATGCAGTGAAAGACGCCGAGGAAAACAAGAAAGCAACCGTGTTCGGATATTGGGTCGACGATCCGGAAAGGTATGGAGTGGCCGAGTTTGACAAAAACGGCAACTGTCTTTCAATAGAGGAAAAGCCAAAGAACCCTAAAAGCAACTATGCAGTTGTGGGACTTTACTTTTACCCGAATAAGGTTGTTGACGTTGCATCAAATATCAAACCATCCGCACGCGGAGAGCTTGAGATTACAACAGTCAATCAAGAGTTCCTGAAAGATGGCGAACTCAAGGTAAAAGTTCTTCCGCGTGGTTTTGCATGGCTTGACACCGGCACCCACGATTCACTTGCCGAGGCATCGATATACGTAGAGGTTCTTGAGAAACGTCAAGGCCTGAAAATAGGATGCCTTGAAGGGATTGCTTATCAACACGGATGGATCTCAAAAGAAAAGATAGAAGAGATTGCCCGCCCGATGATGAAGAATAATTATGGCAAATACCTTATGAAGGTTATAAGCAGCTCTCAAAATTCAATCGATATGTGAGATGCACTAATCTTGAACGCTAACTGTTAGTTCAAAATTATTTAATGAAGTCGTCTCAAAAATTTAGCAATCACATTACTGTATAACTACACACCAACGATTCAAATCTGTATTAATCATGAACGTAATAAAAACAGATATCGAAGGAGTTGTCATTATCGAACCAAAAGTTTTTAAGGACAGCCGCGGATATTTTTTTGAAAGTTACAATAAGAAAGTATTCGATACGGAGGTGGCTCAGGTAGATTTCGTGCAGGATAATGAATCGTGTTCCGGCCGCGGAGTAATGCGCGGGCTTCATTTTCAACGACCTCCCTTTGCACAAGCAAAACTGGTGAGATGCGTGCGTGGCAAAGTACTTGATGTTGCCGTGGATATTCGGAAGGGTTCTCCCACCTACGGAAAGCACGTGGCCGTTGAACTAAGTGAAGAAAATCACCTTCAATTTTTCATTCCTAGAGGGTTTGCTCATGGCTTCGCGGTGCTGAGCGATACGGCAATATTTCAATACAAGTGCGATAATTATTATGCTCCCGATCATGACGGAGGCATTTCAATCATCGACACATCATTGGGAATTGACTGGGGAATTGAACTTGATAAAGCCACACTTTCTGAAAAGGATACGCTTCACCCCCTGTTCCGAGATTTCGTTTCCCCTTTTGAATACGACAAGTGAGGTCAACACCAACTTTTCTTACTGCTGCATGATGTAAGAGTCCTTAATTTAACAGGATTCTTTCTATGTAATCAGAAAAAGGAAATACAGCATATAGTGAAAAGAGAGACAGACAGACATATACACGATTCCACTAATTCCTTAACAGTCCGACTCACCGTGGTCGGACTTGTTTTACTGTGTATAAATCCGAGTTTCATGCAGGGACACGACAATATGAATATCTTGCTGAACGTCGGAATGTGTCTTTCTCCATTTGGTTTACTTATAAAAGACGCCCGCACATTTATTCCGCGCATTGATTTGCCACTGTGTACGGTTATAATCACGGTATTGTTCGCACCTTTCTTTTTTCATCCGGACACCGTGAGGCTATCTACAATGCTTTTCACATGCGCATATTGCGTCTACTTCATGATGCTTGCGCGGTTGGTAAAAATATCCGGGTTGGGAAGCGGCCTGTTTCTAAAGTTAATACGCGTGATCATTTACACATTTGCGGTGGTGTTGGTAATTCAACAATTGTGCGTATTGATGAATCTGCCTGTTCCCTTAAAAGCCATAAATTATCACAACCCTTGGAAACTCAATTCATTGACCGCAGAGCCTTCGCACACCACCGTTATTCTTTCCACTCTCCTATTTTTCTATACGCGCACACTGAGACATAGAAACCCGGCAGCAACTCTCCTGACAAGTATTCGCCTCCACCCCTGGCTGTGGATTTCTTATTTATGGACCCTGTTTACTACCGACAACGCATCTGCCTACATCATGGGCCCGCTGTGTCTGTTGCCTTACATCACGCGTAAGAATATTCCCTATATCCTTATCTTGGTTGTCGCACTTCTGATAACGGCATTTCTCGTTCCATTAAAAAGGCCGACTAACGTTGAGCGTGTCCTCAACACCATAACGGCAGTTACGAGTCTGAACGATCAGGAAATAATCAAAGCCGACACAAGTGCATCAGCAAGATTAGTTCCTACGCTTCGAGGCGCAAGAGCTCTTGCCGGCTCCGATATGCAAATCATCACCGGCCATGGAGTCGATGCAGACCAAAGAGACCTTGAGGCCCGTCCATGTGATGTAAATGAACGTGGATTTGCCGGAATCTTCAGCATCTGGTATAACTATGGGATTATCTGTTCGCTGGCATTTTGGATTGCGATAGGTTTCGTAACTATTATCAAACGAGATTGGATGTCGTATGTTACTTTTGCAATGACAGTTCAACTTAGTGCCGATTACAACATGCAGCTCGGTTGGATGATAATGGCGTTCGCAATGGTGTTCAAATATTCAATATATGGGAAACGGAACTTCCTTTCTTCAAGTTTTTAGAAATATTCAAACTGAATAATTCATCATAGCATTTTTCATAAGCAAAAAGTCCGGGCAACAAGTAAGTGTTCAAAATTAGACGATATGACTATTGAGAATCCAAAAAGAGTCGCTATAATTGGGTCGCAGGGGGTTCCTCCGCAATATGGTGGATTTGAAACTCTTGTGGATAATATCATCACTCACCGCCGACCGGGGGTGGAATATACCGTATTTTGCAGCCGGCCCGATATGGACACCATCTCAGGCCATAGCGAACTTAGCAGCTACAAGGGCTGCAAACTGAAATATATTTCACTCAGAGCCCACGGAGTGATGAGTGTGCCCTACGACATTCTATCTATGATCAAGGCCATACGAGGCTATGATGCCATATTGATTCTCGGGGTTTCCGGCTGTATCTTTCTTCCGGTTTTCAAAATGCTATCTAAAGCCAAAACTATTGTAAACATTGATGGACTCGAACATTTGCGCGACAAATGGAAGCCGGCAGCCAAACGCTTTTTAAAATTCTCGTTAGGATGCTGTATTCGTTGGGCTGATGCAATTATCTCGGACAACAAGGGAATTCAGGATTATGTAAAGGAACACT
This sequence comes from Bacteroides sp., assembly GCA_014802335.1. Lineage (GTDB taxonomy): Bacteria > Bacteroidota > Bacteroidia > Bacteroidales > Muribaculaceae > Lepagella. The sequence goes on along the minus strand of JAAVCL010000027.1, from coordinate 106,528 downwards.
ATGGACGCGACGCGCATCTGATTGCCTACGGAGGAGATCATTCACTTCGACCCATTAATGAACAACGCCAACAGGCCATGCTTGATTATTACTCAATTAAACGACAGGAATATGATCTGAGCATCTGTCGCATAGAGCCTGAAAATAACTGCCACATCACACTGGAGGCATATTCATCAACAGAAACGCAATTGGTATTTGTCGGCAATTGGAATCATAGCGATTATTCAAGAAATCTTTACGAGAAATACAAGCATAAAAAGAATATCCACCTGCTGCGCGCCATTTATGATCCTGACGTTTTGTACACGCTCAGGAATAACGCACGCAGATATGTGCATGGTCATCGATCGGGAGGTACAAATCCATCGCTTGTGGAAGCGATGTTCTTTAACATGCCGATTCTGGCTTTCGATGTAATATATAACCGGGAAACGACCCACGGAAATGCATATTACTTCAACGATTCCGAAAGTCTACGTAAACTTATTATCTCCGAAGGCCTTGATGGCCATGCGGCAACCGATAACGCACGTGCTGAGTATGCGTGGAAAAAAATTGCTTCCGAATATGAATATCTTTATTAAATATGCAACCTTTTTATCAGGAGTTACATTTATATCAGGAGTTTTATATTGAGAAGCGAGATTGAAGTTTGAAAATTTTCAGACTTATTCGGCGAGTGCAAGGCTCAGAATCTCACCCGTTTCTGATGCAATATTATCAGCAAAAGCCGAGCGCAATTCCGACACGGGTCGGAATCCCCAGGTCACACCGACAGAATCAATACATGCTCTGCGCGCCGTTTCCATATCGACAGCAGAATCACCAACCATCATTGTTTCAGCTTTTGGTGTGGGACACTCACTAAGGACACTGAAAATTATTGAGGGATCCGGTTTTTTGGGGACATCAGGACGCTCACCATGGACGGCAGCAAATTCTATATCACTAAAATAGTGCTTTACAATCTTATCGACAGCAGTCTGATATTTATTGGAGGCGACAGCAATTTTAACATCGTGAGCCATCAGCGTCTTTAACAGGTCGTGAATACCGGGATAAGGCACGGTGTGGTCTGTGCAATGATTATCGTAATATTCTTTAAAATCTTTCAGTAACTGATCAAGCTGTTCAGGCGAAGCATCGGGAGCGGCTTTCTCCATCAGACTACGGACACCGTTTCCCACCATATAATTGTAAGAAGATAGAGGATGTTCGATATATCCTCCCTTTTTCAAGGCATAATTGGTGGCAGTGCCGAGATCGGCAATTGTATTGAGAAGAGTTCCGTCAAGGTCGAATATCACAAGTTTTTTCATAATTCATCACTTTCTGTATCACTTACCTATTATAAGCTATTGAAGTCGTTTAAAATTTTTACGCAATCAAAATTCGCTCAAAATCTTAATAAATCTTAGACTTGAAAAAAATTAAACGACTTCATTCTTAAAAATTTTTATAAGAATATTCAATTTTCTTATTATATAAGGATTCAAACGATAAAATTGTTTTGCGACAGCCAATCAAAATGGATAGCCAATTGAGAAATGGAAAGAGTGATCCCTTCCCCAGCGAGGATGAATCAGAGGCCATGGTTCTTGGTTTATCGCCGGATTGTGTGCTTTCATTCCAAGGTCTAACCTTACAAGAAAATAATTGAAGTCAAGGCGAATTCCCACACCGTAGGCAGCTGCCAATTCCTTATAGAAGGAATTAAAATTGAACTTTCCGTATGGCTGGGTTGCATAGTTACGGATAGTCCAGATATTACCCATATCAATAAAAAGTCCACTTTCAATTACCCAAAATAATTTAAGGCGATATTCAGCACTGAGATTAAGCCTGATATCTCCACACTGATACATGAAATCGTTTACCGAGTTCGATCCGGGATATCTTCCGGGACCGAGAGTGCGGACATCCCAACCCCGCACTCCATTGGCACCGCCTCCATAAAAACGTTTCTCAAATGGCAGCACATAACTGTTCCCATAAGGCACCCCGATTCCGAATCCGGCATAACAGGCCAGAGCATTGCGATGATCGAAAGTGTGCAGATAGCTGAAATCACTATCTAATCGGACGTACTGTGCAAAACGAATTCCAAAAACCTTATATGGGTTTTCGTGGAAATCACGATGAGGATAAGCGGCCCTGCAAATTGCAAACAGAAGGTTTCCGGCCACTTCAGCCTGAGTACGGACCGTGATTATGTCATTTCGCGAATGAATACTGAATGGAGAGGGGCGCCTTTTATTGGTATAATAGAAATTGAACCCGGTCCTCATAATGAAATGATCTTCGTAGCTGTAGCGCAACAGCGGATTGTCGGGTGCAATCTGGTCGACAAAGTCTTTTGTGCTTTTAGGCAAAAAGACATAATTAATATCGATCGGAGTGAAAATATAACGGAAGCGTGAGGCATGTTCGCTCCAGATATATCTCCAGCCGGCAGTAGAAATTATACGGGTAAATTCAGGCCTTTCCTGATAGTTAAGCGAAAGATGCAGTTCTGTGGATGCCCTTATTTTTCTTTTAAATGAATCATTAATGAATGGCGCCTTGAACTTTGGAAATGTCAAAGCTCCCTCAACACCATATTCCATAAATCTGTTGTGTACAAATCCTTCCAGATGCCCGTTGATGGCCTGATAGCTTCCCCGCACTTTGAAAGATAAAACTTCGCCACCATGCCCGGCGTTGCGATGAGAATAATTTATACCGGCTGCCACCCCGAGATCACCTTCAGAATTGGTGCCTTCAAGTTCGAGGGTTATATTTTGAGACCGTCCGGGAGTGAGGAGTATATAGGCATCCACAAGTCCGAAATTCCCTAATTTTCCGGCAGGAATCATTCGAATCTGAATGAATTTCAATATTTCAAGACGTGAAAAGGCCGAATATGTATTGTCCACATCACGTTGGCGGTAAATTTGTCCTTTATGCAGAAAGATATTGTCATATATCACCGAAGGCCGAAGAATGGATTTAGGACCCGAAAGGATTGTAATGTCCTTGTATTGAATCGTATCGTTTACGTTCAGATCTGACGGATTAAAATCGGAAGTTCCCTTAAAATCGGGCACAACATATATGTCTCTTATCAGATAAGAATTATGAGTATCTATATTAACATTTCTCTTATCTTGGGGATAGGGAGGATGCACAATCATTGTGAGATTCACATCGCGCGACCCTGCAGTCGTATCGGCATTGAATGTGATAAACTCTTTCGAGAACGCCCAATAACCTTTGTTGCGAAGGCGCGAAGAAATCCATTCCCGTTGAGTTTCCAATTCATTCCGGTCAAGAAGAGTTCCCGGATTAACAATGAAACGAGATGAATCTCTCATTATAATCTCCCGGATAGTATCGTTAGGGAACTGATAATCGATGTTCCGGATTATGTGGGGCTCACCGGGAGTGAGTTGATAATCCAACTTTATTTTACGATGCAAAGAATCGGGAACACGCACAACGTTTACCTTTGAATGAAGATAACCGGCATTGTTCATGGCACGCAGAAGTTGGGTGGAATCAGCATCTGTGGCAATGTTATCATAGATTACAGGAGCCTCCCCAAGCCTGCGGACCCACTTGTTCCACCATTTCGTGGAGTCCTCACCACTCATGTTATATACACCCAGTCGAAGCCGGGATATGTGCAGGAATCGGTTGTTAGGCCGTTGGCGAACGTAATTCATCATGGCAGATGAAGAAAGTGTTCCGGTAGTGTCGTTAACGTGAATTGACACATTGTCGAGAAGATATTTTCCCTGTGGCACATGCCTTGAGGGAGAACATCCTCCAACTAAAACGAGCAACATGCAGCAAGCCCATGTCACGTATGTCGTCACGCAGTTTTTATTCATTTTTCTTTTTGCCGAAATCCGCATTTATTTTAAGTGGCACACACACTGCAAACGTAACTATGCAACATAACATCACCCACCAAAAGAAATTAACATACCCTGTCGGGCCACCTGTGTTCCACAAATCCAATCTGCTCAACGTTTCGTGAATCCACCCGGCGGCCATGCCGGGCAACATCATCCCCAGCGCCATGAAGGCCGTGCAAAATGCATAATGTGACGTTTGACTGGGCCCCTGACTGAAGTAAATCAAGTATAGCATAAATGCCGTAAATCCAAACCCATATCCGAATTGTTCAACCGCGATGGCCGAACATATTACAATAAAATTCTGAGGCTGCCACATTGCCAGAAAACAGTAGACCACACACGGCAGTGTCAAGCTCAAAGCCATAGGCCATAACCATTTTTTCAATCCTCCCCGGGAAATGACCAAACCTCCCAGAATCCCCCCGGCCAGCAATGCGATGACACCGAGAGTACCGTTTACAAAGCCAATTCCCTCTGTAGACATGGCCAAACCGCCTTGGTCTAAAGGTGCTTTCAGAAAAGGTTGCACAAGCTTGATGCACATTGCTTCGGGAAGACGATAAAACAGCATAAATAGAATAGCTGTCAGTACATGAGGCTTACGAAAGAATGTGACGAAGGTCATACAAAAATCGTGAATAATATTTCGGGCTGTCACACCGGCCACAGGATGATCAGAAGCCGGACGCGGCATGGAAAAAGCATGCCATATACTTACAAGCAGGAAGAAGGCCGAAAGTATCAGGAAAACGACAGACCAGGCACGCGACACAGATTCACAACTTTTTTCAAGGTAACCAGCAAGGATAACGAGTCCCCCCTGACCGATTACACTTGCCACCCGATAGAATGTTGACCTTACTCCTACAAATGCGGCCTGATCATGACTGCTCAATGCCAACATATAATATCCATCAGCGGCAATATCATGAGTAGCCGAAAGAAAGGCCGTGATCCAAAAACAAACAATGGTCCATGAAAAGAACCAGGATGCAGGTAAGATGAATCCGATACATGCCAACGCAATCGCCATTAATAATTCCATTGTGATCGTCCACCAACGTTTTGTCTTGAATAAGTCGACAAACGGACTCCAAAATGGTTTTATTACCCACGGCAAGTATAACCAACCGGTATAAAATGCCATTTCCTTAACCCCTATACCTAAATTAGTGTACATTAGCACGGTGAGGACATTCACCGCAAAATATGGAAGTCCTTCAGCAATGTAAAGAGTCGGTATCCAGGCCCAGGGACGACTATTACGCAAGGAACCGGAATAATTTTTGATATTTAATCTTCGCATTTAACTAATCTTTAGGGGTTAAGCGGCGGTCAGATACTTAACGATTCAATTTTAACCACTTTGGCACCCGGGTAATAGAAATCAAGAATAGAACGATAATCCATCCCCTCGAAAGCCATGCGTGCGGCTCCGATCTGACAGAGTCCCACACCATGCCCCCAGCCGCCTCCGTGAAGTCTGAAATAATGGCCGCAGTCCTCAACTTGAAACATCGAACTGTAAAGACAATTCTCGGCCAACAGTCGTCGAATAGCCAATTCTTTACCAACAGACAATTCCTTGTCGGCACCGATTATACGAATAATTATCGCTCGATTCGACGGGCCACGTTTTGTAACCTCAATATTCTTAATTCTTCCCAAGTCTATTCCATACTTTTTCTGAATATCCACGCGCAGTTTTTCCTTGTCTACATCATAGGTCCACCTGTAAAAGTTATGTGTGTTCCGGTCGTAATCTTTAAGCACAGCGGAAAGAAAAGAATTTCGCTCATCCGGTTTCATTGTGGATAAATCACACCCGGGGTCGTCTTTTGACGGTAAATAGTCATAATCCCTATCATCCCAACAGGAGGAAAACAACTCTGTTTTCCCTCCACAACATTTGGAAAAACGGGCATCTGCTATTTTCCCATCGGCGGCCACAAGTACTTCCCCTCGTGTCAGTTCAACTGCATCGCGCACATTCCGACTTATATCAAGAGACATTCCTTGATAACGTTGGCAGTGGTCATCACTGCATACATCAAACCCATGGTGGGAATCTGATTCTTCCCATGCCAATATTGTGTTTGATTGGTGTGTTGTAGAACCTCCGCAACAAGAATCGGCCTCTGCAATTTTCTTCAAAGCCCAACTTCTCGAAATCACGGCATGAGCCTTCAGAAACTCAACGGGTGAATTGCGATTCATTTCGCTTGAAATCACCGATTCAATATATTTTTCAATAGGAACGGAGTTTACAATCCGAATATCTCCCTGAGGCTCATCCAAATACTCAATTTCGCCGGGAAGGAAAACTTTACACACCCGCTGCCAATGAAAACCCTTCCCGATAAGAAGATTTTTTAAATAGAATCCTTTATCTCCATTCAGGCTCCCCGCAACAAATTCCGGTTCTCCGCGGGTTATTATTCCTATTCTGATATTTTCATCCATTGCGACCGTAATAGTAGATGATACTTAAGACAGAAAGTAATCTTTTATTTCCTGCGGCAGCTTTTCAGAGAAAGCAACTTGTGAATAAATATCATTAATAATTTCAGGGGTTATCTTTTCAAAATCAGACGGACGAGGAATAATTATGAGTCCGGCCATGTCAATAGCACCGGGGCTTATAATAATTCTATCTTCACCTTCCTTGAAATAACATTCAGGTCTATGTTTCCTTCTGGGGATTATGACAATTCTGAGCAGACCTTCATTTCCAATCCACATAAATGCGTTTAAAAGTCCATTGTCTTTCACATCGGTTTCAGAATCTATCCCGAATGCCTTGAGACATAAAGCCAATGTTTTCATCCCCCGGCTATCAGGTTCGACCACAGCACTTACGAAGTGGAAAGGAAGCTCAATATCATACTCTTCCGACAACATCCAGCCTGATTTTGAAATCAGGTGATTTTCCTCAACAAGTCTGACAAGAGGGAGTTCTGATTTCAAGACAGCCTGAACATGCTGATGATCGGGAGCCGAGGCACCGGCGCGAGCACCATTATAGAAGAATACGAGGTCGGGCGCAGCTTCGGCCATGGCTGCCATTTCAAGAGGAATCTCAGCCTGAGGAGTGTGAATAGAATTAACTATTGTGAAATGGATAGGAAGAATGGGATATGGATTCAATAACAGATGCCATCCCGAAACCCACTGATTTGTGATCTGTTGTGCGGGTCGGTTAGCCTCACAAAGGAAGCATGGGCGTTCTTCGATTGCTTTTGCAGACGTATTAGCCGCTGACGAGATGATTCGCGCCGGATTAAGTTGAACAGCCCCCCGCAGGCCGCAAAAATTCATATTTTTACGATAGGCGTTGCGCAAATTATAGAAATTCACGGCCGCAAGTTCCCAATGTGCCAATTGGGTCTCGACGAAGGTATTAATATCCTCAGTCGTCAAGTTCTTCATCATATTCATCATCGCTATCAAAATCGTCGTCTTCAGTATTGGCAAAAGGATTCCATAATCCGGGCACACCTCCAAACGGGAATAAAGGCCGTGTCCCCCGGGCATTGTCATAGTTCTGTTTGACTCTCGCCATTAACTCGAAAGAGCGCACGCAATCCTTGTAAGAATTATTTGTGTTGACTTTCTCAATAGAGAGAGCCGCATCTGAATTTCCCTCCCAACGCCGACACAGATATAAAGAATGGAAAATGCGGCCTATCGAGTAATCGCGCGAAATGCGAAGAGCCATGGCATAATCTTCCCCGTAACTCACATTCGGGAATAAGAAACGTCGGGCAATCGGAGTAAAGAAAGCTCGCGGAGCACCCAGACCATTTATGCGCAAAGCGTTATTCGGGCCATTTTCATCTGTCCACTCGTCATGATTAATCAGACCCGGAGGTATGGTTTCTCCATTGAAATTGACTAAAGTATAAGAGCCGATGACCATTGCAAAGTTACCTTCACGGAACTTGGCAACAATTGTTGATACGGTATCGGGAGAGTTATATAAGTCATCGGAATCAAGCTGGATTGCAAATCGGCCGCATCTGGGGTCGAGAATGGCCTTATTCCAGCAACCACCAATGCCGAGTCTCTCGTTTTCGGATGCTTTTATAAGCACAAGCCGGGAATCCTGCACAGCTTCAAGAAGCTCGCGTGTGCCATCGGTTGAGTCGTTATCCACAACAATTACATTCATGGGGAAAGCAGTGACTTGCGACAAAGCGGAATTCACTGCATCAAGAATCGTATTTGCCCGGTTTTTCACCGGGATTATAACCGAAGCTTCCACATCGAAATCGTGGGAATCATAATCCACCTTTTCACGCTCGGCAGTATTTACGATGGCATCTATTTCGCGAAGGTGATCAGTAAGCACCTGTTCCATTTGTTTCTGATACACCTTATTCCGCGGGTCAACATAATCATGCTGTTGTTTGCCACTGGCTCGAAGATCAAGTTTATCGGCAGTGTAAAGGTATTCCGGAACCATGGCAATCATTTTACCCATCGTGACACGTAATCTTAAGGCATACCAACCACCGTCGAGTAAATCAGATTCATCAGTAAGATCTTCGGAGGCAGCCAGCACATCGGCCGCATTGAGAAGAACGAGCGGACCGAAATCAAAATCATCACGCACCGAACCTGGTTGATAATCGTTCACGGGATGATCAACAACAGTTCCATCGGGAAGTCGGTCGCGGAAGTAACAATAAGTCAATGTTGAATCAACATCCGATGCCATTTCAGTGAGTCGCTGAACACAGTGCGGATCAAGCTCGACATTGCGCGGACCGATTTTTATTAGAACAAACTGTTCGAGGGGCGCTCTGAAAATTTCTTCGCGCAAAGCCTGAATATTTTTAAATTCAATTATGTTCATGCAGGATAGTTCAGTAGATAAGTCTTTGTCGTTAATTATCGGATATTTTGCTGTCGGATATATGGCGATATAGTCAGAGGCTCCGCTTAAATGGAAGATAACTTTTACCTTCGGAAAGGTGGTCGATCTCATCCTTATCTGTCACCAAATCTAATATCGCGCATATCACTAATTCTAATATCGCATTAATTTAGACTCATAAATTTATAAATTATGATTACTCCGACAGTGAAGTAATAATCTGTTTTACGAAAGCATTTCTGTCGGCAGCTTCGGTAAATGACTCAATTGGAATTGTCATAACCGCCACCTGTCCTTTTCCGTGATTGGCTATATGCCCGGCTCTACCCCCATTGTCGAAAGACAAGATCTCGACAGTGGGAACATCAGTTGAAGGGAATATCACATCAGGACGTTCCACTATATACTGTTTGGAATTGAGCGTTGAGGAATATTTCATCTGCTTTCCGGTCTTAACGTTTCTGATACGTCCGGATTTGCTTGATTCCGATTCCACACTGCTGATTCCAAGAACCTCGGAAGCAAACTTTCTATCGGCCTGAGTGGAACGCATGTCAAGCAAATCAGAGCCGATATATTGACCGCTTACAATCAGATCTCCACCCTTTTCCACAAAGTTATGCAGAGCCTTTTGAAGAGCCGGCGGGAATGCCTCGTAATGAATACCTTTTTTACCACTCCCAAGGAGTGTTTTTTTCTGTTTGCCGACAATTAAATCGACAAGATGATAGTCTGAAAGTTTTACGTCGCCGGCCTCAACAGCTGCCACAGAAGAGGAAACAAATCCGAGTCCGGCGGCTGCAAGAGCTTTACCATGAACAGCTGCAAAGTCGAAAGTATTTCCGGCAATTACGTCTGAAACATGGTTACGGTTACTGTATCCGAAGTTGTTACCGGCCGAGCGTCTGAACTCTGTCTGATGTCCGGAGAACGAAATATCTTTCACATAGGGTACACCGAAATCAAGTTCTGAATCGAATCCGGTGTTTCCACCCGAATTATGATGTCCCGGAGCACTGATACGGGTAAAGTCGTTAACAATCAGAGCAGGTTTACTGTTGCCTTCGCCCTCACGGAGAGCAAGCGTTTCTGAAGGGAAAGAAGCCCCGCCATCGTTGACGGCGATGATGTAAAAAGAGTGAATATCTTTATCGTTGACCTTCAGATCGAAGTGGGTTGATTTAGTTTCACCGATTTTATGGAAACCAAGGTCGTCGCCCGATCTTTCCATAATGACGTATTTATCGGGCATGGCCGTTGGCTCGAGTTTGTCGGGAGTGGGCTTCCATGAAAGTCTGTAATAATCGGTTTTTGTTCTTTTAATCGCAAAATTATGCACGGGGAGAGGCTGAATCACAAGTTTACGATCTTTTCTTTCAGCCATGAACCGGGCAATACCTTTATAAATGGCTCTACCCACTGTAAACCTGAAATTGGGGTCGAGTCCGAGTGTCATATCGGCATAGTTCTGATGGCTCATCAATTCAATCAGAGTTGTAGGCACCTCGGGCACGCGGGCCTCTACGTAAGATTTATCCCACATGGAGCGACGGGTCCAATTAGGCTCCCATTCCCTGCGAATATCGTTTGTGATCTGTTGCATCACCATATCGGTAAGCATACGTGAGTTTATTCGCGGCGTTCCGTCGTTATATGAAGCTCCGTTCTGAGTGAAATATATGCCCAATGTGCCGACAAATGAATCATTATCGCGCTTGCCGGCGTCACTATGAAGCGCAAAGGCAGCATCTACCGGAATGTTGAGCCCCTCAGCTTTAGGGAGTACCCTTGAGCCTCCGGCCAGATAATTCACCCAATGGCCTCGGCTTGTGTAATCATCTTTATAATCATTACTGCCGTGATAGGGAGAGTAAACATATTCCGGGAAACCGGCCCAATGCAACCAGTATCTCGCTCCCTCCACAAAACGAGGCATGCCGGAAGTTGAAAACCGTGGGGCAGGCCCTTTCTTGGCAGGTGTTGAAGTCTCTTTAGCCGGTTGCGTTGATGAGGCGGAAGAATTAGCCTCTGCTGTATCTGTTATATCATCAGAGTCTTCATCAATAACTTCTTCGTCGCCTGTATCTTCATCATTATCTGCTAAAAGATTCTGGTCGGGGGTGGAAGGATCATAATACACATCACTGCGGCGCGGACTGCGGGCAATGTTACCCATACCTCCTCCTATCTTGACAGCATCGGCCGTTACAATTGTGCCGGGCGCACCGTCTGTAAGATTTGAAAGGGTCACAATGGGTTCCGAATCGGAATAACCGGCCTCAAGAGGGAATGTGCCAAGATAAATCCAAGTGCTTCCACCCATTGTCTGGTTTACTTTAAATTCTTTTGTTCCTCCCGAATAATTCACCGTATAAAGTGCATCGGCAGTGGAATTGGGAAGTGTTTTATAACTTACGTAAACGGCATACTCACCATCTTCGGGTATATCAGCATACCAAGCGGCCAATGAGGGTGTGCCTCCCTTTTGAGTGGCAACCTGACGGTAGGTTCCGTTTTCAAATGGATTTTCTGTGTCACGGAAATCAGGCAAATCGTATATAAATCCTTCGAACTCACCGGTTTGCCATTTATTATTTCCGCTCATTTCCTTATAATAGGGCTGAGAAAAAATTTGTCCGCCTTCGTTAGTGTCGTTATCAACGATAACCTCATGCTTGTTGGTGTCTCTTTCGCGTGGTAACATCACGTATGCCCCGGCATTTTCCAACATCGGCACAACATAGGGTAGGATATATCCCATTGTGTAGATATCTTCTGAGGTCTCGAACAGGAAGGGCCGTTGCCATGTCCACCCGCCATCCTTAAAATAACGACCGTGCGAGTGCCAAAGGGCTATAATATCGTTATCCATTCCTTTTACGGCAGTTGTGAGGGGATGAACCTCTTCCACAAATCCGGGATTCTTTCGATATTTTTCGGGAAGTTTGTCGACTTTATGAATATAATAGGCAAGATTTCTCTTCCCGACATTCAAATCTACTCTATAATTCGATATTGAATCGGGCAGAGAATTTTTAACCATGCGTGTGAGTGTATCGATAAATTCGCGCGAAATGGGCATATACGTAAAATTCTCGTTCAATCCAATGCGCGCAACGTTAAGTCTGCGGTCAGCATTCACACTGTTTACTCTTAATCCACCTGGATTAAGGTGCGCCGGTATTTGGCTGAGAAGACCGGAGTTTACAGCGAGTGTCAAGGAATCATTCTGAGCAACCTCCTTGGGTTCTTCCTTATATGTGGAACGTGCCACATTTTTACGAGTGCTATTAGCGCGATTTTTAGCCCTTTTAGATTTGTTAGAGGATTGGCGAGTATTCTTCGACGAGGATGATTTCGAATTCTTTCCCGATTTCGAAGTTGATTTAGAAGATGACTTTGATGATGATTTACCACCTTTCTTCGATGAACCGGATTTCGATGTTCCACTCCCCTTCTTAGAAGATTTTTTGGAAGTAGACGATTTTGAACCGGATGACTTGGATGATTTTGCCGTTTGAGAAGTTTTAGCTTTGCTCTTTTTAGCATAAGCATCTTCCGTGCCAAACATACCAACTGAAAGAATAATGCAAACTAAAAGATAGATAAATTTTTTTATATTCATAATGAGGATATTGTCAAAACAAAAACATAACGAAATGTGAAGATAATCTGAGAAATGCCTCACCCAAAAGATATTTGATTTACTTCTAATTCAAATAGCATCAATGGGCAGTTGGCACCAACAACAAAGTTACAACAAAAAAGAGACGGGCGCAAACCTCGTCTCTTTTTTCAATGTTATTAATCGAATTTTTAAAGATATTTAAGAAACTTCTTTAGAACGTCAATATAAAACAAGGGGCCGACATGATGCCGGCCCCCATAGTTATTGTAGTTAGTGTTGGATAGGGAAAGCTTAGATAACGCCCTGAGCCATCATAGCATCGGCAACTTTGAGGAAGCCGGCGATGTTAGCACCCTTCATGTAGTTGATGTAACCTTCTTCACGACCATGTTCAACACAAGCTTCGTGAATATTGAACATGATTTCGTGAAGCATTTCGTCAACTTTCTCAGCACTCCACTGGAGGTGTTCAGCATCCTGAGTCATTTCAAGACCGGAAACAGCCACACCACCTGCGTTTACAGCCTTACCGGGAGCGTAGGGAGTCTTGTTGCTGATGAATGTATCAATTGCTTCGGCAGTACAGCCCATGTTAGAAACTTCAGCCACGAGAAGAACATTGTTGGCAATCAGCATCTTAGCATCTTCTTCACCAAGTTCGTTCTGAGTTGCACAGGGAAGAGCGATGTCAACTTTCTGTTCCCAAGGTTTCTTACCTGCGAAGAACTGAGATCCGGGGAATTTTTCTGCATAGGGAGCAACGATATCATTGCCTGATGCACGGAGTTCGAGCATGTACTCGATTTTTTCTTTATCAAGACCTGCGGGATCGTAGATATAACCGTCAGGACCTGAAATAGTAACTACTTTACCACCAAGTTCTGTAGCTTTTGTTGCTGCACCCCAAGCCACATTACCAAAACCAGAAATTGCGATAGTTTTGCCTTTGATGTCCTGGTTAAGGTCTTTGAGCATCTGCTCAACGAAGTAAAGTGCACCAAAACCGGTTGCTTCGGGACGAATGCGGCTACCACCGAAAGAGAGACCCTTACCGGTGAATGTACCTGTATTCTCGCGAGCGAGTTTCTTGTACATACCGTACATATAACCAACTTCGCGGCCACCTACGCCGATATCACCAGCGGGAACGTCACGGTCGGGACCGAGGTTACGCCAGAGTTCAAGAACGAATGCCTGGCAGAAACGCATGATTTCAGCATCGCTCTTTCCGCGGGGGCTGAAGTCTGAACCACCTTTTGCACCGCCCATAGGGAGTGTGGTAAGAGCATTTTTGAAAGTCTGCTCGAAACCGAGGAATTTAAGAACTGAAAGAGTAACAGATGCATGGAAACGGATACCACCTTTGTAGGGGCCGATGGCGTTGTTGAATTGAACGCGATAACCGATATTGTTTTGAACTTCGCCCTTGTCGTCTACCCAAGTAACACGGAAAGTGAAGATACGGTCGGGTTCAACCATGCGCTCTATGATGCGAGCTTTTTCATATTCGGGATGCTGATTGTAAACTTCTTCAACACAGAGAAGAACTTCTTTTACAGCTTGAAGGAATTCTTTTTCACCGGGGTGTTTGGCCTCAAGATTGGCCATGATTTCATTAATATTCATGATAATCGGATTAGATTTAAGTGTTTCAATTGTTATTGCCCGAATGTTCGGGTTTCTTGTTTGCAAACTTACAAAATAAATTTAAAACATCAATAATATTTTTGAAATATTTCGATATTAATCGCAGCCTAAACCACATGTTTAATAACATAATTTGACAACATCACCCATAATATCCTCATAGTTAGCAATATTTGAACTCCATTTTGGTGCAGTATTCTCGGGAGAATAATCAACGGCAATTGCAGCGGGCGCCAGGAATGGAGGAGCCGGCATGCGTACATTCTGTCAACAACATTCATTACCGGACGAGTGTAGGGACGTGGCGTGCCACGTCTGGGGAAACGTTCCCGCAGTACCCGCCACCCCGCAACAATCAGACGTGGCACGCCACGTCCCTACACTCGCCCGGTATTGGGACGGTGGTAATAAATAAGAATGGAGACCTCCAATCGGAGGCCTCCATTCTTAACTATTACCACTCAGGGTGGAGATTTTTTAATAATTCAATTCTGTGTATCTGTTCAGAGCAGTAAGATTACTGCTTGAAGATTACGATACGGTTCCAATCGTTGTGTGAAGGATATTCCTGTTCGTCAGAACCAAATGCCTTAGTTTCGAGGCGGCTGGGATCGATGCCGTAAGTGTTAACGAGTTCTGCCTTAACTGCATCTGCACGACGCTGAGAGAGACCCATGTTGTATTCAGATGTACCGGTATCTTTGTCAGCATAACCAGCGATAACGATCTTTTCGTTGGGGTTAGCTTTCAGCCATTCAGCCATTGAGTAAACATTCACTTCTTCAGTAGGCATGATCTTGTCGCTGTTGATAGTGAAGCGAACTGTTGCCATAAGAGGAGCGTTGTTGCAGTCTTTTTCAACAACTTCGGGGCAAGGAAGCTGAGCCTGGAGAGCAGCTACAGTAGCACCGCAAGCTGCGAGCTGGCCACGGAGGTCATTAACTTGACCATTGAGGGCTGCGATCTGAGAAACGTAGTTACATTCGTTGAATGTGTTCCAACCACGGCCACCGATGTTGAAGCTGAAACCACCCATTGCGCTAACATAAGCGTCTACTGAGTGACCACCGCTTACGTTGTTCCAGTTATCACCGTAGAATGCTGCGCGAGCTTCAGCGAAGAAGTCAACATACTTAGAAAGACGGAGACGGAACTGAAGACCTGCTGATACAGGAAGAGTCCATTGAACTGATTTTGCACGTTCGCCGTGTTTCTTAGAATAAGTATATTCAGTTGTAGCAGCGGGAGTTTCACCGAAGTGGTTTTTGTAATCCCACATTGCATCACCACCAAGACCTACGAAAGGAACGATTGAGAATACGCGGTTTTCGTTAACACCTCCGAGTGAGTTGAACATATCCCACATAAGTTCCATCTGGAGATTTACGTGTTTTGCACGGCTCCAGCTGTAAGCTTCCTGAGAAGTTCCCCAAGCGGGAGAGTTCCAGTGGAGAGCACCACCGATAGCCTTGATGCGGAGACCCAAGTAAGGAGACATCCAACGGCCGAAACCAACGCTGTAAGCAGCAGTCCATTTCTTACCGTAAACGGCTTTTTCTTCACCCTTTTCTACGAGGGGCTGACCAGCACCTGCACCGATTTCAATGAACCAGTTGTTGCGAGGGCTTGCGAAGTAGTGGTTTGAGTTGTCACAAGTAAACTCAGTTACTGATACTGCGTCATCAACGAAGACGTCTTGTGCGTTAGCAACATTGCTAACTCCGAAAGTGCCGGCACAAAGTGCAGCTGCGATGTAGAGATTTTTAGCTTTCATACAAATGTATTTTTTAGTTTGTTGTTTGCTTGTTTGTGTGTTTGTCAGTTTAACGTTAAAAACCTTTAATAAGTTTTGGCCAAACTGAAAAAAATCACTTAAAAAGCATATTTTTTTTGATTTTATAGGGGAAACGAGTTCGATTTTAAAGAATATAAGACTTACTTAAATTATTGATATTGTTTTATTTAATAAAATTTATTCCGATTTTACTTTAATTTTTACTGTCAGAAAAAATTTTTTATGATTTTAAATAAAAATCTTAATATTTTAAGTAAAAAAATGGGGAGGATCTAATTATAAACTTCGTCCCCCCCCATCATTTTATCTATTCTTTAACTTCAGAAATTCGATTAATACTCGATTTTTTCAACTTCACCGTTAGCCACAGCATTGGGTTCGAATTCACCCTGCTTGAACATTACGATACGGTTCCAGTCGTTCTGATCGCCATTGTTGAAGAACTGAAGGTTAGAACCACAAGCGTAGAGGCTGAGGCGGCTCTTGTCGATACCATATTTATTTACGAGCTCATCGGCAACGGCAATAGCACGACGTTTAGAGAGGCCCATGTTGTATTCAGTGTTACCGGTGTTACGGTCAGCCATACCGACAACGTCAATAGTTTCGTTGGGGTTAGCCTTAAGCCATTCTGCCATAGAGTAGATGTTTACGTCCTCTGTAGGAAGAATCTTTGAGCTGTTGATGGTGAATTGAACTGAAGCCATGAGAGGAGCATTGTTACATTCTTTTTCAACAACTTCGGGACAAGGAAGCTGAGCCTGGAGAGCAGCGACGGTGGCAGCGCAATCAACGAGCTGGCCACGGAGGTCGTTAACCTGACCATTGAGAGCAGCGATCTGAGAAACGTAATTACATTCATTGAATGTGTTCCAGCCACGGCCACCGATATTGAAGTTGAAACCACCCATTGCCTGAACCAGAGCATCAATTGAGTTTCCACTTACGTTATTGTTCCAGTTGTCTGCATAGAAAGCTGCGCGTGCTTCAGCGAAGAAGTCAACATACTTTCCGAGACGGAAACGGAACTGAAGACCGGCTACAGCAGGAATTGTCCACTGAACCGACTTGTAGTCTGAGCCATAATATTGCTGCATGTTGCCGGGATATTGGTGGAGACAGTTGGAAGCAACGGGCTCACCTTTTTTACCGCGGCCAAGGAAATCCCAGTTGGCATCACCACCCACACCGATGAACGGTATGATAGAGAAAACGCGATTCTGGTTTACGCCACCCAGCGAGTTGAACATATCCCACATGAATTCGAGGGTGAGGCTTGCATGCTTGGAGTGACTCCAACCTGCATCAGTAGCCGCTTCTTCAAATGTGTTGGGAGAATTCCAGTGCAAAGCACCGTACATACCTTTGAAGCGCAGACCGATATAGGGGCTCATCCAACGACCGAAGCCTACACTGTAAGCAGCTGTCCATTTTTTTCCGTCAACAGCTTTCATTGAGTGGCCTTTAGTAAGGTATCCGCGCTCAACGAGAGGTTGATTTGCACCAGCACTAATTTCGATAAACCAGTTGTCACGCCAGTTTGAGAAGTAGTGGTTGGTGTTGTCACAAGTGAACTCAGTGACAGAAACTGCATCATCTACAAAGACATCCTGAGCGGCGGCAGTACCCGAGAAGGCAAACGAGCCGGCGCAAAGAGCCATAGCGCAGTAGAGATTTCTTACTTTCATACTGTAATTGTTTAAGAATGGAGTTATTTGTTGTTTTTTATTCAATTCGAAAAGCGAGCCTTATTAATTTCAGATTTTTTAATAAAGCATAGATTGAGAGCCGATGTAATTTTGGTCTAATTGGGTTATTGTTGTTCTTTTTTTCTCCTTGAGAGAGGGCAAATCAGTAAAATGCATCTCATAGAGATTTTTAAATGCAAAAAGATGTTAATAATCTTCTGCCAATTGGCTGCAAAATTACATAATATTTTTTATTTACAAATCATTTAAGAATATTTTTTTATATATGAATTCATATTTTGGTAATATTTTATTAAAAATTAGTTATCGAAGCAGAAAAAATGCGGATTTTTTAGTAATTTCGCTATTTGAAACTCGTTGTGAATAAAGATTACAACTCCCATCAGTCATGAAAGCACTGCCCCGCTACCGTATAAAAATAGAGAATGAATCTCATCTGAGCGAAATTGCCGATTGGAGTGTGACAATGCCTCAGGCTGTGGGAATATTTGCTTTATTGCTGATAATTACCGTCTTTATCGGAGGTCTGATAGTGGCATTCAGTCCTTTGCGGACTCTACTTCCGGGCTATCTTAAAGAATCGGAACGGTCAGCGACCGAAGAAAGTCTGTTGCGTCTTGACTCGGTGATGGTTGTATATGAGCAGAATCAGAACTATATAGACAATATCCTTCGAGTTGCCGATGTCAATCGCGAGCCTACAGACTCGGCGGCGTTAGTTGCCGTGTCGCGAGAGATTAATCCCGATTCACTCCTTACAGCGAGCAAAGCCGAACAGAATTTTGTGATGCAGATGGAAGAACGCGAGCGATATAATATTTCCGTTCTTGCCCCATTGGCAGCCGACGGGATGACATTCTCACCCATCTGCAGCGAAGGGATATTTGCAGAAGAGTCAAAGAAATCAGAGGAGGGGGTTGTAATAATGACAGGAGATTCCAACGTGCAATGCGGAGCTGACGGGACGGTAGTGGCACTATATTACTCGGCGCCGCAACGGGGATATGTCATAGTGGTGCAACATGGCCGTGGCTTTGTAACCAGTTATACACATACCGGCACACCCCTTGTCGGGATCGGGGATGTTGTAAATTCAGGACAAGCAATCGCTCTTGCACCGGGTGCGGATTCAAAAGGGAGAAGGACACTAAGCGTCAGGCTGTGGCATAACGGCACTTCCCTTGTGCCGTATGATTATCTTGGAAGTCCGTTCCAGGAAAACACCACTCCTCTCCCCTACGACGCATCACGAGGTATATTATAAATTACGAAACATTATGAATCGATGCATAAACACTACAAAGGCGCGAGGCCGAATCACAATACTCGGGTCAACCGGAAGTATCGGCACCCAGACTCTCGACATAGTCAGGGAGCACCCCGAGCTATTCAAATGCGTGGCTCTGACAGCTAACCGCAATTGGGAACTTCTGGCGCAGCAAGCCCTTGAATTCCGACCTAAACGAGTGGTTATAGCTGATGAACATTACGTTGAGAATCTAAGGAGCGCCCTTAGCGGCACCGGAATCGAAATTGCAAGCGGAGCCGTGGGGGTAGCAGAAGCCGCCGCAATGGATGAAGCCGACACAGTGGTTACTGCAATGGTGGGGTACAGTGGCCTCCAGCCCACAATAAATGCAATCAAAGCTCATAAACGCATCGCACTTGCCAATAAGGAGACACTGGTAGTGGCAGGAGAAATCATAATGAATCTGGCCCGCGAATGCGAGAGCGAGATCGTGCCGGTCGACAGCGAACATTCCGCCATATTTCAATGCCTTGTGGGCGAGAAACGCGAGTGGATGAGAAAAATAATTCTGACGGCCAGCGGTGGGCCTTTCCGAACTTTAAAAGCGGAAAACCTTAAGGATGTAACACCGGCCGATGCATTGCGCCATCCCAACTGGGATATGGGAGCCAAAGTGACAATTGACTCTGCCAGCATGATGAACAAAGGGTTTGAGATGATTGAGGCGAGATGGCTTTTCGATTGCCCGCCGAAAAATATTGAGATTGTGGTTCACCCGCAGTCGATTGTTCATTCGATGGTGGAATTCTGTGACGGCTCGGTGAAAGCCCAATTGGGCATCCCCGACATGAGGCTTCCGATCCGTTATGCTTTGGGTTATCCCGAAAGACTGGAGTCTAAACTGCCACCCCTCTCTTTAACAGACTATTCAAATCTCACATTTGAAAAACCGGATCTCGATAAGTATCCATTACTTCAGTTGGCATTCCGCGCCATAGAATCAGGAGGCAATATGCCATGTATTCTTAATGCGGCAAATGAAGTGGCGGTTAAAGCATTTCTCAAATCAGAAATCAAATTTACCGACATGCCTATCATAGCCGCCGAAACGATGACGCTCACTCCTTATATAAAGAATGTATCTCTCGACGAGCTGATAGCAACCAACGCAGAAGCAAGGAGAATTGCTGAAGATATAAAAAACAAACTTAAGCAACAATTATCAACTCGGGGTTAATAACCTTAGTATTACAGAATAAGAATAATTGATAATAAATAATTAAGAACAATTGGAGACTTTTTTGATAAAAGCAGCCCAGTTGATACTGGCGTTTGCAATACTTGTAATAATTCATGAGTTCGGTCATTTTTTATTTGCACGTATCTTCGGAGTGCGTGTTGAAAAATTCTACATTTTCTTTGACCCTTGGACTGAAATCTTCAAATGGAAACCGAAAAAATATTTTGGATTTTTCGGCAAGACCAAAAAACTTAAAAGCGCCCCTGCCAACGAGGTTGCCCCCGATGCTACAAAGAATCAGGATTTGAGTTCCACCAACGGATCGGCAAGCGAAAAAACGACTGAAAAGAAAAACTCCTTCTGGGGAGATACGGAATATGGTATAGGCTGGTTGCCATTAGGGGGATATTGCAAAATAGCGGGAATGATCGATGAGTCGATGGATACGGAGCAAATGAAACAACCGGCTCAGGAATGGGAATTCAGATCAAAACCCGCGTGGCAACGCCTTTTGATTATGATTGCAGGCGTTCTTTTCAACTTTCTTCTTGCAATTGTAATATATGCCGGAATTGTTTACGCCACAGGCGAAAAATATGTGCCTCTTGACGAGGCTAAAATGGGTATGCAATTTTCGGGCGAAGCACGGAAGATCGGTTTCCATAA
Source organism: Bacteroides sp. (assembly GCA_014802335.1). Classification (GTDB taxonomy): domain Bacteria; phylum Bacteroidota; class Bacteroidia; order Bacteroidales; family Muribaculaceae; genus Lepagella. The sequence goes on along the minus strand of JAAVCL010000027.1, from coordinate 85,810 downwards.
CGGAGACATTCCCCTGCTTGCCGACGGCAAACCATTATCCAATCCGGCGGAAGCACGAATGGAAATAATTCAGGCAAAAGAAGTTACAGTTTTGCGCAATGGCAATGAGAAGGTTACAATCCAAATTCCCGAAAAATTTATTTTTGCATTAGATAAAGAAGCCAAGAGCGACACGGCGACAGTTAATTTCATGAACTATCGTGTGCCCGTAGTGGTTTCGCAGGTCACTCCGGGCGAAGGAGGAGCCAAGGCCGGAATCAGAACCGGCGACAATATCATTGCAATTGACTCTGTTTCAACCCCGAGCCTTTATGAATTTTTCACGACTTTGCCGGGACATGATAACGGAACCATCAATGTAACACTTGTAAGAAAGAATAACGGCGTCACAGATACAATTGTGACTCCGGTAAAACTATCCTCGACATCCAAAATGGGCATAGGCCTTGATATAGACCCATCGTCACACTTTAAATATGAAGAAAAACGATATGGTCTTTTCGAATCCGTGCCTCGAGGTGTAAGCATAGGCACCGAACGCCTTGTGAGCTATGCCAAATCGATGAAGATGGTCTTTACAAAGGAAGGGGCCAACTCAATTGGCGGTTTTGGTTCGATAGGCAGTATTTTCCCCGAGAAGTGGGATTGGATAGCTTTCTGGAATATTGCCGCATTTCTTTCGGTGGCACTGGCATTTATGAATATACTTCCAATACCGGCTCTTGACGGCGGACACGTGATGTTCCTCCTGTATGAAGTGATTTTCAGACGCAAACCAAGCGAAAAGTTCATGGAAAGAGCTCAGATAGTGGGTATGACAATCCTGCTTTTGCTGCTGATCTATGCCAACGGCATGGATATTGTAAGGCTATTCAAGTAAGCAATTCTTAATACTTGACTTTTCGCCCTTATTTGTCAACCTACATAAGAGTTAAATAAAAAATTAATCTCCCCGACCACAATTCAAAATTTATGAGTCGAAAAGGTAAAAATCAAAACTATAATGAAAAGCAACGGGGTCCGAAGACAGGCCCTGAAAAGGGAATAATCAGGCTTCTTCCCGGGAAGGAGGAATCCGTGTTGCGTCATCACCCCTGGATATTTTCGGGAGCCATTGATACGATTCCCGAGGATGTTGAAGAGGGCGACTTGGTAACCGTTCTTGATGCATCCGGACGAATTCTTGGCACCGGCCATTACCAGATTGGGAGTATAATGGTCAGGCTTCTTGAATTCGGGAAGGAAGGACTTGACGAGGATTTTTACTATAACCGTCTTTTAAGTTCTTTTTCACTGCGCCAGTCTCTGGGTCTTATCCGCGAGAATAATAATTGTTTTCGGCTTGTGCATGGGGAAGGCGATTTTCTGCCCGGATTGATAGTTGATATATACGGCGACACAGCTGTGATGCAGGCCCACTCCCCCGGCATGCATTATGCTCGCCACACTATTGCAGAGGCGCTGACCCGACTCCCTGACGCACGTATCAGAAATGTCTATTACAAGAGTGAGACGACTCTTCCATATAAAGCGGCACTCGACCCGGAGAATGAATATCTTATCGGCAACTATGACGGAAACATCGCATTGGAGAACGGTCTTCAATTCAACATAGACTGGCTTAAAGGACAGAAAACCGGTTTTTTTGTTGACCAACGTGAAAACCGCAGTCTGCTCGAGAAATTTTCTGCCGGGCGCACCGTTCTGAATATGTTCTGCTATACGGGAGGCTTTTCGGTCTATGCCATGCGCGGAGGAGCAAAAAGTGTAGATTCCGTTGACTCATCGGCCAAAGCGGCTGCCCTGACCGAAGCTAACATACAGTTAAACTTCCCGGGCGATCAGCGTCACACCACCCATGCCGAGGATGCGTTCAAATTCCTTGCTGAAATGCCCGAAGACAAATATGATTTGATAATTCTCGACCCTCCCGCATTCGCCAAACATAGAGGAGCCATAAAGAATGGTCTGATCGGATATAGGAAACTTAACAGCAAAGCTTTCGAAAAGATTAAACCGGGTGGAATACTTTTCACATTTTCCTGTTCGCAGGCCATAACTCGCGATATGTTCCGAATGGCCGTCTTCACAGCTGCAGCCAAATCAGGAAGAAAAGTCAGGATTCTACACCAGCTTTCCCAACCGGCCGACCACCCGATAGACATCTCGCACCCGGAAGGTGAATATCTCAAAGGATTGGTGCTGGAAGTCGAATAACGAATCCGGCACCGGCGCGCCGAGACCGGGCAACGACCCGGGAAGTCTCAGCCAATTATGACATAATGACAAACTACAATAACACACATTCATGAAAAAAATTATTCCAACTTTGATTATTACCACCATGGCAGGATTACATGCTCAGGCTGCCGTAGATCCCAACTTTAACTATAAAGTTGACAGGTTTGCCGATATCGAAGTACTAAGATATGAAGTGCCGGAGTTCGACCGTCTGACTCCCGAACAGCGAATCATGCTTTATTATCTCGGACAGGCTGCCCAGTCGGGCCGCGATATAATCTGGGATCAGAACGGGAAATACAATCTGCAGATTCGCCAATTGCTTGAGAAAATATATACGAACTATCAAGGCAACCGTGACACCGCGGATTTCAAGAATTTTGAAACCTATCTGAAACAAGTTTGGTTTGGCAACGGTATTCACCACCATTACTCAACCGATAAATTCACCCCTGCCTTCAGCAAAGAATTTTTTCAGACAGAAGTGGCCAAGCTCCCCGTTGAAAGCCTTCCTCTGGAAGCCGGAGAAACACCCCAACAGATGATTGAAAAGCTTACGGAAGTGATTTTTAATCCTGCGGTTATGGCCAAACGGGTGAATCAAGACGGCACGCAGGACGTGGTGGCAACTTCGGCAGGCAACTTTTATGGCGAAGGGGTGACACAAGCTGAAGTTGAACAGTATTACAATGCACTTAAAGACCCCAACGATGAGACTCCGATTTCATACGGCCTTAATTCCAAAATCGTAAAGAATCCTGATGGAAGTCTCAAAGAAGAAGTTTACTGTCTGAACGGACTCTATGCCCCTGCAATCTCCAAGATTATTTATTGGCTCGACAAAGCTAAAGATGTGGCTGAGAACGATGCTCAGAAAGCGCACATCACCGCTTTGATTGATTATTATATCACCGGTGATCTTCGTAAATTTGACGAATATTCAATTCTTTGGGCTGAAGACACTCAAAGCGATGTCGACTTTGTAAACGGATTCATCGAAAGTTATGGTGATCCTCTTGGCATGACCGGTTCCTGGGAATCGTACGTAAATTTCCGAAATAACGCCTCTTCTCAAAGAACCAAGACCATCTCCGACAATGCACAGTGGTTTGAAGATAATTCTCCCGTTGACAAACGTTTCAAAAAAGAGAAAGTAAAAGGCGTTTCGGCAAAAGTTATAAATGCTTCGATGCTTGCCGGTGACGCTTATCCTGCAACTGCCATCGGTATCAATCTCCCCAATTCGAATTGGATTCGTGCGCAACACGGTTCAAAATCGGTAACCATCGAGAACATCACCGAGGCCTACGATATGGCCAGCCACGGCAACGGATTCAACAAAGAATTCGTAATCGATGAAGCCACATCCGATCACATGGATAAATATCTGTATATCACAGATATGCTTCATACAGACCTTCATGAATGTCTCGGCCATGCCTCAGGCAAACTTCTGCCCGGAGTGGATCAGGATGCTCTTAAGGAGAATGGCTCGGCTCTTGAAGAAGCGCGTGCAGACTTGTTTGCGCTTTACTATCTTGCCGATCCGAAACTTCTGGAGTTGGGAATCCTTGATAATCCTAATGCTTATCAGGCTGAATATTACAAATATATGCTGAATGGCCTTATGACTCAGCTTAACCGCATTGAATTGGGCAATAACATAGAAGAAGCCCACATGCGCAACCGTCAGCTCATTGCTCAATGGGCACTCGAGAACGGTAAGAAGAAAGGTCATGGGGGCAAAGATGTGGTTGAACTGGTGAAAAAAGGTGGAAAAACCTTTGTAAAAATCAATGATTATCCGGCTCTCCGCAATCTGTTTGGAACTTTGCTCAGCGAAATTCAACGAATCAAGAGCGAAGGCGATTATAAGGCAGGCAATGATCTGATTCAGAAATATGCAGTAAAAATTGATCCTAAACTTCACAAGGAAGTTATAGAGCGTTACTCAACTCTTGATATTCCCCCCTACAGAGGATTTATCAATCCGGTTTATACCCCGATTCTTAATGACAAAGGGGAGATCACCGATGTTACGATTTCATGGCCTGAAAACTATGTAGAACAGATGTTGAGACTTAGCCGCGACTTCTCAACCCTTACTAAATAAAATCTATTATTAAATATCAATCACCGGAGTTGACTCTGAGCAGCCAACTCCGGTGATTAGTTAAAACCGATACAATATGGAGATGTCTCACCCAATCATCCAATCAATAAAGAAACTGTTTTATACATATCGGAACGGCTTGCTTGCCGACACATTGAAGGGATATGGAGATCCGCATAAAACGATATTCGGCCTCGACTTGCCTCAAATATCAAACATTGCCAGAGAATATAAACCCGACATGGCACTTGCAGAAGCACTATGGAAAGACCAAGAAGTGCGCGAATCCCGCCTGTTGGCCCCATATCTGTTTCCAATTGAGGAAATAGATGAAGAAAAAGCTCTTCAGATTGCAGGCGATGTTCGCACGCGTGAAGAAGCAGATATATTGTCGTTCAAACTTCTCAAGCGTCTGCCGGAATGTAACCGTGTGCTCGAGAGTCTCCGGCAACTTAGTGAGCAAGACGCACCTGATTCTCCGGCCTATAACCTTGTTTACACCTCACTGCTCCCCCACCTTCGCTGAGACATCATTTAGAACCCAACCCACAAGAAATAGCAAAGGCGACCCTCCGGCCGCCCTTGCACGATTCCACTATAAACTATATCTAACTAAACTTTTTTCGTTCAGACATTCTCACGAATCCCTGAACGAGCTATCCATATTGCTTTGTATAAGTAAAACGTTTCTGATGATAGAGGGTTGAACAATTTGACTTTTATTTAATATTTTATATTTTGTTTACCTTTTTAAGACATCATTTTAACGATAGGAGGAAGTGTTTTTATTCTCTTTATTTTTTTGTAATTTTGTGTATCTGATTGTGAAGAACAATAGACTCAATATCATCCTTAAGTGACATAATTCTTCATGAAAGTTAATTTGTTTCTTGCCCGCCGCCTTTCACTTGCTTCGGGCCACCACAAAAGTTCACCTGCTGTAAAAGTGTCTATTATTGCAGTTGCCCTTTCAATTGCAGTGATGCTTATTTCAATTGCAGTTGTGGTGGGATTTAAGCGCGAAATCAGGGATAAAGTTACCGGATTCAATTCTCATATATCTATATATCTTGCCCCAAACGAATATGATGAGGATCAGAATTTAATATCACTTAACCCGGGACTTGCTTCTATCCTGGAGGATCAGGATTATATTTCAGAATATAGTCTTGAGGCTTCAATCCCTATAATTTTTAAAACGCCTTCCGACTTTAAGGGAGTTTATCTGCGGAGTGTAAACAGCAATCACTTGTCAGACTTCATCAAGAATAATCTTGATGAGGGCCGGATACCCGATTATTCACAAGAAGCTAATAGAAATAAAATAGTAATTTCAAGGATAGCAGCACGAGAGTTGGGATTAAAAGCAGGTGATAAAATTGACACCTACTTTATATCAGATAATGTAAAGGTCAGACGTCTTGAAGTTGCCGGAGTATTTAACACACATTTCGACTCATACGATAAATTCATAGCGTTCGGCGCTTTACCATTGATTCAGGGAATCGCCGGAATCAGAAGCAATCAGGGCACTGCCATCCAGATCGAAACCGATGATCCCGACTTAATCAGTGACTATTCTCACCATCTAAATAAACAGTTGACGGAAGGCATGGCTAATGGCTTATTATATAAGGAATACCTGATTGATAATGCGCATAATCAGGGTGCAGCCTATTTTAATTGGCTCTCGTTGCTTGACACGAATGTGATAGTTGTTCTGGCACTTATGACAATAGTTGCGGTTGCCACCCTGATTTCCGGAATGTTGATTCTGATTTTAGATAAGAAGAGGATGATAGGAATTGTCAGGGCATTGGGAGCTTCCACAATTTCAATAAGAAATATATTTGTATATCTTGCCCTTAAGGTGGCATTTTTGGGAATAATCATAGGAAACGTCTTTACACTCGCATTGCTGATTTGCCAGAAAAAATGGCATTTTATACCATTGGATGCCGATGCATATTATATGGACTATGTGCCGATAGAAATAAATTTATGGAGCATCCTGGCTCTGAATATCGGAAGCATTATAATCATCTACCTGTGTCTGTTGTTGCCATCACGATATGTGGCACAAATATCGCCGTCAGAGGCAATGCGTGCAGATGAATAAAAAACTGCAATAAAAAATGAGGGGAGAAGAAAATGATTTTCTTCTCCCCTCATTTTTTATTTAGCTTTTAACCTATACGTATTTCTGTGTTCTTTATTATTAAAAGTATTAACTCTTAATCGGAATCAAAGCAAAGAAATTGACCGTTTGATGAAGTTTGAAAGAGCTTCACCTTTAAGCAATCCGCTTTGCAGCAAAGCCAAGTCAATTATTTGCTTAAGGATGGGTTGTTCCGAAGCATAATCTTTAATAATCTTTTGTTCTTCTGCCCTGTCGGCCTCAACTTTTGATTCCTTTTCAGCAATCTGAGATTTCAAAGATTCCTTTTCATTATCATCTTTATTCTCGTTCTGCTGTTTGCGAAGTTCGGTAATTTCATTATTCAATGATTCAATTTCGTTTCTTAAGGGCATCACCGAAGATTCGAGAGCGGTATTTGCCTCCTCAAGAACTTTCTTGACAGCAGCCTGCTCAGTATTAACAACAATAGCATACATTGCCGGCATAGCACCGTAGAAGTTCATACCGGGTTGGAGAGCTGCCATATCTTTCATACGACGCATCATTTCATTTTGTGTCACAGTGGCCGGAATATCACTTCCCGGAACGGAAGTGTATTCAACGATGAAATTAGTATCTTTAATTTCAGGCAGGACACTGCGGAAAATTCCGGTAAGAATGTCGGCCTGCAAGGGATTCAACCCTGAATTTTGCTCATCATTTTTAACAATGAGACGTTCGGGCATATCTGAATCGACCCTTACAAAGCGAGTTTTCTCAAGCTTGCTTTCCAACATGTGGATGAGGTGCTGGTCAAGCTGGCCATCCATCAAGAGCACATTATAGCCTTTTTCCTCGGCACCCTTGATGTAAGAATATTGTTCTGTCTTATCGGTTGCATACAGATAAATTATATTTCCTTCCTTATCTGTCTGGTTGGCTTCAACGAGTTTCCGATACTCTTCAAGGGTGAAGTAATTGTCGTTCACATCGCGCAGTAGGAAGAATTTCTTGGATTGATCATAGAATTTTTCATCAGTAAGCATGCCATATTTTATGAAGACTTCTATGTCGTTCCATTTAGTTTCATATTCCTTACGATTATCCTTGAACATACGGTCGAGTTTTTCAGCAACCTTCTTGGAAATGTAAGTTGAAATCTTCTTTACCTGCTGGTCAGCCTGCAGATAGCTTCGGCTCACATTCAGAGGAATGTCGGGAGAATCTATCACACCCTGCATAAGCATCATAAATTCGGGCACCACGCCTTCCACCTGATCTGTCACATATACCTGATTGCAGTAGAGCTGGATTCTATTCTGACGAATATCAATGTTATTCTTTATCTTTGGGAAATAAAGAATACCAGTAAGATTGAACGGATAATCCACATTGAGGTGAATCCAGAACAACGGGTCTTCTTCACCGGGGCGTAATTCACGATAAAATTCGATATAATCTTTATCGGTAAGTTCAGACGGCTTCTTTGTCCACAAAGGCTCAGTGGCGTTAACCACATTATCCTTATCAGAATCCACATATTTACCATCCTTCCACTCCTGGACTTTTCCGGAGATGACCGGAACCGGCAGGAAGCGACAATACTTTCTAAGCAGGGCATCTATGCGCGACTGTTCAAGAAATTCCTTATTATCATCGTCAATGTAGAGGATTACATCTGTTCCGCGACGATCTTTAGAAATTTCCTTCATTTCATATTCCGGACTGCCATCGCACACCCATTCCACAGCCTTTGCACCTTCCTTATAAGACAGAGATCGGATCTCTACCTTTTTAGAAACCATAAAGGCCGAATAGAAACCGAGGCCGAAATGTCCAATAATTGAGTTGGCAGTATCCTTGTATTTTTCAAGGAATTCTTCAGCCCCCGAGAAGGCAATCTGATTAATATATTTGTCAATATCGTCAGCATCCATGCCAATGCCGTGATCGGAGATTGTGAGCGTTCCGGCTTCCTTATCAACGGTTACGCGGACATCCATTTCTCCCAACTCACCCTTAAATTCGCCAAAAGAAGCGAGCGTCTTGAGCTTTTGAGTGGCATCAATGGCATTAGACACGAGTTCGCGGAGAAAAATCTCATGGTCGCTATATAAGAACTTTTTGATAACGGGGAATATATTTTCGGTAGTAACCCCTATTTTTCCTGTAGTCATATTAATATTATCTTGTGGTTTAATATTATCTTGTGTTTTTCACTACCTATAACAAATAACGTGCCGATTTAGATTAATTACTCAGACAGTAAGACCCGATAATACAAAATATGGCGTGGAATAGCAATCCACGCCATATTTTGTATTATCATTTATTAACTCACTTCAGAAGGCACTTGGCCGAAAGTGCACCGTTTCGTAGAATATAGATACCTGGGGTAAGATTCTCAGGATTGACTTTCACACCGTCAGTGTTATACACCTCCGTTCCCTTGGGGGCCATGATGGAGCGTCCTTCAATTCTGTAAATCAGCTCGGTGCTTTCGGGATTAATCTCGTCTATGCCCGAGAGGGAAGATACATGGAAAGCGGGAGCGATTTCAGTCACCAATTTATTTTCGTAAGAGTCTGTGAGAGAAATGCGGAGTTTCATCCATCCATTGGGAGATACCTTGTCAACACCTGAAAGCGAACCGCTGAAATAAGCGCCAAACCCCGGCAAATAGAATTTATCAGGATCTTCCACAACCTCAATCTCAGTCCAATCATCTGAACCAATAGGTGCGTACTCAACAAATACCTGCGGACAGCCTGTGTAACTGAGATAGCGATAGAAGTCAACAAAATTCCCATCTTCGTCAAATTCTATCTTTAGTTCAGGTTTGAAGTCAGCCACAGTAAACATGATTACACCATCTGACGCATTTTCGAAACGATCTGTTACAATATCATTGACATTTCGGAATTGAAGCATAGTCAAACTCGGAACATTGACATCATCGCTCTCACCCAAGGACTTCCATTCTGCATTTATTTTACTAATACCTGGTATATCATCGATAGTTATCATTCCCTTACGCTCAATTTCGAAATTCACCTTACCAGTATAATTATCAGCAAGTGCATTATCAAGTTGAGAAAAATACTCTCTTAATTTTCGTTCTGTATACAATGACGGGAAATCCTCTGAAACTTCATAAGTATTATTATCATAGCTTAATCTATAAACGGCGCCTGAACAAGACGTGGGAGTTTCTCCTAATCGTCCTAAACATGTATAAAAGCTACTAAATGTTGCCGGTTCCGACCCGTTATGCGGCTGACACATATCACTGAAATATAGAAAAGGAACATTATCACAAGCCACTTCCTCAGATTGGTCTTGAAAGAAAGAAAAATATGGATTCCCATTTAGTAGCAGCCCGGTATCAATCTGGCCATCCGACGAAATGAAAGCTTCCATATTCTGAAGATTTTCAGAGGGAGGCATAACGAATGTCTTTAACTTACCGTCAATAGATCCGAATATTGAGGGATTGATTTGATAGCATATGGTTGACTCAAATACATTATCAATCACCTCTGTCTCCCCTACTATTTCTTTGTTTAATTGCATCGAAATGTGCATGTATCCATTGTCGACCATTGATGATGAGTTAAGACCGATCCGCGATGCATGAGAACATTCCGGTCCATTTCCTGATATGAAATAACTCGGGATTCCGGCTTCGATAACATTAACCAAAAAGAAATTGCGATAGCCTTTAAAGTCACTTTCCAAACCATAGAACTCTGATGTAAATTGCCGATCATAACTTGTATAAGTATAATCCGTATTGTTTGAAATGGTCTGAGCAGTCAATGTTTCAGCCTGATTAAAAATAACAAGTGGATCATGTGCATTATCATTTGTTATTACTATACTCACTTGCCCACACTGATAGTTTTCACTCACACCGGGATTTACAAAGAAATCTCCTTTACGAGCCCATTCAATAGCTCCTGTCGGAGTTTCCATAGTTCCGAATCCGGTTTCACTTCTGAAAATAGTTCCTAATCTTTTATTTCCAAAAGCAGAATAAATATATGAATTTGCAGTAACATTTCCCTCTTGTATAATTTCAAGATTTGCATTACATGTCTCACCAACGACCTTTCGTCCATCCGGGAGAACAGGTTCAAACTTAATCAGTTCAGTACATTCATTGATATTCATCTGAAGAGTGATATTAGTCGAAATCTCAATATTTTCTTTTACAAGAATTTTAAAAGGATTTCCTTCTTCATTAGCCTCACAAATCAACACAAAGTCGTAGACTCCCGGTAACATCTCAACTTGATCCACCTCTTCTAAAACTTCCCAATATTCTGCATTACTTGCGGCAAAACCAATTCCTAAAAGATGATAACCATCAAGGTTGGTAACATTAAAATTGACCAAACAAGGGTCTTCACTACCAATCCTGTTAGCTTTTGGGAGACTCGAAACTGATACGTCAGATTTCGGAATTGACTCATTGGTTATGGAAGAAAGGTGAGTCACTTTAAAATTATCGGTAAAGTTTTTAGGCAAGCTACTTGAATTCGTAATGCATTTTCTTTGTAATTTTGAACCTAAAGTAAAATTATTGCTGCGAGGCTGCAACGAAGCAGCATTAGTCAGGGATGAAGCTAACAGCACTCCAACCAACATCGTTAAAAATTTTCTCATGCGAAAAGGTTTTAAAGTTAGAAATATTAGTAATCGAATTTGACTTTACACTTGTATCATTTTCGACGTGGTAAATTTAAGAATTTATAAGAAAAAGCATCGTACTTCATAAGCACCTAAATAGCTCCTAAAATTATATTTCTACGCACTTAAATCACACTTAGATAATGTAACATATTACAACCTAAGTAAATACAAAAATGTAATACCGGGCATACAAACTTAGAATTCCATACTATTGATTTTCACATAACGTTAAATTTACATGAAGAAAAAGATTCTCGCTACTACTGCAATATTCTTTTTATGCCTCCTACGTTGCTTGGGTTCCAATCCAGACTATAAAGAAACCCGGGCCCTGGGAGCGAGATTTGTCAGATTGTTCGAGGGGGGAGACTGCATATCCCTAATAAAGACATGCGATTCAGTCATCTCAAAAGCTGATGCTGCTGAATCTCACAAACTCATGGCCCTCGACTTCAAAGGCCGGGCGCAGATGGCCCTGCGCCGTTATGACGAGACAATCGCCACCCTCAAATATGCTTTGTCATTGCCGAAAGCCGATTCGCTTCTATATTGGGATGTGGGCGCCTGCATAGGATTGAACGACATCTATTGCACATTGAATGACTTCGAGGATGCCGAAGAAATTCTGAACAAGGCAGAATCGATAATCATGAATCCACGCTGGAAGAAAGTACATCCTATCTCCGCCAACAATAAAAGGAGTGCCCTATATGGAGCCAAATCCATTCTGAAAAAAGCCCAAAACAATATTCCCGGCGCGATGACTGAGTGGATGAAAACCGACACGACAGGCAATTCCTCCTCTGTGAAACTTATCTGGCTGGGGCACGGGGGCGCCCTTCATCTGCTTGCAGGTGATACACTGAGCGCCATAAGATTATATAATGAGGGACTCCGGCAGAACACACTCAACCCCAACAAACTTATCATAGTGGTCAACTTAGCGGAGATAATGAACAATCGGGGAGACTTCAAGGGAGCCTTAAAAATCCTCGGTGAGCACCGTGCCTTAGCTGAAAGCATCCATGACCCGGCTGTGCAGAAAGATTATCTCCTGACACTTTCGGTGGCATTGCGCGGAGTTGGCAAGGAAAGCGAAGCGTTAGCCTACATGCAGGATGCGATGATTCTTTCGGACAGCGTGGCAAAATCAGACCGTTCTGACCTGAACGGCATATTAGCCGGGAAAGCTAATCGAGAACAGCTTGAAAATGTGGAGAAAGACCTGGACAAGACCCGGGATATCTGGCATGTCACGATCATTGTGACCGCCACCCTCCTGAGTGTGCTCGGCTTATGGATCATAATGCTGCTGCGCAACAGACGCAAATCCCAGAACCGAATAAACGACCTGGAGGAAAACATAAGCAGCTTCGACAGCAGCCACACTGCAAAACTCCTTGAACTTGAAGAGCAGATTGAATCGCACAGCACTCAATTATGCAAAGCGACCCTACGTATCGCTAAGATAGACAGCGGACTCCGAGAGATACAGAAAGAGATTGACAATACCCATAAGCCGAGTGAAGAACGAGTGGCAGCCATACGACTGAGTCTAATAGAGATGGGGCGTGAGGCTAAAAGCATAAAACGTTATGATATTCTTCTAAACAAAGAAAGTAAGATGCTTAGAGAGACTATCAGTATTCGGCATCCTGATCTGACAAAAGCAGAACTCGATATGTGTTGTCTTATTGCCGCCGGCCTAACAAACGGTGAGATAGCCGAAATAACGCAACGTTCAATCCGCACCATAGAAGCCATAAAATATTCTTTACGTAAAAAGATCAATATTACTGAAAGTACCGACAGTTACATAAGGGAAATCTTGCGCACACTGAAAGAGAATAAGCAAACAGACGGAACTTTTCGGCATAAGAATGTTATAACATAAAAGGACTGTAATAACTTTTGAAACACCTATGCAAATATATGAAAGTAGAAGGCCGACAGCGCAAGAGACGGCAGAATTTCTGTCGGAGTATGCGGTTGAACTTTTCGGAAGTGGATGTACTTGTATCCGGCTTGAAAAAAATATCCAGAGAATAGCCGGGAAAATGGGGATGAAGGTAGAATTCAGTATTCTTCCACGGCATATCCATATTACGGTTGTGAGCGAAACAGAACAATGCACAGAGGTTGTGGGTATCAGAGAAATGCCAATCAGCTTTTCCCGAATCACAGACTTAAGTCGCCTGTCTTGGCAGATAGCAGACGGGCGCGTATCATTCTGGGAAGCTCACGAAGTGTTGCCGCGCATATATAAATGCAGCAGTGTTCACCCCTGGATATTAGTAATTTTGGTATCAATTGCCAATGCATCGTTCTGCCGCCTATTCTCGGGCGATTTGGTTGCTATGCTGGCAGTATTTATCGCAACGTTCGTCGGATTCCGCCTGAAGCAGATTATGGGTTCGGCCGGAATAAATTTTAAGCTTACAGTGTTAACGTGTGCTTTTATTTCTTCACTGATTACGGCGGCAATCGGCATGACTGATATCGGCTCCACCCCACAGATAGCGGTTGCAACAAGCGTTCTCTATCTCGTGCCGGGAATCCCGTTTATCAATTCGTTCTGTGATTTTCTGGACGGGCATTATTTGTGTGCCTTCGGCCGGCTGATGCATGCTGCAATTATACTGTGCTGCCTGTCGATCGGACTATGCGCGGGGATGGCAGTAATGCACTTGTCCATGTTCTGAGAACACATTGAAGCCGTTTAAAAGATTCCACTTAAAAGACAAAGAATTATGAACGAAATGTTGATTCAACTCATACAGGATGGATTGTTTGCTGCCTTGGCGGCCATAGGATTTGCAGCCATAAGCAATCCGCCCAAACGTGCTTATATCTATTGTGCGGTAATCGCGGCCTTAGGCCATTCTCTGCGTTTCAGCCTGATGACATGGTGTGGTGTGCATATCGTGATTGCAAGTTTCTGCGCAGCGTTGCTTATCGGAATCATAGCCGTGCTGATTTCTCCCCATGCCAAGATTCCCTCGGAAACTTGCCTCTACCCCGCACTGTTACCCATGATTCCAGGCATTTATGCCTACAAAACGTTTGCCGCGCTTGTGATGTGCGTGTATTACGGTGGAGAAAATGACTTTCTGCACTATTTTTATCTATTTGCCAATAATGGCCTCACCACATTCTTTATCCTTCTTGCAATGGTGATCGGGGCAACGATTCCTATGTTTGCTATGCAGAAGATCTCATTTCAGGCCACGCGTCAACTTTAGTGGATGGAGTCTTGGAACATATATCCTGGCCTGAAAATTTTTTGGAGCCTGAAATGTCTAACAGTCACTTTGATGCTATATTCAGGCGCCTCATAAATTCAACCTTGTGTGTGTCTGATACAGGAATGTATGTTTTACCGAAAACAATACGGCTCCTTTCCACAATTTTCACTTTATCAATATTAACGATAAACGATCTGTGCACTTTAATAAATTTATCGGGAGGCAAGACATCTTCAATTTCCTTTAATGACATCTGCGTACTTAATGGCGAATCTCCCTCGCGATTGAAAATCAGTTTGTCACCTCTCACCTCCACATATAAAATGTCTGACAAAATAAGTTGCACAAGCCTATAGTCTGACTTCACCATAATTGACATCGGCGCAGAGTCAGACCTTTTAGATATGGCGCTCTCGGAAGAAAAAGCCGAACTGAGACGTTTCCATTCAAAAGCTTTTGAGACGGCCCCCATAAACTCAGGATAATTCACCGGTTTTAAAAGATAATCGAGCGCATTGACTTTGTATCCGTCTATGGCATATCTGTCGTAGGCGGTAATATATATGATTCTTGTGCCGGAGGGAATCATCTTGCCAAGTTCAATTCCGGTCAAACCCGGCATATTTATATCAAGAAAAACAAGATCGTAATCACCACTCATGATTGAAGGCAAGGCTTCGGATGCGGAAGAAAATTCGCCTGTCAGGATAAGCGACGGAGTTCGTTCCACATAATCTTTTATAAGGCCGAGCGCCAACGGCTCGTCATCTATTATCGCACATTTAATTTCCAACCTATCTTCTTTTTTCTGCATGAACCGAATTATTCTAAATTATTTTTGGGGTCAAAGCTTTATTTAAACTACAAATCGAAGCACCCGGTATCCCTACTTACATAAAGCTATATTGTCGATTGTGAGGAGGGCTTTAAAAACACCGTTTTCTTTTTCGAGGCTGAACGAAGAGTGGCCATGATACAGCAAATCGAGCTGTCGGTGAATATTTCTTATTCCAACCCCTGAATTTTCCTTATCAACTTCGACAGTCGTAACATCATAAGAATTAATCACTTCACACACAACTTTATCATTCACGACTCCAATAGAAATGGATATAAAACTTTTACCTTCAAATGGTTTGAAATGCTTAAACGCATTTTCGACAAGAGTCATGAATATCAATGGCGCAATATGCAATCCATTTGTGTTTTCACGCGATACCTTACAAGTTAATGTAGTTGCAGGAGAGATCCTGAGCTTCATAAGACGCACGTAATCTTCGATAAACTCCATTTCTTTCTGAAGAGGAACGCCCGAAGCCGCCGCATCATATATCATATAACGTAACATTCCGCTCAAATCATGCACTGCTTCTTGAGCTCTTTCTGAAGAAATTCCGATGAGTGCATAAATATTATTGAGCGAATTAAACAAGAAATGCGGGTTTAACTGCATCTTGAGACTCCGAAGTTCGATCTGACGGCGTTCTGCATTAAGCTCGAGTTCACGATTCTGAAGTCTATCTCTTTCCCGCGAAAATTGCAAGGCATAGGCAAGAGCAATCGACAGAATCATCATCACACCATCGCGGATTGAGAAAACTAATGAATCGAATATAAATTTCACACCCTTCTGGTGAGGATAATGAGGATCCACATTTCCTCTTATTTCAAGCCAAATTGGAATAATAAGCAGACCTGCGATTACAAAGATAACATTCCACCCATAAAACCAATATTTTTTGCCATTTCCGAAAAGTGATTTGGGAATAATCAAAAAATAGTTGAGACAGAAAATCAATGTATATACTGTGGAAAGCAGCAAATTAACAATGTCTCTTCCCGGAGGCCCCTTATGATATGAAAACAAATTGACAACCGAGGGGAAATAAAATAACAGGAACGATAACAGTATTACTGTTACCGCTCCAGACTTGTTAGAAGATCGATTTTTATTCATATCTTATAGCTTCAATCGGATCAAGATTTGATGCCTTTGCTGCCGGATAGAATCCAAAAATAATACCGATAATTGTGCAAACCACGAACGAAAGAATAACTGAACCCGGGTCAATCTGCACAGGCCAGTTTACAAAGATTTTAATCATCCACGTGGCGAGCGCACCCAAGAGAATACCGATAATTCCCCCAGTTACGGAAATAATGATAGCTTCGATAAGGAATTGAGTCATAATATCGCGACCTGTGGCACCGATACTCATTCTCAAGCCAATCTCGCGTGTGCGCTCGGTGACGCTCACAATCATGATATTCATAATTCCGATACCGCCGACCAACAGGGAAATGCCGGCCACCGCAGCCAGAAGAACAGTCATCATTGAAGAAGTGGAAGAAATCATTTCAGCAAGCTCCTTCATCGAGCGTATTGAAAAATTATCTGCTTCCCCATCCCTAAGCTTATGACTGGTGCGTAAAATATCGGAAATTTCATCAATCAACATTTCTGTCTGATCTTCATTCTCAGCCGAAAGAGTGATGCCCTGAAGATAATCTATGGCCAACATTCGCTTCATTACGGTTGTATAAGGCACCAGCGCAAGGTCGTCCTGGTCCTGCCCCATTGTGTTGTATCCCTTTTCATCGAGCACCCCAATCACAGTGAGAGGGATTGACCCGAATCTTACCACTTTCCCGATAGGGTCGGAACCATCGGGAAAAAGATTGTTAACAAGGGTTTTACCTAATACGCAAACCTTGGCAGCCGTCTTGACATCGTTTTCCGTAAACATTTCTCCTTCGGCCACGTTACGCTGGCGGATCTTGAGAAATTCAGTATTCACTCCTTGTGCCTGCGAAGGATAGTTATTATTACCATACACCCACTGGCCGGATGATGAAACGGTGGGTGTACTGTAAGCGATTCCGGAAGCCTGATTAACAATTGCTTCATAGTCGGCAGGTTTAAGAGTCTGCATGTCTTCGCTGCTTTGTCTTACACCTCCGCGACGTTCCGCGCCGGGCATAATCATAATCATGTTACTACCCATCTCCGAAATCTGCTCTTTAATCGAGTTTTTCGAACCTTGCCCGATTGCAAGCATCGCAATTACGGCTCCAACGCCAATAATAACACCGAGCATCGTAAGAAAACAACGCATCTTATTATTTCCAAGAGCCTTAATTGCTATTTTAAATAAATTTTGAAAATTCATAAGCAGCTTTTAAAGTATAAGCTAATGAGATATCTATAATCATCACAGTGTTTTTGCCAATACACGAGGACGATTTATAATTTCCTATCAGCACTATTTATCAGTCATTCTCGACGGGAAGATTTCTATAAACTTCCTCGGCCGACTGAATGTCATGGTTATATTCATCGCTGACTATGCGGCCATCGCGCAATGTAATGTTTCTTGAAGAATATAGTGAAAGCTCCGGATTGTGCGTAACGAATATAATTGTTTTTCCTTCACGGTGAAGCCTCTGAAAAAGAGTGAGAATGGAGAAAGAGGTGCGTGTATCGAGATTTCCGGTTGCTTCATCGGCGAGAATAATCACCGGATTGTTCACAAGGGCACGGGCAATGGCAACACGTTGCTGCTGTCCACCCGACATCTGGTTGCTTTTGTGATATAATCTTTCACCCAATCCCACTTCACGCAGGCAGCGTTCCGCTCTTTCCGCTCTCTCTTTTGCACTCACCGAAGAGTTATACAGAAGAGGAAGTTCCACATTTTCAAGAGCTGTGGTTTTGGGAAGAAGATTATAATTTTGGAAAATGAAACCTATTTTTCTGTTTCGAATCCGGGCACGCTCGTTTTTACCCATGCCCTTTACAGGGATGCCGTCAAGGTAGTACTGCCCCGAGGTCGGTGTGTCAAGACATCCCAAAGTGTTTAGCAGAGTCGATTTTCCCGATCCCGAAGTTCCCATTATTGTTACGAATTCTCCTTCGTAGATTGTGAACGAGACGCCTCGGAGAGCTTTGACAGTTTCCTCTCCGACTTTAAAATAGCGTTTCAAGTTTTCTATTTTGATAATTTCCTTCGACATCTAAATTTAGAATTGCGTGAACAGAACGTGAAGTCGTTTAAACGACTTCATTGTCTTAATGGACTGCGTGTGGAAGAATTTACTATTTCCCCTCTCTTTTGGAACCCGGTCGTTTTGGCATAAAGGGATTCTCAGTGGTATTGGAGTTATTTTTCTCTCCCGCATTTTCATTATACTGAAGAGCTACCTTATCTCCCGTTTTCAAGCCTGAAAGAATCTGCTGATATACACTGTTTGCCATTCCGAGTTGCACTTCCACCTGCACCAGCTTATTGTCTCTGAGAACCCACACGGAATTCTTCACTTCATTTTTCAGAGGTTGCGGCTTGGGGAGGGAACCTTTTTCATCTTCAGCCTGGGCAGGGCTGAATTTCAGGGCTTTGAGAGGCACAGCTATTATATTATCAAGTTCAATCGTATAGATTGAAAGGTTGGCGGTCATACCGGGCAGCAATTTATGATCGGGATTCTGCGTGCTGACAATCACCTCGTATGTCACGACATTATTGGTTGTTGTCGGAGAAATACGCACTTGCTGCACGGTTCCCTCAAACGTATCTTCGGGATAGGCATCAACGGTGAACGAAACGTGTTGGCCCACTTTAACCTGACCTATATCGGCTTCGTCAACATTTCCCACCACCTGCATGTGGTCAAGATCGGCGATAACATACAGATTGGCGACATTCATGCTCGAAACTACGGTCTGGCCTACTTCCACCTCGCGCGAAACAACAATACCATCTATCGGGGCATATATCTGCGCATAGTTTAGATTTGTGGCTGCCTTCACGCGGTCGGCTTTCATCTTTTCGAAGTTCATTTTCGCAACTTCATAATCTTTCTGCGAAGTCTGAAACTCGTAGTCGGAAATAAGTTTCTCGTTGTGAAGAGCCTTATCTCTTTCGTAATTTGTTTTGGTATATTGATAAGTGGCTTGAGCACTCTGCAACGAGGCATTTGCACTTTCAAGCTCACTGTTCAAAACAGTTTTGTCTATTTCGGCTATTAATTGCCCTTTTTTTACAATATCGTTATAATCAACATATAATTTATCAATAATACCGGTCACCTGCGTACCGACATCAACAGATGTAACCGACTCCATTGTGCCTGTGGCTGTCACCACCTCCGACATTGACGTGGACGCAACTGTATATGTCTCGAGTTCGACACTGCTTTTCTCCGAACAGGCCGAAAGGGCAAGCACTAATACAGGAGCAAAATATAAAGACTTTATTTTCATAGTTTCAATTGATTTTTTCCATAATCACATAGTTTTAATTTACACACCTATCCACCTTCAGGCATCGTAATTGTACCGTCGCAATAAAACTGAATTGTTTTCAAAGCCAGAATAGCCGTGTATTTGCATTGTAGCACCTCCAACCTGGCATTGATATAATTATTATGAGCAGTCAGCAATTCCAACGGATTGACAAGCCCCAGTTCAAATTGACGTGTGGTGAGCTCGTTGGTAAGCGACGCCGCTTCGAGTCTTGAGAGTCCCGCTTTGTAACCGGCCTGTGCATTCGAGGCATCTATATAAAGACCGTCGATGATCTGAGTCAGTTCGTCTATCAAGGTTCTCTTGTTCAAATCGTATTCCAATTCAGAGAGTTTAGCTTTTGCGACTGCTCTTTTAGTGGCATTTCCGTCAAATATGGGTACACTGAGAGACAATCCGATGTTCGGGCCGAAACTACGCCCCATCTGGGATGCCCAGCTTGCACCCCCGGTTGTATATCCGGTGCCTAAACCACCGTTCACACTTATCGTAGGAAGATATCCGGCCTTGGCAATCTTCACTTCATCAGCCAGAATTTCACGAGTAATCTCGTTGCTCTTGAACGATGGCAACCAAGCCATTGCCAATGAATAGGTATCTTCCTTGGAAGGCACCGCAGCCAAAACATCCGAATCAGGGAAATTCACAGATGATATGTCAAAGTCATACCCCAAACCAAGCTGAAGGATATTTCGCAGTGCAAGCCTCGATGATTCAAGATTGTTTTGAGCCTGAACAAGATTATAAGCATCCTGGGCTTTCTGACTTTCTATCTGCGCATAGTCCACGCGCGAGGACCTGCCGGATTCAGTGAGTCTTTGAGCTCGGTGGGCCTGCGATTCGCTGACTTCGAGTGTCTGTCTGGCAATTTCCACTGCCTCACGGGCATAGAGGATATTCATATATCCTTGCAAAATAGACAGCTTGAGTGCGCGTTCCAATTCCTCTCCTTCAATATGAGATCTTTGCAGCACTCTGCGGGCATTGGCCTGCCGATATTTTCTTACATTTCCTTCCCAAGCTGTCCAGGCGGCATTTACACCGTATGAACTGGAATAAGTATTTCCATTCCGCGAGCTATCATGAAATGGATAATTGGCATAATTATGAGATGTCGAGAAGCCTACTGTGGGCAGCCATGCATCGTCGGCCGACAGAGCATCTTGCTCAGCCTGAAGAATGTCAAGTAAATTGCGACGTATATCAACATTATTGGCCGATGCCCAATCTACACATTCTGCGAAAGTCCAGTCGTGAACTGAGGGAGTAAGAGGAAGAGCGATAACATCGCGCATGGTGATAGTATCCTGCGTGTTTTCTTTTGCCACTGAAAAGTCAACGTTGATACCTGCGAACAGAACAGTAAAAAGGGTAAGATATAGTTTGTGACTTTTAAAATTATGTGCCATTATTATGAATTTAAGGATAAGAACCCGGCAAACCAAGACAAAGTTAAAAGAAAATAAAATGAGCAACAACAAAATCGGGCAAATGTGAATATTTCACCCGTAAAAGGCTATTTTTTACCTATAAAAGAGGATGTAACAAAATGCCCGGGGCAGTAGCCCCGGGCATTTTGTTACATTTGCTCGTAATCTTTGGCAAGTCCGCCGGTTCCCGTTTCTTTATAAAGTGAGGGGAGGTCGTGCCCTGTTTCTTTCATAACTTTTACAAGTTTATCGAAACTTACACGATGCACCCCGTCGGTGAAACTGGCATAAATATTGGCATCCAGAGCACGTGCGGCAGCATAGGCGTTACGCTCGATGCAAGGAATCTGCACAAGCCCGCATACGGGGTCGCAAGTCATGCCCAGATGATGTTCGAGGCCCATTTCTGCAGCATATTCTATTTGGGCCGCACTCCCGCCGAAAAGCTGGCTGGCAGCAGCAGCGGCCATAGCGCATGCGACTCCCACTTCTCCCTGACAGCCGACATCGGCACCGGAAATGGAGGCATTGTGTTTAACAATATTTCCCACCAATCCGGCGGTGGCGAGGGCATGCAGCATCTGACGTTCGGAAAAATTCCTACTTTTCCAAAGATGATACAGCACCCCGGGCACAACACCGCTTGAGCCGCATGTCGGGGCGGTTACAATCACCCCACCGGAAGCGTTCTCTTCACTGACAGCAAGCGCGTATGCAAACACGAGTCCCCGACTTTTCAGATTATCTCTATAACCTCCCGCCTTGACATAATAGTTCAGGGCCTTGCGCTTGAGGTTTAACGGACCCGGCAGACGCCCGTCGCGATTAATTCCTCGTTCTACGGATGCTTTCATGGCTTCCCAAACTTCTTTAAGATAGTCATATATTTCCGGACCTTCACAATGCTCCACATATTCCCAGTAGCTGTGACCCGTGCGCTCACAGTAGTTCATTATTTCGGTCATGGAGTTCATGGTGTAGATCTCGCCTCTGCCCTCATGCACCATACCTTCATATTCCAATGCACCACCACCTACGGAGAAAACGGTCCACTCATCTTCAACAAAGCCTACTGAATTGAGTGTGGCAAATTTCATTCCATTGGGATGCTGGGGCAGAAACACATCCGGTTTCCACACTATGTTAACCGGAACATTTGCCTTCGACAGAACATCATGGATAGCAACATCCGTCATGTGTCCCTTTCCG
Organism: Bacteroides sp.; assembly: GCA_014802335.1. Lineage (GTDB taxonomy): Bacteria > Bacteroidota > Bacteroidia > Bacteroidales > Muribaculaceae > Lepagella. The sequence continues at coordinate 63,456 of JAAVCL010000027.1, read as the reverse complement.
GTTGCAGCAAGACTGCCGTAAAGAGTTACTTCAAAGCCTTTGGCACCGGGATGCCGGGCCAAAAACATTTCTGCAGCTTTGCGCGGGCCCATTGTGTGTGATGATGAAGGCCCGGTTCCGATACGGTATAATTCTCTGATTGATTTCATGGTGATATGTAAATGTTTTTATTAAGTAGCTACGAATAATTAATCGATATATGTTAAACAAAGTAGTTAGGAATATCTTGAACGCTAAAACTCGTTCTTTTTGGCATATTTTGCTTTGTCATTCAGTCGCATACGAAAGTATGCTCCTTCGTTCCGCAGCAAAATATGCTCAAAAACAACTTCGTTTTATCTGTTCATTAATTATTCGTAGCTACTTATTCGTGAAAAGGCCTAAGTGAAGAAAAAGTAGGCAACGACAACGGCCGCGACAGCCCCGGTGATATCGGCCAGGAGTGCATATCCGGCGGCATAACGTGTTCGTGAAACACCCACCGAGCCAAAATAGACGGCTAAAATATAAAAAGTAGTGTCGGTCGAACCGCGCACGGCAGCCGCAAGCTTACTGACAAATGCATCCGGCCCGTTAGCCTTCATCACATCGAGCATCATGGCGCAACTTCCGCTGCCGCTCAACGGTTTCATCAGCATTGTGGGCAGTGCCCCAACCCACTGAGTATCAAATCCCATCCATGCAACTCCCTGTTCCACCCAGTGTGTGAAAATATCGAGTGCGCCCGAGGCGCGGAACATTCCTATGGCAACAAGAATGGCCACAAGATAGGGTATGATCATTACCGCGGTCTTGAAACCATCTTTAGCACCCTCAATGAAAACGTCGTATACTCTAAGTTTTTTTCTTACTCCGGATATTATAAAGGCAATAATGACTGCAAACAATGTAACATTTGCCCCGAACGTACTGTATAATTGAACTTTATCGGCAGGCATACGGGAGAAGAACCACGTAACCGCACCCACAAACAAGGCAATGCCGAGAAGCCAAGACAAAAGAACGGCATCCATCCGTATCTTTTGTTTTATGCATAATGCGGTTAAGCCAACAAGAGTGGCCACAGCTGTCGCAACAAGGATAGGGATAAAAATATCGGTTGGGTTTGCGGCCCCGCCTTGCGCCCGATACATCATTATGCTGATTGGCAGCAGACAGAGACCCGAACTGTTTAAGACAAGAAACATTATCATTGCATCGGTGGCAGTGTCTTTATTGTCATTAAGGGTCTGCATCTCCTGCATTGCACGCAGCCCCATTGGGGTGGCCGCATTGTCAAGTCCGAGCATGTTGGCAGAGATATTCATGAAAATCGCTCCCATTGCAGGATGCCCCTTGGGAATTCCCGGGAAAAGACGCGAGAAAAAGGGGGCTATCAGCCTACCAAAACATTCAATCACTCCTCCCCTTTCGCCGATTTTCATAATACCCATCCAAAGAGTCAGAACTCCTGTCAAACCTAATGAAATTTCAAAAGCAAAAGCTGCCTGATCGAACGATGCATTCATTATATCGCTCCATACTTGCAGATCGCCCGAAAATATTGTGCGCCCTAATGCCATAAGAAATGCTATGACAAAAAAGGCAATCCATATCCAGTTGAGAACCATTTTGATGTTATAAAGACTTAATATTAGTCGGCAATGAGATTTCTAATCATAATGACCGGGTTAAAACCGAATCTCAATACTTATCTGCAAAATTAAATATTTTATTTGTCAAATCCAACGTTAGGCAGCCTCTGCATTACAACCCAATGCACAATAATTTACATGATTGTCACCGCGCCATTTACGTGGCCCGGGATTAAAGGTCCTGCTTATCAGCGTTGTCGGAATTATTCTTTTTATTCTGATTGGAAACCTTATGCTGATGTGCATGAAGCTGATAGGAATTGATCACATTGTGCCAAATGCTATAGAAGCCACCGACAAGCGCTGTAACCGGAGTGAAGAAAGTATATCCCATCCAAATTGCCAAAACCGTATTTTTCTGACCAAATGATTGGCCGGGTGTAACTTTATCACCATAATGCGAACCAATCCAACGCCCCAAAGCAAACTGCATGCAACAGCACACAAATGAAACTGCCACCAGACAAAGCTGTGTAGTCATATCCACAGATGAATGCCATATACTTCTTGTTGTCATGGCAATAGCGAGTGATAAAGCTACGGCCCAAAGATAAAATGAAATGTCGGGGTGAGAGGCGATTCTCTTGGTTAGCTCGGGTAAAAAACGTCTGAATCCCATTGCACAAATAAACGGCAATAGTAACAGCGGAAAAACCTTTGCGAGTATTCTGAGTCCCGCTTCCCATACATTCAAATCGGGATTGGGATGCACAAAAGGCATAAGAGCCGGAATCAGCAGTGCTACAACGATATTTATAAGAATTGTGTAGGTGGTAATTTCACTTACACTTCCTCCGAGTTTTCCGGTAATAACCGCCCCGGCTGTAGCCGTCGGACAAATAAGACACAACATCGCACCCTCCAGTATGATTCTCATCGAACTGTGAGGCAATGCAATCAGCACACATCCGATACCGGTAAAAAACAATGTCTGTAACAGCAAAATCCATACATGCCAGCTTTTCAATTTTAACTCACGCGGGTCAACACGGCAAAACGTAAGAAAAAGCATTGTAAAAATAAGTAAAGGTTGCAGAATACCTACAACCTTAGATGTGACCGTATGGACACCCGGACCAAAAGGGATACAGATATATACGAAATAACCTAATACCCCCGCCAAAATGGCAATTATTAAAGCCCACTCCCTCAAAAAATTAATCAGTTTCATGATGCTCGTTTTTATATGCGGTTCAAAGAACTAACCATAATACAAGATGTGAGATTAATGTGAGATTAAAGAGTGTTTATCTGAGTATCCGTGCAGCTTGCTGCCTATATTGCGAGGCTGTGCGGGCTGCATCGGCGGCGCGCCGAGAATATTTAGAATAATTATTCATGGCATTCTGAGCCTTTCTGTCGGCTTTTTGAGCATTACGGTAATCACGCATGCCGGCATATCTCCGGGCAGCAAGCTTGTATTGGTCGGCTTCACGAAGGCATTTTTTAGCTTCGTAATTGTACCTATCGGCCTTGCGCTGATATTCGTCGGCCTTTCGAAGCAACTTTTCAGCTTCACGACGGTTACGATCAAAATGTTTGTTTCCTGCCCCATTATTACTTCCGGGGCGATCCAGACTCTCCTGAGGGCGATTGGGACCACCGGGGCGATGATTATTCGGTTTTCCGTTATCACCCGGCCTTGACATTCCTGTCGAAGTATTTACACGGGTGGAGGCAAATATCTGAGAATCAAAGTGAGGTTCAACTGCCAAGGCAAGCAGAACAACCATCAATATGCGAAGAGTAAAATTCATTCTTTTCATTTTATATATTTTCTTTTAAAATCTTTTCTTATTACTATTACAATAAAGCTTTTATTTATGCATAAATCAATTGCGCTCAGTTACGACATAGATAATCAGACGATAAACAAACAAGAAATGAGGCGAACAGGGCACACATCTGTCAATCAGCGGTAACTATGAACCGTAAGTCGCAATATACATATTAGACACCTCAAAAATAAAAAAGTTAAATATGCCGGGAAAATAAGGAGACTATCGGTTAATTGAGATAAGTCAATTTATAATATTTTCATCTAAAGCACGTTAATATATAATTTACCGACATTATGAATATGGATATTTTGAATACTCTGTTACATATATTGAATGAGATGTCTCCTTACATTCTATTGGGACTTCTCATCGCCGGGATTCTGCATGCATTTGTGCCCGCATCGTTGATGAATCGCCATTTGTCGGGTAACAATTTTTCATCGGTTTTTAAGGCTGCTATGATCGGTATTCCCCTCCCCTTGTGTTCATGCGGAGTTTTGCCTACTGCCGTAGCCATGCACCGTGGCGGAGCATCGAAGGCTTCCACCACCTCTTTTCTCATAGCCACACCTCAGACGGGTGTTGACAGCATTGCCGCTACTTATTCTCTGCTCGGTCCGGCTTTTGCCATAATACGTCCGGTAGCGGCTCTGGTCACCGCTCTTGGTGGCGGCTGGCTGATGGGCAAGGATGAAAAGAAAAATTCGAGTGAAGCCGGCACCTCGTGCGCAGTCACCGGAGTTGACGATGAAAAGCCGACCACATTTGCCGCAAAAGTAAAAGATACATTTGTTTATGGGTTTTACACGCTGCTTAAAAGTATAGGCAAGTGGCTCGTTGCCGGTCTTGTAATTGCTGCTTTGATAACGATCTTCGTGCCGGAAGATTTTCTGATAGCACTTGGTGAACATCCATTTATTGCCATGCTGGCCATGCTTGTCATATCGGTTCCGATGTATGTTTGTGCCACAGGTTCGATACCAATTGCAATGTCGCTGATGCTGAAGGGACTCTCTCCCGGGGCAGCCTTGGTGCTTCTTATGGCCGGCCCTGCCGCGAATTTTGCATCTATGGCTGTAATTTCGCGCACAATGGGAAAACGGACAGCGGCTCTATATGTGACCTCAATATCAGTCGGTGCTATCCTGTTCGGTCTGATGATAGACTATTTGTTACCCCGAACTCTGTTTATTCCTGCAATTGATTCGATTAAAGAGGCCTGTCACCATGAACTGCCCTTGTTCTCTACAATATGTTCGGCTATCCTTTTAATTCTTCTTGTTATCGCCTTCATCCCTAAACGTAATTCTAAATTAGTTGCGGCCGATGAAGATAACATCACGGTTTATCGTATCAAGGGAATGACATGCCCTCACTGCCAAAATTCGGTGGAACGTAATCTATCAACTGTTCCGGGAGTTGAGAATGTGTATGTGGACCTTTCAAAAGGGACCGCAACCGTGAGCGGCAACCATGACCATGATGCAGCGCGAAGTCTGATAAGGGAAATCGGGTTCGAACCGGTTTGATGGAATCAGCAGGTTTTGTTATCGCTTAAGTATACGTTTATTAAGTAAATAAGTAAATAAGTAAATAAGTAAATATGAATACGATTCAAGAATTTATTGCCACCAACAATCTTGAAGGCATTCTTATAGGTTTGTTAACTTTTCTTATCATCGGGGTGTTTCATCCTCTGGTTATAAAGGGAGAATACTATTTGGGTCAAAAAAGCAATTGGCTTTTCTTGGCAGGAGGGATTTTGACATTCGCTTTGTCAATTTCGACCCATGGCACGATTTCAATTATACTCGGAGTGACCTCATTTTCTTGCTTCTGGAGTATTCTTGAAGTCCGTGAACAACGCGAAAGAGTTAAGAAAGGCTGGTTCCCGGCGAATCCGCGTCGCAAAGAAAACAGCAAAGATATAACAGAATTATCTGATGATGAATAAAATAACGGATCTTGACGTGACGCGAGCCTTAGGCACGCGAAAGTTCACACCCGAGATGATCACCGATCTCGAACCGGATGACATATTTGTGTTCGGCAGCAATCTTGAGGGTCGGCACCTTGGAGGGGCAGCGAGAACAGCTGTTAAACGGTTCGGAGCCCGCATGGGGCAAGGAGTGGGACTGCAGGGTCAATCGTATGCAATCCCCACCATGCAGGGAGGACCGGAAACAATCAAGCCATATATTGACGAGTTTATACGGCTTGCCGAGGAATGGGACCAGAATACGTTCTATGTAACGAGAATCGGCTGTGGCATTGCCGGAATGAAGGATGAAGAAATCGCTCCGCTTTTCGACAAAGCATTTGATTTGTATAACGTTCGACTTCCGGAATCATTTGCCCGCATCATCATGCGCCAACGCCTTGAGAACGGCACTGTCTCTGATGTCTGACCCGGCCGGGGTCTGAAAAATAGAAAGGCCGAACAGCGGAGCAGTGGCATAAATATGGTCGAACACTGAGGATTGCAAATGCTCGAATTCTTTCCACTTCACTTCATTGAGGAAAAAGTAAAATTCCAGTGGCAAACCGGAAGATGTTGGTTCGAGCTGGCGCACCATATAAATCATATCTTTGCGCACATGGGAATTGTTTTCCAACCAGCTTTCCATGTATTCACGGAAAAGTCTGAGATTAATCTTACTGTCGGAGTCGGCCGGAATAAAGCCCTCTCCGACAAGTTGTTTTAATTTATCGTCAGTCAGAAAACCCACACTGTTAATATCAATATAAACCGGACGGCACACTCGTCTTGCTCCGGAGCGGCGCATTGCCTGAAAATTCTGAAAAGATTCCGATACTAATGAATATGGCGGGATTGTAGTTATAGAATTATCCCAGTTGCGAACCTTAACTGTGGTGAGCGAAATGTCGATGACCTCTCCGTTAGCATTGTGCTTGGATACAACTATCCAATCTCCTTTATGCAGCATTTTATTTGCCGTGAGCTGCACGGAAGCCACCAGCCCCATAATTGTATCTTTAAAAACTAACATAAGAATTGCGGCAGATGCTCCTAAAGCCGTGATTATGGCAATTGGAGATTTCCCGATGAGCAGGCTTATACAGATAATTATTCCGATGGATATAATTATCAGTTTTACCATCTGGAATATACCTTTTACTGCAAAAGGTTTGAAGCGCGTGCGTCGCGAGAAAGCAAATAAAAGATTGTCGAGAAATGTGTTAAGTGCATAGACTGCGACTGCCACTATATAGAATGACGCTATCAGGTGAATCACTGAATAGAATCCTCCGAGCCTTACAAAGCAGTGTGGCAACAGCCATTCGGCCACAACCGCCGGTGATAAGAGAGAAATTCCCCGAAGCAATGGGGCGTTTATAAGGTCGTCATCCCAATCAGTTTCAGTTTTTTCAACTATGATTGCCACCAATCTTAAAAATCCGATTGTCAGATAATAAGCGGCTACTGAAATCAAAAGGACACCGATAAAAAGAAGAGTTGAGATCCACCCGTCGGTGATATCAAGACCTGTGAGCGATGCTAAAAATTCCCTTAGAATTTGAAAATAATTATCAAGTGTATTTTGGCTTTCTACCATTATTCAATTATTTTTTCTTAGAATCCGTATAAATTTAATGCTCTTAAGTAACTTCTTAAGAATGTATTCGAAATCAGTTTATTTTGAAGTAGTTGTCAGTTGCTATGCTTATTGCCGTTCTTTCATGCTCTAAAATTGTTAATCAGCCGTTGAGCCAACTAATCTCTTTGTTCGCGATTCCAAAATCATTCAAAAAAATACTCGAAAACAAGTCATAGCTAATTTCCAAGGACTACATATCCGTGTGATGAACAGCTATAACTCAGAAATAAATCATACTTCACAATCGTATTTTGCGTTTCCGGCAAAGAACGATTATGAAGTATAATTAATTAAGGCAGTTTACGACTATTTCTTATTCACGGTAATTTCGCAATAAGCGATTCAAAAATGGTGAATAAAACCGTTATTTCACCATAGAATTAGACTGTTGTTACTTCTTAGAGAAGAGTCTTCCAATTTCTCCGAACCAAAGCACGAAAGAAGTGGCACCAATTATTATTGCCCAATCAGTAACAGAAAGAGGCACCACATTGAAGAAGTTACCACCGACAGTTACAATCAGAATCTGGCCCAGAAGGATGATGAGTGCAATCAGCAAGAACCCGCTGCAACCCTTGAAATGGAATGCTGAACGGCCGGTTTCAAATGCACGCGCATTGAACATGTTCCAGAATTGGAGGAATACGAAAATTGTAAAGAAGAGAGATAATTCCACCGGAGTCAAAGAGGGATTCAAAGCGTCGACGGCCGGTTGCGGATTGAAGCTGAAAATATTCAACATGCTTGTCACATCATAGTGCTCGAAGATGTAAAGAAGAACGAGAAGAATGACAAAGAAGATTCCACCCACCCCAATTATGGAATTCCACATCGGGCGATTAATTATGAAAGCTTCCCGAGATCGCGGCTTATCGTTCATCACCGACTTGGAAGGAGGCAGCGAAGCGAGCGCCATGGCCGCAAATGTGTCCATTATGAGGTTTACCCAAAGCATCTGCGTGACGGTAAGGGGCGATTCGGTACCCATAAATGCACCGGCAAGCACAATGAAGCAAGCGGCCACATTGACAGTCATCTGGAAGAGAATGAACCGTTGAATATTTTGGAAAAGCGAACGGCCCCACATCACGGCACGTCCTATTGAAGAGAACGAATTGTCAACAATTGTGATATCTGAAGCTTCTTTAGCCACCGACGTGCCATCGCCCATTGAAAGACCCACATGAGCTGCCTTCAAGGCAGGAGCATCGTTTGTTCCGTCACCGGTAACAGCCACAACTTCATTGTTGGCTTGCAGAGCCTCGACAAGACGTTTTTTATCCATGGGACGCGCGCGGGCAATAATTTTTATCTCTCCTACGCGATTCTTTAATTCCTCATCACTGAGTTCAGCAAACTCAACGCCTGTTATGATATTCTTGTCGGTGTCAACCTTGTCATCCCACAACCCTATCTGGCGTCCGATTTCTTTAGCCGTTCCGGGAGTGTCGCCTGTTACAATTTTAACTTTTATACCTGCGTGAAGCACTTCGTTAACCGCATCCGGCACATCTGCCCGCACCGGATCGGATATGGCAACTATACCAAGGAATGTAAGGTTATCGGCCACAACCTTACCGTCAGAGATGGTTTTATCGCCCTGCTTCAACTCCTGATAAGCAAATCCGAGTGTGCGCATGGCCTGGTTCTGGTATTCAAGAAGCTGTGCATCTATTTCTTTTTTGGTAACCCCCGCTGTGTTCTTACACATACCGAAGATAATTTCGGGTGCACCTTTCACATATAGAATGGTTTTTCCGGAGGCCGATTTTACCACGGTAGCCATATATTTTCTTTCCGTCGAGAATGGAAGTTCCTCTACTCTTGTGGTCTTTTCCTTAACGTCAAGATAATTTATGCCACGCTTATGAAGCCAAAGTAGCAGAGCACCCTCAGTAGGATTACCGAGAACACTTGGCTTTTCACCTGAAAAATCAAGTTGTGCCGTAGAATTCACGGCAATGCCTTCGATGAGAACGTCATTATCGGGATTACCATAGAAATTGGTTTCGTAAATGGTCATCTGATTCTGAGTGAGCGTTCCGGTCTTATCGGTACAAATCACGGTAGTGGCACCCATCGTTTCGCAGGCATGCATTTTTCTGACAAGATTATTTGTCTTGAGCATTCTGCGCATCGAATAGGCCAGTGAAAGAGTAACCGCCATCGGTAGACCTTCAGGCACTGCAACAACCACCAGCGTCACAGCAATCATAAGTGTCTGAAGCAGATAAGCCAAGAAGTCTATCCAATCGAATTCCATGCCGATAAAGTACATTATGATTCGGCCGATGACAATAGCTGCAGCAAAAACGTATGATATTTTGGTGATTAAGTCACCGAGTCCGTCAAGCTGTTCGTTTAGGGGTGTCTTAACGCTGTTGTCGATCTGGGCAGCCTGAAACACTTTTCCATTTTCAGTATTGTCACCAACTGCAAGCACCTTCATCACTCCGTGACCTTCCATGACTTTCGTGCCTCTCATGGCATGATTGGAAGGGAATGTGGCGTCGGGATCGAAGTCTTCAACAATAGTTGTTTTATGGCAGATTGGTTCTCCGGTAAGAGTTGATTCGTCGATGTTCAATAACACGGCTTCGAGCAATTCACCATCAGCGGGCACTTCTTCACCGGTATTAAGCAACACTATGTCGCCCACCACAACATCTTTACGGGGAATAGTTGTAACGTTTCCCTCTCGGATTACCTGCACCGATTCATCATCGTTGACTTGATTAAGCAGAGCGAATTCCTTATCAGCTTTAAGTTCGAATATAAATGCAAGGCCCGTAGCAAGCAAAATAGCAATGAAAATACCTACAGGTTCTATAAATACCCCGGCATCTTTCCCTAATCCCCAGAATTCATAGCATGAAATGGCAATGGAAAGAGCTCCGGCAATTAAAAGAATAATAATGAGCGGGTCGCCGAATTTTTCTAAAAAACGGCGCCACAAAGAAACTTTATCAGCCGGAGTAAGTATATTCACTCCATGCTGTTGTCTGCTGGCAGCAACTTCTGCCTCTGTTAGACCTTTGTAATGATGAGTCTGTGACATATATTAAGTTATTAATTAATTGTTTGTTGATGTCTCCCGGTATAATCTCGGGGATTATTCCGGCGCGGGCTTTGAATTAATTATATCCAAAATAAAGACCTCTACCCTATTTTACATTTTATTAACAATATCCTGATGATATTTACCACGATTTGTCTGCAAAAATATAAATTTAAACGCTAAAAACAATATATCTGCAACGTTGCAGCATGCAACAACTGTCAATCTAATCACAATTGACACAGCCACAATAAAAAACTGCCGCACAAATGTGCGGCAGTTTTTTATTGGTTTATAATACGTTACTGATTATGCACCGACCGGATTAATTTCTCCGGCCTCGACTTCAATGATGTCATCAGGCACATCAGTTATCTGCAAAGCAGCCAGCTCATCTTTGTTTGCAACTACGAGCTTCTGGTATTCACGAAGACCGGTACCGGCGGGAATAAGGTGACCGCAGATAACGTTTTCTTTCATACCTTCGAGATTATCAGATTTACCGTTGATTGCAGCTTCGTTGAGAACTTTGGTTGTTTCCTGGAATGAAGCAGCCGACATGAAGCTTGAAGTCTGCAGAGCTGCACGGGTGATACCTTGCAGAATCTGACGAGATGTGGCAGGCATTGCATCGCGCACGGTCATTGTGCGCAAGTCTTTACGCTTCAGAGCCGAATTTTCGTCACGGAGCTTACGCTGAGTGATGATCTGGCCTGCAAGGTAAGTTGTGCTGTCGCCGGCATCAAGAATATATTTTTTACCCCAGATGCTGTCGTTTTCATCCATAAAGTCACGCTTGTCGACAATCTGCTGTTCGAGGAACTTGGTGTCTCCCGGATCAATGATGTTGACTTTGCGCATCATCTGGCGAACGATTACTTCAAAGTGCTTGTCGTTGATCTTCACACCCTGCATGCGGTAAACGTCCTGAACCTCGTTAACGATGTATTCCTGAACGGCAGTCGGGCCCATGATATTAAGAATATCCTCGGGAGTGATCGCACCATCGGAAAGCGGCGTACCTGCACGTACATAGTCGTTCTCCTGCACGAGAATCTGCTTGGAGAGAGGAACAAGATATTTCTTTTCCTGACCGAGCTTGCTTGTGACACTGATTTCACGATTACCACGTTTAATCTTACCGATCTTAACCTCACCGTCAATTTCAGAAACCACTGCAGGATTCGACGGGTTGCGAGCTTCGAACAACTCTGTAACTCGAGGAAGACCACCGGTGATGTCACCCGCACTGTTGTTGGCGCGCGGAATCTTCACGATCACCTGACCCGGAGTTACCTCCTCACCCTCATTGATGAGCAAGTGAGCGCCCACAGGGAGAGAATATGTTCTGATCAGTTCGTTCTCGGAATTGTATAGATGAGCGGACGGAACTTTTGTACGATCCTTGGATTCGATGATAATCTTTTCGTGGAAGTTGGTACCTTCTTCTGATTCCACACGGAATGTAACACCTTCTTCCACATTTTCGAATCTTACAAAACCACCCTCTTCTGTAACGATAACAGCGTTGAAGGGGTCCCATTCGCAAATCATAGTGCCCGATTCCACAACCTGACCATCCTTGCAATACAGGCGTGAACCATAGGGGATATTGGCAGTCATGAGCACAATGCCCGATTTCGGTTCAACGAGGCGCATTTCAGCCATACGTCCAACCACGATGTCAACACCCTCTTTGTCTTTGACAGTTCTGAGTTCATCAATCTCAAGGCGACCATCATGACGAGTTGTAACATCTTTCTTCGCAGCAACGTTACCGGCCACACCACCGACGTGGAACGTACGGAGTGTAAGCTGCGTACCGGGCTCACCGATTGACTGAGCTGCAATCACACCGACAGCCTCACCCTTCTGCACCATGCGATGGGTTGAAAGGTTGCGACCGTAACACTTGGCACAAACACCTTTCTTGGATTCGCATGTCAGAACCGAGCGGATTTCTACCGACTCGATAGGAGATTTTTCAATGCGTTCGGCGGCAGCCTCAGTGATTTCTTCACCGGCATGCACAATGATATCTTCGGGGTTGAAGGGGTCTACCACATCATGCACCGACACGCGGCCGAGAATTCTCTCTGACAGTGAAGCAACAACCTCTTCATTGTTCTTGATTTCGGTGCAGACCAGACCACGGAGTGTTCCGCAGTCTTCTTCGTTGATAATGACATCGTGAGCCACGTCAACGAGACGACGGGTAAGATAACCGGCATCGGCAGTCTTAAGCGCAGTATCCGCAAGACCTTTACGAGCACCGTGAGTAGAAATAAAGTACTCGAGCACGGAGAGGCCTTCCTTGAAGTTCGCAAGAATCGGGTTTTCAATGATCTGACCACCTTCGGCACCGGCTTTCTGAGGCTTGGCCATAAGACCACGCATACCTGAAAGCTGACGGATCTGGTCGCGCGAACCACGGGCACCCGAGTCAAGCATCATGTAAACAGAGTTGAAGCCCTGCTGGTCTTCCTCCATTTGCTTCATAAGAGTCGAGGCAAGACGGTCGTTTACATGTGTCCAGATATCTATCACCTGGTTGTAACGGTCGTTACCGGTGATGAAACCCATTGCGAAGTTATTGAGCACCTCTTCAACCTGTGCATGTCCTTCGGCAACATATTGCGCTTTTTCCTCAGGAATAATGACGTCACCGAGGTTAAAGCTCAATCCTCCACGGAATGCCATGCGATAACCAAGGTTCTTGATATCGTCAAGGAATTGTGCAGAACGGGTCACACCGCATGTCTTGATGACATTGCTGATGATGACACGCAGAGATTTCTTTGAAATAATCTCGTTTACATATCCGATTTCTTTCGGCACATACTGGTTAAACAGCACTCTGCCGACAGATGTGTTTTCTTTAAGAACCTTCACCGGCTTGCCATCCACAATGTCATCGACAAGGATAGTTACAGGAGCGTGAAGAGTTACCTTGCCCTCATTGTATGCGATTTCGGCTTCCTCGGGACCGTAGAATACTGTTCCCTCACCTTTGTCACCCTTACGGAGCTTGGTGATATAGTAAAGACCGAGAACCATATCCTGAGAGGGCACGGTGATAGGCGCACCATTGGCAGGGTTCAAGATGTTATGCGCACCGAGCATAAGCATCTGAGCTTCCAACACTGCTTCGTTGCTGAGCGGAAGGTGGACAGCCATCTGGTCACCGTCGAAGTCGGCGTTGAATGCCGTACAAGCCAACGGGTGAAGCTGAATAGCCTTACCTTCAATCATGCGGGGCTGGAAAGCCTGAATACCAAGACGGTGCAGAGTCGGGGCACGGTTCAGAAGCACCGGATGTCCTTTCATCACGTGCTCTAGAATATCCCAAACTACCGGCTCTTTACGGTCAACTATCTTTTTAGCACTCTTAACGGTTTTTACAATACCTCGCTCAATAAGTTTTCTGATTACGAAAGGTTTGTAAAGTTCGGCAGCCATGAGTTTAGGAATACCACATTCGTGCATCTTGAGCTCGGGGCCGACAACGATTACAGAACGTGCCGAATAGTCCACACGCTTACCGAGAAGATTCTGACGGAAGCGACCCTGCTTACCTTTAAGAGAATCAGACAGAGACTTAAGCGGACGGTTCACATCACTCTTAACGGCCGATGATTTGCGGCTGTTGTCGAGCAGTGAATCGACAGCTTCCTGAAGCAAACGCTTTTCATTACGAAGAATAACTTCAGGTGCCTGAATTTCGATAAGACGTTTCAGACGGTTGTTTCTTATGATGACACGACGGTAGAGGTCGTTAAGGTCGGAAGTTGCGAAGCGGCCACCGTCGAGAGGCACGAGAGGACGCAATTCGGGGGGAATGACAGGCACAGCCTTAAGTATCATCCATTCAGGCTTGTTTCTGTTGGCCGAAGCAATGAATGAATTTACAACCTGAAGGCGTTTGAGCGCTTCGGTTTTTCTTTGCTGAGAACCGTCATTGTTGGCACGTGTGCGAAGCTCGGCTGCCAAAGACACGAGGTCAATATTCTGCAGAAGTTCATAGATAGCCTCGGCTCCCATTTTGGCAACAAACTTGTTGGGATCGGAATCCTCAAGCTGATCGTTACCCTCGGGAAGGCTATCAATGATTTTCATATATTGTTCCTCGGTTAGGAGCTCAAGTTTCTCAACCGGACGCGGGCCTTTCCCGGGTTCGAGTTCAGCCTCTACGTTACCGGGATTGATAACAACATAGCGCTCGTAGTAAATGATATCCTCAAGCTTCTTGGAAGGGATTCCGAGAAGATAACCAATCTTGTTGGGGAGTGAGCGGAAATACCAGATATGAGCCACAGGCACCACGAGTTCGATATGCCCCATGCGTTCACGGCGCACTTTCTTTTCTGTCACCTCGACACCGCAACGATCGCAGACAATACCTTTGTAGCGAATACGCTTATATTTTCCGCAATGACATTCATAGTCTTTTACGGGACCGAAGATTTTCTCGCAGAAAAGACCATCACGCTCGGGTTTGTATGTGCGATAGTTGATAGTCTCCGGTTTGAGCACTTCACCACTCGACTTCTCCTTGATTTCTTCGGGGGAAGCGAGTCCGATAGTGATCTTCGTAAAATTGCTTTTAATTTTATTATCTTTTCTAAAAGCCATATATTTGATTCCTGATTACTCCGGGCAGCAAGCAGATTGCCTTCCGCCCGGGAGGATTAGCTGAATTTGAATTAGTCGAGAGAAATGCTGAGTCCTAAGCCGCGAAGCTCATGGAGAAGCACATTGAGAGATTCGGGAATACCGGGATTAGGCATGGGATCACCCTTCACGATAGCTTCGTATGCCTTGCTACGGCCCACAACGTCGTCAGATTTGATGGTGAGGATTTCCTGAAGAATATGAGCGGCACCGAAAGCTTCGAGCGCCCAAACCTCCATTTCTCCGAAACGCTGACCACCGAATTGAGCCTTACCACCGAGAGGCTGCTGAGTAATAAGAGAGTAAGGACCGATGGAACGGGCGTGCATCTTGTCTTCAACCATGTGGCCGAGCTTAAGCATGTAAATCACACCGACTGTAGCGGGCTGGTCGAAGCGGTCGCCTGTGCCACCATCATACAGATATGTCTTGCCATAGCGCGGCAGACCGGCCTTATCTGTCCATTCATTGAGGTCGTCGAGTGATGCACCATCGAAGATCGGAGTAGAGAATTTCTCTCCCAATTCGCGACCGGCCCATCCCAGAACTGTTTCGAAAATCTGGCCAAGGTTCATACGCGAAGGCACACCCAGAGGGTTAAGAACGATATCTACGGGAGTTCCATCTTCAAGGAACGGCATATCTTCCTGTCGCACCACGCGCGATACAATACCTTTATTACCGTGGCGACCTGCCATCTTATCACCGACACCAATCTTACGCTTCTTGGCAATGTAAACTTTTGCCATCTGCATAATGCCCGAAGGGAGCTCATCGCCGATTGTTATGTCAAGTTTCTTTCTGCGAAGTTCGCTGTCGATTTCCTTAGACTTTCTCATATAGTTGGTGATTAACTCGCCAACCATCTTATTGATGCGTTCGTCGGAAGTCCAGTTTGAGATATTCACGATTTCGTAATCGATAGCTCCGAAATCTACATTATCGAATGAACGGCCCTTGGCAATTACGTCAGCACCAATGAAGTCTTTCACACCTTCAGAAACCTGGCCTTTGAGAAGCGTACGCATCTTTTTGACCATCTCATCTCTGAGTTTGTCCTGACGGTTCTTATATTCGAGTTCAAGTTCCTCGGGAACAAGATTCGAGCCACCCTTTGTGCCTTTTTTCTTAACGGCCTTGGCAAAGAGGCTCGTTCCGATTACGACACCCTTCAACGAAGGAGAAGCTTTCAGTGAGGCATCTTTTACGTCACCGGCGCGATCACCGAAGATTGCACGAAGAAGTTTCTCTTCGGGGGTAGGATCAGATTCACCCTTCGGGGTAATCTTACCAATCATGATATCACCCGGCACAACGTATGCCCCGACGCGAATTATACCGCGATCGTCAAGATCCTTGGTTGCATCCTCACTCACATTCGGGATGTCGGAAGTAAGTTCCTCCATACCGCGTTTGGTTTCGCGCACGTCGAGTGTATATTCGTCAACGTGAACAGATGTAAGAATGTCTTCACGAACCATTCTCTCATTGAGCACGATTGCATCCTCGTAGTTATAACCCTTCCAGGGCATGAATGCAACCTTAAGGTTACGTCCCAATGCAAGTTCTCCCTTTTCAGTAGAATATCCCTCAGTGAGGATATCACCTTTATTTACGCGCTGACCTTTGTTGCAGATAGGACGCAGGTCAATAGTTGTGTTTTGGTTGGTTCTTCTGAATTTGGGAATTTTATATTCCTTTACAGCCGATTCGAACTGTACGAATTCTTCATCTTCGGTGCGATCGTAACGGATACGAATCACAGTTGCGTCTACATATTCAATCACACCGGGGCCTTCAGCCATGATCTGAGTTCTTGAGTCACGTATCAGCTGACCTTCGATACCGGTACCAACAATAGGAGCTTCGCTACGCAACAGAGGCACAGCCTGGCGCATCATGTTAGATCCCATCAACGCACGGTTAGCATCGTCGTGTTCAAGGAACGGAATCAAAGACGCAGCCACAGAAGCAATTTGAATCGGGGCAACATCCATGAGGCTCAATTCTGTCGGAGCCACAATCGGGAAGTCTGCATCCAGACGAGCTTTCACACGTGCGTTCACAAAAGAACCGTCATCGTTGACAGGGGCATTACCCTGTGCAATCATCTGGCCCTCTTCAACCTCGGCGGTAAGATATACCACATCTTCATTGTTCAAATCAACAACACCATTCTCAACTTTGCGATAAGGCGTTTCGATGAAGCCGAGATTATTGATTTTAGCGTAAACGCAGAGTGAAGAAATAAGACCGATGTTCGGACCTTCAGGGGTCTCGATAGGACAGAGACGACCATAGTGGGTGTAATGCACGTCACGCACCTCGAATCCGGCACGTTCACGAGAAAGACCACCGGGACCAAGAGCCGACATACGACGCTTGTGTGTGATTTCAGCCAGAGGATTGGTCTGGTCCATGAACTGCGAAAGTGCATTTGTGCCGAAGAACGTGTTGATCACGGCAGAAATGGTCTTCGCATTGATAAGATCAATAGGCTTGAACACTTCGTTATCACGAACGTTCATTTTCTCACGAATAGAACGAGAAATACGGGCAAGACCCACACCGAATTGGTTATACAACTGCTCACCAACCGTGCGCACACGACGATTGCTGAGGTGGTCGATATCGTCCACATCGTTCTTTGCGTTGATAAGTTCGATAAGGTAACGGATAATCGAAATTATATCTTCGCGAGTAAGAACCTTTACATCCATTGGTGTGGAGAGGCCGAGTTTCTTATTGATGCGGTAACGGCCCACTTCACCAAGGTCATATCTCTTTTCAGAGAAGAAAAGACTCTGAATAACCTCGCGAGCAGAAGCAGCATCCGGTGGATCTGCGTTTCTGAGCTGACGATAGATATGTGTCACCGCTTCCTGCTCGGAGTTGGAGGGGTCCTTCTGAAGTGTATTGAAAATGATGCTGTAATCAACAGCGCTGACATTTTCTTTTTCAAGAAGAATAGATTTAACACCACTTTCAAGAATGGCATCAATATTATCGTCGGTAATTTCCTGTCCGCGTTCCACAACAAGATCATTTCTCTCAATTGTGGTAACCTCGCCGGTGTCGGGATCAACAAAATCCTCGATATTGGTGTGCATCACACGACCCACGAGTTTACGACCCCTAACCTTCAGCAGGTTGGTTTTATTAACTTTGATTTCTTCGGCAAGGTCGAAAATCTGAATGATTTCCTTATCCGATTCAAAGCCGATGGCACGCAACAGTGTGGTTACCGGTAATTTCTTTTTACGATCAATGTAAGCATACATGACATTGTTGATGTCAGTAGCGAACTCAATCCAGCTGCCGCGGAACGGAATGATACGGGCAGAATAGAGTTTAGTGCCATTGGCATGGACACTGTTCCCAAAGAACACACCGGGAGAACGATGCAATTGAGAGACAACAACTCGCTCGGCACCATTAATGATAAAGGTGCCCTGATCTGTCATGTAAGGAATCGGGCCAAGGTAAACGTCTTGAATTATAGTCTCAAAATCCACGTGGTCGGGATCAGTACAATAGAGTTTCAACTTAGCCTTCAAGGGCACACTATAAGTTAAACCGCGCTTCAGACATTCCTCAATGGAATATCTCGGCGGGTCGATATAATAGTCGAGAAACTCCAGCACAAAGTTATTGCGGGTGTCTGCAATAGGGAAATTCTCTGCAAACACCTTGTACAAACCTTGATTTTTGCGCTGTTCCGGTGGAGTATCGAGCTGCAAGAAGTCGCGGAACGATTTCAACTGAACTTCGAGGAAGTCAGGAAAAGGCAGCGGATTCTTTATCGACGCGAAATTAACGCGAGGCTTTTCGATTAAATTTGCTGACATTTGGTGTATTTTAAGTTTCTATGGGCTGAATAAAGCGCAATCCAGGAATAAAGGAAACCTGAAATGCAAAAGTAATGTGTCAATTATATTAAGCAAACGTAAAGACACATAAAACGTGCCTGAAACTGTCAATGAATCTTAAAGAAACATAAAAAGTCTCGGGCAACTCTCTTAAAGTTTGTTCCACCCTGCAAGGTTCACTTCACGAATAAGAGTATATCTTTTCCCATGAAAATGCATGGATAAGACAGAGGAGAGGAAAAAAGATTATCGAAGATAGAGAAGAGAAAAATATAGATAAAAAGGTTAAGAACGCAAAGATCTGCGCTCTTAACCTATTTAGGGTTAGAAGTGATTCTTATTTGAGCTCAACTTCAGCACCAGCTTCTTCGAGCTGTTTCTTCAAGCCCTCAGCATCAGCTTTGGGAAGAGCTTCCTTGATAGTGCTGGGAGCACCGTCAACGAGTTCTTTAGCTTCTTTAAGGCCAAGGCCTGTAAGTTCTTTAACGAGCTTAACAACAGCAAGTTTGCTTGCACCGGGAGCCTTAAGAATAACGTCAAATTCAGTTTTCTCTTCAGCAGCGGGAGCGCCAGCTGCGGGACCTGCTGCAACAGCAACAGCGGCTGCTGCGGGCTCGATGCCGTACTCATTCTTAAGGATCTCTGCGAGTTCGTTAACTTCTTTAACTGTAAGGTTAACAAGCTGTTCTGCAAATGCTTTCAAATCTGCCATTTTTGTATGTATTTTTTAATTTTTTTAAACTTGGATTATGCTTCACGTTTGGAAAGAGTCTCGAGGATGCCATGAAGCTTGTTGGCACCTGACTGAAGTGAGCTGATAACGTTCTTAGCAGGCGATTGCAACAGAGCCACAACATCTGCGATAAGTTCGTTTTTGCTCTTGATGTTTGCGAGGACTTCCAAAGATTCCTCACCAACGTATACTGATTCTTCGACATAAGCTCCCTTCAGCATAGGAAGGGTTTCCTTCTTATCGCGGAACTTCTTGATAAGTTTTGCAGGTGCATTACCAACGTTGCTGAGAAGCAGAGTGGTTTCACCGTGAAGGAGGTCATAAAGACCGGAATAGTCGATTTCACTTGCCTCCATTGCTTTCTTGAGAAGAGTATTCTTCACACAAAGCATTTTAACTTCAGCACCGAAACAAGCGCGACGAAGCTGACTTGTCTTTTCAGCATTGAGACCGGAGGTCTGAGTGAGATATACGCAGCTATATTTAGCCAGCTCCTCGCCTATATTGGCGATAACAATTGCTTTATCTTCCTTTTTCATTTTCTAATCAGATTTAAAATTACTCAGCAACCGACTTAGGCTCGACCTTCACGCCGGGTCCCATCGTGCTTGAAAGATAAATGCTCTTGATATATGTGCCTTTCGAAGTGGCGGGTTTAAGCTTGATAAGCGTGTTGATGAATTCCTTAGCGTTGTCGGCCATGTTCTCGGCTGAGAACGAAACTTTGCCGATAGAGGCGTGAACGATACCGGTCTTGTCAACCTTAAAGTCGATCTTACCCTGTTTTACCTCTTTCACTGCTTTGGCTACATCCATAGTTACAGTGCCACTCTTGGGGTTAGGCATCAATCCGCGAGGACCGAGGATACGGCCCAAAGGACCAAGCTTACCCATAACAGAAGGCTGAGTGATGATCACATCAACATCTGTCCAACCCTCTTTGATCTTCTGAATGTATTCATCAAGACCAACATAATCAGCACCGGCTTCCTTGGCAGCGGCTTCAGCATCGGGATTGCACAATACGAGAACTTTAACCTCCTTACCTGTACCGTGGGGAAGCGAAACAACGCCACGCACCATCTGGTCGGCTTTACGAGGGTCTACGCCGAGGCGAACATCAATATCAAAAG
Source organism: Bacteroides sp. (assembly GCA_014802335.1). Taxonomy (GTDB): domain Bacteria; phylum Bacteroidota; class Bacteroidia; order Bacteroidales; family Muribaculaceae; genus Lepagella. The sequence goes on along the minus strand of JAAVCL010000027.1, from coordinate 42,957 downwards.
AAGCGTCGAATTTTTCGAAAGATGCTTCTTTGACCTTATCAGCGGCCTCTTTGAGTGTATAAGACTTCCCGGGTTCAATCTTCGATAAAGCCAACTTTTGATTTTTTGTCAGTTTTCCCATTTTTCAAAGATTTTTAGATGTTTTCAGGGAAGTCCCCTTTCACGGTTATACCCATGCTTCTTGCTGTGCCTGCAACCATACGCATTGCAGATCCTAAAGTAAAACAGTTCAAATCGGGCATCTTGTCCTCAGCAATTGTCTTAACCTGATCCCAAGAAATCTCAGCAACCTTTTTACGGTTAGGCTGTGCAGAACCACTCTTAAGTTTTGCAACTTCTTTAAGTTGAACTGCAACCGGCGGAGTCTTGACAACGAAGTCAAAGCTCTTATCTGTGTAGTATGTGATAACTACAGGAAGAATCTTACCGGCTTTGTCTTGGGTACGGGCATTGAATTGCTTGCAAAATTCCATGATATTGATACCCTTGGAACCCAGCGCGGGACCTACCGGAGGTGACGGGTTTGCCGCACCACCTTTAATCTGCAATTTGATCTGTCCAGCAATTTCTTTTGCCATTGTTCTACTTTGTTAAATTGATTGTTTCTTGCCGAATTTAAATTGAAAATAAGCGTAACAACAAATTTCCTATTCTCTTTCGACCTGGGAATTTTCCAGCTCCAAATCAGTGGGGCGACCAAAAATCTTGACCTCCACCTTGATTTTCTTTCTGTCCGAGTTAACTTCTTTGATAACACCCGAAAAACCGGAGAACGGCCCGAATGTTACCTTTACAGGTTCGCCAACCATGTATGAATCAACCGTCTCAACATCGGGTTGCATCATATCATCGGCAGTACCCAGCATCCTTTTCACCTCACTTTCGCGCAATGCCATGGGATCAGAGTTCTTGGCACGACCGCGCAAAAAATCAATGACATTAGTCGTGTTTCGGAGCTCGTAAATAACTTCACCCGTCAGGTCTGCCTCAACAAACACATAACCGGGATAAAGGTTACGTTCCTTCACCACTTTCTTGCCATTGCGTGTGGTATAAATCTTCTGCGTGGGAATCAATACCTGTTCTACATAGAGTCCAAGATCTGTATTCTTGATTGCTGCATCAAGAACCTCCTTGACCTTGGCTTCCTTTCCGGAGATGGCACGTAATACATACCAACTCTTCTTATTTCCAGCTTCAGCCATTGAAATCCTCGTTAGAAGGTTTAAAAATTGATACTGTAAATTAACTCCATCAGCTTAGAGAAAACCTGATCTACAACCCAGATAAAAACAGCTAATATGATGGAAGCTATCAATACCAGCACAGAGCTGTTGATTAAGGCTTTCTGAGATGGCCAGGAGACTTTATAGACTAACTCGTCATAACTCTCCTTAATATCCTTAAATAATTTCATTTTCCTTAAAATTGGCACGGGAAGAAAGACTCGAACTCTCGACACCCGGTTTTGGAGACCGGTGCTCTACCAACTGAGCTATTCCCGTAGTTAAGGGAGCATTCTTGAGCTGAACGCTCCCTTTTTATTTTGAAATTTCGTATTCTAACGAATTAATCGTCGATTACAGATGTGATCTGACCAGAACCTACTGTACGGCCACCTTCGCGGATTGCGAAACGAAGACCCTGATCCATAGCAACCGGAGTAATGAGCTTAACGTCGATTTCAACGTTGTCACCGGGCATTACCATTTCAACGCCTTCGGGAAGAGTGATTTCACCGGTTACGTCGAGTGTACGGATGTAGAACTGAGGACGATATTTGTTGTGGAACGGAGTGTGACGACCACCTTCTTCTTTCTTAAGGATATAAACCTGAGCCTTGAAGTGATCGTGAGGTTTAACCTGTCCGGGGTGGCAGATAACCATACCACGTTTAACTTCGTTCTTGTCGATACCACGGAGGAGGAGACCTACGTTATCACCAGCTTCACCTTCATCGAGGAGCTTGCGGAACATTTCCACACCGGTAACAACTGACTTCTTGTCTGCGCCAAGACCGAGGATCTGAACTTCATCACCAACCTTTACGCGACCTGCTTCGATACGACCGGTAGCAACTGTACCACGACCGGTGATTGAGAATACGTCTTCAACAGGCATAAGGAAGGGTTTATCAACATCACGGGGAGGAAGGGGAATCCAGTTGTCAACAGCGTCCATAAGTTCGAGGACTTTGTCAACCCATTGAGCTTCACCTTCGAGAGCACCAAGAGCAGAACCGCGGATAACGGGAGTGTTGTCGCCATCATACTCATACTGAGAAAGAAGGTCGCGCATATCCATTTCAACGAGTTCAAGCATTTCTTCGTCGTCAACTTGGTCGCACTTGTTCATGAAAACAACCAGACGAGGAACGTTTACCTGACGAGCGAGAAGGATGTGCTCGCGAGTCTGAGGCATAGGACCGTCAGTTGCAGCAACTACGATAATTGCACCGTCCATCTGAGCAGCACCGGTAACCATGTTCTTTACATAGTCAGCGTGTCCCGGGCAGTCAACGTGAGCGTAGTGACGATTTGCAGTTTGATACTCAACGTGAGCAGTATTAATTGTAATACCACGCTCTTTTTCTTCAGGAGCGTTGTCGATTGAATCGAATGAACGAAGCTCGGAGAGACCTTTTTCTGCGAGCACCTTAGTGATAGCAGCAGTAAGAGTGGTCTTACCGTGGTCCACGTGACCGATGGTACCGATGTTCACATGCGGTTTGGTTCTTTCGAATTTTTCTTTAGCCATAGTCTTGTGCTATTATATTGTTTTATTTAATTTCCTGTTTCTCGAGAAGAGAGACTGGAGCCGATGGCGGGATTTGAACCCGCGACCTCTTCCTTACCAAGGAAGTGCTCTACCCCTGAGCTACATAGGCATTCTGGAGCGGAAGACGAGGTTCGAACTCGCGACCCTTAGCTTGGAAGGCTAATGCTCTACCAACTGAGCTACTTCCGCAGAATGTTGTGTGGGTGGTGATGGATTCGAACCACCGAAGGCGTAAGCCAGCAGATTTACAGTCTGCCCCATTTGGCCACTCTGGTAACCACCCTTAGGAGAGCCTCTTGTCGGATTCGAACCAACGACCCCGAGATTACAAATCACGTGCTCTGGCCAACTGAGCTAAAGAGGCTTTTAAAATTCGCTTTGTTTAAGCTCTTAGCGAATTTCGAGTGCAAAGATATAACAAAATTTCGAACAGTGCAAATATTTCGCTAAAAAAATATTCAAATTTTTATATCTTTTTTTATTCGTCATCCTTATCTATCAACTTTTCAACAATTTAATAGATTCGGCCTGATGTAACATTTTTTCCTGCAAATTTTGCCGTTGTTATTCCACCGTTACCGATTTGGCAAGATTCCGAGGCATATCTACATCCTTCCCTTTATTGACTGCAATATAGTATGACAGCAGCTGGAGAGGCACAGATGTAATGATCGGAGTGAGACATTCCGGCATTTCAGGAACTTCAAGCACGTGGTCGGCAATCTTACTGATCACGTTGTCGCCCTCGTTTACAATGGCAATTATATTTCCTCCGCGGGCTTTTACCTGCTGAACGTTGCTTACGATTTTTTCATACAGGTGGTCGCGAGGGGCAATTATGACTGTGGGCATTTCTTGGTCAATAAGAGCAATGGGACCATGCTTCATTTCGGCAGCGGGATATCCCTCTGCATGGATATAGGAAATTTCCTTCAGTTTCAAAGCACCTTCCAATGCAACCGGATAACTATAGCCTCGACCAAGATAGAGGAAGTTGCGTGCATAGGTATAAATCAATGACAGACGCTCAATCTGATCGTTTAGTTTGAGCACTTTTTCCACATAGGAAGGAATTTTCAGAATATGTTTACCCAACGATGAGATTTCTTTTTCGGCCATCGTGCCGCGCAACTGCGCAATGGCAAGAGAGAGAAGTGTCAAAACCATAACCTGCCCAGTGAATGCCTTGGTAGAGGCAACCCCAATTTCGGGGCCTACGTGAATGTAGCATCCTGCATAGGTTTCTCTCGGAATCGAACTGCCCACCACGTTGCTGATACCGAATACGAACGCACCGGCTTTTTTTGCTATCTGTATCGCAGCAAGAGTGTCGGCAGTTTCTCCACTTTGAGAAATGGCAATTACCACATCATCAGAAGTAATAACAGGATTTGAATATCTGAATTCACTGGCGTATTCTACCACCACCGGAATCCGGCACATATCCTGAATCAGGTATTTACCGAGCAAGCCGGCGTGCCAAGAGGTTCCACAGGCCACTATTACTATTCTCTTTGCCTTCAGGAAATGCTCTTTATTGTCATTAATGCCATTGATATTTATGTGTGTACCGTCGGCAACTACACGTCCTCTTATACAATCGCGAAGAGTTGAAGGCTGTTCGAATATCTCCTTGAGCATGAAATGAGAATAGCCACCTTTTTCTAATTGAGAGATAGAAAGCTCAAGCGTGGTTACATCGATTTCTGCTTCTTGATTATCAAGGTTTGTAATCTTCAGGGGCTCGCCGCGGCGTAAAACGGCAATCTCGCCATCTTTCAGATATACACAATCTTTGGTGTATTCAACAAATGGGGTGGCATCGGAAGCAAGGAAGAATTCGCCGTCACCGATACCTATAACCAAAGGACTTGACTGACGGGCGGCGATAATGGTGTCGGGGTTATCTTTTTCCACCACTGCAATAGCATAGGCGCCCACCACCTGATGAAGCGCTTGGCGCACGGCCGAAAGAAGCGAACAGTTGTTGGTGACACGTATATACTCTATAAGTTGAGCCAGAACTTCAGTGTCGGTTTCCGAATGAAACTTACAGCCATGCTGCTCAAGAGCATCTTTCAGCACTTTATAGTTTTCAATTGTTCCGTTATGGACAATTGCTATTTTTCCATCTTCTGAAAAATGGGGATGTGCGTTCTTGTCTGATGGTTCGCCATGAGTTGCCCACCTTGTATGGGCTATACCGGCTTTGGATTCAAGATTTTTATCAGCGCAGAAGGCTTCAAGATTACTTACTTTTCCTTTAGTTTTAAAAACATTAAGTTTTCCATCGTTGCCCACGAGTGCGACTCCCGCACTGTCGTATCCTCTATATTCAAGACGATGCAATCCTTTAATGAGGATTTCATATACGTTACCATCTCCGAGATAACCAACTATTCCACACATATTTTCAGGTTAGTTATTTTTGTAAGTTCTTCAAAAGCCAATCTTAATTATATGCATTACGATAATTAAGATGAGCTTGATTAATATTCGACTAAAGCTTTAAATAAGACGATGTCGGTATTTAATTAGTGGCTGCCTATGAATATCCGATAAATGTATGCTGAAGAAATCAAGGAAGACTTCCCAATATACCGATTTTATCAACTCATATTAGCAGACAGCTAATTAAACATTACCAATAGCCCATCGGCTAACTACTTAATATGACAAGCATTTAAAACTTAATGAGGGACGTTTGCTACATTTTTCTATTGTCCACTCCCTATATTAACGAATATTTAATTGCAAAAGTATAAAAATTTTATTAAAAACACAAATTATCACCTTTTGGCCCCATCTTTTTGGCCGAGTCATCTGTCTTTTCTCTTGAATTATGAGCTGAATTTTATCACTGATTTAATGGGCCCTTGTGCATTCCGCCATCTACCCCCCGGATATATCGCCCCGGCGTTATCTTTTTGAAAATGGATCGGGGTGTCACATTATTTATTGGACAGGGTCTAATCTGTGATAAATGTTATAATATCGTTTTTTTCAACGTTGGGTACCGCCATTATATTAGTTGTTTCTATATACCTTAGCTGATCTACTGATTCAAATTGCTCTGTCATAATAGTGCGAAGGAGTTCGCCGCGGAGGCGTTTAAGTTTACCGGCATCGGGAGTTCTGTATTCAGTTCCGCGTATCTGTTTAAAATCAGCTTTATATACTTTCGCATATTCGCTGATAGCTTTGCAGTCAATGCTTTTTTCTGCATCACCGGGCAAAAGATTGAGCACTTCTGTAATGGAATTATTTTTTAAGAATGTGCATATAGCCTCGGTGTTGAGCGAGCGATAGAATATGTTAAGAGAATTTCCTTCCGGGGAAATTTTCGATTTGAATTCTGTTCGATAAGGTTTGATATAATCATCTGCGTTCAGCAACCCGTAAAGCGAAGACACTATCTTAACATCTCGAAAACACTTTTCCTGAGCATCCCGATCGAGTGTCATAAAGTCGAGCGACTTGAAAACGACCCCTGTATAGGCATTAATGGCCCTCTCTCCTACTCCCTTGTCTTGAAATTCGTATATCATCTGCCGGAATTTACGGGCAAGAGGGATACTGATTCCCACTCGGGTTGCCAGTGAGTTCACGACTAAATCAGATAACGATCCAATAATTTGATCTGCAAATTTTTCGAATCGGGGTTCATGTTTATAAAATGACTCCTGTGATACAAGAGTGTCACAGGAGGTCATAGTTTTAGATTCCGCAATTAAAATCAACATAGATTTCAAATTGGTTTTGAATTTATACAGATTCTTTTTAATTTCCAATTACTTTACTTGCATATCTACCGCTTCGCCATCACCGGCGGAAATAACCCCTGTTGAGTCGGAAACAGATGGTGAGGGCATATTTTCTATATCACCGACAACGTTAGGATTTTGAAGATTTGCAGCCTCGCCACCGGGCAATGGGAAAGCCTGATACTTGGCATACTCATTAACCTTTTTCTCATTCTCCTTACCAAGCTGGCTGACTTCACTGTTATTAAGAGTCTGACGGAAAGCATCAAGATATGCGTAGTTTCCATATAGAGTTGCCAAATCATCAGCTGCCTTTATATATTCAGCTGTTGAGTCATTGGGCTGCGCATTAATGATGTCGTAATATTTTTGTGCTTCCTCGGCATATTTACCGCAATAATCGATCATTGTGGTATAATCTGCTTCAGATAAAGATTCTTTAGCATCTATCTTCTGAGCCACTTCGCTATCTGTAGGAAGTTTGGTTCCACATGCAGCCACGATAACTAAAAGGAATGAGGCGACAATCAGCTTTTTTAATAATGTGAATGACTTTTTCATAATAAATTAATTTAAGTTATTGGTTTCCTTAAACTTGTCTTTAAAACCCAAGAAATTGTGTCTAATCTTATTTTCTTCAAGACAAGTATATTATTAATTGGGTTACTTTCAATTTTTCAATCAGCCTGCATTGATAACCACGCATTTCAATAAATTGATTTCACTCAGATTCTAAAAATATAATCTTAGAGGTGTAAATATAAAATTAGAGGTGCGAACTTTAGAAAAAGTTTATTTCTCTATTTATACCTGCTGTTTTCTTAGATCTTTATATTAATAAGCAACGGATTTCAGAAATTATCTCCCAACGGCGTTAATGCCGGTTCCCGAAGTTTATAGAGAAGCATTTTTTTGAGCTGAGGATTATTCTCGATGATTAAGGATAATTCCCAGTGTTGACCGGCTTCATCTCGTAACATATTTGATGTGTTGTCAACGTCAGTAAGATTCCAGGTCAAAAGAATTGTTTTTATCTTTAAAGCCTTCAGTTTTCTAACCAGCATCTGGTGGTCGGCATCGCCGGTGATGAGTACAACATAATCAAAATGGCGGAAAGTTGCCAACTCGTATGCCTCGAGTGCGAACCACACGTCAACACCCTTTTCCAGCACTTCAGTTGTGCCGTCTCTCTCAACTTCGCGAAGATGCTTATAGTGAAATACAACATCGTTCTCGATAAGTGAATCCTCAAACTTTCTTTCGTTATATAACAAGTGTTTGTCGTATGCTTCCTTAACTCGGAAACGCCCGCGAAAATAATGAGCTTCTGTAATTTGACAGTCAGATATATTCACACCTTCCTGCATGGCAAGTTCGGAGGATATATATTCGAACAACGACCGAACCCTTATAATAGACCTGTCTTGCGCTTTTAAGGCTCTGTTAATCTTCGCATAATAGCCTCCGTCTATAAATACGCCTATTGAAATATAGTCAAACATATTTTAGTTTTTACAGCTTTATAAATTTAGGTTAAACACCAATAACAACACGTCATTAGTTAAATTACAATGCGTGGTTTTAATTAACTTCTCTCGAAATTGGGAATAACCGGAACTTTTAGAAATTATTTAAATGATTTAAAGGTCAATTACACGTCCATTCAATAAAGCCTCGAAAATTAGTCACAGCTAATTTCTAAGGAGTAATTAGTGAATGATATTCTTAAAAAAATTTAAATAACTTCAATTTAAAATTATAATGCTGAATATCGCTTTAAAGTTCACGCAAAGTCAGTTGAAAGTTCAAATATGGGGTGGTAGGAGGCGTTAGGCTTTAGGTTTTAGGTTTTAGGCCTTGGGTGTTGGGCTTTAGGCGTTGGGTGGTCGACACAAGCAGTAGGGACGTGATTCTTCACGTCCGGGCAGACCCCATTACCCTGCGTCGTCCCGGACGTGAAGAATCACGTCCCTACACCACCTAAAGCCTAAAGCCTAAAAATTATTCGGCAAGTTTCTTTAAGATTTCAGCAAGAAGTTCATAGAACTCTTTCACACTTTCTATATTTGCTTTTTCACCCGGAGAGTGAATATCTTTCAGTGTCGGGCCAAAGCTAACCATGTCAAGGTTGGGCATTTTTTCCAAGAAGAGTCCACACTCCAATCCGGCATGAAGTGCTTCTACCTTAGGATATTTACCGAAAAGTTTATGATAACTTTCTTCGGCAACTTTCAGCACTTTTGATTCGGTGTTCGGTTCCCAACCTACGTATGCATCATCGAAAGTTACTTCGGCACCAATCATTTCAAATAGTGCAGAAATCCTGTCGGCAATTTCATCACGTCTTGAATCTATTGAAGAGCGTTGATGCACAACGATCTGCATGGTTTTGTTTTCAAGAATGTTTACCGAAGCTAAATTATCGGAAGTTTCAACCAAACCGGGTATAGCATCCGACATGCGCTGAACACCGTTAGGACATGCGAATATCGACGCAATTATATTGTGAGCAAGCTGCGACTCAATAATTTCCTTGCGAGGTTCACACGCCTTCACTTCAAACTTGAAATCAGGATTTTCGGCTGCATTGAATTCAGCGTGGATAGTTTTATAAAAATCTGATGCAAACTGTGCAAAAGCTTCTGCATCTTCACGAGCCACGCATACCACAGCTTTAGCATCCCGAGGAATTGCATTTGCAAGACCACCACCTTCAATGAACGACAATTCAAGAGGAGTTCTACGGTCTGCTTCCCAAAGGAAACGTGCAAGCTGCTGATTGGCGTTCGCGCGTCCGAGATTTATTTCCATACCTGAGTGTCCACCTTTGAGTCCGGTAAGTACAACTTCAAAGAACACTCCGTCGGGAGCAGGCTGCATTGTCAGCGGAATAGAAATATTTGTCACCTTTCCACCGGCACAACCAATAACCAGCGACCCCATTTCCTCCGAATCCAGATTCAGAAGTATTGTTCCTGTAACAAAACCGGGTTCGAGTCCGTTTGCTCCGATCAAACCTTGCTCTTCATCAACAGTAAGTAATGCTTCAAGCGGTCCATGCACAATGTCAGGATCTATTAAAGCCGCCATCGCTGCCGCACAACCCATACCGTTGTCGGCTCCAAGGGTTGTACCGTTTGCGCGCACCCACTCGCCATCCACAATTGTCTCAATGGGATCATTGTAAAAATCATGGTTAACATCGGGGCGTTTTTCTGCCACCATGTCCTGATGTCCTTGCAAAATTACGCCGGGAGCATTTTCATGGCCGGGTGTGGCCGGTACACGCATCATTACGTTACCCACCTTATCAGTGTGTACCTCAACATTATGACGTTTTGCCCAGTCCACGAGAAAGGTCTTCATTTTGTCAAGATGATGAGTGGGACGGGGAACTTTTGTAATTTCATCAAAGATGCTCCAAACGAGCGTTGGCTTTAAATCAGTGATTTTCATTGTATTCATTTTTTTGATTTATATCTGCTGTAGGCTGCCGCCATACGGGTGTGATAACCACGTCGAGCATAGCTTGTGCCGTTATATTTCCTTGCAAAAGCGGCCCAGTTTTTGCTGCGCAGGTCTTTAACCATTCCGGAATTTGAAATAAATTTCGCAAAAAGCTCAAGTTGCGCGAACTCCGAATCAGACATGAGCTTAACAAACTCTGTTACGGAAGAACACCCGCATTGCTTGTAATTAAAGCCTCCGATCTGAAACATTCCCCAAAATGTACCCATAAGGCCCCCTTGTCCATTCTTTTTACAAGCATTTACAAGCTGGGTCCACTCTTTTAGGGCCACCCCGGAAAGGCCGTCAGGGACTTTCATATTTTTGAAACCTGATTTGTCAGAGACTTTGGAAGCGTATGTGCGATACATAGAGGCATCAAAGTTAATGACCGGGACGCCGGGAGCATAGAAACCATGCAAAGATTTCCCCGCTTCAATTTCAACCACAGCCTTAATTGCCGCAACCTCCACGCCAAGTTCTTTAGCCACAAGCTTATAATCGGCCTCAGAAAGTGATGAATACCTTGTTTTTTCATCATCGGCCGGTCGTTGGGCAAATCCTTCAAAAGACTCAGACTTTACTTTTTCGGGAGCTACTTTCGGTGAATTAAGCACAACTCCCACCAATTCGGCCGCCTCACTCTCTGTTAAAACCGATTCCTCAGGGTGATTAGCGGCATCAACAACAGATAATGAATTTTCATCAACTGTTTTAACAGTTTCTACAGTCTCTCCTTGACCGCAAGCAACCCCTGCCCACATCATAGCGGGCAGGAGCAAGATTGCGGAAAATTTCATGACTTCGCCACTTTTTCAAGAGTACGGGAGAGGTGCTTCCAGAACTTCTCGACTGTAGGAATAAGCAATTTTTCATCAGGTGAGTGAACTCCGGTCATAGTAGGACCAAAGCTTACCATGTCGAGATTAGGATGCTTTGTAAGGAACAAACCACATTCGAGACCTGCATGGATGGCTTTTATAGCAGGACGCACACCGAATAATTCTTCATAAGCATCGGCAGAGATCTTCATGATCGGCGACTTCATATTAGGAGCCCAACCGGGATAGCCGTCACTGTGTGTCACTTTCGCACCGGCGAGCTGGAAGTGAGCCTCAACCTGGCCTGCGATATCGTTCTTACGGCTTTCAACCGAAGAACGCTGTGAAGTGGTGATGCGAACGATATTATCATCAATCATTTTTACTGCAGCGAGGTTAGTGGAAGTTTCCACCAGGCCTTCAATATCATGGCTCATTGAGAAGACACCGTGAGGAGCTGAGTAAATGGCGCGAATCAGCGCGATAGATGTTGTGGAGTCGATGCAATACTGCGGACGTTCACAGCTTTCCACATTCAGCGACATCGAAGGCTCGATACCCTCGTACTCATTAAGAATTTCAGCGTGATATTTTTTCAGATAGCGTTTAAGTTCTTCATGATGATCGCTATGCACCCCGAACACTGCATGGGCTTCACGCGGAATTGCATTTCTGAGGTTGCCACCTTCAATTTCACAAACTGTAATATCCCATTTCTGAGAACATTCCCAAATGAAACGAGCAATCACTTTGTTTGCGTTGGCACGCCCCAGATGTATATCAGAACCGGAGTGGCCGCCAAGAAGACCGCTTACCGAGACACGCATGTAAACAAAATTCTCGGGCGTGAAACTGCGATGATATGTAAAATCGGCTGTAGTGTCAATTCCGCCGGCGCAACCCACGAAAATTTCACCATCGTCTTCAGAGTCCATATTTATAAGAATGGAACCGGTGATCATATCCTTGCCGAGATTTTCAGCACCTTCAAGACCAATTTCTTCATTTATAGTATAAAGAGCTTCGAGAGGACCATGAACCAGCTCAGGATCAATCATAGCAGCCATAGCAGCAGCCACGCCAATGCCGTTATCAGCACCCAGTGTTGTGCCGCGAGCCTTCACCCAATCGCCGTCAACATAGGTTTCGATGGGATCTTTCAAGAAATCATGTTTAACGTCATTATTCTTCTCTGCCACCATATCCATGTGAGCTTGAAGCACAACAACCGGAGCATTCTCATAACCGGGAGTTGCAGGACGCTTCATCACAACATTGCCAACTTTATCAGTTTTGGCTTCAATGTTATGGTCGGCCGCAAATTTAAGTAAAAACTCACGGATCTGTTCCTCATGGCACGATGGACGAGGCACTTTGGTTACTTCATCAAAGCATTTCCAGATCAATTCTGGCTTAAGGTCTTTTACTTCCATATTTAAAATTTTAAGATATAATACATTAGCATCATTATCCACAATCTCCGAACCATCCTCATAAATACAAAAATTTCCTCTTTTAAAGAAAATAAGGATTTAACTGCGGGTGGTGATTCCTCAAAATTAACAAATTATTCGCAGAAAACTATATCAAATGTAAAAAAAATCATTAAATTTGTAACTCGGTTGCATAGCTGGATAAATCAGACAAGCTTAACCAAGTTGTTAAAATGACTTCAAAGTCAAAATAAACAGGTTAAATATTAAAAAAAGTGAAATTAACGCTCTTAGTTACGATAATTTTAGGATTATCATTACTTTTGCTTTATGTTTGTCTGGGAGGCAAACGTGGAGAAGGCCGTCATCACTGCCAACATGCTCCCAAACGCCCAAAAAACTGAAAAAACATAACATCATAAAATGAAAAGATCTTACGTAAGTGTCGCCGGCATAGCCCTTCTGCTCGCAGCAAGTTCAGCAATCAGTTCTTGCGGCATTGACAACAAAACAGAGAAAAAGGAAGCCCCCAAAGCCAAGTCAGAAAAGACAACAGCCACTCTTCCGAATTATCGCTATGTAGATCTCGACACAGTTCTGAGCCGCTACAATCTGGCAAAAGATTATAATGAAGAAATGCTTCGCATGCAGAATAATGCCGAGAGCCAGATGAAGCAGCACGAAAACAAAATTAAAAATTTTGCAGCCACTGTTCAAAACAAGATGCAGAACAACGGTTATATGACCGAAGAATCCTACAAAAGTGATGAGCGGAAGATGGCAAATATGCAAACTGAAGCTCAACGCAGCATGCAGAATCTTCAGGGCAACCTTGCTCAAGCCGCAGAACAAGCCCAAAAGACAATAAATGACTCAATAAATGCTTTCATTGAGTCTTACAACAAGACGCGCGGTTATGACGCAATCTTCTTCAAGGCAGCCACTCTCTATATCAATCCGGCTCTTGACATAACAGATGAGGTTGTGGAAGGTCTCAATGCACGTTATAACAAAGTAAAAAAATAAAAATCCGTTCAAGATTGTTTTAGAAATGGGAGCGCATGCGTTCCCATTTCATGTATAACCGCCATTCTTCTCCGCGAAGTTAAAGTATTGAATTATGATAGAAGACAATATAATTAACAAAGAGCAAAACGAAAAAACAGTGCTTGTGGGTTTGTCCACACGCCTGCAAAGTGAAACAAAGACCTCCGAATATCTTGAAGAACTCGCATTTCTTGCCGAAACCGCCGGAGCCGAACCGGTGGCACGCTTCACCCAGAAACTGGATTATCCCAATCCGCGCACATACGTTGGCACAGGCAAACTCGAAGAAATTCGCGATTATGTGGAGGAGAATGAAATCGGACTTGTAATATTTGATGACGAACTTACTTCAAAGCAGGTTGCCAATATTGAAAAAGAATTGAAAGTAAAGATTCTTGACCGTACCAGTCTTATCCTTGATATTTTTGCCAAGCGCGCCCAGACCGCCACTGCACGCACCCAAGTTGAACTTGCCCAATATCAATATCTGCTTCCCCGACTCACCCGAATGTGGACTCACCTTGAAAGGCAACGGGGAGGTATCGGTATGCGCGGACCCGGTGAAACTCAGATTGAAACAGACCGTCGTATAATCCTTGATAAAATCTCACGACTCAAAGATGAACTCGTGGCTATCGACAAGCAGAAAGTTGTGCAGCGTAAAAATAGAGGTAAGCTTACACGTGTGGCTCTTGTGGGCTACACGAATGTGGGTAAATCAACGTTGATGAATTTACTTAGCAAAAGCGACGTTTTTGCAGAAAATAAATTATTTGCAACGCTCGACACCACTGTCCGAAAGGTGGTTATAGAAAATCTTCCTTTCTTACTTTCTGATACCGTCGGGTTTATCCGTAAGCTTCCGTCCCACCTTGTGGATTCGTTTAAATCAACTCTCGACGAGGTTAGGGAAGCCGACATTTTGGTGCATGTGGTTGATGTGAGCCATCCGAACTTCGAAGAGCAAATCGAAGTGGTAAACAAGACTCTCGCAGATGTGTGCGGAGCCTCCGACAAGCCGATGATAATGGTATTCAATAAAATAGATGCCTTCACCTATACACCCAAAGATGCAGACGACCTTACACCGTTGAAGAGGGAAAATTTATCGCTCGATGATTTCAGAAACACCTGGATGAGCCGTATGGATAATAATTGCGTCTTTATCTCGGCAAAAGAAAAAATAAATATTGATGAACTTAAGGACTTGCTCTATCAGAAGGCAAAAGAGATTCACACCATGCGCTTTCCTTATAATGACTTTCTTTATCAGAAATATGATGAAGACGGAGGTCCGGAGATAGAAGACGCCGACATAGAAAGTGAGATCATAGAAAATTAAGAAAAATAAGATGGAATAAGGGAACATTATGGAAAACCTGAACGAAAAATCTACGAAACGCCGTCCGTTGGAATGGTGGGAGCGTAGAAAACTTGAAAATAACGGATGCCACTCACAGGATTGGAGTGCCATACGCCTGTGCGATGCAACCGATCTTAACAATATCCGAAATGTTGAGTTTGTCGGGGCTGTTTCAGTTGGTCGTCTTGACAGCTCGGAAGGGAGCCGGATTGAAAATGCACGATTGGAAAATTGTGTTGTCGGAGACAATGCTGTAATCAGAAATATAGGATCTCATATCCGCAATTGTCTTATTGAGCCGGGAGCAAAAATAATCAATACCGGCAAGATTGATTTTGAGCCTGAGGCTCTGTGCGGAGTAGGCACGGAAGTATCGGTTCTTGACGAAACCGGTTCACGCCCCGTAACCATTTTCCCGGGGCTCAGTGCGCAGTTGGCATTGCTGATGGCCCGTGCGCCCAAATGGAACGAAAGACACCTTAAACCGCTGGTTGAACAGAAGATAGAGAAACGCGCGCCGCTTCATCGCATTGGTGCCGGCTCTTTGGTGGAGGGATGCGGTTCTATCGTTAATGTAAGTATTGATCCCGACGTCCGCATAATTGGTGCCCGTAATCTTCGCAACGGTTCAATTGTAAACAATACCGCTGCGGGACGCAGTTTTACTTTTGTGGGAAGTGGAGTCGATGCCGAAAACTTTATCATTGAAGATGGATCTGTGGATGCCGGGGTGATTCTGCGCAATTGCTATGTGGGGCAAGGCTCAATGCTGTCAAACGGATTTACAGCACACGACTCTTTGTTTTTTGCAAACTGCTCGATGGAAAACGGCGAGGCGTGCGCCCTTTTTGCCGGGCCATATACTGTAAGCATGCATAAATCATCACTGCTCATAGGGTGCCAGACCTCTTTCATGAATGCAGGCAGCGGCACAAACCAGAGCAACCACATGTATAAATTAGGACCCGTGCATTGGGGAATACTGGAACGAGGAGTTAAGACAAGTTCTGACTCCTATCTGATGTTGGGTGCTAAAATCGGAGCTTTTTCTCTTTTAATGGGGCAACATAAGACACATCCCGACTCTTCTCAATTCCCATTCAGTTATCTTTTCGGTGATGAGAAAGGGGCTACGGTTGTGGTGCCGGGAGTAATGCTGCGCAGTTGCGGACTGCTTCGTGATGAACAGAAATGGCCCACCCGCGACCGGAGATTGAAACGTAAACTTCCTCTGCACGATAGAATAATATTTGACGTTCTCAGCCCGCTAACTGTTGAAAATATGCTTACGGCGATTGATGTAATTGATCATCTGTTGACTCGGCAGGCCGATGACGACCGCTACCTTCGATACCGCGGAATGAAATTCACACGTGCATCATTGGAACGCTCAAGACACATGTATCAATTGGCAATATATAAATATCTGTCGATTAGAATCGGCGATTTGGGCTTTCCTAAGAAAGATGAAGGCGCCAAAGCTGAGGAATGGGTTGACATTGCAGGTTTACCAATGACTCGTTCTGATTTACAATCTGTTATGGAATCAGCAACCATAGAAGAAATGGAACGAAGATTCAGTGAAGCTTTTGATAAGTATGCAGAACTGGAGCGCAAATGGATAGGTGCCCGTTTTGGAGAAAACTGGCGACGCAATCCTGAGGTAATTGCAGATTACTCGTTGGAGTTCGACCGCATGATTGAAGAAGATCGGGCAAGATACCTCGACGACCTTGCGGCACAAAACGAAATGCTGGCTCTCTGAACCTAATTTATTACTTGATTCAAAAGCCTATTACCTGACTCAAAATATCATTACTTGACTCAAAAGTAAATTAAGACTTCAGTGGCTCATATAGAAAAAGCTGACGCTCTCGAAACAGAGTGTCAGCTTTTTCTATATGATAAATATTTATGTTCAAATATTTATGTTCCGGGATACTTTAATAAAGTATCTTATTTTCCTAAAGAGGCAAGAGACGCCCGAATGGTTGCAAGTTTCTCTTCGGCATCAGATTTCTTCTTTCTTTCAATTGCCACCACTGCTTCGGGAGCATTTGCAACGAAACGTTCATTTGCAAGTTTTTTCTCTACGCCGGCAAGGAATTTAGTGTAATATTCAAGGTCTTTATTGAGCTTGGCAATTTCTTCTTCAACATTGACTTTTCCATCCAGGGGAATAGAATATTCAATTTTGCCAACAATAAATGCAGCTGCAGCAGGATTCTTTTCTTCGACAACTGTAATATCGGAAATATTACCCATTTTCGCAATCACCGAATCAAGAGTCTTGTCGTGAGCCTCCTGAACGTTCAGCGCAAGTGCTTCTTTCTGCGCAATCTGCTTTTGCTTGCGGACTGTGCGAATACCGGCCACCACTTCTTTAAGATGCTCAAAATCTGAAATCAATTTCTGATTTACCTCCTTTGCATCCGGAATCTGCGCATACATAATGCTTTCGCCCGGTTTTCTCTCTGCAAGGTGTTGCCACAATTCTTCTGTGATGAAGGGCATGAACGGATGAAGCAGACGAAGAAGCATATCAAAGAAATGAATTGTAGCGTCTAACGTTTTGCTGTCGATTGGCTGACCGAAAGCCGGCTTGATAACTTCAAGATACCAAGAAGAGAATTCATCCCAGAAGAGTTTATAAACAGCCATAAGAGCTTCGGAAATTCGGAACTTACTCATAAGGTCGGCAACCTCGGCCATGGTTGAATTAAGCACCGCGTCAAACCATTCAACCGCGAGACGAGAACTTTCCGGTTGTTCCTTATCCTCTTTTTGCCAGCCCTTTATAAGTCTGAAAGAATTCCATATCTTATTACAGAAATTTCTACCTTGCTCACACAGAGAATCATCATACATTATGTCGTGGCCGGCGGGGGCACCGAGCATTAGCCCCATACGCACACCGTCAGCACCGAATTTGTCGATGAGATCAAGCGGATCGGGAGAATTTCCGAGCGACTTCGACATTTTACGTCCGATTTTATCACGGACTATACCGGTGAAGTAAACATTCCCGAATGGTTTTTTGCCTGCAAATTCATATCCGGCCATAATCATTCGCGCCACCCAGAAGAAAATAATGTCAGGGGCGGTAACGAGGTCGGCAGTGGGGTAATAATATTTGAACTCCTCATTTTCAGGTTCGAGAATACCATTGAAAAGAGAAATTGGCCATAACCAGGAAGAGAACCAAGTATCGAGGCAATCACCGTCCTGACGAAGATCATCAAGAGTCAGCCCTGCATTGCCTGTTTTTTCAATGGCCTTTAAAAGAGCTTCTTCTTCTGATTCTGCCACCACATATCCCCCATCCGGAAGATAATATGCCGGTATGCGATGTCCCCACCAAAGCTGGCGCGAAATACACCAGTCTTTGATATTTGTCATCCAATGGCGATATGTATTGGCAAATTTTGCAGGCACGAACGATATGTCTCCATTCTCAACGGCTTCAAGTGCTGGTTTGGCAAGCGATTCCATTTTGACAAACCACTGCATTGAAAGTTTAGGTTCAATTACGGCGTCTGTACGCTCGGAGTGTCCAACCTTGTTCACATAATCTTCAACTTTTTCAACGAGGTCGGCCGCCTTGAGATCTTCCATTATTTTCTTTCTCACATCAAAGCGATCCATTCCGACATACATTCCGCCGGCCTCTGAAATAGTGCCGTTATCATTAAAGATATCAATGGAAGGAAGGTTATATTTATCACCCAGCATATAGTCGTTGACATCATGTGCGGGAGTAACCTTCAGACAGCCCGTTCCAAATTCCATTTCCACATAATCGTCCATAATGATAGGCACCGAACGCCCCACAAGCGGAACAATTACTTTCTTGCCCTTGAGCCAGGAATAACGCTCATCGTTGGGATTGACACACACGGCCGTGTCGCCAAGTATGGTCTCGGGACGTGTGGTCGCCACGATAATATATCTGTCGTCGTCTTCAACTTTATAACGCAAGTAGAACAGTTTACTCTGCTCCTCTTTGTAAATCACCTCTTCATCCGAAAGGGCAGTGAGGGCCGTGGGATCCCAATTCACCATTCTGACACCACGGTAAATGAGACCTTTATTATACAGGTCGCAGAAAACACGTATCACCGATTTGGAACGCACTTCGTCCATAGTGAAAGCGGTGCGACTCCAATCACACGATGCGCCGAGCTTACGTAACTGCTTGAGAATGATACCTCCATACTTATTTGTCCAATCCCAAGCATGATTCAGGAATTCCTCACGCGAAAGAGAATGTTTGTCAATGCCTTCGGAGGCGAGTTTAGCCACAACCTTGGCCTCGGTGGAAATTGCCGCATGATCGGTTCCGGGCACCCAGCAAGCATTTTTTCCGGTCATTCGCGCACGACGAATCAAAATGTCCTGTATAGTATTGTTCAGCATGTGGCCCATGTGAAGCACACCTGTTACATTCGGGGGCGGAATAACTATTGTGAAAGGTTCACGATTGTCGGGAACGGAATGAAACAAGTCGTGTTCCATCCAATATGCATACCATTTATCCTCTACTTCCTGAGGATTATATTTTGTGGCTAATTCGTTCATAATAAAAGTGTAATTGTTTAATGTGCAAAATTACAAAAAAAAACAGAAATCACCAACGTCTTTTGCGCCACCAGCCACGATGGGAATCATGCGGTTGACTGTAAAATTCATCTATATTTTCACCCATACGTTCAATTCTTAATGCAAACAAATCTTCGAGGGCAGCTTCTTCCATCTTGATGCGTGCATTATCCAAGGCTCGTTTCACCGCCTTTTCTGTCTGCATAATGCCGGAATTCTTTTGTTTGGCCCATTGAAACTGACGGTCGGCTATATGAATGGCAAGCTCCACACTTTTTTCAGAATCATACACAAGAGA
Source organism: Bacteroides sp. (assembly GCA_014802335.1). Classification (GTDB taxonomy): domain Bacteria; phylum Bacteroidota; class Bacteroidia; order Bacteroidales; family Muribaculaceae; genus Lepagella. The sequence continues at coordinate 23,347 of JAAVCL010000027.1, read as the reverse complement.
GGCAAAATACTTTTCCATCCTCTTTAACTCAGAAACAGCCGGCTGTTTTCTATTTTTCCCGGTGGAATAAAAAAACATTTTGTCTATATCCTCTTTATATTTTTCAAGAATATGCAAGGGCTGGGGCGAGATCCAATAATCAAGATAATCCTTGGCTTCGCGTCGAGCATCATATAATTCACAGACGGCTTCGATAATCTCTTCTTTAGACATTTCTTTCAATGCCTTTTTTAATCCGGCTTTTGACATTATCAATTTTGTTGTTGGTGTAAGTATCGGACAATTATGTTACAAAACATATTTCAAAGTTACAAAAAAATCAAACAAAAATTGTAAATTTGAGGCGAAAACCGCAACAGGGAGAAATAACTGCCCCGCCGGACAATCTAACCACCAAAATCTAACAAACCATGAAAATTGGAATTCCAAAAGAGATTAAGAATAATGAGAATCGCGTAGGCGCCACCCCCGCAGGTGTTAAGGAGCTCGTAAGTAACGGCCATGAACTTTTCGTTCAGCACACAGCAGGCGAAGGCAGCGGCTTCAGCGATGAAGAATACAAGGCAGCCGGTGCAACTATTCTTCCCACCATCGAAGATGTTTATGCCACTGCCGACATGATAATTAAGGTAAAAGAACCGATCGAACCGGAATATAAACTTATCAGAAAAGGCCAGGTTCTTTTCACATATTTCCATTTTGCCTCAGAACGTGCGCTTCTTGACGCAATGCTCGAAAGCGGAGCAATCTGCATCGCATACGAAACTGTAACGGATCGCGACCACCGTCTTCCCCTTCTCATTCCGATGAGTGAAGTTGCAGGCCGCATGTCAATACAGGAAGGTGCTCGCTTCCTTGAGAAGCCCCAGGGCGGCCGTGGCGTTCTTCTCGGAGGCGTTCCGGGAGTTAAACCCGCCAAAGTTCTCGTGCTCGGCGCCGGCGTTGTGGGTCGCAACGCAGCCCTTATGGCAGCAGGCCTCGGTGCGGATGTAACAATCACCGATGTAAACCTCAACGTGCTCCGTCACTGTGCAGATGTTATGCCTAAGAATGTGAAGACTCTCTATTCTTCACGTCACAATATCGAAGAAGAACTTCCCACAACCGATCTCGTAATCGGCTCTGTTCTCGTTCCCGGTGCCAAAACACCTCACCTCATCACTGCCGATATGGTAAAACTCATGCGTCCAGGCTGTGTAATGGTAGACGTGGCTGTTGACCAGGGCGGATGTTTTGAAACCACTCATCCCACCACTCACTCTGAACCTACATACGTTGTTGACGGTGTAGTTCAATATGCAGTTGCCAACATTCCGGGTGCAGTGCCTTACACTTCAACACTTGCTCTCACCAATGCCACCATGCCATACGCCGTGCGTCTTGCCAATCTGGGTTGGGTTGAAGCTTGCAAACGCGATGCAGGCCTTGCCGACGGTGTTAACGTTGTTGACGGTAAGATCACTTACAAGGCTGTTGCCGAAGCATTCGATCTCCCCTACACTCCCCTCAGCCTTTGATTATTAATTACTCCGAAATACTTATTTCCGTTACTTCATATACGGTAACCGACCGTCATTTACCCTGCCCTCCTATTATAGTCGGGCAGGGTTCTTTTTTAGAATCTCAATCCACAGAAGCCGGTTATATTTTATTTGTAATAGAAAATTCTCAAAATTTACCTAAAGTGTAATTCTTATCTATCGATATACCTTCATTCTATAACTCGGTTACATGGATTTGTTGTAATATTATATTTTAACTCCATTCAAAGATCACCATACCTCCGGCGGGAAGCGTAAATCTAATTGGAGTAGCCGGGACATTTAAGGAGCTATCTATACTTTCTGATATGTCTGTTATTTTAGACTCCTCAGTTGTATGAGAGCCGGATAAATAACTCCATGGGTATTTGTATTTGGAATTAAGAGTAATGATTAAATTCTGCGGAGAGAGGGGCTGATGATTTACCATTACCATAAAATGTCTATTGTCACGTTTGAGTATGGCTGCCAATACTCCGTCACCCGAGTATTGAATGGCGGAAATACACCCAAACGGAAATATTATATTGTCTGACACTTGCCCATAGGTTTGTCCCACATGTCCTATCTCAACACATTCCGAATCAAGAAAAACCTGAGTACATTCAGAAATTTCCCGACATACGGTTTTTAATGCGCCCATCAACGACTCGTCAATCCAAATACCTCTCTTGAGATCGTAATGTATTAGTGAGGTCAATGGTTCTTTTTTATTCGAGCCGGATAATGATATGGATTGCAACCCCATATCCGAGAATAGAATTCCTTGTGCCCCGTAAGTCAAGGCGGAGAATGCTTCAAACCGCATCATGCTCAGCTCCAGATTAGGAAAGCGAAAGACAGTTATGTCTGAAGAAGTATCGATAATTCTAAAAGATCCGATCTGACAAGTAAACCAAAAGCGTTTCTCTCTCTGATAGGATGTATTCCTGAATTTGCGTAGATAAGAATAGAACGATACGGTATCGGTCTTTATGTCAGACAACGAGATAAGATCGCGATCAGGGATCGAGAAAGGATAATGGCTTAACGACCAGAGAGGAGGCACAAAAAGTTTGTTGATTACCGTTAGATACTCATCATAGTCATTGCATCTTCCCAGAATGTCCGGATTATCAGAACCGGCCAGATTGAACATGGCCATCTGTGTCGTAATTCCATCATCCTCTACCGGAGTTTCGTATAGTTCGTACTTCAACGCTATGCGATATCCCAAGGTAAGTCTATTATAAATCATATCAGTATTTAAACCGGGTTTTACATTTCCCCAGTCCCAGTAATTTGGACGATCCATTATAAACCATCCCTTTACAAGAGGGTTATAGCGCACCTCGCCTATCAGGTTGAGGCAATCTTCGGTAGAAGCGGAGAGCAATGGGGAGTTCACAAGTACCCCCGGAGCAGATTTGAGATTAAGGTCAGAGACAGCGTCAAGCATAGCCTTTGTCTGAACGATAGACCCTCCGAACGATAGAGCATTGCATCCTGATTCCAGTGCATATTTCATTGCTTTCAATAAAGTGTCGGCATAGATTTGGGACTCTTCATCCAAGAATAAAAAAACGTCAGCCGGAACGGGATTGACTGCCACAAGTGGAATCTTCCCGGGAGCGGGTGATATATAGGGGGTATTCGGGAAGGTAGAAGCACTTACTTTATTAACCGTATTATAATTAGCCCATTGAGGCGAAGTGTAATCAGCCATGATATTGATAATTTAAAAGAGTTATGAAATGGTTGGGGTCAATAAAAATCCAAATGGAGGATTTGTTTTCAAGGAGTGGTGTCAATGATTAGATAACCTCCCGGAGACAAGAGATAAAAGCCGGATTTTGCATGAGAGTTAGGGGGGAGAATATGGGGATCATTCTCGATAGATATAGTTGGTACCGGTATCCAATTTTCTGAATAATATGAAGAAGATCTGATAACATATATAGAATCAGCGAAAGTAAGTTTAATTTGCTGTGCCCCATAAGGGTTATGACTTACAATCACCACGAATGTCTTATTCTTCATTTTGAGAGACGTCATCAGGACTCCCTCCCAGTCGCTTGCGTTCTTATCAGTAACCGGTGTGCCGTCTTCCTTATACACGGTAATAGTAAAGAATGGAGCTAAAACTGAAGAAACCTTCAGGCCGTCATTATACCCGTGACCTGCATGCAGGATGTCGATAGGAGTGGCTCCGAGGAAGACATCGTTGAATTGCCTGACCTCAGCGTTGATCTTCTTGAACAGGGTTATCAACTCTGTATCATATATAAGTTCATTATTCTTGTAACTTATGGCAGCCCGAGTGGTATAACTCCCTTCCTTCTGAGGTGTGTATTCCGGAAGCAGAGGGGAAGCACCAACACGATAAAATACTATACCCTGAGCCCCACAGGCGAGTGCCGAGAATATCTCGAACCGTAATGTTCCTAAAGTAGGCATAGGACGCCTATGATTCAGATAGTAAACTATATCCTTATTTTCTCCATTATTTACAGTATACTTATCATAACTATCATGCTCGAAAGTCATCGCAGTAGCCCAAAATACTGTTCCATAGGAAGAATATTGATGTGCGAACATTCGCAAACTGTTGTAAAAATGTTTATGGAGGATGTTGATTTCGGGATTGTCTTTATATTGTATAATCGGATATACATCATAGGACCACATTGAAGGTTTGAAAAGAATCCTAAGGACCTCAAGATACTGCTCATAGTTCTCGTAATCTCCGATGGTATCCCTTGAATTATCGGAGGTATCGTTTGGCACGGCCAAATTCCAATAGCTCAGGAGGTCTGGCGTTAGTTCTGAACATATCTCATAACCTGTGGACAGCATATCCCAGTCTTGCATTGAAATATTCTCTCCTGACTTTTCATAAGTCGCGTCACCCCACATGTAATATTTTGGCTCATCATAAATATACCAACCTTTTATAAGAGTTTTGTCCCAGTCTTTCTTGCCTATTAGGAATTCCTTAATCCTTAATAAGGTACCGGAGGGGGTGTAAGTAATCACACTGAGTTTAAGAATTACTCCGAGATTGTATTTCCGCTTGGTTATGGCATTGAGAATATTCTCGCACATATCGGAGCTGTGACCAATAATACAGTTGAAGCCACATTCTTCAACCTTCTTACATATTTGATCGATATTAGAGAAATAAGCTTCCTTAGTTATTATTTTCTTCGACATTGCATTTGTCAACGCATCGGGGGCTGCCCCAAAAGCAAGGATCGTAATCGAATTGGGGGTCGGAGAGTGATAATCTTTTTTCATAAAAAATATTATTTGTATTATTTTGTAAATATAAATAGATTTATATATATTTGCAAATATTTCATTGAAATTAGTAATTATTATCTTATTTTAATGAAGTCGTAAACTTTTAGGATAACCTGAGAAATGCTAAAAGTATTTTTTCTGCAAGGTTTTCTTTATTAATATTTTGACCTTTTTCACTCAAAATCATAATTATCATAACCTTGAAAATAGTTTAAACGACTTCAAGTACAGTGGATAAGATAGACATATTAAATCTTCAATGTAAATTCAACATAAATCTTTGCGGATTTTAAGAAATTCTGATAGAGATTCAGAAGAGAATCAATCCAAAAACCGATTTATAACCTTTGGCAATCTAAGTTCCCAATCTGAAACTCCGTAAAAATGACGAATATGAAAAAGAATAGTGTATATCAATTAGGTTTTATCTTGTCTATATTGAGTCTGGCCCTCACATTCAAAATATACTCCTTTGAGGTAGACCGTCCTTTCAAATATTTAAATGAAGAATATGATTTTTTTGAGCTTCCGCCAGCCGACGCCGACACATCAGTCCTTACCCTTGTGTATTATCGCTGGCTTCCATCATTTCCTGATCAAGGCGATGATCGGGGAAAAGATTTTGTAATCGGGACAACTCCGGTAACAATAGCGGAAGCGGGAGAGAATATTTATTTCAATATCCTTGTTCTTAACAGTCATGGATTGAACAGTCCTGGCGGTGAACCGAACGTTCAGAGCTGGGTGAAAGGAATAAGAGAGAATAACTTGATTCGTTTTCCCAACAAAAGGGATATAGGACAGGTTACCTATGATTTGATGTATTCCAATTATTATGTTTGGAGAGACACTTTATTTAACGTGTGCGACACTATCAAGAGCTATACTATTTCAGTGGATAGTGAGGAATTATCCCAATGGTACCAAACACACGGAGGTGATATTGTGGATTCCGATTGTGAAAAGTACTGGAAAATAAGCTATCTGGACGATGACATAGAGGTTCAATATGATCCACAGCGAAGATTAATCTGGAAGCCCAACCATCATATGTTCTTTAAGTCAGACTATGGGCGCAAATATTATTATTTATCTGAGGACAAAGGGGAAACACATTCATTTTGTCAAGGTAACTACATACGAACCAGAGCGATGCGCGATCAGATGGTTATGAAAGACTTTATCATAGGCGAGCGATCAGATGATGAAATCGAAGAGCTTCCTATACCCGAGGTAAGTCTTCGGAAATATGATGATCCTCAGGTGTTTATGTCTCTCTATAATTATCATAAATTTTCTTACCCCGAGCTCAATATTTATCTTGACATAGTAAACGAGGAAGGTAAGCTCATAGACTTCGAGGGGATCCATACGGTCATATATAGAAACGGGCGTATACTTAGGGATCTGACCTCTCTGGACGGATTCAGTCCGTTTAAAAATAGTCCCAGATATATAAATCTCGATCCTTGCGTTTGGAATGATGAGGCGGAATATGAGGTGATGTTCTATTATGACCGTTCCGACGGTACCAGAATAGAGTCTCCGAGAATCAAGGCATGCAACTACGAAAACTTGCCTGAGGGTTTTAAAAGCTGTGTCTTTTCCAATGTAAAATATGATTGGGATCTAACTCCTCCGGAAACAGCGCAGCGTGACACTTTGAGTTGTATCTTAGACTATTGGATGCCCGATTATGAAACAGCCGAGACTGATGGATTTAAAGTCAGTATCGCTGACGTAGAGGTGGCCAAGGATAGGAGAAATTTGTATTATAAGTTGGCTTTCCTCAAGGAGAATTCCGTCAATGTCACCGATACTGTAAAGACTTGGATAAAAGGGGTCCAAATCGATAATACGCTCAGATTTTACAATAACAGTCAGTTGGGATCCGTAAAATACAATATGCAGGGTTTTAAATCGTATTGCGATCCTGCAATTACCGATAGAAGAACTATATGTGACACAATCTCGCTTCGTTCAGTAGCGTTCGGTTGTGACACGGTGGCGAGTACATACGCGTGCATCCATGAAGGACCGATACCGTCGCAGAAATGGGAAAGAATGTGGAGGTACGAGTTTAGGGATGAAGATGTCTCTGCTCAGTTCAATCCTGAGACCGGTCTTGTCCACGGACTTGACCACCATCTATTGATAAAGTCAAATTACGATAACAAATACCACCCTTATCACATAATAAAAGTGAAAGAAGAGCCTGTCATATCGAGTAATGATTTTCGTGATGAGATGGGTATAAGAGATCTCATTATAGGGAGAAAACTGACTGGCCGGCTTCAGACTCTTCCCGCTCCATTGGTGCAAGGAGAAAAAAGGATAATGGGGGACACAGTGGCGAACTCTCCCGAAAATGCACTTGCCGAAAGTGACGTGATCTGCCATGTGGTTTATCCTCTGATTTCCGACGACGGATACCTTATAGATCCCATGAGGATTCATACGGTTTATTACAGAGATGCGGAGGTATTGGCCGATTACGTATCGTTTGACGGGTTCAGCCCATTCGCGGCGAATCCGAAAGAAATAAATATGGGTCTTTACGACAAAGACTCGAAATACGAGGTAATGAGTTATTACGAATACGATGACGGCACACGTATAGAATCTCCCCGGGTAATTGTATTTAATCCCGTAGAAGTCAAACCCATAGTAGATGAGGGGGACATCCAAGCCGAAACTGAGGGCAAGGTCTATGACCTGACAGGCCGTGAGGTTGAGTCGGATCATCTCCTGCCCGGTATATACATCCGTAACCGTCGCAAGTTTGTTGTCCGGTAAGAGAGAGGAAACAGACCGGGTTCATACGATAACCTGATAAGTATACCGGGTCAAGCGGTTCAGATCTGAACTGCGAGCCTTTAAGTAAGTTTTCAAAATTAGTTAATACTATAATTTTAGTAAGCTTGGATTGAAAGCTAATGTTCTTTTGGGTTTTGAACGGTGTCTTTGTTCCTTTCATTCAGTCGCATAGCGGGCTATGCGACTGAATGAAAGGAACAAATCCTCTTGTTCAAATTCTAAAAAGAACTATTAGCTAATTTCTCAAACTTACTTATCGAAAAATTTTTAATTTAGATGAAACTATTTGGTTACTTTCGCGACTAATAGAGTAAAACAACAACAAAACATTGTGAAGTATTGATAAATTAGAGTCGCTTCATAATAAACGTTGAATTGATTATTATCTTCCATGGACTGCGCAAAGGTAATAATCTATTCATAAACTTAACTTTCAATGAATGTTACATCATCCTGTTATCGTACCGGCGTTGATTTCTTCACACCATTCCATTCTCGCTTTTGCAATCTTGTTCAGCTATTGCTTTGCAAAATTGCGATAAAATTTGATAAATATCTGTTTGCTTTAGGGGAAAATAAATCTTCAGTCAACGAAAGTAAACGAATCGAAATTTTCGAAGTTGCGATAAGAACACACGAAGACATCATATCTCGCATCTGCTTCGGCTATGCACGCACACGCGATGAATATGACGATTTGCGACAAGATGCTCTTATAAACCTTTGGCAGGGTCTCAAGACTTTCAGAGGAGATTCCACCTTGCGCACATGGATTTACAGAGTGACGCTTAATACTTGCGTTTCAACCATTCGCAAAAGAGAAAAGGACTTATCTACCGTTAGTATAGACTCGCTCTATGACGTAATTGAAGAAAATGATTCGGATAAAGAAATGATAAGTGAGCTTCATCGTTGCATTGAATCGCTCTCTCCCACTGATAAAGCGATCATACTGGCCTGGCTTGAAGGAATGAGCTACGAAGAAATAGCAGATCTGACAGGATTGACACGTAACACATTGGCCACACGCCTTAAAAGGGCAAAAGAAAAAATAGCACACATTCACCTTAACAAGTAAGAAAAATGGATATTAAAGAAAATTGGCAGAATTCACACTTCGATCGCATATCAGCAACAGAATATGAAGATATCATAAGCGGAAAAGTTCGTTTCACTGCACTTGACAAGTTAAGACAGCGCTATCGCACTTTTTCAATAGTGAGTCTGATAATGATTCCTGCACTAACCTTAATGGCCATAAACGGTAAACTGATCAATATTTTTGCAACCGACAATTTTTGGTTTCTTTTAGCATGGTTACTCTATTTCACTACCGCCGCAGTAATGGATATGTGGCTATATTTCGGACTTGGAAAAATAAACCTTAATACAATGACAGTTAACGAGGTGTCAAAACTTGCCCTGTTTTATAGGAAACGACATCTGCAATTTATATTAATCCTGCTTCCTTGGGCTCTTGGGGTGGTTGGCTGGTTTATATATCTCACCGTGAACGATCGCTACATGGTGTTGGGTATCATCTGCGGAATGTTGTTAGGCTTATGCATTGGAGTGCGTGCACTGATGTCGTTCATGAAAGAATATCGCCAACTAAGTGAGTAAGAACAATACCCGGTTTTAGACCCCAACCAAAGAAGACACAACGCCCGGTCAACAATTCGAGGGGTCAAGAGTGTTATATAGGCAAAAGGAGGGAAGAGCAATCATGCATCTGACCTGCCTTTTGCCTATATTTATTTTAAAAAAGAATCCAAGGCGAAGCCTTAGAGACTTTTCCGAACTGAGACAGCACTTACCGAAATGAATCATATAATTACTTTCCTTCAGACGCACCCCCTTGTTCCACTGTTCCTAACCGTTGGACTTGGCTTTTGGCTGGGCAAACTGCGTTATAAATCCTTTAGTCTGGGAGCCGTGGCCGCCACACTTATCGTGGGTGTGATCATAGGTCAGTTTAAAATTCAGGTTCCCGATATCGTAAAAAATGTATTTTTCCTGTTTTTCCTATTTTCGACTGGTTACAGCGTGGGTCCGCAATTCTTCCATTCTCTTCTCGGCAAAGGGAAAAAGCAAGCTCTATTTGCAGTTGTTGAAGCATTGGTGTGTGTCGGCGTCGTTATGGCGGCTGGCGCGCTTATGGGATATGACAATGGAATTTCCACGGGATTGTTTGCCGGCTCGCAGACAGTTTCGGCAAGCTTGGGGATGCTGAGCGACACTGTCAGGGAAATGCCGTATGATAATGAAAAGATTTCTTACCTTCTCGCAATTATACCCGCCTGCTATGCAGTTACATACGTTTTCGGAACGGTTGGCACGGCCTGGTTTCTTTCTTCTGTCGCTCCAAAACTTATGGGAGGCATTGATAAGGTGAAACAGGATGTGGCCATAATTGAACAGCAAATGGACCGGGATGACACTCCTGCCCCGGGGCAAATAAAAGTAAGCCGTCCGGTTTCGTTCAGAGCTTTCTCTGCAAAAAGCGACTACTTTACATCTCCACGCAGCGTCTCGGAAATAGAAACTTACATCAACACTTCGCAGGGAAGACTGGTAATTGAGCGGGCTCGTATAAACGGAAAAATAATGGATCCAACTCCTGATATGCTGGTATCGAAAGGTGACCATATCGTTATTGCCGGACGAAAAGAATCAATGGTGACATTTGATGATAATATCGGCCCTGAAGTTCTTGACCCTGAACTTCTGAATTTCAGTGCTCAGAAAACACCTGTCACCATTTCTTCGAAATTCAATATCGGAACCTTCGGTGCCCTGCGAAAAGCACCCTATATGGAGAGAGTGATGGTTGCGAACCTTAAAAGGAACAGTCATAACATACCGTTGCTTAACGGAACTGAAATAATACCGGGCGATATAATAACACTTGTGGGCTGGCCGCGCGATGTGCAGGCTGCTGCAAAAGAGATGGGCTATCCCGATCGTCAGACCAACACAACCGATATGGTTTTTGTCGGACTTGGCATTGCCCTGGGTTGCATTATCGGAAGCCTCGCAATTAAAATTAAAGGAATACCAATGTCATTGGGTGCGAGTGTCGGTGCGCTTATAGTAGGGTTATTATTGGGGTGGATCCGTACGCGCCGCCCTACTTTCGGACACATTCCGGCGCCGGTAATCTGGATTTTCGACAATTTGGGAATCAATATGTTTATTGCCGTAATAGGGCTTACCGCAGGGGCATCCTTTGTGTATGGACTTAAAACGGCCGGCTGGCTGATTTTTATTGTCGGGGCTGTCTGCACGCTCTTAGCCCTTGTTCTAAACATAATAATAGCCCGCAGGGTATTCAAACTTTCCACCCCCGAGACTTTAGGGTGCGTGGCCGGAGGCCGGCTTTGTGTGGCCGCCATCGGAGCAGTGCGCGACACGTTGCAAAGTGATGTTCCAAACCTTGGATTCACTCTCACTTATGCCGTTGCAAATATCACACTTGTCTTCTCCTCGCTTATCGTTTTATTCTTAGCATAAGCTCTGTTCCCCAACAACAATGCTGACTCCGTTTACAGATTGAATCCCGACTATTCAGTTAATGATTGTCATAATGAATAGCTTCGAGGAATCGCTTTACCGTCTCTGAATTACCGGTGTATTTACCTTTGTCTTCACTAAGCTTACAAGTGTCGCAGTAGAAAGGCCAGAGTTCCGTAATTTTAACTGCAAGAAGCTTAATAACTATATTTCGGGGTTTTATTCCCGGGAAATCATTTGTGAAATGTGTTCCGATTCCAAAGGAGGGTATACATTTACCTTCAGCATACTTTTGAATTGCAATGGCATCGTCAACATTCAACCCGTTGCTGAACACAACCTGTTTGGTTGAAGGATCGATATTCAGCGATTTATACTTTTTCACAATCAGATCAAGTTGCTCGAAGTTGTCTCCGCTATCCACGCGGAGCCCCTTAAACAGATTTGCGAAATCTTCAGAAAAATTCAAGCTGAATATGTTCCACCCGTATGTGTCATAAAGAAAAGTGCCGAGTGCTCCCCTATAAGTTCTTGTCCATGTCTCCATAGCAAGGTGATTAGCCATCTGAGGTCCGTACATGCCTGCAATCGCACATATCAATTCATGTGCCATCGTTCCGATAGGTTTCAAATCAAACTCCTTGGCGAGCCATACGTTGCTTGTTCCTACAAAGCAACCGGGACCCTTGACCCGTTCATTACATGCCTTCATTGCGGCAACGCATGTATATTGAGCCTTAAATGAAGCCCTTCGACGTGTTCCGAAATCGCTGAACATGCACCCGGCTTCGATGAGACGCCGAGCCTTTATTTCCGAGTCGGAGACAAATTGCTCATAATCGAGCTGTCCGGCCTCTCCGGTCATGATATAATATAATTCGGAAATTATAGCAAGCAACTTCACTTCAAGAAGGATAACATAACTCCAGTTTCCTTCTATCTCCAGATGCAAATGCCCCTCTTCATCCTGCCAGACTTTTACCCAGCGGCGGTCATAACGAAATCCTTTAAGAAAGCTGTAAAACCAACAAGGAATATACTTGCAGGCTTTCTGCATAAACTCAATCTCTTCTTCGGTAATGACAACATCCTCGAGCATGGCTATCTGTTCGGCCACTGCATCAGCAAAACCCGTGGGGTAAACCGTATTGTTCCGATCATTAAATTGATATTTAACCTGAGTGCGCGGAAAATTTTCAATTACAGCGCAACACATTGTGAATTTATAGAGATCGTCATCGGTGAAATGGGTTATAATCGGGCTCATATCTTTATTTTTGGCTTAGAGAGAGTAAAGGTATATAAATATTTAGAAATTACCAACTAAAACCGACATGAACAAAAAATAAAGTTTATTCCACCCCTCCCCTGCCTCTGCCCCCAATAACGGGGAGACGCGACTATCCGATTTGGGAAAGTCGCGTCTTCCATTTTACAAAAGGAGCTTACGTAATTATCAATACTATGTCGCTATCAGAATCAGGCTAACTTTTACATTTGCAAAGTTACATCATGCAATCTGCTTGGCAAATACCTATTATGCAGTATTTTTTAAAGCATTTACTAAAAAATGTGACCGACAATTACATGTTGTTACCCGATAGCAGTAATTTTGCACCATTTCCGGCGCCCGATCATAATCAAATGAGCCATCGCACAATTTGGTAAGTATAAAAGAGAGAGAAAAAATTTAACAAACTTTGATTTTGAAGATTGCGCAAAATCAAATAACTTTGTAGCTTGAATTGGTGTCAATGTCATTAATATCAGACACCAGAGAGACAACAACACAACTTTGAGACGTTTTCTACTCTATATAACAATCGCCGTGCTGATATGCATGGCCTATTCCCGCAGTCAAGACACTCCCCGGCATCGGGAGCAGATGTCCACCCAGGACACAGCCTCCGCCGACACCGGTTATATTATTGCGTCCTCTGAGGAAATAATAGAGGATTCCGATGATTATGCAAATGGGAATGATTCGGTTTCAATGGAGCAACCCGACGACAGAGAGGCCATACCCGACAGTCTGTCGTCAAAGACTTTACTCACACGCATCAACCGTTCAAAGGTTGATCTTGAAAGCTCAGTAACATTTACAGCCCACGATTCGCTTGTCCTTTCGGGCCTTAACAATGCCGCCCTTTTTGGAAACAGCACAGTGGAATACGAGAATTTCAAGTTGAATTCCGCACAAATCCACATGGAACTTGACAGCAGCACTGTCTACGCCTCCGGCATGCCTGATTCAGCAGGAGTTATCGCGGGGAATCCGGTGTTTAAAGATAAGTCGGGGGAATATGAGTCTGAAACGATGAAATATAACTTCAAGACAGAACGAGGTTATATCACCGGAGTTGTAACCGAGCAGGATGACGGCTTTGTGACCGGAGGGATTGCCAAAAGAATGGAAGACGGCTCTTTCTATCTTGAAAACGGTCGTTACACCACATGTGACGATCACGATCATCCTCACTTCTATTTCCAGCTTACAAAGGCCAAGGTCAGACCTCAAAAGGATGTCGTAACCGGGCCGGCATATATGGTGCTTGCAGACGTGCCTTTGCCTCTTGCACTGCCATTCGGTTATTTCCCATTTTCCAAGAAATATTCAAGCGGGGTTATTTTCCCTTCGTTCGGAGAGGATTACAACTTAGGATTTTATCTTAGGAACGGTGGCTATTATTTTGCCATCAATGATAATGTTGACCTTGCCCTTACCGGAGAAATATACACAAAGGGATCATGGGGTCTGTCGGGACACGTGAATTATGTGAAGCGTTATCGGTTCAACGGCACATTCGACATTTCGTTCCTCAACACTGTTACCGGCGATAAAGGAGCCCCCGACTATAACCGGATGCGAAATTTCCAGGTTCTATGGAGTCACACGCAGGATGCCAAGGCTAATCCAAATCTGAACCTGTCGGCATCAGTGAATTTTGCCACTTCCGGTTATTCCCGAAATGATCTGAATTCATATTACAGTTCATCGTTTACAGAGAATACAAAATCGAGTACTGTCAATCTTACCTATCGCATACCCAACTCGAAGTGGAGTTTTTCAACGACGGCCAATATCACACAGCGTACTCAGGATTCAACCCTTGCGGTTTCATTTCCGAATCTGACAGTCACCATGTCGCAGACCAATCCCTTCAAACGCAAAAAGGTGATGGGCAGCGAAAGATGGTATGAGAAAATTCGAATGTCTTATTCGGGTCGTTTCCAAAACTCTCTGACAAGCGGGCAGGATGAATTCTTTAAAAAGAACATTATCAAAGATTGGCGAAACGGATTTCAGCACTCGTTGCCAATCTCGGCCACATTCTCGATTTTTAAGTATTTCAATGTCTCCCCTTCCGTGACCCTCAACGACAGGATGTATACTTCCAAGATCAAGAGGCAGTGGGACACCCAAGCATCTCGCGAAATTCAAGACACTACCTATGGATTCTTCAATATTTTTGATTTCAATGCGTCAGTAGGTCTGGACACTAAGATTTACGGTTTCTGGAAGCCAATGAAGTTTCTCGGGGACAAGGTGCAGATGATCCGCCACGTCCTTACCCCAACCGTTTCGGTTTCTTGGAATCCCGATTTCGGAATGCCCGGCTGGGGAATATATAATTACTATTATTATACGGATATGGCCGGCAATCTTACCCGAAAGGATTATTCCTATTTTTCTCACGGAATATTTGGAGTTCCATCCAGAGGAAAAAGCGGATTGGTGTCATTGAATCTGGCCAATAACCTTGAAATGAAGGTTAAAAGCGACAAAGATTCCACGGGAGTCAAAAAGATTTCACTTATTGAAAACCTGAGTCTTTCAAGTAGCTATAATATGGCTGCCGACTCACTGCGATTAAGTCCGTTGCAAGCGAATATAATGTTGAGATTGGTAAAAAATTTCAATCTGAACATTAATTCCACATGGGATCCATACGTCTACAAACTGAATGCATCGGGCAGTCCGGTGCAGGTAAATCGATTCCGCATCCAGGAAGGGAAAGGCCTCTACCGCCTTTCATCTGCCGGCACAAGTTTTTCTTATACTTTCAACAACGATACGTTTAAGAGAAAAAATAATAATGGAGGCGACTCTCGCCAGCCATATTCAGACGAAGACAATGATGAGGATACAGAACACGAAGCATTCGGCGACATGGCCTCACGCAAAAGAGAGAAACGCGGAAAGAGCGATTCAGGAGAAACATCGGATGCCGATGGATATGCATCATGGGAATGTCCATGGAGCTTCTCAATAAATTATTCGGTGAACTACGGTTATGGAGACTTCGACTATAATAACATGGAATATAAAGGGAGATGGAATCAGAATCTAAGTTTTAACGGAAATATTCGTCCCACTAAGAATTGGAATTTTGCCTTCTCGGCAAGCTACGACTTCAATCTGCACAAGCTTGCCTATATGAACTGCACCGTAAGCCGCGATATCCATTGTTTCACGATGTCATGTTCTTTTGTTCCGGTGGGACCATATAAGTCTTACAATTTTCACATCGCTGTCAAGTCGTCACTTCTCAAAGACTTCAAATATGACCAACGTTCTCGGTCGGCCAATGGTATTCAATGGTATTAGAACCGAGGTAATACATAGTCGGCTATATATATTCAAGTCAGCCGTCTGCAAAAATTTAAAGGGCATGGATGTTCTATCCATGCCCTTTTTAATTTTGACAAATATTTATTAATAATTTTCTGCCTTGAGTTCAAAGTATGCCTGGGGATGCTTGCAGACAGGGCAAATCTCGGGTGCCTTCTTGCCGATATGAACGTTTCCACATTCACGGCAAACCCAAATACGATCACCTTCACGAGAGAATACAAGGCCTTCCTCAATGTTTTTAAGCAATGTGCGGTAACGCTCCATGTGAGTTTTCTCAATTTCACCTACTCTTTCAAAGAGACGTGCAATATCGTTGAAGCCTTCTTCCTTTGCAACTGCAGCGAATTCCTTATACATGTCTTCGTATTCGTATTCTTCGCCTGCAGCGGCATCTTTCAGATTCTCGATTGTGGAAGGAACATCATTGCCATGCAACAATTTAAACCAAATCTTGGCATGTGTGCGCTCGTTATGGGCTGTTTCATCAAATATTGCACCTATTTGCTGATAGCCATCCTTTTTCGCTTTCTTTGCGTAAAAGCCATATTTTACAGCTGCTTGAGATTCGCCGGCAAATGCTGCTCTCAGACATTCTTCGGTCTTTGTTCCCTTAAGTTCTTTCATAATTATCTTTTTTATTATTAATATCAGAATGTTTGTTTTGTAATCAGACTCAAATTTATTGAAGTCGTTTAAACGACTTCATTTGAAATAAAAACTTCAATAGCTTGAACGACAAGATGCGTTCATTTTTACTTTTTACAGTTACTTGATTTTTTTAAAGAGCTCTTTCAACAAGTTCGGAAAGTTCACCGATTGTTTTCTTTCCGCTTTCGCGCATAAGTTCCTGACCCTCCTTAAAAAGGATATAAGTTGGGAAAGCATGAACCTGATAGCGAGTCCAAAGCGGCTCGTTATATGAAGCATCTACCCTCATCACGTTGGCTCGACCCTCGTATTTCTTTTTGACTTCTTCAAAAAGATATTTCACATCAACTGCATTCTGCCGCCCTGCATGCTGAAAAACAACTAATGTAGGCACAGATTCTTCTATCACTTGTTCAAACGTCTTTTTCATATTTATTAAGATTTAAACTATTCTAAAATCACAACACTGAAAAAGGCCCAAGTGTTCATTATTTCACATCACTAATGTCAACAATATTATTGAGAATAGCGAATATTACGAGCGCAGCCGAAGAATGAATGCCAAGTTTTGAGTTGATGTTGCGTCTGTGTGTAGAAACAGTAAATGCAGAAATGCAAAGTTTATCTGCAATTTCCTTGGTCGACATGCCGAGAGCAAGACATTTCACAATCTCTTTTTCGCGATCACTCAGAAGATTTGCCGGACTTTCATTTTCGTTATCCCCTACTGCTTCTTTTTCTAACTTATCTTTTTGTACAATTAAGGTTGATTCGAGTTTTTCCACTAAAGGAAGAAGCACTTTGTTCTCAACATCGAAATGAGTCATCAAATCGCGTTCACACATTATGATATCGAACAGAGCGGAACTTAGATGAGGATTCGCACTCTGCTTGTAATGGTAGATAAAGATATCTTTAAGGTCATTAAGTTTTTCGGCCATAGGTTCATGATCAACCGAGTAACTGCCTATCTTGAAATCCGAATCGATATTACCTGACTGCAATTTTTCGATATAACTAAAAATAACTTCGTTCTCATATTCCATGTGACGCTTCACTTCGACCACATAGTCGTCAAAGAATCTGATTAGAAGAAGGCTCACTTCGTTAGTGACCGAATTGTTTATTCCATCAATAAGCTGTCGTCTGATTTTGGGCAGAGTCACATTCAGGAAAGCAGTATGAGCCTTTTTCAGATAGGACATAAGCGTAGTCAAAGATATGCCACCGGAATTAAACGGATAGCCGCTTAAAAGATTGCATACACAGATGAAGGTATTTAAATCCACGTGATTCTCCTCGCACACGCGGACCACCGGCTGGTCGCCGAATCCAAAATCTATATCAAAACGACTTATAGCGGGAAGTAACATCGAATTATCGCGAATCAGCTCTCGCATCGTGTTGGTTGGCATGTAGCCTTTCGTCTTGTCAATCATATAACTGGCTTGATGTAATTACGTATTCCGGGGGATAATTATCTGCAAAAAAGCGATGCGCAGAATCTCCTTTATAAAAAATTTTATAGAAACTGAGCCAAATTTACTAATATTTCTTTAAAAAAACAAATACTCGAAAATTGTTAACTTAAATATAATTTACTTAATTTTTATAAATATTTCAATTACTATTTTGACAAGAATACCTTAATTGAGGGATTGCTTCCTCATCTCAATAAAAAAGGCCGGGCATATCTGCTCGACCTTTCCTCTCACTTATATTCCTCAAATGAAATAATTGAGTAATACAATTGTAAAAAATTATCTAAAAATCGCTGTTTATAATCAGAATGCGTGGATTGCAACATCGGTTAACCAAATCCAAAGGGGACAGAAACCGATGAAAAGAATTACCGATAAAGTAAGCGAAGACGTACCTGTTGCCACGTATGTGTCATTTTCATCGGCAATAATAATACCTGAGAATGCCGGGGGAAGCGCGGCAGCCACAACCAACATCTTAAGGTTTTCGGGATCCATCTTGAACAGAAGACCAAGCACCAGGATAACCAAGGGCATAACGATCATCTTCATTATCGAACCCAAAATCACCTGCCAGTTCATTGAGAACTTGATGGCTGAAAGTGTGATACCGGCCGAGAACACAGCCATAGAGGCATTAGCTTTGGCGATAAGATTGAACGACGGGCTGAGCCAATCCGGCCATTTCAAACCGCAAAGCACGAGAATTACGGCAAGAATCGGGGCCCAAGCCACCGGCTGCTCCAAAGCATGGAGCACAGGTTTCCAAGCAGACTCTTTCTTCCCTGTCTTATTTACACCTTGCTTGTCAAGAGATGAATTCATCAGAGAAAGACCCACCGGGATTCCGACTGCATTTACAACGATACCTACGATTGCCACAACAAGAGCCACGGCGGGCAGACCAACTGTTGAATCAAAAATAGGTTCCAGCACTGCAAACCCGAGGAAGCCGATCGTCGGCGAACCACTGATCAGGGCTGAGACAGCCGCATCCGCACCTGTATTTTTCTTGAAACAATATTTAAAGATAAAATAGACGAGCATAAAACAGCCCATAATGCCTATCAACGAAACGAGGGTTAATCGGATATCCTTGGCAAGATCCTCACGACTTGACTGAACAATCGAAACAAAAAGCGCAGCCGGAAGTGCATAATCAAGCACAACCTTGTTGAACTTCTTTGCATCTTCGCCTGTAAATATCCCCTTTTTGCCCGAAATGAAA
Organism: Bacteroides sp.; assembly: GCA_014802335.1. GTDB lineage: Bacteria > Bacteroidota > Bacteroidia > Bacteroidales > Muribaculaceae > Lepagella. The sequence continues at coordinate 4,201 of JAAVCL010000027.1, read as the reverse complement.
CCGGCCAACATCACGACCACGATCGGGACTATCGCGTACAGAATAATGTGTAACATAATAAAAATAAATTATGGTCAATCCGGGAATAACTTCCCGAATTGACCGGGGATATTAAACAGTGTAATCAATAAGAGGAGTAGGATTCAAGTACCCGATATGACCGGATTCCTTACCTGAATCTGCAGCCAGTTGAACATCAATCAGACAAGGCTGTTTAGATGCGATAGCTTCTGTAAGGGCTGATGCAAGTTCCTGCGGAGTGGTTACATAATAGGTTTTTGCACCGAATGCGTCACCAAACTTATCGTAACGTGCATTGATATCGAGCGTTGTAGGAGCCGGAACATCGGCACCCGACGGATTAACACCGATACCGTTGTAAATACCACCATTGTTGAAGATTACAACAGTTGCAGGCAGTTTATAACGGCAAATTGTTGCGAAATCCATTCCTGAGAAACCGAAGGCAGAGTCACCTTCGATTGCAACAACACTCTTACCTGTTGAAACTGCAGCTCCAATAACGGAACCCATACCCATACCCATGATTGACCATGTGGCGCAGTCGACACGATGACGTGGCAGAGTCATATCGATAGTGTCACGCGTATCATCAAGCGTGTTTGCACCTTCATTAACGAGGATAACATCGGGGTTAGCTGCCAAAACAGGTTTGATAGCGCTCAAGGCTGTCCAGTGAGTCATTGGCATTTCAGAAGATGCCTTCTGCAGGCGTGCTTCGAAATCAGCGTTTTTCTTTTTACTTTCAGCTTGCAGACCCGGAACCCAAGCGGGATCTGTCTGCATGGTCTTGCCTTCCATTCCGGAAAGAATTGCATCAAGAGAAAGACCCAGATCACCAATCACGGGAGCAGCGATAGGAACATTGCGGTCAATTTCTTCAGGCTCAACATCGAGCTGGATAAACTTCACGTTCTTGTTCCATTTACCTCGACCGAAAGATAACATCCAGTTAATACGGGCACCGACAACCATAACGACATCGGCATCCTCCATAATGGTGCTACGGCATGAGAGAGCACTTAACTCACCATTGTCGGGAAGAAGACCTTTGGCCATAGACATGGCAAGATAAGGAATCTTGTAAGTATCCGAAAGTTTCTTGAGCTGATCTTCCACTTGAGCGTAAGCAGCACCCTTACCTAACAACATGGCCGGCTTCTTGGCAGTGGAAAGAAGTTCAACAGCTCTATTCACGGCCTCCTGATTAGGACGCACGGGTGTATAAATATCAACCGGAGTATAGAAAAGTTTCTCGGCATCCTCACGGTTCATGACTTCACCAAGAGCAGGCGTTGTCATATCGATATAGACGCCACCGGGGCGACCACTAACGGCTGCACGGTAAGCACGTGCCACGGCCGAAGGAATATCCTTGGCATAAGAGCAACGGAAAGCAGCCTTTACTAATGGGCGCGCAGTGTTAAGCTGGTCAAGTTGTTCGTAGGTTCCCATATTCATGTCGACCATTGTTGGGTCGGAGGCTCCGGAAATCTGAATCATCGGGTAACAATTGACTGTTGCATTGGTGGTTGCTGTCAAACCATTAAGGAATCCAAGTGAAGAAACTGTTAATAAAACACCGGGCTGACGAGTCAGAAAACCATGAGTTGCGGCGGCCATACCGGCTTGCTGTTCGAATCTGAATCCATAATAATTCATGCCGATTTTCTGCATTGCGTATGCAACCTCAGTGACAGGGATTCCAACAAGTCCATAAACATCCATCAGACCAAGTCGGCGTAAAGACTCGGCAAGAATATACATACCTGTCACCTGCTCGGGAAATTCCGGAGCTTTCGCAGCAACAGTATTATTTTGTGTGTTTTCCATAAATTTAATTTTTTATATATTATTAGATATAGTTCGGAGCCGACATCACCCTCTTCGAGGCAATATCGGCTCCGAAGGAATTCTGTTTTTTAATAATTACATCTTGCCATCGGCGAGAGGAAGAGTAGTTCCATTCTTCGCAAATTGAGCCTGTTGTTCGGGAGTGTAACCAAGGTCAGAAAGGATTTCCTGAGTATCACCGCCCAGTGTAGGACAAGGACCGTAATTAGGCTGATAATTGCTCATGGTGAACGGGCAACCAACGGTAACGAATTCACCTACGCCACCACCCTGGTCGATCTTGACAAGAGTATTTCCGTCATAAAGGCTTTCATCGGTAAGAATTTCCTTGGTAGAAAGCACCGGACCGACGGGCACCCCTGCTGCACCAAGAATTTCGGTGACTTCAAATTTAGTCTTATCAGCTGTCCACTGACCGATTCTCTGATAAATGGCCTGTTTGTTGCGGTCACGTGCATCAGCGGTATTGAAATCGGGATTAGTAAGCCAATCTTCAAAGCCCATAGCCTTGCAAGCAGCTTCAAAGTCTTTCGCACCGCGCTGCAAAATGATGTAAACGTAATTGTTGGCATCAACTTCATTGTCGTATCCGCCGGCCGGTTTACATTTGTAAGTCCAACCAAGCACACCGCCACCTTCAATATTACCTGAACGAGGCACACAGTCACCGAATTTTCCATCGGGATACTGCGGGAACTGAGTCAGATAACCGATCTTGTCAAGTGTGAGCTGGTCACGGGTCTTGATACGACACAAGTTAAGACAGGCATTGTGCATTGACTGATATACGTAGCATCCTTCACCCGTATTATTTCTCTGCTGCAATGCTGCCAACAGACCAATCAAAAGATGCATACCTGTATTTGAATCGCCAAGGGCAGCACCACTCTGTGTCGGAATATTATATTCTCCTTCATACCAACCGGTAGTGGAAGCGGCAGCAGCGGTTACCTGAGCAATAGGTTCGTATGCCTTAAGATTCTTATATTTTGATGAAAGAGGGAATCCTTTGATCGTACCATAGATACAGCGAGGATTCAAGGTATGCACAACATCCCAGCCGAAACCGAGTTTTTCCATTGCACCCGGGTGGAGGTTTTCAACGAAGATATCACATTCCTTAATAAGTTTTGTCAAAATCTCGTGACCATCAGGAGTGGCCGCATCCAGAGAAAGTGATTTCTTATCACTGTTAAGCTGAAGGAAGTAATAGCTCGGTTCATCCGGATTGAACTGAAGTTCTTTACGAGTTGCATCACCTACGCCCGGACGCTCAATTTTAATAACATCCGCGCCTAACCAAGCAAGCATCTGGGTGCATGAAGGACCAGACTGAACTTCTGTGAAATCAACAACTTTGATCCCCTTAAGAGGGGCCATTGAATTATCGTTTGTACTCATTTTTCGTGTTTTTAATAATATTAAACTATGATTATTGTCGTAATTTAAGGCTTTATTATTTTCCTTAAAATTCTTACACATTTATAACATTATATGAAATCAATAAGTTCAGACCTATTGAAAATAAATTAACTATATTTTTTATCGTTTCATAATTTATTCTGTTTGCTCATCAATTTTCAAATGTTACTTCTGCATTTAGAGTTTGGATTCAACCGAAGATATTCTTATTTTGTTATAAGAATGTATTCAACATCATTTAAAAACAGTTCATTCTATCTACTGTCAGAAAAATACTCCTGTTAGATAGAATGAATAAATCATTATAAAATAAAATCTAATATTTATATTATGAATTACACAGAAGCAATTAACTCGACTCCGGTCGTACTTGTAGAATTTTATGCCACATGGTGCCCTCATTGCCAACGAATGATGCCTGTCATCGAGCAGATAAAAGAGCTTTTGGAGGGACAGGTGGATATTTACCAACTTGACATAGATCAAAATGCTGAGCTGAGCGATCTTGAAAAGGTCAATGCCACTCCAACCTTTGTAATATATAAGGATGGCAAACCGGTTTGGAGAGAAAGTGGAGAAATGGATGGTCAGTTCCTGCTTGATAAGATCCAGTCATTTATGTAGGCTGTTGCTACACCATTAATCTGAATTATATTTAATCTGAATATATTTTTATCGGCAGAATTCTCTCCGAATTATTCTGCAATGAATATATAAAGTGGAGTAACCAAATTGAAGAACACCATCTATCATGCGACTTTTGGTAGATGGAGTTCTTTAATATTGAAGTCGTTTAAACTTTTTTCAAGGCTAAGATTTATTAAGATTTTGAGCGAATTTTGATTCTTGAAGAAGGAGCATAGCGGGCTATGCGACTGATGAAAGAATCGAAAGGCGCCAAAAT
>JAAVCL010000026.1 GCA_014802335.1 Bacteroides sp. | reverse complement strand
ATATGAGATAAAATAAAATTGACCCCCGCCGCCAGGACTTTAAAGGGTCAATCTTATTTTGTCCGGATGGGTCAAATCTCACGTGCCCGACAGGGTCAAACTGCCGTGGCTTTTCCACCATTATTATTTGCTCTTTATTTCTTATGCTTGCAAAGATAATAAAATATTTGCACTTGGGTATAAACAGGGTATAAACTTTTTACAAAACATAGGTTATTTTATATCACAAAGAGAAAATAGCCTATGTGCTAACACTCTGATATAAAGATATTTTAAATTCTGTTATTTTCCTTTGGATTATGGGTTATGTGCCTATCGTGCGCACTCAGCCTGAATCAGTGTTAAGTTCAGGATTAAAAACAGGAATAAAATTAATGGAGTTTAATGAGAAATCATTAAACTCCATTAATTTTATTTTGAACTCTATTAATTTTATTCACGGTTATTGTGGGTTAATGTAAATATCCGTTTTTTTGTTAACGTCTCAATATGAAAGGTTAACGCCTCTCATATTCAGTGTTAACTACTCGAATATGAGAGGTGTATTACCCTTTACCCTTCGGCTGCGTTACCTTTCGGCTTCTGCCTATGCCTGGTACAGGAAACGTTTGATTGAACGTTTCGGAGTTTTCTCGAACTCAACGTCCATGATTTTATAGCGTTTCACCTTGCTATAAGCCGGTAACTGCTGATTGAGGTTATCAAGGTTATCGTCCATAATTTTCTGAAGACTTTCCGAATCAAGATGCTGACTGTGAGCCGACTCGAAGTCTGGATGTATCAGAGCCACCAGCTGCCCGCCATCATCAATTATGAGCGATTCATTCACGTAGGGCATTATATTCAACTTGGCTTCTATTTCCTCGGGATAAATGTTCTGACCCGAGGGGCCGAGAATCATAGTCTTCGAGCGCCCGGAGATGTAAATGAAGCCATCCTCATCCATTATTCCCATGTCGCCTGTATTCATCCAGCCGGAATCATCGGGGAATACCTCGCGAGTTGCTTTCTCATTCTTATAGTATCCTTTCATTACGTTCATGCCCTTGACAAGAATGTTGCCGGGGACAGTGTAAGGATCAGGAGAATCAATCATCACTTCCATTCTGTCTACTGCACGCCCCACAGATTTGGGACGGGATTCGGTGGAGGGAGCGTATGAAATGAGCGGAGCACATTCAGTCATGCCATAACCGACAGTGAGCGGGAATCCAATTTTATAAAGGAATTTCTCCACTTCCGGATTCAGCGGCGCGCCGCCCACTATGATTTCTTGCAAATCACCCCCGAAAGCGGCCATAATTTTTTCCTTTATCTTGCCAAGCAGATGATCGTCGACAATCGGCACCTTGAGCAATAGTTTCATCATAGGCTTCTCGAGCAACGGGAATACATTGTTCCGGATGATTTTTTCAAGTATGAGCGGAACTGTGATGATCAGTGTTGGTTTCACCTCAGCGAAGGCCTTTAAAATGACTTTAGGAGAAGGGAGGCGGGTCAGGAAATGAAGGTGACATCCTTTGCAGAATGGATGAATCATATCTACGGTGAGCCCATAGAGGTGAGCCAACGGAAGCATGTTCACCACGCCCTGCCCGGCTTTAAGGAAATCCAGGTTATCAAGACAGAATCTTACGTTGCTCCAAATATTTCCGAACATCAGCATGACCCCTTTTGACATTCCCGTGCTTCCGGAAGTATAACTCAGGATAGCCAGTTCATCGGGTTTGTCATCATAGACTGTGAAGTCCTTGGGATCAAAACTGTATGGATATTTACGCCCGAAGTATTCATTTATGTTGTTTCTTACCTTAGTGAGCGTTTTGCTTCTTGAAAATGGCATGCCCAATTCAGATATATACAGCACACCTTTCACATCGGGCATTATATTTTCATCAAGGTTTTCCCAAATTGCTTCGTCAACAAATAAAAGTTTCGCCTCACTATGATTCACAAGATGATGAATCATATCAGCCTTGAATTCATGCAGGATAGGCACGGCAACGACTCCGGCCGTAAGACAACTCAGAAAAATGACAGCCCACGTTGATGAGTTCTTGCCGCAAATCGCAACCTTATCACCCGGCTTTACATCTGCCGCCTCAAACAAGATATGAAGTTTTGCCATCATCTCGGCGGCATCTTTATAGCGATAGTTGATCCCACCCATGTCCGAGAGAGCGAGGTTATCCCAATTCTTGAGTATCGAATCTTTTATCAGCGCATTCAGAGATTGGTTTTCCATAGTATGATTAATTTAAGCAAATTTTATTTATTAATCTCGGCTTGAGCGACAATCTGCTCCAAGCGTTTTCTTAATTGGTCAATATTTTCGCCACGCGACAAGATGGTGCCGTCGGGAGAAACGAGGATATGGTGCGGAATTCCTGAGAAGCCGTAAATATCATACGGAATCTTTTGCGTGTTGTAAAGAACCGGCCAATCTATTTGCTGTTTCTTTATCATGGCTTTCGTATCTTCCGGAAGATCTCTTACCGCCACCCCGACAATCTCCACCATATTTCCGAATTCAGCACGAAGCTTTTTCAGGTCGGGAAGTTCCTTTATGCAATAAGGACACCAACTTGCCCAGAAATCTATTATCGTGTATTTCCCCGAAGGTATAAGCTCTGATAATTTCCGGCTGCTTCCTGTGGAAGTTTCACCTTCAAAGTCCACATATTTATGACCCGGAGAAGTATTTAGGCGTAAACGGGCCGTTTTCTCGTAATGCTTGACTCGGCGCGAGTTACGGAAAGAGGGACTGACAGTGGCAAGCATACTGTCAACCTTTTCAGGCTCTGCATATTTCATCCATTCAATTCCGAAATAGTCGCCAATCGGATTACCGATATTAGCATTATATTGCTGCTCGGTATATTCTATGTATTTATACATATCATCGGTATCCTCAATGGAGTCGAGGGTTGCTATCAGGGACGCGAACTTATCATTAAGCTTTGTTCCTGTAGCCACATTTGTGGAGTCGGAAACCATAGCCTTCCCACTTTCGGCAATATAATATGCACAGATACGCCCGTCGACACACAGCTGCATGAACATTGGCAATTTCAGCGAATCTGATTGGGCAACCGTAAACTCGGCCTCTCCATTCTTAATTAATGATGTGGCTATCAATGTGGAGTCTTTATAATCAATCAGTTCAACGGTTTTACCTTCGAATCTCTCAGGGAACATGATTTTCAGTTCTGCATCTTTTTTACAAGATATCATAACTGAGGCCAGTGCTCCAAGAGAAAGCAATATTTTAAATAATTTCATGACGGTGATTCTTTAATGAGATAATTATGGAAGAAGGCGGACATTACATATACATGAATATCAACTATATATTGACATTCCCTCTCTGATTACCGAGTTGGATATGTATATCCCTCCTTATATGCTTTTTTCTCGATTGCCTTTATCCTCGATTCCGTGTCGGGGTGAGTAGAAAACATCTTAGAAACGAGACTTTGGGTTCCGGAAGAGTTTTCAAGACTTTCAAGCTTTTTGAATGCAAGACAAAGCACCAATGGATTCTTATTGTGTTTTTTGAGGAACTCGTATCCATAGTCATCGGCATTAGACTCCTGTTTACGAGAGTATTTGGAACTCAGATAGGCTTGTCCGAGTGTACCGAGCTGAGAATCGGTAAGAATAGCGGCAGTGTTTCCGGTGGAGGCAATTGCATCTTTCAAAGCGGTGGTTCGCAAAGCATTTTTCATAGCATTTCTTGTGTCATGATGAGCCACATGCCCAACTTCATGACCGATCACACCGAGCACTTCATCATCAGTCATCACATCCATAAGGCCGGAATATACCCTTACGCTCCCATCGGCACAGGCAAATGCATTTATATCTTTGGTGATGTAAACCTTAAAATTCAATGGCTGGCCATCAACTGACGTGATGCCACTGACAATTTTATTAAGCCTACGCGTATATTCACTATTATTATCGGCCAATTTATTGGTTTTGTCTGATTCTGCAATAAATTGACTCACAAAGCCTTTAACCTGATCATCCGACACACTGAATGATTGCAGCAGTTCCAATCCGCCTTGAAGCAGACGGCCCCAATTCTGTGCGTTAATTACCGGAACTGAGACTACAGTTGCAATTGCAAAACTCAACAATAATGATTTTATCCGTCGGGTGAACTTCATAGCAATATGGATTTGTGTGTTATCAAGGCATCATATCACAACATCCCACCCACAGAGCTTAATATTCCCCTTTCATAGAGTCAACACCCTTGATGGGCGATGTTATAATATTGTTCTAACTTAGAAACACTCAATAAGAACAATTGTTCTTCCGATTTTTTAATCATCCTTTGTTGACCATAATGTCGAGGACGAGATGATCGGTTTCGGTCATTGCTTCGCGACCAATGGAAGCGAGATTGAAAATAGTTTCGTCAACATCGTCAGAGACAATGCCTTCCTGCGAACTTACGCACTTGCCGTTCATGGCAAGAAGAGCCGACATTAATGCAGTGGAAACACCCGAAGTAATTTTCATTGCACAAGCCGGTTTTGCCCCGTCGCATATCATACCTGTCAGATTTGCAACCATATTCTTTATGGCAGAGCAGACTTCATCATATCCCCCACCCATAAGATGAACAAGGCCTGCGGAGGCACCTGTAGAGGCCACTACGCAACCGCACAGAGCGGAAAGCCTTCCGAGATTTTGTTTGATATATATGCTTGTAAGCGAACTTAGAGCAAGCGCGCGAGCCAGTTGCTCGTCGGTAGCGTTAATATCCTCGGCATAACACACCACGGGCAAAGTGGCCGTGATGCCTTGATTTCCACTGCCTGAATTCGACATAATCGAAACCTGAGCACCCCCCATTCTTGCATCGCACGCAGCAGAGGTCATGGAAAGAATGTGCCGAATGGGTGTATCACCAAAAAATTTAAGACCTTGATTTTTTATAACTTTTCCAAGGCCGTGGCCATAATCTTCCTTTAGGGCAAGCCGGGCCGCATCACGGTTCATCCAGCCAGCTTCAAGAATGAAACGAATATCCTCGAAAGGAACAGTCATAGCGAAATTATAGACCATTTTTTCATTTAGCCGGATGTCTTCGCCATCATTCGCTTCATCATATTGCCCGCCAGAGTCAGCTGACATTTTCACTCCATTTCGTTCCAGACGCACAAAATTGGTGTGCATACCTGAAATTACAGCAGTGGCCGAATTATTCCCTTTCTTGACATCCACTTCGATATGAAGATTGCAAGGTGGCGTTTTATGATGCAAAATCTTTATGCGCCCTTCGGAAATCATTTTCTTTCCTTCTTCAATGGCCTTTTCGTTAACATCGCGAAGAACCTCAAGCTGATATTCAGATTTGCCGCAAACGGCACCTAAGGCAACCGCTATCGGAAGTCCGATCATTCCTGTGCCCGGAATTCCGACTCCCATTGCATTTTTTATTATATTTCCACTTAGTCTTAATTGAATATCATCAGGTTTATCACCCAGAAGTTCAACGGCTTTTGCCACACACAAGGCCACCGCAACCGGCTCAGTACAACCCATTGCAGGAACCACCTCTTTATTAATTAGGTTTATAATTCTCTTATTTACTGTATTTTCCATGACTTTGTATTAGATCAGTAAGTATTTACTAAAGTTATTAAACAGAAACATTTTTCAACGAGCACATATCTTCCCAAAATAGAAATATCTGTTCACAGCCATTTACGAACTCGCCAACCTATAAAGGCAGCTGACCTTTACGGTTTTGCTCAATCCGTTTGTTACGCCAGCAGTTACGGCACACGGCAATATATTTTTCGTTACCACCGATTTCCACCACTTCACCTTCGGTGATAATCTCACCTTTAGAGTTAACCCTGGCATTGACAATAGTCTTACGGCCACACGAGCAGGTAGATTTGATTTCATCGATAGTATCGGCAATTTCAAGCAAACGCCTTGAGCCTTCAAAAAGATTGGTTCGAAAATCTGTTCGCAATCCGTAGCACACCACGTTTATTCCAAATTCGTCTACGACGAGGGCGAGCTGATCAACTTGATCAGCCGAGAGGAACTGAGCTTCGTCAACCAGAATCCATTGAGGCAAATCGCCGTTTTCGTTCATCGACTTCACATATTCATAAATATTAGTTTCGGGATATATCCATGAACATTCGCGTTCGATGCCGATTCTTGACCGAATCACATTTTTATTGTCGCGAGTATCCACAACCGGTTTGAAGCAACGATAGGCCATGCCACGCTCTTCAAAATTATAAGCAGTGGTGAGAAGAAGAGCTGTTTTTGCAGACCCCATCGTTCCATATCTGAAATATAATTTTCCAATTCTTTTCATGCGTAGGGAAAAAATTTATGATAATGAAGACGTATCCACAGACATGGCACGCCATGTCCCTACTGTTGCCGACTATTTTTTGCTATCTTTGAAATTATTCATCAGAAATTATACATAAGTCGCGCAGACCGCAAACACTTTCTTCTCAATTTCAAATCCAATCAAAAAAATCCTCGAAAATAAGTCATAGCAAATTTCCAAGAGCTATTTACTCTTAAAAATTTTATACATCTTCAAAAATTTTAATGCGAAAATAAAAAAATTTATTGATTTTTCAAACTTTTTTAATTAGTTTCGCGTTATAGTCACATCTAACGAACTTAATATTGCAGGTCTATATGAATAATGCCAAAATAATTTCGGTCAACCCAGGCATAAAGACCTTGGGGGAACTCAATATTAATGAGATTAATCTGTCACGTTTGAGTCGCACGATTTCAAATCCGGGGCAGAGTTCTTCGCATGTAAAGGATATTCTCAATTTCGTTTTTGGTCTTAACTCAAAAGTCAACACCCAGTTTTCTAACAAGATGCTCTCTATAAGGATATTGGGAGGACTTCTAATGACCGGCCTCGGCATGAGTGCCTATCTTGGTTCAAGTTTGACGGCGATGCCCCAGATGCTTGCTTTGACAACCGGAATCTTCGGTATCTCGCTTCTGTCAGGATGTCTTACTCGTGTCGTATCGCTTCTGACAGCTGCCGTCGGAGCCTTTTTTATTTACCAGTCGATCGGCGCCGGGGTTTTAGACATGTCTGCCCTGTTGGTTGCCATCACCGCAGTTTTCAGTGTTATCCTCGGTCCGGGTCACTACAGTGTTGATATGTTCCTTCGTCGCAGTCTGCACAGAATCTATCGCCACGCCAACCGCTATGATCCTGAGCGTAACGCTTCGAAACTGAATTTTGAATATAACGCTTTTGCCTCAGTAGACGATAGACTTCGTTAATTAAAAGACTTCGTTAATTTAAGGTAAAATCGCCACATCACAGGGGGGTAAACACTTGTTCAAAGTGTTTACTCTCCTGATATTGTTTTTGAAGGCGTTTAAACTTTTTACGAAAACCTAATAAGTGTTTAAAATTGTTTTCTTCAAGGCTAATATTTATTAATCTTAGCCTTGAAAAAAGTTTAAACGACTTCTTATTTTCCCTGATAGGCCTTACAATATTTCTTTATTTTACATTCCAAACAATCGGGCTTGCGGGCTTTGCACACATAACGGCCATGTAGAATCAGCCAGTGGTGAGCATTGGCAACATCCTCTTCCGCTATATATTTCATAAGAGTCCGCTCGGTGACGAGCGGATTCGGGGAATTACGTGTCAACCCAATCCGGTTACTCACACGGAAAACATGCGTGTCGACAGCCATTGCAGCTTTATTCCACACCACCGACAGCATTACATTTGCAGTTTTCCTTCCCACTCCGGGAAGTTTCATCAGACTGTCAATATCCGAAGGGACTTCCTGATTGAATTCATTCACCAAAAGTTTGGCTGCCTTAATTAATGATTTTGTCTTATTGTTTGGAAACGTAACTGATTTTATATACTCATAAACCTCCTCTTCGGTTGCGACAGCAAGTTCGGCCGGAGTCGGGAACCTTTCAAACAGAGCCGGAGTCACAAGATTGATACGTTTGTCGGTGCACTGAGCCGACAATATCACCGCCAACAGAAGATGAAACGGTGTGTCATAATGCAATTCAGTTTTCGGAGAGGGCATAATTTCCTTAAATATTGAAATCACCCCTTCATATCTTTCTTTTAGAGTCATTATTTTCACTATGCAAAATTCAGACCCGATCCCGGAAGAAAGCCTTTCGGAATCGGGTCTTAAAATCTTAATGTGGAAATATTAAATCGAAATATCAATGAGCTGCCTCAAATTCTTTTAAGAAACGAATGTCGTTTTCAGAGAACATGCGCAGGTCTTTAACTTTGTATTTGAGATTTGTGATTCGCTCAATACCCATGCCGAAAGCATAACCGGAATAAACCTTCGGATCAATTCCACAAGCTTTCAACACATTGGGGTCGACCATTCCGCAACCGAGAATTTCCACCCAACCGGTACCTTTACAAAATGCACACCCTTTGCCACCACAAATGTCGCAGCTGATGTCCATTTCGGCAGAAGGCTCGGTGAACGGGAAGTAAGAGGGGCGAAGACGAATTTTAGTTTCGGGGCCGAACATCTGGCGGGCAAACCCGAGCAGAACCTGTTTCAAGTCGGCAAACGAAACATTTTTATCGATATAAAGACCTTCCACCTGGTGGAAGAAGCAATGGGCGCGGGCGGATATCGCTTCGTTGCGATACACACGACCGGGGCAAACGATACGGATTGGAGGCTGTGTCTTTTCCATAACGCGAGTCTGCACCGAAGAAGTATGGGTTCGCAGCAGTACATCCACGGGATTGCGACCGATAAAGAAAGTATCCTGCATGTCGCGTGCCGGATGATCGGGAGGGAAATTCAAACTGCCGAACACATGCCAATCATCTTCGATTTCAGGACCTTCGGCAATGGTGAAGCCCATACTTTCAAATATTCTCAGAATCTCTTTCTTCACAAGCGAGAGAGGATGGCGTGTTCCAAGCGCAACGGGAGTTGCAGTGCGGGTAAGGTCAATTTCTGTTATTGACGCATCTTCCGAAACTTCAAAAGCCTCTTTCAATTGTGTTATTTTTTCTGAAACGAAGCTCTTAAGTTCATTTATTTTCTGACCAATTTCTTTTTTCTTATCAGCGGGAACACTGCGGAAATCAGCCATTAATGCAGAAATCTCACCTTTTTTACTGAGATATTTTATACGCAACTGTTCGACAGCCTCCTTATTGGCGGCTGTGATATTTTCCACTTCCTCGCGGATCGTTTTTATTTTATCGAGCATATTAATATTATTTTCAAATCAACCTTAGGCCGGTTATTGAAGTGTATTGCTCATAACCGTTTTGATTATGGCAATTATCAGATTGCAAATTTACGAAAAAACAATGACAATTTAATATCTGCGATGCATATTTATTATTGATGTGTTTAAATTTATTATTGAAGTGTTTAAACTTTTTACGAAAACCCACGAAATATTTTAAAATTGTATTACGGAAACCCATAACGCCTTCAGCCGAATCCAAAATTTCAACCACATACTTCAGAACTTAATGCATTAAATAATTTCTACTTACTTAAAAAAAAGAGATTAATGAATGGTTGAGCCAATTTTTTTTTGTAATTTCGCATTTCAAAGTATTGATAAAAATTTCTCAGGGGGAATAAATGGAGTAGATTACGTTACTTCAAAACAGGCCTCGGTATATATTCCAAATAAAGAATGGTAAAAAAAACACGCGATAGATTTATCGAAGTTGCTCGTTCGCTCTTTGCCCGTAAAGGAGTGGAAAATACCACTATGAATGATATCGCGGCTGCCTCCGACAAGGGACGCAGAACAATCTACACCTATTTTAAAAGCAAAAGAGAGATTTTCAATGCAGTTATTGAAAGTGAGAGTGATGATCTTCTCCAGAATCTGAGCTCGATTGTGAATAAACCCATATCGCCCGAGCAGAAACTGAGAGATTATGTAGCCACACGCATGGAAACGATGCGTCAGATAGTTTCGCGCAACGGATCGTTAAGGGCCGGATTTTTCAGAGATGTAAGAAAGGTGGATCGCGCACGCTCTGTAATATCGAAGAAAGAAATCAAAATGCTGATGCGGATTCTTCACGAGGGGGTTGCGCTCAGAGTGTTCGATATTCCCGATATTAAAGAGATGGCCATTATCATCACTAACTCTATACACGGATTTGATGTGCCCTATATCAGAAATAATCTTACCGAATACGGAATCGACAAGTCCGACATGTCGCGCATGATATCCGACTTGATTTTAAATGGGGTGCGTGTGCGGGAACTTCCTGAATAGAATTAATTATCGAACCCAATAAAGTATATTTAAGACATGAAAATGCTTGAAGGAAAAGTGGCTGTCATCACCGGTGCGGCCAGAGGTATCGGAAAAGAAATAGCATTAAAATTCGCTTCTGAAGGAGCTGACATCGCATTCACCGACCTCGTAATCGACGAAAATGGCAAGAAAACCGAAGAGGAAATTGCAGCATACGGTGTTAAAGTGAAAGGTTATGCATCAAATGCAGCCGATTTCGCTGCGACAGAAGAAGTTGTAAAACAGATCAAAGAAGATTTCGGTCATATTGACATATTGGTGAACAATGCCGGTATAACAAAAGATGGCTTGATGCTTCGCATGACTGAACAGCAATGGGACGCGGTGATAGCAGTTAACCTTAAGTCTGCGTTCAATTACATCCACGCAGTCCTGCCGATAATGATGAGACAGAAATCAGGTTCAATCATCAATATGGCATCGGTTGTGGGTGTTCACGGCAATGCCGGCCAAGCCAACTATGCAGCTTCTAAAGCCGGACTTATCGCACTTGCCAAGAGTATCGCACAGGAAGTCGGTTCACGTGGTATCCGCGCAAATGCAATAGCTCCCGGTTTTATTGAAACAGCAATGACCGCGGCTCTTCCTGATGAAGTGAGAGCAGAATGGTGCCAGAAAATTCCATTGCGTCGCGGAGGTAAAGTGGAAGATATCGCCAACGTTGCGACATTCCTGGCTTCTGACATGGCCGGATACGTTACCGGACAGGTAATTCAGGTTGACGGCGGTATGAATATGTAATGAAGTCATTTAAACTTTTTACGAAAACCCACGAAATGTTTAAAATTGTTTTCTTCAAGGCTAATATTTATTAATATTTTGGCGCCTTTCGATTCTTTCATCAGTCGCATAGCCCGCTATGCTCCTTCTTCAAGAATCAAAATTCGCGCAAAATCTTAATAAATTTTATCCTTGAAAAAAGTTTAAACGACTTCAATATTCCCAAACAATTATTTCTGTTAAGATTATATTTATTTTCTTAATAAATTAATTGGCCATCCCTGAAGGGTCTACCCCTTTTGAGATGGCCAAATATTTTTACTTTAGCAATGGGCTTTCTCGATAACGACATAAAATTTCTGAAAGGTGTGGGGAGCGCACGTGCTGCCCTTCTTGATTCGGAGCTTGAGATTCGCACATTTCGCGACCTTCTTTATTATTTTCCTTTCCGACACATTGACCGCAGTCGGTTTTATAAAATCAGGGAACTGAGGGAGGATATGCCTTATGTGCAAATCAAAGGACGTTTTATAAGTTTTGCAATCGAGGGTGAAGGAGCCCGAAAAAGGCTTGTGGGGCTATTTTCGGATGGGGAAAAGCTGATGCAGACCGTGTGGTTTTCAAAAGTAAATACACTGAAAGACGCATACAGGCCGGGGGTTGACTATGTGATTTTTGGGAAACCCACTTTTTTCCGAAATGATTTCAGCATGTCTCATCCGGAGGTAAGCAAATTTGACTCAAACAAACCTCCCACCGGATGGCAAGGTGTGTATAATGTGACAGATAAATTCCGAAGATCCGGTTATTCTCCTAAATATCTGTCAGGACTTGTCTCAAATCTATTGGCTCAACCCGGTTTTAACACAATTCCGGAAACTCTGCCAACAGAAATAGTTGACGCTTATCATCTTCTTCCGTTGCAAGAAGCACTGCGCAATCTGCATTTCCCCGCAGACACAGCCCTGCTGCAAAAGGCCCGCGAACGCATGAAGTTTGAAGAATTGTTTTATCTTCAACTCCATATTTTACGATTCGCCCGCACTGTGAGCCGAAAGATCAAAGGGCTGATTTTCGGTCATATCGGTGACTATTTCAATAAATTCTATCATGAATGTCTTCCTTTTGAATTGACCGGAGCTCAGAAAAGAGTTCTAAGGGAAATCAGAGGGGATATGCGCACGGGGCGTCAGATGAACCGTCTGCTCCAGGGGGATGTGGGTTCAGGAAAAACAATGGTGGCGTTTATGTCGATGCTCATGGCCACCGACAATAATTTCCAAGCGGCCTTGATGGCGCCGACGGAAATTCTTGCTACCCAACATTTTGAAACATTGCAGCCATGGGGAGCAAAAATTGGAATCAATGTGCGTCTTCTCACAGGAAGCACCCGTGCAAAAGAACGCCGGGAGATCCACGCCGGACTCACCGACGGGTCCGTTCAGATGATAGTCGGCACGCACGCCCTTATTGAAGACAATGTTCAATTTAAGAATCTCGGCCTGACGGTAATTGACGAGCAACATCGGTTTGGAGTGGCTCAACGGGCAAGAATGTGGGCAAAAAACACCACTCCCCCACACGTTCTTGTAATGACCGCCACCCCAATTCCGAGGACTCTTGCAATGACTGTTTACGGAGATCTGGATGTTTCGGTCATAGATGAACTGCCCCCCGGCCGCAAACCCATCACCACGATTTTGAGATATGATGAAAACCGAATGGAGGTTAACAGACTGTTGGGACAGGAACTCGCAGCGGGCCGGCAGGTCTACGTGGTGTATCCTTTAATATCCGAAAACCCGAAACTTGAGTTAAAAAGTGTCGAAACCGGATATGAGAGAATTTGCGGAATTTTTCCCCAATACAAAGTGTGCTGTGTTCATGGCCGCATGAGTCCGGATGTGAAGGATGCACAGATGCAGAAGTTTATTTCAGGCGAGGCACGCATATTGGTGGCAACCACAGTAATAGAAGTCGGAGTTAACGTACCCAATGCATCGGTAATGCTGATAGAAAATGCTGAGAGGTTTGGTCTTTCCCAGCTTCATCAATTGCGTGGCCGGGTGGGACGTGGCGCCGATAAAAGCTATTGCATACTGATGACCAAACAAAATATAGGGGCCGATACGCGCAAAAGGCTGGGAATAATGACAGAAACAACCGACGGTTTTCTTATTTCGGAGGCCGATATGAGGCTTCGCGGCCCGGGAGATATGGAGGGGACCCAACAGAGCGGACTTGCCTTCGCCTTGAATATCGCCAATCTTGCCACTGACGGCCAGATATTGAATTATGCTCGGCAGGCAGCGCTAAAAGTACTTAATGCCCACCCCGAACTCACCGAATCGCAAGCAAACGAAATTGATTTATCGGAGGGGAAATTACCTGTTTCTCAAACTTCCATCAATACTTTGAAGCATGAATTGCGTTATAGATTTATGAAAAAGGTTGACTGGTCTCAGATTTCATAAGCAAAACATGCGGCATAGGTTATTCTTCGTTGCGTACGCTAATTTTTGATTCACTCCGGCCGGTTAAATATGTGTTAGAAAAATTATAAATCATGAGAGAGAAAGAATTTCTTCCCAATATAAAAGAGAAACTCGGCATTGAGTCTCTGAACCCGATGCAGATAAAAATGATGGAGAGTGCCTCTCAATCGCGCGACATAATATTGCTTTCACCAACAGGTTCGGGTAAAACCCTTGCGTTTATCCTTCCGATGCTTAAGATGCTAAAGCCCTCGACCGGCCGAGTTCAATGTATCATCATTGCCCCTGCCCGCGAACTTGTGCTTCAAATTGCAGGAATTGTGCGTGCTGTGGCTTCCGGGTTCAAGACCACCACTTTATATGGAGGGCACAAGGTGGAAGATGAAGTTAATTCGCTGAATGCTGGTGCTGATATTATTGTGGCAACTCCGGGCCGACTTCTTGATCACATCACGCGCCGCAATATAGATGTGATGCCAACCCGGATTCTTGTGCTCGACGAATTCGACAAATCTCTTGAACTCGGCTTTGAAAAAGAGATGAAGAAAATTGTGGATCGACTGAAGAATGTGAGCCGCACCATTCTTACATCGGCCACCAAGACCGATATTCTGCCTGATTTTCTCAAGCTTACCAATCCGCTCACCTTAAATTATCTTGACCAGAATTCAGAACTTAAAGACCGACTCCGCGTGCATCGCGTTGAATCAAACAGCGCAGATAAGTTGGAGGCTCTATGCTGTCTGCTTCAGAATCTGGCATACGAAAAAGGAGACCATCCACGCAGCATCGTCTTTGTTAATCATCGGGAAAGTGCTGAAAGAACCGCCAACTATCTTAAGCGGCATGGTATTCCGGCAGTTCTATATCATGGGGCAATGGATCAGCGAGATCGTGAGAAGGCCGTCGCAATGTTTAACAACGGTAGCAGGCCGGTGCTTGTAGCCACCGATCTGGCGGCCCGCGGCCTTGATATCGAAGGTGTGAACAACGTGATCCACTATCACCAGCCGCTGACAGAAGAGACCTATACCCACCGCAACGGCCGCACGGCGCGCGTTGACAATACAGGAGATGTATTTGTGCTGACAGGCCCCGATGAAGACATAAAGGAATACATTGATTTTGATACCACCCGCTATCTGGATTCTGATAAACAATATGCGGGGCAGCCACAGTATGAAACACTTTACTTTTCGGCAGGAAAACGAGAAAAGCTTTCCAAGGGAGATATTCTCGGATTCCTTGTAAAAGAAGGAGGGCTAAGCGCCGACCAAATCGGGAAAATAGATGTATATGACCATTATGCACTTGCAGCACTAGACAGAAATGCAAGCGAAGCATTAATGAAAAACATAAAAAATAAGAAAATAAAAGGAGAAAAACGGTTAATTTCATTAATTGATTGATTGAAAAGACTGAATTGGTAATTAAAATAAATTGACCGCGCGGTCCTGATAGTCTTTAAAAAGTAAAGAAGTTCATTGTCAGAACGGCAAAAAATTATTACCTTTGCAGAATACAGAAGGACTTAAAGCACCTTATAAAGGAATTTGTGTAAAAAGCACAGAAGCAAAAAGAAAAAAACACGAAAATCCCTAAAAAACAAAAATAATTAGAAACACACTATGAGCAAAACAAAAAAATTTCTGACGTGCGATGGCAATCAGGCTGCCGCGCATATCAGCTATATGTTTAGCGAAGTAGCTGCCATCTATCCTATTACTCCATCGTCAACCATGGCAGAGTATGTGGATGACTGGTCGGCTGCCGGACGTAAAAATATGTTCGGCGAGACAGTAATGGTGCAGGAAATGCAGAGTGAAGCCGGAGCTGCCGGAGCGGTTCACGGATCGCTTCAGGCCGGAGCACTAACCACCACCTACACGGCATCTCAGGGACTTCTCCTCATGATCCCCAACATGTATAAAATTGCCGGCGAACTTCTTCCTTGCGTGTTCCACGTTTCGGCGCGTACACTCGCTTCGCATGCTCTTAGCATCTTTGGCGACCATCAGGACGTAATGGCATGCCGTCAAACCGGTTTTGCCCTCTTCTGCGAAGGTTCTGTTCAGGAAGTAATGGATCTTGCTGCAGTTTCTCACCTTTCAGCTATTGAAGGTCGCGTTCCGTTCGTTAACTTCTTTGACGGATTCCGCACTTCTCACGAAATTCAGAAGATCGAGGCCATGAGCGAAGAGGATCTTCTTCCTCTGATTGACCGGAAAGCCCTGGCAGAATTCCGCGCTCGCGCGTTGAATCCTGACAAGCCGGTGGCACGAGGCATGGCAGAAAACCCCGATGTATTCTTCCAACATCGTGAAGCATCGAATAAATATTACGAAGCCATTCCTGAAATTGTAGAAAAATACATAAAGGAAATGAACCGCATCACAGGCCGCAATTATGGTCTGTTTGATTACTACGGAGACCCCGAGGCCGACCGCGTAATCATCGCTATGGGTTCTGTGACCGAGGCTATCAAAGAAACAATCGACTATCTCCGTGAAAAGGGTGAAAAGGTGGGTCTTGTAAGTGTTCACCTCTACCGCCCCTTCTCTGCACGTCATTTCCTGGCAGCCGTTCCGGAAAGTGCCAAGAAAATCGCCGTGCTTGACCGCACAAAAGAACCCGGAGCACTTGGCGAACCTCTTTACCTTGACGTTAAAGACTGCTTCTACGGCAAAGGAAACGCCCCCATTATTGTTGGCGGCCGTTATGGTCTCAGCTCTAAAGACACTACTCCCGCTCAGATGCTTGAGGTGTTTGAGAACCTTAAAGCTGATGAACCGCGCAACCAGTTCACTGTGGGCATCGTAGATGACGTTACCAACTATTCACTCCCCGTTGGTCCGGAAATCAATGTTGGCGGCAAAGGCATGTTCCAGGCTAAATTCTATGGTCTCGGTGCAGACGGTACTGTTGGCGCAAACAAAAACTCAGTGAAGATTATCGGTGACAACACCAATAAATACTGTCAGGCATATTTTGCATACGATTCAAAGAAATCTGGTGGTTTCACTTGTTCACACCTTCGTTTCGGCGATGAACCCATCCGTTCCACCTATCTTGTGAATACGCCTAACTTCGTGGCTTGCCACGTTCAGGCCTACCTCCACATGTATGATGTGACCCGCGGCCTTCAGCCTAACGGCACTTTCCTTCTCAACACTATCTGGGAGGGCGAAGAACTGGCTGAAAATCTTCCAAATAAAGTAAAACGTTATTTTGCTAAAAATAACATTACAGTTTACTATATCAACGCCACCAAAATCGCTCAGGAAATAGGTCTTGGCAATCGCACCAATACTATTCTTCAGAGTGCATTCTTCCGCATCACAGAGGTTATTCCTGTTGATCTTGCCATTGAACAGATGAAGAAATTTATCGTGAAGTCTTACGGCAAGAAGGGTGAAAATATTGTCAACATGAACAATCAGGCTGTTGACCGTGGCGGAGAATACCACAAGCTCGAAGTTAAGGCAGAATGGGCAGACCTTGCAGATGATGCACCCACCGCAACCCCGGCTCCTGAATTTATAGAGACCGTGGTTCGCCCCATCAATGCCCAGGATGGCGACCTGCTTCCCGTAAGCGCATTCAAAGACAATGCGGACGGCACATGGGAACAAGGCACCGCTGCCTACGAAAAACGTGGTGTGGCAGCCTTCGTACCTGAATGGATCACAGCCAACTGTATCCAGTGTAACAAGTGTTCATACGTTTGTCCTCACGCTTCAATTCGTCCGTTTGTGCTTACTCCCGAAGAGGCTGCAGTGGCTCCATTCGGAGAAGATCATTCAAAACCGGCAATCGGCAAGACAATGGCAGGTATGCGCTTCGTTCAGCAAGTTGACGTTCTTGACTGTCTGGGCTGCGGAAACTGCGTTGACGTATGTCCCGGCATGAAGGGCGAGAAAGCTCTCAAGATGATGCCTCTCGAAACTCAGCTTGATCAGGATAAGAATTGGGAATGGCTTGTTAAGAATGTCAAGAACAAGGCAGACCTCGTGGATATAAGCCTGAATGTAAAGAACAGTCAGTTTGCACAGCCCTTATTTGAGTTCTCGGGTGCATGCTCTGGATGTGGTGAAACTCCTTATCTGAAACTCATCACCCAGCTCTTTGGCTCGCGCGAAGTTGTGGCAAATGCCACCGGATGTAGTTCTATTTATTCCGGCTCAGTGCCTTCCACTCCTTACACAACCAACGAACACGGACACGGACCCGCATGGGCAAACTCTCTGTTCGAAGACTTCTGTGAATATGGCCTCGGTATGCACATTGCTTACGAAAAGCTCCGTGAGCGCGTAAAGGAATCAGCACAGAACATTGCTGACAATGCCGATGCTCCCGCTGAAGTTCGCGAAGCTGCAAAAGCATGGCTTGATGCACGCAACGATGCAAAAGAATCACACCTTAAAGGTCTTGATCTCGTTGCCGCTGTTAAGGAAGGTGCCGAAAAAGGATGTCCTGACTGCAAAAATATCATTGACCTGAAGGCTTATCTCACCAAACGCAGCCAGTGGATCGTTGGTGGCGACGGTGCAAGCTATGATATCGGTTTCGGTGGTCTTGACCACGTAATTGCATCGGGCAAGAACGTAAATATTCTTGTTCTTGACACAGAGGTTTACTCTAACACCGGTGGCCAGTCTTCAAAATCCACACCTATCGGTGCAATTGCAAAATTCGCTGCCGCAGGTAAGAGAATCCGTAAAAAAGACCTTGGTCTGATTGCAACAACTTATGGATACGTTTACGTGGCACAAATAGCCATGGGCGCTGACAATGCTCAGACATTAAAGGCAATCAGAGAAGCAGAGGCTTACGACGGTCCTTCGCTGATCATTGCGTATGCTCCCTGTATCAACCACGGTATCAAGAAAGGTATGGGACACAGCCAGGTAGAAGAGAAACAAGCCGTTGAATGTGGCTACTGGCACTTGTGGCGCTATAATCCCGAATTGGAAGCTAAGGGCGAAAATCCGTTCACTCTTGACTCAAAAGAACCGGATTGGAGCAAGTTTGATGACTTCCTGAAGGGTGAGGTACGTTTCGCATCTCTCTACAAGATGTTCCCCAAAGATGCCGACGAACTCTTTGCGGCAGCCAAGGCTAATGCTCAGTGGCGCTACAATAACTACAAGCGTCTGGCAGCCCAGAACTGGGGTATGGATCCGGAACTCACACCCGAGGAGATAGCACTCCGCAAGAACGACTAAAGAAATAATCTTTCAACCTATAAAAAAAGAGACGAGTTAACTCGTCTCTTTTTTGTTTTCAACCCCTATTATACCGCTACCCTATTACCCTGACGAAACAGCATCTCTACTTGAAAATAAAATCAATCGGACGACTTATCAGCCGAACACTCAAAATGCAAGGACATGGTGTCTCGACTGGAGATATGCCGATAATGAGCCGTATAAATGCACCATTTAA
Source organism: Bacteroides sp. (assembly GCA_014802335.1). GTDB lineage: Bacteria > Bacteroidota > Bacteroidia > Bacteroidales > Muribaculaceae > Lepagella. The sequence goes on along the minus strand of JAAVCL010000026.1, from coordinate 93,188 downwards.
GTGAGCCGATTAAGTAAGCTATGGTTATGTGCTATGGTTGTGAGCCAATGTTTAACCCAGACGTGGCACGCCACGTCCCTTCACTCGTCCGGTAATGGGACGGCCCTACAAAGTCGGTTAAATTTTATTTGATTGCCGCCTAACTACCGGAATCACTCAAAAAAAGGTGTGTCTAAAGATATTATTAATGGCTTGTATGGCCGAAATACGAGGAATAAACATAGAAAAGACACATATAATGTTAATAAATGTTATAATCAGAATAAAATTCAATTAATATTTTGTGGATTAAAAATAAAATAGTAATTTTGTAATCGAAATCACATCGCGAGATGGAGCAGTGGTAGCTCGTTGGGCTCATAACCCAAAGGTCGCAGGTTCGAGTCCTGCTCTCGCCACAAAGTATATTTAATGCGCTGAAAATCAACAAGTTACGATTTTCAGCGTTTTTTTTATAGACGAGATACAGACGCGTTCATGTCGCGTCAGCATGTTTAACCGTACATTTTTTTCGCTGATGAGTAAAAAAAATGTAAAAAAAAATGTGCGCAAAAAGAGCCACCACGCATATTGTTGAGCTTATCGGGTACACTATCCCGAGTTATCATGAAGGAAAAAATTCTTACATAGATTTCTATTTTTACGACTCCGAATTATCAAAAATACGAAGGAAGAAATATCACTTAGACAGCATCCCATCCAAACGAAAGCGCAAAGCATACGCCACCGTTTTTATCTCAGAACTCACTAAAAAGTTAATGACCGGCTGGCGCCCTTGGAATAGCCAAAATGGAATAGACAAAGAAGAAATTCTCTTTACAGAATGTCTTGATAAATATCTGGAACGGATAAAAAAAATTCGGCAAAGAACGTACAATTCACACATATACTTCATATATAAATATCATCAAAAAATATCTAAAGATCAGCGCAAATCCACCAAAATTTGTAAGTGACTTCAATAAAGAATTTGTAGTTGAATTTCTTGATTGGCTTCTGATGAACCGAGAAGTTGGACCAAGAACCAGAAATAATTATAGGAATTGGCTCAATATCTTCTCGGAATATTTGATTGAACGCAAATATATAAACGAGAATCCCACGATAGGGACCGGGAAACTAAAAGAACAGTCCAAATTCAGAAAACCTCTAAGTCAATCAATGCTTCAAACATTGACAAATTATCTTACGAAAAATGATAAAGATTTTCTTTTGGCAGTGATGCTCGAGTATTATTGTTTTATCAGGCCTAAAGAACTTCGATTAATAAAAATACAAGATATTAGCGTAAAAAATCAATCTATATTAATAGCCGGGAATATAAGCAAAAATGGCAGAACTGCCACAGTGGCCTTAAATGACACGATCATAAAAATGATGCTTGAAACAGGCTGTCTTACTTCACCATCAAGTTACTATTTATTTGGGAATGACTTTAAGCCCTCTGAAACAAAATGCACAATAAATGCTATAAATATAAAATGGGATAAAGTCAGGAAAGCTTTAGGCTTTGGCACAGAATATCAGTTTTATAGTTTGAAAGATTCAGGAATTCGAGATCTCGCAAATCAGGCCGGAATTGTAACCGCAAAACGACAAGCGCGACATACAGATATTTCAACCACCAATAAATATTTGGAAGGTGAAGATATGCCGCTTCCGGAAGAACTGAAGCACTTTAAAGGAGGAATTAAATAATTCTCCAAAAAGAGCCTTTAATCTTCTGAGACATTCCGTTTTCAGTGAAAGTAGCAGTAAGCTTCTCGCAAAGGTAGTATTGACCATTAATATAGAAAACTGAAGAAACCCCGGGCAAGATATCAGGAATGAAAGAAAATTCAAATTTGATAGATGTAAATGTTAAACCGATAAGGATTCTTAAACATGGAAGAAAGGCAAAGCCGCTGGTAAAGTACGGGCAGGAAGAGATTTCCACCATACTTTTGCGCCCTACTTACATCCCTAAATTCGATGTTTTCAAATTTTTGTCATGTACTTAAAAAAATATATAATAGAGTTTTCTATTTATTATGTGATCTATGCTCACTAAAAGACTATAGGTTGAGACAAAGGATGAAATTTTAAATCAGCTATATCCTCACCGAAAGCCAAAGACATATATCGTTTCCAGGAATTATCTATGCAACTGAAATATATATAGTAACATCCATTTATCTTAAGCAAGGATGATCGATATATCGAACGGCTATGGATATCCTCTGGATTGGTTGAACGAGAAAGGATTATTTGAGGTTCACTGTAATTATCATTAACCAGATCATAATTTAAATAATATAAATCTGCAGAATTATTATTGTTACCCCTGGTAAAGGCACAAACTATAATATCTGCTATTTCATTCTCATCTAATAACACATCTAAATGCCATGGATGAAGACCATTCCAGTCAATCGGCAATATTTTTTCCACACTCCATTTCATTGGTTTGGAGTCGCCTCTGCTTTTCATCAAAGCAATATCATTGGCCGTGCAATAAAACATATAATAAACTCCTTTTATTAAAGAAATCGCCGGAGACAAATGATTCATACTTTTTCCGTCGGAGTAGACTTCTTCGGGAATAGTCCACGTTATTCCGTCTTTAGAGGTTGTACGCATTATCCGATCTACCTTAATTGAATCATACGCCTCTCTCCACCAACATTCAAGTTCATTTTTTTCCTCGTTAAATACCAGATGCGTATCGGAATTATACCCTCCTATGGGAGCCCCTATCAATGGATTGGAAGAATATTCCGGTTGAGACCAAGTAACGCCATCATTAGACACCGCTATTGAAGGGTTTTCTGCGGAGGTTTCTCCATCAGGATATGGAGTATATGCCATCCAAAATTTATATCCATTCCAACCTTCCTCAAAATACAAAACTTTAGGGTGAATATTTTGTGAATCTCCCAAATAATTTGCAAAAGTAAATGCTACAGGAGACTCAGAAGAGATAATTTCCGGCAATTCCACAGACTCCCGATTTTCCGGCTCATTACATGAAGAAAATATACAGAAACTAAGAATTAAAAAAATTAAATAAGAATGTCGCATGATGTGAATATTTAGTATAAGACAAAATAAAATTTATGCTGTTAAACATTTAATTTTTAGGTGATCAAATTTAAAAAGACCCTAAAAATTAGCAATATAAAGGAAAAATTTCGCTGCTTTTCACATGAAAAACTCCTAATTCCAAAGACTTGGTCAAAGTTAACCAAATCCTCCCGATTATGCAAGAGCATTTTGGGAAAATATGAATCTGGCCCGCAAAAGCTAAGTCAATTGTAAAGTATGGACTGGAAGAAATCGCAATAATACTTCTACGTCCGAATAATACTCCCAAATTCGATGTTTTCAAGGGATTACACCACGTACTATAACATCCCACTGTTCCTTCATAGACCTTAGATATATCATAATGCGCTCCATCATAAAGTTATAGAAAAGATTCCATTGTTCTGCGTCCCATTCGTCAAAGAAAATGCGTCCGAAATGGTCAACGGGTGAATATTTCATAGCATAAAAATTTTCTTTCTTAATTCTTTATCAAAAACCTTCTTGTAAAATGTGTAAAATGTGGGAATAATTTACTATCTTTGGTATGGCAAATGTAAGAAAATAATTCCATAGCATCTGGATTATTATTCATTATGGAATTATATTTAATATTATTTAACATACTAACAAATGGCAAGATTTGGCGAAACTCTTTCATTGTTAATGAAGCAATACGGAATGACAACTGAAAGTTTAGCTGAGAAAATAGGTTATAAAGAATCCAATATATCAAAGATAAGATGTAAAACTGATGTAAATACAGAGCTACTTGAAAAGGCTTGCAGAGTTTTCTGCGTTAGCCCGTTGATGTTTTTATCACCTGACTTGGCAAACTATCCCAGCACAGCAGATAAAGACCTGCTTAATAATAGATTGTTCGGAGTAGCAACGATGAATATAGGTTCAAAAGAAGAAATTCAAAACCTACAAAGAATCATAGAAGAAAAGGAGACTCTACTAAAGGAAAAGGAACGATTCATTCAGTATCTATTGAAAGAGAAAGAAACAAATAATTGACATAATTTTCCTATTTGAGACTTTAAATAATCCAATATGGAATATTTTAATCTTTCACTTAATCTATATGATATATATGTTGAAACATGCAGTTGATAATTGCAGTTGAAAGTTGCTCAAAATCGTGTTGATGTTTGTTCTTGAAAAATTTAATGGACTTGGTCTGTGAATTAGAAGTAACTGTTTTTGAATAATTCGCGTTGTATGGAAATCGTGTATGAGGATAATCACATAATTGTGGTTAATAAATGGGCCGGAGAGATAGTGCAGGGTGATAAAACCGGCGACAAGCCTTTAGTGGAGGATGTAAGGGAGTATATCAAAGAGAAGTATAATAAGCCGGGAAATGTGTTTTGCGGCGTTGTGCATCGAATTGACCGCCCTGTGTCGGGGCTGGTTATTTTTGCCCGCACTTCAAAGGCTCTTGAAAGGCTTAACCGGATGCTTAGAGAGGGTGATATTCACAAAACATATTGGGCGCTTGTGGAGGGTCATCCCGATAAGCGGGAAGATCTGTTGGAAAATTATCTGGTTTCCAACGGTAATATTAACAAGACTTTTATAACTGATAAAAATAACCCTTCTGCCAAATTGTCAAAACTTAAGTATAAAGTTATTGGAAGAGGTGACCGTTATTCATTATTGGAAATTAATCTGCTTACCGGGCGCAAACATCAAATAAGAGCTATGCTTTCGGGCATGGGACATCCCATCAAAGGGGACTTGAAATATGGCGCCAAAAGGAGTAATCGAGATGGAGGAATTTCTTTACAGGCAAGACGCATAGAATTCGTTCATCCTGTAAGCAAGCAACCAATTGTTCTTACCGCTCCCCCACTCCCGGAATTTAATATTGCCCCGCATAAAGAATAATGAGCAGTCAAATAGCTGCCTCCTTACGAACCCAAACCCAACCAAAACCTAAAGCCTAAATTAAGCCCTGCGGTGAAGACACCACAGGGCTTTTCGATTTATAGGTTAAAGGATTAGGGTTCTTATTTAGAGAGGAATTCTCTGATTTTAAGACTTACAGCAGGAACTGTATATCCAAATTTTTCCTCCAGTACTTTCGCAGGAGCAGAGGCACCGAATCTTTCCAGTCCGACAACGGTGAATTCACCTTTCATCACAGGATAAAGATTTGAAGGAAGTCCGGAAGTCAGACCGAATTCTTTTACTCCGGAAGGAATAACAGATTCTCTATATTCTTCCGGCTGACTGAGGAAGAGTCCGATAGAAGGAATAGATACCACCTGAGCCTGAATACCATCTTTAGCGAGCTCGTCGGCAGCGTGGAGCAGGAGTGCCACATCACTACCATTAGCCACAAGAACTATTTCGGGTGCAACGGCATGACGAATCACATATCCTCCTTTTTGGGCCTGCATTGCTTCTTGGCGTCTGTTCTCACCGGGCAAATCTTCCAGGTTCTGACGCGAGCAGATAATCACAGTAGGAGTCTTATCATTTTCCATCGCCATTTTATAGGAAGCCACCACTTCAGCCCCATCTGCAGGACGGAGCACAAGTAATGAAGGACGTCCATCGGGATTTTTCATTTGCTCGAGCAAACGCATCTGTGCTTCGTGTTCGATAGGTTCGTGAGTCGGACCATCCTCGCCTACCCGGAATGAATCGTGCGAATATATGAATTTAACCGGCTGTTGCATGAGAGCAGCCATGCGTATAGCGGGCTTCATATAATCGCTGAATACGAAGAACGTTCCGCATGCAGCATACATACCCCCGTGGAGCACGATACCGGTCATCAGACAAGCCATAGTTAATTCGGCCACACCTGCCTGCAGGAATCCGCCCGAGAAGTTATTCTTGGTGAGTTCGCCGGTTTTCTTTAGGAAACCATCTGTTTTATCAGAATTGCAGAGGTCGGCACTCGAAACAATCATGTTGCCGATGTGTTCAGCCAAATAGCTGAGACATGCAGCCGAAGCTACACGAGTGGGCTGACCGGGTTTGATTTCCACATCACTCCAATCAAGTTCAGGCAGTTCCAGATTGATATAAGATTCAAGCTGACGAGCCTTTTCGGGATTTTCTTCAGCCCATTTTGCGAAACGGGCTTTACGTTGAGCCACGATATTCTTCAGTTCCTCAGCTCTCTCTTTGTAAAGTTTCTCAACTTCGGGCCTTATTACCCACGGATTTTCAGGGTCGGCACCAAGATTGCGGACAGTGGCATCGATATCCGCACCGGCTTTTGACAGAGGCTGTCCATGAGTTGACACCGCCCCTTCAAGAGAAGAACCGTCATTGCGAACAACGCCTTTGGCCATGACAGTGCGCCCGATGATTAATGTGGGACGTTCACGTTCATTAACAGCCATTTCGAGAGCCTCTGATAAAGCCACGACGTCTGAGCCGTTCACTTCGAGCACGTTCCAATTCCAAGCACGATATTTTGCCGTAATATCTTCCGAGTCAACGGCATCGACGGTTGTTGACAACTGAACGTTATTTGCATCATAGAACATGATGAGATTATGCAATCCGAGGTGACCGGCGATGCGGCCTGCGCCTTGAGAAATTTCTTCCTGAATACCACCGTCAGAAATAAAAGCGTATGTCTTGTGAGAGACAACATCACCGAAACGCGCGGCGAGGAACCTTTCGGCAATTGCACAACCAACGGCATATACATGTCCTTGTCCCAGCGGGCCTGACGAGTTTTCAATGCCGTGCATCACGTCGAGTTCCGGGTGCCCGGGAGTCACACTGCCCCATTGGCGAAAATCTTTGAGGTCGTCCATAGAATACTTACCTGCAAGGGCAAGCACACTGTAAAGCATGGGCGACATGTGGCCGGGGTCCAGGAAGAAGCGGTCGCGAGCGAACCATTTGGGATCTTCCGGATCATAAACGATAAATTTGGAATAGAGCACATTGATAAAATCCGCAGCGCCCATGGCACCTCCGGGATGTCCGGAATTTGCTTTCTCCACCATTTCGGTGATCAGCACGCGAAGATTATCTGCGGCCGAATTCATAGTCTTTATATCCATGGATTGTAAAGATTGAAAATTGATCATATCGAATCGGGAATTTGTTCAAGTTCCTCTTCGTCAACAGGTATATCTTTATTGACATTTTTGCTCCCGCTGAAAGCATAGTAAAGCAGATAAGCAAGCATGCCGATAACGAGCCAATATGAAGCCATATAACCCACTGAGTTTGCAATGGCGTTCTGAATCAAAGGCATAACACCACCACCGACAACCATCATCATGAAGATACCGGAAGCTTGAGCTGTATATTTGCCCAGACCTTCCACCGCCAGGTTGAAGATCGCACCCCACATAACGGATGTGCACAGACCTGACAAAACCAGCAACAATGCCGAAATAGGCACAAGTGCCAACGAGAAGCCCTCTTCAACTGAATATGCGGGCATTGACACTCTGATAGTCGAGGGCATGAAAATGGCCGTTACAATCAGAATTATCGCTATCGCAGAAGCCACAATTAATTGAGCGCGACTGCTCACTCTGCTTGAAATTACAGACGATGACAGACGGCCCACAAGCATAAGCAGCCAATAGATGGCGGCAACGGCTCCGGCAACGGCGGTTGCGTTTGTGGTGAGGCCCGACACCGACGAGTCGCTGAGATAGAAAATCAGCACGCCGGGAATACCCACTTCAATTCCGACATAGAAGAATATACCCACCACGCCAAGCACTGTGTGGCGGAAGCTCCATGCAGAATGTGTGTATTTCACTTTCTTATGGTCGCCATTATGTTTATGAGGTTCGGGAATACTAACAAAAGATATAATGACGAAAGCCACAATGAATACCGCCATTGCAATCCAAAGCAAAAGCGAAACATCGGAAATTGAAGTATCTTTAGTCACGGCCCCGATAAGCATACCTACAAACAAGGGGGTGAGGGTTCCGGCAAGAGAGTTAAACGAGCTGCCCAGCTGGATCATCTGATTACCACGGTTGCCTCCGCCACCGAGCATGTTAAGCATCGGGTTCACAACCGTATTGAGCATACAGACACTGAAACCGCAAATGAAAGCACCCAGCAGATAGATGATAAAGTTGAGCATAACGGGAGCCTCATTAACTTCAAATACAGGAGTTTCGGCCCCGGTCTTACCCGAAAGATACTGGAAGAATATACCGATAGCTCCGACAGCCATTGCCCACAATGCCGTCTTTTTATAACCTATCTTGACGAGCAGGGTACCTGCGGGAATACCCATGATGAGGTAGGCCAGAAAGTTCATAAAGTTTCCGACCATTCCCGACCAATCGTAACTGTTCTTCCATATCGTGCCGAGCGGTGCAGCCAGATTTGTTACAAATGAAATCATTGCAAACAAAAAGAACATGGCCACTATCGCCACTCCATTTCCTTTTGAAGCAATATTATTTTCTTTTTTCTTCATGATTTAGTATTTTATGGTTATTCATTTGAAACATATTAATAATTACGGCTACCGAAAATACGAGTTCCTATACGAACCATATCAGAACCTTCCTCAACTGCTATCTTCCAATCACCGCTCATTCCCATCGAAACTATATCGAAACCACGAAGCCCCAGCGACTCGTTATTTCCAATTGTTTTATAAAGGGAATAAATTTCAGCGAAATCGCGTCTTACTCTCTCTTCATCATCCGTATTGGAAGCCATCCCCATGATGCCGCAAATATGCGTAGCCTCCAATTTTTCGAATTTTCTTGAATTGAAATAATCGAGCAATTCCTCGGGGAGAAAGCCAAATTTCGTTTCCTCTTTGGCAACGTGCACCTGCATTAACACACGTGTCGTGACCCCGGCGCTTTTGGATTCCTTATCAATCAGATCCAACAGGCGTTCGGAATCAACACTTTCTATCAAGCTTACTTTTCCAATAATCTGTTTTACCTTATTGGTTTGAAGGTGCCCTATGAAGTGCCAGTTGATATCGGAGGGCAATTCGGGAATTTTAGAAAGTAATTCCTGCACGCGGCTTTCACCGAAACATCTTTGCCCGGCGTCATAAGCCTCACGAATTGCTTCGGCAGGATGAAATTTCGACACAGCTACAAGAGTTACGCCTTGCGGTATTTCATTGTAAAGTTTTTTTAACTCTGCCGCTATCATGACATTTTCTATTTAAGAAAAGTGAATTGACTTGACACTTCAATTAATATCTCTGAATTATTCGGCACTTAGATCGGCTCCGAACACATCCATTATCATCGTTTCCGAAATCGAGGCAATTTCATAATCGGCCATAGTGCCTTTCATGCCTTCCTTGAATTTATCCAGGGCATCTTCAAAATCGGAGCATTGCACCAGTATCTGAGACACGGTTTTCTTTTCTATACCCTTGGCTTCATCAATGGTAATAAAATTAACCTTTACAAGATAATAACGGTCTCCCCCCTCGTTAAAGAAGATTTCGGAAATTTTAGTCTTTTTTTCCGATGCAATTGAATATTCACCGGAAATATAGGGTTTCATTTCCTCTATGATTCGAGCTTCCGCCTCTGTAAATGTAAGGGCATCCACCAGATATGGCTCGTTAACTTTCTTTACGGAGCCATCTTCCTGAGTTTTGTCATATCTTACTTTACATTCAAACCAAAGTGCCATATCACCAAAAGATTAAATTATCGGTTATTAATAGGGAAAGCAACCTCCGAGAGGGTATATTCTTCCCGTGACATTGCAAAATTACGAAAATAAAGTGAGAAAAAGAATAGAGAAATACGACTTTTAAAAAAAAGAGAGAATTTATGTTTAAAAACTTTGTCAATTGCTAAAATTTATTAATTTTGCAGTTTACTAACTGTCCTCGGAATTTATTCAATAAATAGCAAACATTGATCCGGATTGAAGGCAATGCGCCGCTTTGGTTCGAATTGATGTATCGGGCAGAGAAACGAATGTATCTTACAGACTGAATCCAAAGATAGAATTAAAATTATAACCTAATAAAAGGCGATCAGCTCGCCCAGCAAACTATTTATCAATATGGAAAACTTGACAAGCGTTGTGGACTGGTCACGACTTCAGTTTGCGATCACAGCCATTTACCATTGGCTATTTGTTCCACTCACTCTGGGATTGTCGGTAATAGTGGCAATCATGGAAAGTCTCTATCTTAAAACCAAGTCGGAAAACTGGTTACGAGCCACAAAGTTCTGGATGACCTTATTTGGCATAAATTTCGCCATTGGCGTTGCCACCGGGTTAATCCTTGAATTTGAGTTTGGAACGAACTGGAGTAATTATTCATGGTTTGTCGGTGACATTTTCGGAGCTCCGCTTGCCATTGAAGGAATTGTAGCCTTCTTCATGGAGGCAACTTTCGGTGCGGTAATGTTTTTCGGGTGGAATAAGGTTAGTCCGAAATTTCACCTTGCATCAACCTGGCTCACCGCAATCGGAGCCTCGATTTCAGCGTTGTGGATACTTGTTGCCAACGCGTGGATGCAATATCCGGTGGGAATGGAATTCGACCCGGCCCAGATGCGCAATGTTATGGATGATTTCTGGGCTCTTTTCTCAGGAATCGCGGTTAATAAATTTTTCCACGCCGTTTTCAGCGGTTGGGCACTTGCCGGTGTTTTTGTAATCGGAGTCAGCTGCTACATGCTGTGGAAAAAACGCAATCAGGAGTTTGCGCTAATGTCTATCAAGACAGGCGGATGGTTCGGATTAATCGGACTGCTGCTCACAATGTATACCGGCGACGGTTCGGCGGTTCAGGTTGCCCGCCACCAACCGATGAAGCTGGCTGCAATGGAAGGCCTTTACCACGGACATGTCGGCCAGTCGCTGACCGGAGTTGCACTTCTCAACCCCGACAAGGAATGGAATAACGATGAAGATGAATACCTTTTTGAGGTTTCCATCCCCTACGGACTTTCCATTTTAGCCAATCACGATATGAACTCGTTTGTTCCGGGCATCACCGACATCGTAAACGGATTCTCGATCAATGCCGATGGAGACACCATAAACACCGTAAGCTATGCCGAAAGAATTGAACGAGGCAAACTTGCCCAAAAGGCACTCGGCGAATATGATGCCGCCCGAAAAGCAGGCAACACATCGGCAATGGAAATAGCAGAAAAGACACTTCGCGAGAACTATCCCTTCTTCGGTTATGCTTATTTCAAAGATGTAAAAGAAGCGATTCCGCCTGTGGGCCTTACATTCACGATGTTCCGCATTATGGTGATTTTGGGTTCTTATTTCCTTCTTTTCTTTGTGGTAGCCTTGTTCCTTGCATACAAAAAAGATATTCTCAAGCACGCTCGTTGGTTCCAGATTGTGGCAATGGTCTCGGTTCCCTTCATGTGGTTATGCTCTGAAGCCGGCTGGGCCGTTGCAGAAGTTGGACGTCAACCCTGGACCATTCAGGACCTTCTGCCCACATGCGCGGCAATTTCTCAGATTCCGGTATCATCGGTTGTGCTGACATTCTGGATGTTTGCAGCGGTGTTCACCATTCTTTTGGTGGCTGAAGTAAGCATTATGTGCCGCTTTGTAGAGAAAAAGTCAAAAGAAGAGTTATATAAATAAGTAAGTAGCTCCGAATAATTAATCGATATATGTTAAACAAAGTAGTTAGGAATATCTTGAACGCTAAAACTCGTTCTTTTTGGCATATTTTGCTTTGTCATTCAGTCGCATACGAAAGTATGCTCCTTCAGTCCGCAGCAAAATATGCTTAAAAATAACTTCGTTTTATCTGTTCATTAATTATTCGTAGCTACTTAAAAATATAATATTATGACACTTGAATGTCTTCAAAATTACTGGTGGCTGTTAATCTCGATTTTAGGCGCGATATTAGTTTTTCTTTTGTTCGTGCAGGGCGGCCAGTCAATGATATACGGTCTTGGTAAGACACCGGAACGCAGAGATTTAATAGTAGGCGCAATGGGGAGTAAGTGGGAATTGACTTTCACCACTCTTGTCACTTTCGGAGGTGCATTTTTCGCTTCCTTCCCCCTTTACTATTCCACAAGCTTCGGCGGGGCATACTGGCTGTGGATACTTATTCTGTTCAGCTTTGTGCTTCAGGCCGTGAGCTATGAATATCGTCGTAAGAAAGGGAACGTGTATGGCACAGGCACCTACGATTTGTTTCTGTTCATCAACGGCAGTGTGGGGTGCATACTTCTCGGGGTTGCGGTAGGAATGTTCTTTTTCGGTGGCGAATTTACCGTAAACCGCGATAAGATCCTGAGTGCTTCCTCTCCCGTGATTTCCACATGGGCACCCACACATGGTTTCGAGGCAATATTCTGTTGGAAAAATCTGGTTCTCGGAGTCGCTGTTCTTTTCCTTGCAAGAATGCAGGCAGCTCTCTACATGATGAACCGCGATAAAAACGACAACGAGTTTTTCGGACGTCTGAAAACTTCCGCCTTTATAAATGGAGGAGTCTTCGTGATTGCTTTTCTCACTTTCCTGGCCGTTCTTTTTACAACAACAGGATATGACGTTGTGTCGGAAAACGGGCAGACTGTGAGCGTCACAGCAGCCCCCTACAAATATTTCTTCAATATGATCAACCAATGGTGGGAATTAGCCACATTATTGGTTGGGGTTGTGCTGGTGCTTTACGGACTTCTCAGTTCAGTGCTTGCCAAACATTTCACAAAAGGAATTTGGTTTACCGGGCTTGGAACTATACTTGCGGTTCTTTCGCTGTTCTGGGCAGCCGGATATGGCGACACAGCTTATCTCCCCTCGTTGCTCGACCCGATGAGTTCACTAACCATACGCAATTCCTCATCAAGTGAATTCACACTCACTGCAATGAGCTATGCTTCACTCTTCATTCCTTTCGTAATTGCCTACATCTGGTATGTGTGGAGAAAGATGGATAAATAAATTGTTATAATATACATTCTGACAGGGGTCTCGATTTTCGAGGCTCCTGTTAAGTATCTTTTAAGTAATATGGATTCCAGAAAAGGAAAAACTATCGATACGGTAACATCCGATTCCAAAAATATTTATCTGCAATTATTTGCAAGTTTTTTCAAAATAGGTGCGTTCACTTTTGGAGGGGGCTGGGCCATGATATCCATAATTGAACGTGAGATTGTGGACAAGCATCACTGGATTGAACGAGATGATTTTCTTGACCTTCTTGCAATTGCCCAATCGCTGCCCGGAATTCTGGCTGTGAATATAGCAACTGCTGTTGGCGACAAACTGAAGGGAACACGCGGAAGTATGCTGGCTGCCGCCGGAACCATTCTCCCCTCTTTTCTCATCATTCTGGCCATAGCCATCTTTTTGACCCCGGACATCATAAAGAACAACCGGGTAATATCATCAATATTTATGGGCATACGTCCGGCAGTGGTTGCACTTATCATTGCCCCGGTATTAACATCGGCCAAGGCTGCCAAACTTACTTGGAAAACCATTTGGATTCCATTAATCACGGCACTGATGATATCTCTCGACTTAGGATGGTTTTCGAATCCTATTCTCTACATCGTACTTGGAGGCCTCGGGGGCTATCTCTTCTGGGCACTTGCAAACAAACAAATCCATTCTAAAAATAAATAAGTTGTAATTTACCATGGGAATATATTGGAAACTTATTTGGGCATATATAAAGATAGGAATCTTTGGTTTCGGAGGCGGATATGCCATGCTTTCGCTGGTTGAAAAACTGGTTGTCTCAGATAACAAATGGATCAGCGAACAGATGTTTACCGACATTGTTGCCATTTCGCAGATGACACCCGGGCCCATCGGCATCAACTCAGCCACCTATATCGGGTACGTCGCTCCGGCCGGCTACGACCCTACCCTTTCATCTCCTCTCTGGGGCATATTGGGTTCTATTCTGGCCACTCTTGCTGTTACCGTCCCATCTTTCTTCCTGTTGCTTTACTGCTCACATTTTATTCGACGCCACAACGAAAGCGGAGCCATAAAGGCAATCTTCGGGGGGCTTCGGCCTGTTGTTGTCGGCTTGATCGCATCGGCGGCAATAATGCTTATAAATAAAGCCAACTTCAATCCCGAGGGTACCATAACACAATTATGGACCAGTATAATTATATGTGCGTTGGCATTTTGTCTTGTATATTTTCCCATCAAGATTAAAAACCGCACAATTAAATTTCATCCCATTCTTATAATAATACTTGCCGGTGCAGCCGGCTATCTGCTATATGGAATATAAAGAAGCATTAGACTGGCTTTTCAATCAGTTGCCCATGTTCTCGCGCGTTGGGGCTGCGGCCTATAAGCCGGGATTGGAAAGAAGCGAAGCATTGGCCGCACATTTCGGTCACCCGGAAAGGAAATTAAAAGCAATTCACGTGGCCGGCACGAATGGAAAAGGAAGTGTATCCAATCTTCTTGCTGCCACTCTGCAGTCTCAAGGATACAAAACAGCTCTCTACACGTCGCCACATCTTGTTGATTTCAGAGAAAGAATTCGCATAAACGGCAAGATGATTCCCGAGAATAAGGTTGTGGAATTTGTGGAAGAATGGCAAAAGGGGGAATACAAAGGAGACAAGCCCTCTTTCTTTGAGTTAACCATGATGCTGGCCTTCCAATGGTTTGCAGCCGAGAATGTTGATTATGCAGTAATCGAGGTCGGGATGGGAGGAAGGCTTGATTCCACTAATATAATAACCCCGTTATTATCCGTAATAACTAATATCTCTTTTGATCACACCCAGTTTCTGGGCGATACACTCGCAAAAATTGCAACAGAAAAGGCGGGTATCATCAAGGCCGGGGTTCCTGTTGTGATAGGAGAAGCCACCGACGAGACTGAACCGGTGTTTAGAACACGTGCACTTGAAGTTGAATCCCCTCTTATCGAAGCCTATCGCGAAATAGATGAACAAGCCAACAGAGCCTTGAATTGTACTCTATCGGGCGACTACCAGAAGAAAAATATCAATACTGCCCGAATTGCAATTCGCGAGCTTAGAAAGACCGGAATTGAAATAAGCGAGGATGCTGAAAAGAAAGGATTCAGTGAAGTTGAACAGCTCACCGGGTTCTGTGGCCGTTGGACAATCATTCAAGACTCTCCACTTGTGGTTTGCGACACGGGTCACAACGAAGCCGGGTTACGATATAATATTGCTCAGCTTGCCCGACTTCAAGCATCACGCCCGGCCGCTGCGTTACGAATGGTTTTAGGTTTTGTAAACGACAAGGATGTTGATCATATTCTTTCGTTGTTGCACGCTGATGCCGTTTACTACACTACGCAAGCCAATATCCCGCGTGCATTGCACCACACTCTTCTTACAGAAAAATTCAAAGCTGCCAACTTAAATGCACGAGATTTCAAAACAGTTCAAGAAGCCGTGGAATGTGCTTTAGGCGATGCGAAAGAATCAGACATAATCTATATAGGTGGAAGCACCTTTATTGTAGCCGACTTTCTTTCTAATAAAGACAAGATTCTTTAGGCTAAAGACCGGATTCTTTCGGCTGCCTCCCCAAAAATCAGACCCCAACCCTCAAGGAATATTTACGCCGGCATGGCATAATTTTCCTGTGGGTTGGGGTTTTAAGTAGTGAAGTCGTTTAAGCGGCTTCATCGTGCGTCCGTTATCTGACAATAATCTTAGAGGGCTTGTTACCTTTTATACTGATGTAAACGCCGGGTTTCAGGTTGTCAAGGTCAGAGGTCACCTTTCTTCCCTGCAAATCAAACAAGGTTTCAGATTTGGGTTCAAAGTCTTCTTGACATAGCACGATCCATTCATTACCGGGCGAGTGTAGGGCGTGCCACGTCTGGCTAACAACCGCTTCTTTACCGGGCGAGTGTAGGGACGTGGCGTGCCACGTCTGGGTAATCACCGTCACTTCGCTCGCCGCAACAATCAGACATGGCACGCCATGTCCCTACATTGTCGGCGCCAGTCGCGATAATATAAAAAAATTGTGTCATAACTTCTAAGGAGTTATGACACATTTTTTTAAGTTAATTTTCTTCACTATTTCGATTTTTCACTTTGGCCTTGGTCTTGCTTTGACTTGAACCAATATCGCCTTCTTCTTTTACATCAATTTCTTTTCCGTCGGCATCCACCACTTTGTATTCAAGATAGGCCAAAGATTCATCGGCAATAATCTTGAAGCTGCGTCCATATTTGCGTTTCCACTTTCCATAAAGCGAAAAAACGCCTTTCTTAATGTAGGCCTCCACATAAGGGTGAATGAACATATTGAATTTCTTAATCTGGAGGTGTTCGGTCAGATATTCTATTTTCTCTTCCAATTTATCAGTGAAAAGAATAGATGACTGAACTTCGCCCTTACCGAAACAAGAGGGGCACGTTTCGCTGGTAGTTATGTCGAGCGCGGGGCGGACCCTTTGCCTCGTAATTTGCATGAGTCCGAATTTGCTTAGGGGAAGAATATTGTGTCGGGCACGGTCGTTGGCCATAATCTCCTTCATGTGTTCATAGAGCTGCTGTCTGTGTTCAGCTTTTCCCATATCAATGAAGTCTACAACAATAATTCCGCCCATATCGCGCAGTCTGAGCTGACGTGCAATTTCATCGGCAGCCTTAAGATTGACATCGAGCGCATTAGATTCCTGATCGGGACAGGCTTTGCTTCGGTTTCCGGAATTGACATCGATCACATGGAGAGCTTCAGTGCTTTCAATTATAAGGTAGGCCCCCGAACGGAAAGAAACAGTTTTACCGAAACTGCTCTTAATCTGTCGGGTTATATTGAAATTGTCGAAAATCGGTATTTCCTTGGAATAAAGCTTTACAATATCCTTATTCTCGGGAGCAATGAGGCCGACATAATTCTGGATTTGAGAAAATGTCTCCTCGTGATTTACATAAATATTTTCAAAAGTAGGGCTGAAAAGGTCTCTAATTACGCTAACGGCTCTTGAATCTTCTTCATAAATTAAGGCCGGGGCAGTGCTACGCTGCATTTTAGCAAGAGATTCCTCCCAATTTTTCACAAGAGTGCGCATTTCATTATTAAGTTCCGCCACTCTTTTGTTTTCTGCCGAAGTTCTGACAATCACACTAAAGCCCTTGGGCTTGATACTGCCGATAAGTTGACGAAGTCTGATCTTTTCCTCAGTAGATTTAATTTTCTGAGAAATCGAGATCTTGTCGCCGAAAGGCATAAGGACCATATATCGACCGGTAAAAGATATTTCGGTTGTGAGTCGGGGTCCTTTCGAGGAAATAGGTTCTTTAACAATCTGAACAAGGAGCAATTGACCGGGTTCGAGAACATTCTGAATTGTACCTTGCTTAGGGATATCAGGCTCCAGTTGTCTCTTAGAGATAGAAGGAATATTCTTTTTGTCATCAAGCACTTCCTTAATGAAAGTAGAATAAGAACTGAACTGGGGGCCGAGATCGAGATAATGAAGAAAAGCGTCTTTGTCGTAACCGACATCCACAAATGCGGCATTAAGGCCCGGCATAATTTTCTTGACTTTCGCAAGATAGAGGTCACCCACTGCGTAGGCAATGTTACGACTTTCTTTCTGCAAAGAGACAAGCCGGGAGTCTTCAAGGAGAGCAATGGATATGTCCTCCCTGCTGACATCTACTACTAATTCGCTTTTCATGAAGAGTTCTATAAAACGTGACAGAGGGGCACAACGGGGTTAAACTCCACCCATTGTCCCCACTGTCGGTAAACGCAAAAGAATCCTTGTTTTTATCTTTCCTTTCAGAGGAAGAATAAAAAATCAGGATTTTATTTCTTCTTATGACGATTTTTTCTAAGTCTTTTTTTGCGCTTGTGAGTAGCCATCTTGTGGCCTTTTCTCTTTTTTCCGCTGGGCATAGTTGAAAATTTTTATTGGATTTAACTATTTGGACTAATCATGACAAGAATTGAATTCCCGATGACAGTCCGGTAATTACACTCTTAATGCAGCACAAGCTCAATTACCTAAATATCAAGAATTTAGATAATAATCTTGCACATTTATGCATATTTTCCCCACAATTTTTATGCAAATATCGTAATTTTTTTTGAATTTTCACAATTTCGGGCTTAAAAATCACCCAATTCTGTCAACATCACTCCTTCAACTTTGCCGAGCAGGCCAACGATATGATCTTTAGAGTCGAGAGGAAATTCAACCAAGGCATGACACATATTGTCGAATTGCTTTTCAAGCACATTCAACTCATTTCCTTTAATCACACGCATCACGCCATCGGCTGTCTCGTAAGAAAATTCTATTTTCAGACGAGTCATCTGTCGGCATTCCTTACGTCCCGCATCTTCCAAGGCCTGCCGAGCAGCCTCCTTATAAGCAGAAATCAGCCCGGAAGTGCCGAGTTTGATGCCTCCGAAATATCTGACCACTATCACCAGAACATTCGTAAGTTCAAGACTGTTGATTTGTCCCAGAATCGGTTTTCCGGCCGTTCCCGACGGCTCTCCGTTATCATTAAGTTGCCAATCCTTACGTTCAGGACCTAACATCCATGCCCAACAAACATGTCGGGAATCATGATATTCATTCTGGTAGAGCTTGATTATCTCCTTTGCTTCCGCCGGGTCTGAGACAGGAAGGGCAAAAGAGAGAAAACGACTCATTTTCTCAGTGTAACGACCACTCCCCTCGCGGGCAATCGTGTAGTAGACATCACTCACGATTCAATCCATCAACGGGTCAAGCACTGTGGGAGGAAACAGCATCTGTGATGCAACCTCGGCGGCTTTATCAATTCCGCATTGCACCTTTACAATGGCGAGTGCCCAAACAGCAGCCTTCGCCGGGCCGGGAGCAAGCACATATTTTCTATCGATAACAACCGGCTCATTTACCACTTCCGCCCCCACGAGCAGATCTGTGAAACCGGGATAGGCTGTCGCCTTGTATCCACCCAAGAGTCCTTCGGCCCCAAGCACTACGCCGGGAGCGGCGCAAATGGCGGCAATATGTCCGGTTTCCGACACTGCCTGTTTTTTTACAATATTCAGAAGCGGGGTGAAGTCATGAAGATTCTTCGCGCCGGGCATCCCGCCCGGGAGTATCAGCCATTCGGCATCTTCGAAAACAACTTCATCAAATGTAACATCGGCAACCACAGTCACTCCATGTGCTCCTGTCACTTCACGTGTTTTATTAATAGAAACCGTTTTTACCGGAATGTCGGCACGACGCAAAATATCAACCGGAGTCAATGCCTCGATTTCTTCAAATCCGTCGGCCAAAAATAGATATGATTCATTCATAATTGAAAATTATTATTTTTATAGCAGTTATTTATTTCCGAGTTTTTTGGGGAAATTGAAATGAAAAGACGAAGTTCAGCGGGGTAAACATTTGATGTACAATTTCACATCCATTCAAAAATCACCGGCAAATGCAGGGAGTTTACTCAGACGTGGCACGCCCTACATTTCTTTAACCAGACGTGGCACGCCACGTCCCTACATTTGTTTACCCCCATTTCCCTGCATTTCCTTACATTTCCTTAACCAGACCTGGCACGCCACGTCCCTACATTATCTGATAAAGCATAGCCACATAGAATCACTTCAACATAAACTAATTTCTAAGAGCTACACATGGGTGAGCTGAGATAATCTATCTCTATATTATTAACATTTATTTCTTTGATTTTATTTTTTAAGAGTTTATAATTTTCATCTTGTGGAAATTTTTAATTAATTTCGTACTTCATCAAACAGTTGTATGCGTTGCCAAAGACTTCGCATACTCTACCTATGTTTACCAAACTGCTCAGCGCATGTTTTCCAACATACTTAAGACATGTTTACTAACCTCCTGATTAGTGTTTTATGAAAATGAAAAAGAATATACTGATATTGCTAATTTTCGCCATATTCATCTGTTGCAAACATCCTGTCTACAGGCAGGATAGCGGCATGGTGTGGCACACGACTTATCACATCACCTACGAGAGCGACAAACAATTGAGCGACAGCATCCTGAGTGTATTTAATGAAGTGAGCCGTTCGCTTAACGTGTTTGACAATTCATCTCTTGTTTCGCGTGTCAATATGGCAGATTCGATTAGAGTAGACAGCCATTTCAGTTCTGTCTATGCCATGGCTACGAAAATAAATGAGTTGTCTGATGGGGCTTTCGACCCTACCTTGGGGCCCCTTATCGATGCATGGGGATTCGGCCGGGGACACTCCGCAACGTCCGACACTCTCCGGATTGATTCAATTCTTAAATATACAGGCATCGGCAAAACTAAAATTGAAAACGGATGTCTTATAAAGAATGACAAAAGAATCTCTTTTAATTTTTCAGCGATAGCCAAGGGCTATGGTTGCGATATGGTGGCGGCCATGTTCGAACGCAACGGGGTGCAGAACTATCTGGTGGAAGTGGGGGGAGAAATCAGATGCAAAGGGAAAAATCCGAAAGGCAAAAAATGGAAAATTTCTATTGATAAACCTATCCGAACCGATACAATAAATCATGACTCGCAATGCATAGTTGAATTAACCTCAGGAGGGCTTGCCACCTCGGGTAATTATCGGAATTACACTCCCGGAAGCACCCCCGGCACCGGGCACACCATTTCATCACGCAGCGGACGGCCCGTGGAGACCGACATATTGAGTGCGACAGTTATTGCACCGAGTGCTATGGAAGCCGACGCACTGGCCACATCCATGATTGCGCTGGGAACCGAAAAAGCCCAAGCGCTTTCCCGACGCCTGGGCTATCCTGTACTTCTTGTTCTTTCCGACTTGTCTGTGTGGCAACAGTTTATCTCACCAGAAGCCGGGGAGCCTTAAACAAGAGGCCGAATGAAATTCCAAAATTCCAGTTCCGCGCAGGATAAGAAAGGTAATTTCCGTATGCCGATACACTTGCAAACGGCAGATTGAGTATCAGGGCAACTTCCCCAAGGAACTGAGGTTTGTGGAAATAGCCATCATATCGTGCCACTTCGAAACGCCCCATGTCGCGCAGATTCCTAATCGGGCAATATGCATAAAAATCGCCTCGGAGCTGCACACGTTTGGCAGGGCGCCACATGGGAATAAGTCCGGCGGCAAGATAATTGTCCGAGCGGAATCCTACGTTAAAATAGTTTTGGGTTGAAGGTGTGGGGGCAAATGCCGGGGCATGCACTTTTGTATTGATATAATTCTGGTCAAGCTGCTGGAGAGTACCGTATGCATTTGCCATTGTTCCGATTGAACAGTGACTGCCGATAGCAAAAAAACGTTTCCAAAGCAGTTCCAAAGAAGCGACAGGGCGTTTTTTCCAAACGTCTTCTCCGGGTTGATAACCCTGTGCCGGCCGGAAACGAGACGACTGCCAACTCACATCCACATTTGCCAGCCATTGCTGGCCCGACGAGGGATACATCTGATTATCCAGTGTATTCGACTCAATGCCGACTCGGAGCACTCCGACAACATATTGCACACGGTCGCGCTTCATCCCGTCTTCCACCACATTCAATTCCGTGGGGTAATAAGAATCGGATACATATCCTCCCGCAATGCTCGAATATCCTTTCATACTCTTTCCTATAGCCCATGAATAGCCCAATCTCAGGAAGTTGTCGACCTCGATTGTGAACATCGGATTGGAGCTTTTGAAAAAGAATTCTTCATTCTGATAAAATTTCTGACGACTCAACACTCCTTGTAATTCAAAATATGAAGGGATGTGCGTCCGCAAAGCAAATTTCGCATTAATAAGTCCTGCGAAATAAGATTGACCCACCCAGCCACTTAAAGAGACATCCAGAGAATTCAAACCCATCGTGTGGTATCCTCCGGTAAAATAGAGCATAGAGTTGGTTGAAGTGGTAAGAAACCCGCCCACTCCCAAAGTCCATGGACGCCGTGGGGTTGCGTTAAGCACAAGAGTGTTGTGGCCGTCTTTTCCAAATTCAGCCATAGGCACAAGATTGCTGAGCGAGCCATCAGACACAGCCCTGTAATATGCAGAAACGGTTCTGTCAAGTCCGAAAGGTTCCTTGGAATCATTAGTAAAAAGATATTTCAGATAACGGGCCGGACTGCCCTCAAGCCCTTCGACACGAACCGAATCAAACATGACGCGGGGAGTTTCTTGAGCAAAAGCCTCACGCCGGGCTTTTACCTCTTCGGGCAACACAGTAGCCTTGAGTCTGCTCTTGATTGAATCTACCATCGACAATCCGGTTTTATATCCGATTTCATAAATGGTTCTGGCCTTATCAAACTGCAGGACTCCGAAATTCAATACGGGAACCTGAATTTTGATACCATTCTTTGCCGGCACGGAATAATCATTATTCTGGATAATCATATCCTCAAGCTGACTATACATGTCGCCACTCACAGGTTTCTTGTCGGCTCCCGACACAGAGACGCCTATAATAAAGTCGGGATTAAAATCCTGCTGCATTACGTTCACCGGGAAGTTATCATAGATTCCCCCGTCATATAGTAAAATACCATCAACTTTTATAGGTCTGAAGACCATGGGGAAACTCATCGAAGCCCTGACCGCAGGACCCAGATTTCCTTTTCCGAACACCACCTTGTGTTTATGATAAATGTCTGATGCCACGCATCTGAAAGGCGTAAACAGCTTGTTGAAGTTTTCACCACATTGCTCCGTATATGGAGTGTAGAGTTTGAGAAACTCTATGTTCATAGGCAGCGGGCTGATAAGACTTGTCGGAATAATCTGAGTAGGGATAGACTCCTTGCGTTTAAAACTCAGATTCACAGAAACCCATTGAGGCGTCGGGGCAGGCTTAAAATAATAATAGATATTTTTAGGATCAATAATGCCTTGGCTCCAATCAAGAAAATCGGGTGCTGTGAAAAAATCGAGCATACGTTCGGGCGACCACCCGCAAGAATAGAGACTGCCAACAATTGCACCCATTGATGTGCCCGTAACGTAGTCGATAGGAATCGAAGCATCCTCAAGAGCCTTGATCACACCAACGTGGGCTATACCTTTTGCCCCACCCCCACTTAACACGAGCCCAACCGATTCACGTCCCCGCGGCCGATTCAATGTACTTTCGGAGGGTTCGAACGAAGGCAATTCGGGTATGGAGTCGGCGGATTGTTGTGAAGAATACAAATCCTTATATTCCTCTTCAAATAAATTTGATGCCTGACTGGACTGCGCTTTTAATAACACAGGACACAGTGAACAAGCCATTATTGTTAACAGTGCTATCTTTACAGGAAATTTCACAGATTGCATACTTCAGAGGGCATTAGAGTATTTTTCGATTATTTTTACTACTACTTCGGGAGCATATCGGGTTGCTTAGGCCGTTTCATAAAGTTTCATAAATGGGAGGAAGATTGTTACAGCCGGCATTTATAAGGTTGCGTAGCGAAATTTACTGTTGAATATAAGAATCTTTAAAGCCGAGGAAATATAACACTCCGTCGATTCCGGTTGTAGAAATACTCTGACTCGCTTCGGCCTTCACTTTAGGTTTGGCATGAAATGCGATTCCAAGGCCCGCAGTTGAAAGCATCGGGAGGTCATTGGCTCCGTCTCCCACGGCAATGGTCTGTGCGATATTTATATTTTCGACCTGTGCTATGAGCTTTAATAATTCCTTTTTTCTTTGACCATCAACAATATCCCCCACATAGTTTCCTGTAAGTTTACCGTCGGGACCTATTTCGAGTTCGTTTGCATAGACATAATCGAAACCGAATCGCTGCTTCAGATAATTACCGAAATAAGTAAATCCTCCCGAAAGAATGGCTGTTTTGTAGCCCGATCTTTTCAGGACATCCATCATTCTTTCCACGCCTTCCGTGATTGGCAGATTCTCGGCAATCTCCTTCATAACAGAGACATCCAGGCCCTTCAACAACGCCACTCGTCTTTTGAAACTTTCATTAAAGTCAATTTCTCCTCTCATGGCAGATTCCGTTATGGCTCTCACCTCCTCACCAACTCCGGCCCTGTCGGCCAATTCGTCTATAACTTCCGTGCGGATAAGAGTTGAGTCCATATCGAAACATACAAGCCTTCTTGAACGTCTGTAAATAGAATCTTCCTGCAGAGAAATATCGAAATTGAGTGTTGAAGCAAGATTAATGAAATCGGCATGCATTCCCTCAAGATCAAGCGGGGTTCCCCTCACGGTCATCTCTATACATCCTTTTGTGAGAGGCTGCTGAGTTTCATCAAGAGGCATACGCCCGGTGAGACGCTGGATGGTCTCAATGTTCAGACCTTGAGCGGAAATTATTTTTGTCACATCGGCAAGCTGACGCGCCGTTATCTCACGACCGAGCACCGTTACGATATATCTGTTCTTTCCTTGACGACCCACCCAATCATTATAGTCTTCCTCCGAGACAAGATCAAACTGCACTTGCACATTCAGGTCGCGGGTCTTAAAAAGTAACTCCTTAAGTATCTCTCCGCTCCGTTTGCTATCGGTTTTTATGAGGATTCCCAGCGACATGGTGTGATGAATGTCAGCTTGACCGATGTCGAGTATTTTTGCTTCGTGGCGTGCAAGAATCGAAGTAAGTTCTGCAGTGATTCCACTCTTATCTGTACCTGATATATTAAGCAATATGAGTTCAGTCATAAGTATGTGTGTTCGAAATTATTAATTGAAAACCTAAAGCCCAAAGCCTAAAACCTAAAGCCTAAAACCTTACTTCTTACGTGCTTTATGATTTTTCTTTTTGGATTTGGCGGAAGAAGATTTTGATGTTGCTTTTGATGAGTGTGCAGACTTCTTGCCTTTTGAGACTTTAGAAGTTTGCTTCGAGGGCTGCTTTTTTACTTCGCGTGCAGAGCTTCCTTTTGAAGATTGCTGAGCCGGAAGTTTTACCCCCTCCTGTTCAAGCATCTGCGACAATATATCAGCATCGGCGAAATTAGCATCGGCGGCCTGACGGAAAAATTTAAGCGCCATAGACTTGTCTTGACTGATACCTATACCGTCACGTAATCTCATGGCTATGGAATATGCAGCCTCCGCAACTCCGCGATCGGCCGCACGCCAATAGTTTTCGCTTGCTATTCTCTGATCGCTTTGTATTCCGCGTCCATTTGCATAGCAATCGGCCAGATTCAGCTGGGCCAAGGCATGCCCGTTGGCCGCCGCACGTCCAAACCAGTAGGCCGCTTCCCGGTCATTCTTTTTTACACCTTTACCATCCCTATATAAACATGCCACACGGTAGCGGGCCTCAAGGTCACCTTTCCCGGCAGCTTTGGCATACCATTTCCAAGCCTTATTTAAATCTTTTTCCGTGCCCTTTCCTGTGTAATAACAGTCACCAATTATTCGCGCTGCTTTTATATCACCGTTTTGGGCAGCATCGATATTTGCTGAAAACGACTGCATATCCACCACCGGCTGCGGATCCGTCACCACCGCGGCCATAAGTTGCAATGAAAGAATCCCGGCACTTAGAAATGATATAGTTAATTTTTTTAAATTCATCTTGTTATCCTTAATATGCAAGAGTCGGAAGTCTGATTTTTATTCAAGCAGTTGTTAATATTCAATCTGAATGATAAAAGGCCTCTGCGTCAGTTGGCAAACAACCCGATTAGAACATGAATTTCCTATAATGTTCTTGCAATGGTGTTGACAAAACTTAAAGGTCTTTATCAAACTTCCGACTAAGTCAATATAATCTAAAAACATACGGATACAACCCCTGAAAAGAGGCCGTATCCGTAAATGTTTATTTATATAAAATTATTTTTCAGAGTCAAGCAAAGCTATCTTTTCTTGGAGTTCTTTAATATCCTGTTTGATACGCTTGATTTTATTTTCCATTTCCTTCACCATTGAATTTCCGGCAGAGGACTTGATATTGAAGAAACCCATGTTATTTTCGATGGTCTTCAATTCGGTTTTGCGTGCTTCGCACACTCTCATCAAGCGGTCGCGTTCGCGCGACATCTTGTTGCCATCGCCTTTAAGTTCCGACACGCGGTTCTGGAACGATGCCATGCGATTTCTCGACTCCTTCTTGTTATAAGCTTCATACAGCGCATCGCAAATCTCACGATATTCTGCATAGAGTTTGTCTTTAAGCTTAAAGGGCACGAAACCGGCATTTTGCCAGGCAGCCTGAAGTTCCTTGATGCGAGGCATTACTTCGCGATATTCGCCATCTTTGGGCAGAGCAGCGAGTTCGGCCATAATGGAGCGTTTCTTTTCAAGATTCTCCATTTCTTCGCGATGACGCTCCTTGCTGAGACGTTTTCGCTCATCAAAGAAATAATTGCAAGCTGTTGTGAAGCGCTGCCAAATTGAGTCGCTAACCTTTCTGGGCACACTTCCTATAGATTTCCATTCAGCCTGAAGTTTAACGATTTCATCTGTGGCCTTCTTCACATCATCAAGTTCCTTGAGAGCTTCGGCTTTTTCACAAAGAGCTATTTTCTTTTCGAGATTAGAGTTCAGCTCATCCTTGGTGCGCTGGAAGAAAGCTGTTTTTGCTTCAAAGAAATCATCGCAGGCCTTGCGGAATCTTGAGTAGAGAGCGTTGTTCGCTTTTTTGGAAGCAAAACCATATTCCTTCCATTTCTTCTGCAACTCTATTATCTTTTCGCTTGCAGCGTTCCAATCAGAGAATGATTTGAATGAAGAGAAGTCTATGGCCTCAATTTCTTCACAAAGGGCTGTTTTAGCTTCTTCGTTTGCCTGCTCGGCAGCCTTTCTCTGTTCGAAATAGTCTTGATGTCTTTTATTTATGATCGTAGAAGCCTGTTTGAAATCGTCCCACAGCTGTTCGCGAATATCTTTTGCAACAGGGCCGATCGAACGCCATTGGTCGTGAAGTCCCTGGAGGGCACGGAATGCGGCAATGGGATCTGTAAGAGTCTCAAGTTTACGGGCCTCTTCAATGAGGGCACGTTTTGCTTCAAGATTGCGCTTGAAATCAAAGTCGCGCAGCTCCTTGTTTATTTTCAGATTGTCGTAATAGCGCTCCACCACATTCTGGAACTGTTTCCACACTTCAGATTCGGCAGAGGGAGTGACATCCTTTATTGATTTAAAATCTTGCTGGAGCTGCTGGAATTCAGAGAATTTTGTATTGACATTGTCAATGTCGCCCGCAATTTCCTCCATGCGGGTCAGTATCTCTTGTTTTTTCTCAAGGTTAAGGGCACGTCTCTGCTCCTCGGCGGCAATGAATTCAGATCTCTGTTCTTTAAATTTAGTGTAGAGGTCTTTGAGTTCATTTTCAACTTCATCAGGATCGGCAGAATAATCAGCGGGGTCATTTCCGGCCTCAACAAAAGCACTTAAAGCTTCCATATTCTCACGACTCTTGATGTTGAAGAACGCTTGTTTTATGGAAGTAACCTCGCGGTGAGCCTCCATATTTCCTGATTCGAGGATTTCCTTGAGAGTATCTCTGAGCTGTTCTTTAGTCATTGCGTTGAAACGACGGGCATTTGCCACTTTTTCATCTTCTTCCGCCACTTCAGCAATGTCGAACGCAGGAGATGATTCTTCGACACATACATTGCCGTCAGCCTCGGCTGTCGTGCAGGCGTTTTCGTTAGTAGGGGCGGCATTGGCAGCCTCATTTTCAACGGGGGTCACAGTCTCCATTTCAGAAGCTGTTTTTTCAAACTCGGTCATAATTTTATATGAATTATGGTTCTCTATGCTCGGAAACCGGGGTTGGCTAAATTTTAACCACACTTATGCCCGTTCCGAAATAATTGCCAAATATATAACAATTTATTCAGTTTGCCAAAAAACAATTAAGAATTTATGAATGAAATCCAATAATTATTTTTCGACTGTCATACTGATTACTCTTACATCTTCTTTGGGCCTGTCGGCTCGGCCTGTAGGAACATTCTGAATCTTCTCAACAACATCCATTCCTTCAATCACCTCACCGAAAACGGTATACTGGCCGTCAAGATGAGGGGTGCCACCTTGATTCAGGTAGGCATTGCGGATTTCTTCGGGCATTGGCTGATCGGGCACAGCTGCTTCGGTCTGCTCAGCGAGCGATTTGCGCAGTTGCTCGAGATTTTCGCGGTCACCGGCCTTTTGATAGGCGCGAATCTCGTCCATGTGCTTTTTAGCCAGCTGGTTGAAATATTGTTGTTTACGGTCGTGATTTGCGCGTTGTTGCATCATGTCGAGTGTTCGCGCCGACTGTTTTTCTCCGGTAACGATATAGAATTGCGAGCCGGAACTGCGACGTTCCGGATTCACCTGATCGCCCGTACGGGCTGCGGCAAGGGCGCCATATTTATGATAATGCGCCGGATATTTTATCTCGGCTTCAAGCGTGTATGAAGGGTCGCCAGAGCCAAGCATTGTCGTGCTGTCTGCCGTTTTAGAGTCGGGGTCACCGGTCTGAACCATAAAGTCTTTTATGACACGGTGAAACAACACGCCGTCGTAATAACCCTCTTTCACAAGTTTGAGAAAATTATCTCTATGCACGGGGGTATCATCGTACAATTTAACTTTTATATCTCCCAAAGTGGTCTTGATGTCGACTATGGGCTCTGCATTGACATTTGCCATTGCCATTAACGTAATAATTATGCTAAGAAAGTATTTTTTCATGTTCACCTTATCTCTTTAAATTTATCAATTTTTAAAGAGGAGTATCGGGATAAATCCGTTTGTAAATCCGTCGGAAATTATTATCGGTTGCACTCAGCTTCTCGACATTATCCATAAAGTCTTCACCCCATATAGCTTGCAGCAGAGAACCGATATATCTGCGTTCACGATCTTTCTCAATCGCTCCTTCAATTATAGGAGTGAGCCAGGGATTGAATTTATCTCGGTCGAGCGCGGCGAGGTAGATGGCGGCACTCGTAAGAAACTGGCCTGAATTATCCACACTCCGCAAACGTGCCACATATTCCGACAGTTCATCGCCACATGTTTCACAGTTATCCACGATGAGTTGATATGCTTCCAGACCTGCTTCTTCAAGCGCTTCCGTATTATCAGAGACTGTGTTGCTTTCCATATCTTATATTTTTAGCGCATCTCATTCAAGCTTGCGAGCAGCAATATTAAAGATAAACGATTAAAGATAAACGATAAAAAATTGCATGGCTATCCGATTTGCGCTATTCGTATGCAAAAGTAATAAAAATATTTATTAATTTTGCAGAAAACAAAAGAATATTAATATCAATGAATGGCCACGAGGAAGGAAATAATGGATTTTTAGTTGTCATAGGGCGCGAATATGGCAGTGGAGGCAGACGTTTGGGCAAATTGCTGGCCAAAGAGCTTGGCGTGCCTTATTACGACAAGGAGTTGCTGAGCCGAGCCGCCGGTGATCTTGGCTATTCCACATCCATTTTTGCAGAAAAAGATGAAAAACGGCCTTCGTTTTTCCGCTCTTTTCTATCTTTCAATTACGGCGCACCGACAGCGAGCATCAATGCCACTCCGATGAGTGACGAGAAGATATACGAGAGTCAATGCCGTGTGATACGCGATATCTGCAGCCGGGAGTCTTGTGTCATAGTGGGGCGAACGGCCGATTATGTGATGCGCGACCACCCGCGCATGGTTTCCTTATTCATTCACGCCCCGATTGCACATCGAGCTGCCGCGATAATCAGACGTGGTGAAACCGATAGTGAAAAAGAGGCTGTAGCGATTGCCCGCAAACGCGATCATGACCGGCAGGCCTATTATAATTATTACACTAATAGAGATGGCTGGGGGCATGCCAATAATTACAGTCTTAGTTTTGACTCTTCAAAAATTGCCGATAAAACCATAATTCAGACTGTAAAAGATATGCTTGGTCTTTAAGGAAGGGACAGGGGAATTTATCATGGCATGCAGACTTCAGGAACAGTTACTTGAAAAAGCATAACAGCAGAGATGCGGACCGTCGCTTTATGCAAGAGGCATAATGAGGAAAGTCCGGGCAACATAGAGCATCGCATTTTTTAACGGAAAGCCGGCGGTGACGTCGGGGTTAATGTGACAGAAAAAAACCGCCTTCACGTCGTAAGGCAAGAAGGTAAGGGTGAAAAGGCGGGGTAAGAGCCCACCGGTCGGCATGGCGACATGCCGGGCCGCACAACCTGCGAGTTGCAAGGTCAAATACACCGGCAGCAAAGAGTGGCTCGCTCATTGTCGGGGGGTAGACTGCTATAGCGCGCCGTGCAAACGGCCGCACAGATAAATGACGGACACCCCGTTTTTACGGGGCACATAACCCGGCTTATAACATCTCTGCTTTTAACAGGGCGAGGCTTTTTAACAAAAAGCCCCGTCCTTTTGTTATTAATTCATGAAGAATAAAGATAACAACAAACCGGGATTGGTGGACAGAGTGATTAACGGAGCAAAAAAACTTTATGCCTACGTTACCGATGGCGTTTGGAATGATCCGCGCAACACTATCGGGACAAGGATTATCAAGACCGGCAATCTCACTGTAAGCGCGTTTCTCGATTCGAGCTTACAGAATAAGTCTATGTCGCTCACCTATCAGACCGTGCTCTCTATTGTTCCCGCATTTGCCCTGCTCGTGGCAATCGGCCGCGGATTCGGCCTGCAAGAGACACTCCAGAATCAACTTTATGAATTTTTTCCTTCACAAGGAAGAGGCATATCCACCGCACTCAAATTTGTTGATTCATATCTTAATTCCGCCACACAGGGTGTATTTGTCGGAGTTGGCATCGTGGTGCTGCTTTGGACAGTTATCTCGCTTCTGTCCTCTATTGAAGAAAGCTTCAATTCAATATGGGGCGTAATAAACACTCGTACACTTTATCAGAAAATCACCGATTACATTGCGATTTGCCTGATGATTCCCGTCCTGATGATATGTTCCTCGGGAGTTAGTATTTTCATATCGGGAATTACTCAGACCGACCTTAACCTCCCGTTCCTGACACCGGTGGTGAACACTCTGCTTGAAATCATACCATTTGTGTTGTCGTGGCTGGCATTTACTCTTTCCTATTATCTGATTCCAAATACGAAGGTCGATTTCAAGTATGCCGCAATTGCGGGAGTGTTGGCCGCAATCTCATTCCAGGTGCTTCAAATGCTGTTCCTTAACGGTCAGATATATGTATCGAAATACAACGCCATATATGGTTCGTTCGCTTTCCTGCCTCTCATGTTGATATGGCTGCAACTTTCATGGCTGGTGCTTCTCACCGGATGCATGATAGCTTATTCTATGCAGAATGTGTTCACATTCAATCTGATGGGAGATGAAAGCGCCATTTCCAATCGAGGATGGCACAATGTGGCCACCATCGTGATGGCAATAACCGTCCAAAGATTCCATAACAACCTTAAACCCCTTACAAAGCAACAGATAGCAGTGAAATATTATCTGCCAATCAGGATTGTGGGGCGTATCATCGAGAAATTAAAAACAGCAAGACTTATCTACGAGGTGAATCTCAGCGAAGGGATGATTGGCATTTCGCCTGCGGTGGAGACAGAAAATTTCACAGTTGCCGATTTTTTAAAGGCTTTCGACAACGTGGGGGTAACTCTATTTATCTCATATTTCAAAAAATTGTATAGTCAATTTCTTGACGAAATCGAGCCCTGCCGTACAAATGCATACGGTGCTTTTGCCGCTTTGAAGATGAAAGACCTGCCCTTACCTTCCGAGAAGGCCATTAAAGAAATGATGCTAAAAGAAAGTGAGCCCTCTTCCCAGCCCGACCCGTTGATGTAAACATTAAAAAGGATTCCATTGAATTGACCATAAGAATTGTTGCAAAACCTACAACATTCAAGTCATTGCAACAAAAGTGACAGAATTAATTTTGAATATGTTTAACAACATATTGTTGAACAATTCATTTCTTTATACTTTTGTATAATAAACTACTTAATTTGCAATGTCTGATTGATCTGTATTCACAGATATATAAATAAGGAAGTTAAAAAGCCGCCCGGGGCGCCGGGCAATCAAAGTTTCAGACTCTTGCAAAGGGTAAAGCTTTATATTCTTATAAAGGGAATCTAAAACAAAATAAACATTCAAAAACCAATATATCTAAGTTATCATGAGTTATCTTAAGTTTGACAAGAACCTTATGATCAACCTGGAACAATCGTTACCCAAGGAAATGCTTCGCACCAACATGTCGGGAGCGTATCATTGCACCACGATTGTTGGCTGTAACACTCGCAAGCAACATGGGTTGCTTGTGATTCCGATACCCGAGATGGATGATAAGGCACACGTATTATTATCTTCTCTCGACGAATCCGTGATCCAGCATGGAGCATCCTTCAATCTTGGTCTTCATCAATATGGCAACGATGTCTTCAGCCCCAATGGTCATAAATATATACGGGAATTTACATGTGAAACTGTACCTAAGGTTACATTTAGGGTCGGTGGCGTGATAATGACAAAAGAGAAAGTCTTTATCTCCCATCAAAACCGCATACTTATCCGCTATACTCTTTTGGAGGCCCACTCTCCCACTACACTCCGCTTCCGGCCATTTTTGGCATTCCGCGATGCGAACGCACTGGTGATGGAGAATGAAAACATCAACAAGGCGGTGCGCCCCATCCCCAACGGAATCGCAACATGCCTTTATGACGGTTATCCCGAATTGTTTATGCAATTCAATAAGGAAGCCGCGTGGGTGGATGATGCCAATTGGTATAAGGGAATCGAATATTATAAAGATCGCGACCGCGGAATACCGTATAAGGAAGACCTGTGGGTGCCCGGATATTTTGAGCTCCCAATCAAAAAAGGGGAATCCATTATCTTTTCAGCTTCTACGTTTGAAACAGATCCAACCACATATTCGGATGTATATGAAGCCGAACTGAAAACCCGCACAAGCCGCACCAGTTTCTACAATTGCCTGAAGAACGCCGCCAAACAGTTCTATCTGAAGACTCCTGAAGGCATGTATATTATGGCAGGTTATCCCTGGTATAACGTGAGAAGCCGTGACGAATTGATAGCTTTGCCGGGATGCACTCTTTCAATAGATCACGAGAAAGATTACCATGAAATACTGGGCACGTTCCTGACGAGCCTAAAAAAATATATAGAGACGGGGGAAACAGACAGTGTCATAAAGGAAATCGATCTTCCCGACATACCGTTGTGGGCCGTATGGGCAATACAACAGTATCGCAGACACACAGACCTCAATAAGTGTAACGAACGCTATTTGGAGACTGTGAAATATCTTGTTGACGCTGTCATCAATGATCGTATCCGCAATCTTAAGCTTCATGAGAATGGCCTTGTAAGCACTGAGGGAACAAACACTCCGGTTTCGTGGCTGTCGGCTTCGATCAATGGGAAACCGATTATCCCCCGCACAGGTTATATTCTGGAGTTTAATGCACTTTGGTATAACGCGGTGCGCTTCCTCATCTCTATGCTTGAAGGCAAAGAGGAAACAGGGGAATATCTTGACTCACTGCACGAGCTTGAAAAAAAATGTGCCGAATCATTTATACAAACATTCCTGAACGATTTCGGCTATCTATATGATTACGTGAACGGAAGCTATACAGATCTTGAAGTCAGGCCCAACATGGCCATTGCTATCGGGCTTGAATATTCACCATTAGATCGCCGCCAACGTAAGAAAGTTCTTGATTTCTGCACCCGCGAGCTTCTGACTCCCAAAGGTCTGCGGTCGCTGAGCCCCAAGAGCCATTATTATCGTCCGGTCTATGTGGGAAATCCGACTGAACGCGAATATACAGTGCATCAGGGTCCGGCACGTCCTTGGCTGTTTGGCTTTTATGCCGATGCATATTTCAAAGTGTTCGGGGTGAGCGGACTTTCGTTTATCGAACGTATGTTGATCGGTTATGAAGAAGAGATGGCCGAGGGCTGTATAGGCTCGCTTTCAGAGATGTATGACGGCAATCCCCCCTATACGGGCCGAGGCGCCGTATCCACAGCAAAAAATGTGGGTGAGATCTTGAGCACCATCCGCACTGCAAACCGTATGAGCAAATTATTAACGCAATCCGAAGAAACCATATAAGAGATGAAAGCACTAATGTTTGGATGGGAGTTTCCTCCCCATATTCTCGGTGGTCTTGGCACGGCCAGCTATGGTTTGACCAAGGGAATGCACAATAACGGTGATATGGACATAACCTTTGTCATCCCCAAG
The DNA here is from genome assembly GCA_014802335.1 of Bacteroides sp. Taxonomy (GTDB): domain Bacteria; phylum Bacteroidota; class Bacteroidia; order Bacteroidales; family Muribaculaceae; genus Lepagella. Next base: position 59,020 of record JAAVCL010000026.1, on the reverse strand, counting down.
CCTTGGGGTGATGAAGAAAAAGGGTTTGCCCATATAATCGGTGCCAACTGCACGCCGGTGGCTTGGAGAGACGTAAGCCCCGAATATATTGAAAGCAGAATCGGGAAAGTTATGACCCCCCAGATGTATTATGATCTGCGCGATCACATCTATGCCGATTTTAATTACATGAAACTTAACGACTTGGGATGCATTGAGTTTTCAGGTCGTTATCCCGATAACCTTATTGAGGAAATCAACAATTATTCAATCGTTGCCGGGGTGATTGCCCGCACCATCCCCTGCGATATCATCCATTCGCACGATTGGCTGACGTATCCGGCAGGAATACACGCAAAAAATATCACCGGGAAGCCTCTGGTGATACATGTCCATGCCACTGATTTCGACCGTTCACGCGGCAATGTCAATCCCACCGTATTCGCCATTGAAAAAGATGGCATGGAGAATGCCGACCATATTCTCACAGTGTCCAATCTGACACGACGCACTGTGATTGAAAAGTATGGCATTTCCCCCGACAAGGTAACGACAGTCCACAATGCGGTGATACCTTTGAGTGACGACTTGCTTAACCTTCCCCGAAGGGAAAAGAAAGACAAGGTAATCACATTCCTGGGGCGAATCACCATGCAGAAAGGCCCGGAATACTTTGTGGAAGCAGCCGCCAAGGTGCTCCAGAAAAATAAAAATGTGAGGTTTGTCATGGCCGGTTCGGGTGACAAGATGGACGACATGATTCGTCTTGTTGCCAAACGCGGAATTGCCGACCGATTCCATTTCACAGGATTCCTGCGAGGAAATCAAGTATATGAAATGCTGGCAGATTCCGACGTGTATGTGATGCCTTCCGTCTCGGAACCTTTTGGCATTTCTCCGCTGGAGGCAATGGAAATGGGCGTGCCTTCCATTATCTCAAAGCAAAGCGGTTGTGCCGAAATTCTTGACAATGTAATCAAAACCGACTATTGGGATATTGATGCAATGGCCGACGCCATGCATGCACTCACCTCCTACCCCTCTCTGCATAAGGAATTACGCGACCGGGGCATTGAGGAAATTCATGGTATTACCTGGGAGAAAGCCGGTAAAAAGGTAATCGATATTTACAAAAAGGTGATTGCCGACAGAAAATAAATTGTCTGTCATCCCCAATATTATTTAAATTGTAAAAACCGTCAATAATATATCTTTAGATATGAAGAACGTCTGTTTCTATTTTAAAATTCACCAACCTTACAGGTTGAAAAGATACCGTTTCTTTGATATAGGGAACGATCATTACTACTATGATGATTTTGCTGACGATGAAATCATCTCGCGCCTGGCCGAAGTTTCATATCTCCCAATGTGCGATACTCTTCTCGAAATGATAAAAGAGTCTAACGGCTCATTCAAATGTTCGATTTCTGTTTCGGGAACCGCTCTTGAACAATTGCAACAGTATGTGCCTGAATGTATTGACAAACTCAGAGCCCTCGCCCAAACAGGTTGTGTTGAGTTTCTTTCAACTACTTTCTCTCATTCATTGGCCTCTCTGGAAGACCCCGAGGAATTTATCAGAGAAGTAAAGTTGGAAAACGACCTTATCACTAACACTCTGGGCATAAAACCGAAGACCTTTGCCAATACAGAGCTGATCTATGATGATGATATTGCAATGCTCATCAGCTCAATGGGATTCAAGAGCTGTCTGACTGCCGGAGCAAAACACGTGCTTGGTTGGAAATCTCCAAATTATGTTTATAAAGCTGCGACAGCACCTTCGCTTAAACTGCTTCTTACCAACGACAAACTGAGCGACGACATAGCACGCAATTTTAACAATCCGGCTTGGCCCGAATATCCGTTGAATGCAGATACCTACATGGACTGGATTGCCGCCCTGCCGGAAGAGGAACAAGTGGTGAACCTTTATTTCAGTATGGATACTTTCGGATCGTTCTTACCTGCAAATACCGGAATTTTCCAGTTTATGCGCGCTTTGCCCCGATTTGCAGCGGAAAGGAATATCGTGTTTACAACTCCTTCTGAAGTAACTGCAAAAATGAAAGCCGTTGGAGAACTGTCGGTGCCCTATCCTATTTCTGACATTGACGAGGCAAGGGATGTCTCGGCATGGAAGGGTAATGACTTGCAACGTGAAGCTCTGTCCAAACTATATGGAGTGGCCGAGCGCGTGAGCCTTTGCACCGATCGCCGTCTGAAACAAGACTGGGAATATCTGCAAAGCTCCGACCACTTCTATTACATGAGCACGAAGAATATGGCTGACGGGGCTTCGCACGCTGCCTTCAGTCCATACGACTCCCCTTTTGCCGCGTTTACAAACTATATGAACGTGCTTGCTGATTTTCTGGTGCGGGTGGAGGAACAATATCCCGAGAGCATCGATAACGAGGAACTGAATTCATTGCTTCTCACCATTCGCAATCAGGCTTCCGAAATATCCGCACTCAATAAGGAAGTCAGCACCTTGAGAGCAAATAATATTGAAGAATTGACGGTTGTTGAGGAAAAGCCTGCCAAGAAAAGTGTTAAAGCTCCCGCGAAAGGCAATAGTGTAAAAGCAGAAAAGAGTACCAAAGCAACTAAGGAGCCTAAGCCTGCCAAGAAAAAAGCTGCTAAGTAATCTTTTGCTTCACGTTATGGCAGTTCAACGACTGAATTTCTCACCATTTTTATAAAATTAAAAAGCTTTCGTTTCTTGTAAACGGAAGCTTTTTGCACTTTTATCCTCCCATAAATAGACAGATAAGGATATAAATCTAACAATGAATCATGGCAACTAAAAAATTAATTCTTAATGCAGTCTTGTTATCATCATGCTGCTTACCGTTATTCGCACAGGAAGCTTTGAATTTTAAAGTACTGAATCAATCTCCTGTAGTCAATGCCGACTCCACGGCCACGTTTATCATCAGTGCCCCTGCTGCCACTAAAGTAGCAATTTCAGGCTTGACAGCTGAACCGTTGGCAATGAATCGGGATGCCGACGGGAAATGGGTACTGACCACTCCGAAACTTGCTCCGAATCTCTATACATATTCGATTGATATAGACGGTGTGCGCACAGTCGACCCTTCGAATGTATATACTGCCCGCGATATCTCATCGCTCTCCAACATTCTCATTATGCCGGGTGGCAATGCCGACCTATATGCAGTAAGAGATGTGCCTCACGGTTCGGTTTCAAAGGTTTGGTACAATTCTCCTTCTTTGGATATGTCAAGAAGAATGACAGTTTATACCCCCGCCGGATATGAAGATTCGAAAGAGAAGAAATACCCTGTTCTTTATCTTCTGCACGGAATGGGCGGAGATGAAGATGCATGGAACGAGCTGGGAAGAGCGTCAGTAATTCTCGACAATCTAATTGCCGAGGGAAAAGTTGAGCCCATGATTGTAGTGATGCCCAACGGAAATGCCGAGAAAGCGGCTGCCCCGGGCTACACAGGTGAGGGAATGTACATTCCCGACGGGAGTTTCTCAAAAGCTCAGGCAGGAAAGTTTGAAAATTCATTTAACGACATAGTTAACTATGTTGACTCACATTACCGAACCATTGCCGACAAAGACCACCGCGCGATAGCCGGTCTCTCTATGGGAGGTGGTCATTCCTGGCGCATTTCTTTATCCAATCCTGATGAATTCGGTTATGTAGGCCTCTTCTCTGCCGCAGTTCGCTGGAATGGCACCGGTGGCATCGATGAAACTGAAGACCTGATAGTGCCACTGAAACGACAGTTTTCCAATCCCCCATCACTTTATTGGATTGGTATCGGCAAGGATGATTTCCTTTACAACTTGAATGAGGATTACCGGAAACTTCTCGATAAAAATAGCATACCATACGAGTATCATGAAAGTGCAGGAGGCCACACATGGAGTAACTGGCGCGATTATCTCACTATCTTCTTGCCTCGACTTTTTAAGGGCAAGTAACGCTCAAAGCGCAATGCAACGCAATCATAATAATTTCTAAGAGCTACTGATTTGAACTATGATGACAGATAAAGAAAAGATGCTTCGCGGAGAATTATATGATGCGAACGGAGACCCGACATTGATTGAGGATCGTCGTAAATGTAAAGAATTGTGTCACGATTATAATCAACTGCGACCCTCACAGACTGAGGAAAGAAACCTGATTTTAAGGCAAATTCTTGGTGAAGTGAAGGGGAATCTTCTGATAGAACAACCGTTCCACTGCGATTATGGCTATAACATCCGCGTTGGTAATAATTTCTATTCGAACCACAATCTTGTAATTCTTGACTGTGCACCTGTCACATTCGGTGACAATGTTTTCATCGCTCCCAATTGCGGATTCTATACGGCCGGACATCCGTTGGATGTTGTGGAAAGACGCGAAGGGCTGGAATATGCCTTTCCAATTACGATTGGTAATGATGTGTGGATTGGTGCTCAAGTATGCGTGCTGCCGGGTGTCACAATCGGTGATAATGTTGTGATAGGCGCCGGAAGCGTTGTTACTCACGATATACCTTCCAACACGGTTGCTTTCGGGAATCCCTGCCGCCCACATAAAAACCTCTAACTCGCGCCGGAAACCATAAATTAAAGCTACTCATAAACTCCTTGAACATAAGTGACCAGGCTATAAAATCTGCTGATATCGAGTAGGAGGTAAACACTAATCATAGGTGTTTATCTCCTACTTTCGTGTTTTTCCGACCCCTCACACAACCTAACGTGCCGTTCGGCCTATTTCGGCCGGATACATGTTTAAGTCAAGAGATGATTTCATGTATTCTTATTTAAATTGATTTATAAATACTTAAAAAAGAGATAGATTAGATTACAATCTTTAAATAAATGGCCTATTATTGATTGTATCTTTATTGTGTATGTATTAGTACAAAAAATAATTCAGGAAAATATTGAGATAGTATTAAATTTAACTCAATTTAACAAAGTTGATTATTTCAAAAACATAAAGTAATATCATTCAAAAGCATAAAATAGTTTTGAAGTATCAGATCTAATCGCTAATTTTGCAGTTGATTATGAAAGAGAAGAAATATCTAAGTAGAATTGCTGACAGGACTCTTGACTTGAGGCTTGAAGCTTTCGGTGCGGTGCAGATTACCGGACCAAAGTGGTGTGGCAAAACAACAACAGCAGAGCGACGGGCAGAGAGCGTCATAAAGATGCAAGATCCTGACCGACGGGAAGGTTATCTTGCTACTTCAAGGACAAAGCCATCGTTGCTGCTCAAGGGTGCTACTCCCCGGCTTATCGATGAATGGCAGGTAGCTCCCGTTATATGGGATGCCGTTCGCCATGCTGTTGATGAACGTAGAGAGAAAGGTCAGTTTATTCTGACCGGATCGACAGTAATAGACGGTGATGAAATAATGCACACCGGAACAGGGCGCATTACCAAAATGGCAATGTATCCGATGAGCCTGTTCGAGTCTCTTGAATCTAATGGATCTATTTCATTGGGACGCTTATTTAATGACGTGGACTACGACATTGACGGTGAAATATCGCAATTATCTATTGAGCAACTGATTTTTGCTGCCTGTCGTGGCGGGTGGCCGGCTTCTCTTGATGAGATGAGCCCCAAAGCTCAGTTGTTGATTGCCAAAGATTATGTTGATGTAATATGTAATGAGGACATTTCAAGAGTTGATAAAACGCGAAGAAAGCCTGCATTGGCAAGGCTTATTCTTCGTTCATACGCACGAAATATATGTACTTTAGCAAAGAAGACTTCTATGCTTGCTGACATATCTGAGGAAATGGAAGGGACATCTATGCCTACATTTGATGATTATGTATGTGCTTTGGAGAAACTCTTTGTAATTGATGATATAGATGCATGGTCCCCTGCTATCCGTTCCAAGACTGTTATTCGAACCGGGAAAAAACGTTGCTTTGTTGACCCCTCCATTGCGGTGGCGGCTTTAGGAGCGTCACCGGAAAGACTGGAACTTGATTTGAAAACCTTCGGATTTATATTCGAGTGTTTGTGTTTTCGTGATCTCCGGGCATATTCGCAAGCACTTGGAGGATCTTTGTCATATTACCATGACCGTCTTGGACTTGAAGCTGATGCCGTATTGCACCTTAATGACGGACGATATGCGTTAATAGAATGTAAACTCGGTAGCCGAGAGATAGAGGATGGCGCAAAACATCTTCTTGAAATTAAACGCCTCATTGCCGAGAAGAATAAGACAGAGAAACAAACCAAACTTCGCGAACCGGATTTGCTGATTGTCCTCACCGGCGGAGAAATTGCATATACTCGAGAGGACGGAGTGAAAATAATTCCCATCGGATGTTTAAGAGATTAGTATTCTGTTTAAGTCCTAATAACTCGAATCTGAAATAAGTACTTCTATTATAATTAGATCTCAAAAATTCAAATCTTTTGGAGAATAATTTAATATCGAATTTCCTGAAAATACCGGACTAATAGGAGCCGCAGAAGGATTTATACACACACCATTTCGTATCCGTCCGAAAAAGCCGAACTGAGAAAATCATGTCGTTTTTTTTCGGACGGTAACTTATTTCATTTGTTATCCATAATTATTTGAAGGCTCTTATACGGTGCTCTGAAAAAAGTTGTGTCACAATCCCGGCAGGATTGTGACACAACACCTTCAAACTATATATTAAATAGTACTCTATCGTCTAATTAAGAGTTACCTGTTTTAGAGGATTGAGGCTAAAGTGGGGATTACGCTCGGAGCGACTTCGATACAGTAATCGTAGATATAGGGAACAAGGCCAAAGAATACTATGCCTAATACGCAGAGACACATTGCAACCTTATCACATTTCTCAGAGCTGAATCGTTCGATTTTCGCTTCGCCGGGGTTGATCCAGATGGCTTTCACTACAAGCAGATAATAGTAGAGCGAAATGATCGTATTGATCAAAGCTATCAGCACAAGCATATAGAGTGCCATATTGTCTGATGCGGTGACTGATGTAAATATCAATATCTTACTGAAGAATCCAGCGAAAGGAGGAATACCTGCAAGCGAGAACATGGCAAGAGTCATTGCAAAAGACAGACGGGGGTTTGTCTTGTGAAGACCGTCGTAGTCGTCCATGCCAACTTTGCCGGTCTTGTTTTCTATTGCCGAAATCACACCGAATACCGCGAGGTTGCTGACAATATAAACGAAGATATAGAACATCATCGAGCCTAATCCTAAGGCTGATTCTGTCATCACACCGAGCATAATGTAACCGGCCTGAGAGATTGAAGAGAATGCCATCAATCTCTTCATGTTCTTCTGGCGGATAGCAAATAGGTTACCGACTGTGATGGTGGCAATGATCACTGCATACATCATCCATTCCCAAAGATCACTGTAAACCGTTCCGAAGGCCTGCACGAAAATCACGAAGAATGCAAATGCTGCGGACCCTTTGGAAATTACGGAAAGATATGCAGTGATTGCTGTGGGAGCACCTTGATATACATCTGCTGTCCAGAGGTGGAAAGGAACAAGAGAAAGCTTGAAACCTATACCTGCAATCATGAAAGCAAGGGCGCAAATCAACAGGCCTGAGTGTTCACCAACGGCGATGCTTTCTCTTATATCGTTAAAGTATAATGAACCGCCCGAGAAAGCGTAAACGAAAGAGAGACCCATCAGCAATATTGCCGAAGAAAAGACTGCAGTCAGAATATATTTGATTGCGGCTTCATGACTCTCATAGTGCTTTTTATTGAAAGCGATAAGAGCTGCAAGGGGAAGAGAAGCTGACTCAAGTCCGATGATAAACAAGAGGAAATGACGGGCCGAGATCATCAGATACATTCCGAAGAGTGTTACGAGGATAAGTTCGTAGAACTCACCTTTTCTTATTGCGACTTCGTCCGACTGCACCCAATGGGCTGACTGCAAGAAGACAATAAACACACCAACGTTGAGAATTGCCTTCATAGCTTTGCAGGCTGCATTATTGACATACATATCGCCAAATACAGCTTCGTTGCAACCGGGGATAATCCATATAGCGATGGTTGCGAGGCCGAACAGCACAGTAGTCACCGGAGTTAAGAACTTCTTTTCGCCGTCGTTTGAGAAAGTGTCGAGAACGAAAACGATGAAGAACAGTCCGAGAATTATGAGTTCGGGCACCATTGCCCCAAATTGTGAATAATCCATTGTATGTTGTTCTTGATGTTTCTAAATGTTAGTTAAAGTTCATCAGATTGCTCCGTTCAGAGCATTGATGATAGGAATGAAGCTGTGCTGTATTGTTTCGTTAATCCAATTCGGGAAGAAACCTATACCTGCAAGGCAGACAATGAGTGTTACGGTTGAGAGACGTTCCCACCATGAAGCATCAGTGAGCTGACGGTGATGTTCGTCTTTTACCGGACCCAGAATCAGTTTGCCGACAACGCGGAGGATATAAACCGCAGTAATAACAATTGCACAGGTTGCGGCTATCACGAATATGCGGTGGAAAAGATCACTGTCTTCGAACGCACCGAAGAAGATTGTCATTTCAGCCACGAAGCCTGAAAGACCGGGAAGACCGAGAGAAGCGAAACCTGCAATCATGTAGCAAACTCCGAGATAAGGCATAATTGTCATGAGGCCACCCATCTCGCGGATGTCACGGGTGTGCGTACGACCGTAAATCATACCGATGAGCGCGAAGAAGAGTGCAGTCATCAAACCGTGGCTGAGCATCTGAAGAATACCACCTGTCATTGCAGTCTGATTGAGCATCAGGATTGCAAAGAGCACCATACCGCAGTGAGACACCGATGAGTATGCATTGATATACTTGAGGTCTGTCTGAACACATGCAGAGAAAGCACCATACACAATTGAGACACCTGTAAGGATTATGAAAATCCAAGCGAGTTCCTGAGCCGCCGAGGGAAGAAGATAGATAGCGATACGGAAGCAACCGTAACCACCAAGCTTCATAAGCACACCGGCATGGAGCATTGAAACGGCTGTGGGCGCACATGCGTGACCGTCAGGACTCCAAGTGTGGAACGGGAACATAGCACCCAGAACACCGAATCCTACGAAAGTGAAGCAGAAAAGGAGGTTCTGCCATGAAGGATCAATTGCATTGTTGTGTGCGATTTGAAGGATATTCCATGTATGTTCGCCTCCGGCAGGAGCAGAATGCCAATAGATTCCGAGCAAACCAAGCATAAGGAATGCCGAACCACCCATAAGCATAAGAGTCAGCTTCATTGCCGAGTATTCCTTGCGGCCTGTGCCCCAGACTCCGATAAGGAGGTACATCGGGATAAGCGCTACTTCATAGAACATGAACATAGTGAACATGTCGATAGAAATAAAGAAGCCGAATACTCCGGTTGACAGAAGAGCAAACCAAAGGAAGAAATTTTTGGGAAGCGGATTAATTTTCCATGATGCGAATGTACCTGCAAAAACAATTATTGCAGAGAGAAGAAGCATCAGCACCGAAATTCCGTCAACTCCGACAGCAAGGTGAATATTAAGAGGAGCATACCACATCCAGCTGCCTGTAAAGAGCATTTCGGAAGTATCTCCGGCGGCACGCAACCCGAGAAACTCTACGACAAGCCAAATAGCCATCGCGAGAAGAACGGTCGAGCAGACCACCATCACTGTGCGAATTGCCTTCATGTTGTCATTGCCGCAACATGCAAGACCTGCCATCATGATGATAGGTACTATTACAAACCAGATCAAAAAATTTGAAAACATAATCTTTAATATTTTGCGACAATAGGTTATAAGATACAGATCCAGGTGATTGCTGCAAGCAGTGCGGCTCCGAGGAAATACCAAACAACGTAGCTCTGAACACTGCCACTCTGCATACCTTTGATTTTAACAGAAGCCCACTGGGTGATGTTAGCCATTGCGTCCATTGCACCGTCGATGACATGACGGTCAAACCATGCGATGCTGCGGCATATAATACCGAAAATAATCTTGTGGGTAACAAATTGATATATTTCGTCCCAATAGAAACGGCGATGAGCAGCTTCCCAAAGGGCGGGGAAAATATTCTTGACCTTTGTGGGGAGATTGTTTTTCTTTCTATACATCACAAATGCCAATGCGATTGCAATAACAGCGACGGTGAGTGATGTGGCTGCAACCTGCGGCTCAATGTGAATATGATAGGGTTCTCCGTTAAATGTCACAAATTCTCCGAATGGAATAAAACCGGCCACACAGCTGATAGCTGCCAGAATAATCAGAGGCACCGACATCTGCCAAGGAGCATCGTGGGGCTTATGACCCGGTTTCTTGTATTCCGGATTTTCTTCCCACCAGAAAACGAGGAAATACATACGGAACATATAGAAAGCAGTGAGACCTGCAACCATTGTCATCCATGCGCCATAGAACCAGTGACGGTTGAACATGGCTGTCAGCATTTCATCTTTTGAGAAGAAACCGGCGAAAGGCCATATACCTGCAATGGCAAGACAGCCAATCAGGAATGTAATGTGGGTGATGGGCATATATTTGCGCAAGCCACCCATTGCCGTGTAGTTATTTGAATGAACAGCATGAATCAAAGCACCTGCACCCAAGAAGAGCAATGCCTTGAACATGGCATGAGTGAAGAGGTGGAACATGCCGGCCATGTAACCGAGACCTGAATAATGCACACCTTCAATGGGTTCGTTATATGCACATCCGAGCGACACCATCATAAAGGCAATCTGCGAGATGGTTGAGAACGCAAGGATACGCTTGATATCGATCTGCGCACAAGCCACAACCGCAGCATAGAAAGCCGTGATCGCACCTACGATACTGATAAATGTAAGAGAATCGGGCACGATGCAGAAAAGCGGGAAGAAACGAGCAACAAGGTAAACACCTGCCACAACCATTGTAGCGGCATGAATAAGTGCAGACACAGGAGTCGGGCCTTCCATTGCATCGGGAAGCCAGATGTGAAGAGGCATCATAGCAGATTTACCCATACCGCCCACAAAAATCAGAATCATCGCCCAGGTCAATACTGAACCGCCCATGAAGGTTGCTCCTATTGTAGAAGCCAATACGTTTGTGGGCTGAGCGTTCAACATAAGGAAGTTGAATGCTGATGCAGTGCCAAGCGGACCGTCGGCCGGAGTGTGCGACACGTAGTATGAAAGCACCAGAATACCGATCAACATGAAAAGGTCGGCAAAACGTGTCACAATAAAGGCTTTTTTCGATGCTGCCACCGCAGAAGGGAGTTTGTAGAAGAACCCGATCAGCAGGAATGAAGACACACCCACGAGCTCCCAGAAGATGTACATCTGGAAGATATTGGTTGCCACAACCAGACCAAGCATCGAGAAAGTGAAGAGAGAAAGGAAAGCATAGTAACGCTGGAATCCGGGTTCATGCTCCATGTATCCCCAGCTGTAAAGATGCACCATAAATGAAATTGTTGTAATCACAATCAACATCATGGCACAAATCGGGTCGAGCAAGAAACCGATGTTCACCACCATCCTCTCGGTGAAAGCGAGCCAGGTGACATCAAACACCTGCACCTGCTGACGAACACCGTCGAGAATGAAAGCCGGATCTCCGGAGAAGAAATATGTGAAGGCCACAATATAAGCGAGCACGGCCAGAGTTGCATTGGCACAAATACCAAGCACACCGGCAAGCTTGCGGCTCATCTTCACACCGCCGATACCCAAAATGAGAAACATTGTGAAGGGTATGGCTAAAATAAGAATGGGAAGTGTTGGGGCCATATCAGAATTTCATTTGTTTTACGGAGTTAATATCAGTGTTGCCGATTTCACGATAAATATTGATGATTATCGCAATGGCAATGGCAGTTTCAGCAGCTGCAATTGCAATGGCAAACAGGGTGAAAACCATTCCCTCGAACATTCCGGGGAATAAGAAACGATTGAACACCACGAAATTCAAATCGGCAGCGTTCAACATCAACTCGAGCGAAAGCAAGAGCGCGATCATGTTCTTGCGGGTGCAGAACCCGTAGACACCGGCCGCGAACATGATGATGCTCGGCACGAGATACCATAACATAGTCAAGTCCATAATCTAAGGCTTTTATCTTTTACGGGCGACTGTTACACCGCCAATTATACATGCGAGAAGAAGAATACTGATTGCTTCAAACGGGAGTAAGTACTGGAATTTAGAAGAACCTGTAAATAACTCACCAATCTTATGCATAGTAATGTCTGCACCTGAATTCACACATTGAGTCAACGACATTCCGTCGATAAGAGGCATTGTGCAAACGGCAAAAATAAGAAGAACGAGGCTGACAACAGCAACCGTTATTCCAATTTCGCGACGATGAGATGTTAGCAACGCCACTTTTTCGTCGGGATGACGAGTAAGAAGAATCGAGAATACAAACAGCACCATAATGCCGCCGGCATAGACAGCGATCTGCACCGCACCAAGGAACTGATATCCGAGTTGGAAATAGAAAATTCCAACTCCGAGCAGAACAAACAGAAGGTAGGTTGCGGCGCGAAGAATTTTGCGACTGGTCACAGTCATCACCGAAAAGGCGACGATGATTATGGCCACCACAAAATAGAGAATAATATTCGCTACTGAATCCATTATTATGTTGAAGTTGTTGTTTTAGATGTTTAGGTCTGAATTTATCCCGTTGCAGGGAGAAATTGAGAAAGAGAGTGCATGAGTTTTCCGAATGAAAACCCCTCGCACTTTACTCATTTGCAGTTTCGGTTGTTTTGGCGTCCGGAGCAGGATTGGCAGCTGCTTTGGCGGCAGCCTCTTTCTGAACCTTGATTGCAGCGGCTTTTTTCAATGCCTCAGCCTTGATTGCTGCAAGTTTTTCCGGATCCATCGCCGGCTTGGCCGGAGCTGCTGCTTCCCCTTCCGGTTCCGGTCTGTAATTAAGTTGTTTGATAAGTTTGTCTCTTTCAAACACGGCCTGTTCGAAATCGTTCGAAAACTCCAAGGCGTCTTGCGGACATGTAGTGACACAAAGCATGCAGAATGTGCAACTGCCAAGGTCGTACATATACTTATCGAGTTTACGTTTTTTCTTCCCGTCGGGAAGTTCAACCATTTTAGTCTGAATCTGGATAGTTCCGTTCGGACAATTATTCTGACATATCATGCAGCCGATACACTTATGGCGTCCTTCCGCATCATATTTCAGTGTAAGTTCCGCACGGAAACGATCTGCAATCTGGAGAGTCTTTCTGTTTTCCGGATATTGTTCGGTGATTTTGGGAGTGACCATTTCCTTTCCGGTCACAGTCATACCCTGCACGAGACTTTTGATCCCCTGTCCTACAGATTGAAAATATTCTTTTACACTACTCATTAGATTACTCTAAGAAATTTTTACTGAATGATGTTATCAAGATTAACGTTCCACCTGGCCTCCGAGAATGTCGAGAAGCTCGGTTGTGATTCCCTGCTGGCGGAGTTTGTTATACTCCAACTGCAATTCTTCGTTGAGTTTCTTGGCATTATCGTTGGCACTCTGCATTGCCATTACTCGTGCAGCCTGCTCGGAACTTCTATTCTCGATCGTGATTTGCTGCATTGTTGAAAGGACAAACATCGGAAGCACCTGATTGAAGATGCTGTTCGGATCCGGTTCGAAAATATAGAGCTGATTTTCATTTCCGGTTTCGGTTTCAGCGGCCAAGGCATCTTCCGATACCGGAAATAAAATTTCTTCTGTAAGTTTCTGACGACTCATGGAAATATATTTCATATATATTACTTCCACACAGTCAACATCGCCATTAATAAAAGCGTCTCTGAGTGAATGGGTAAAAGAATTAACTTTGTCGCCCTTCATTTTAGAGTCAACTCCATCAATGGTTATGATGTTAAGACCACCGTCGTGCAGACGACGCACGGCTTTCTCCATTTTCTTGCCCACCGGATAAACATCAACTTTAAGATCGGCGCCATAACGGTTTCTCAATCTGTCAATGCTTACAAGAAATCCTTTGAAGATATTGACATTGTAAGCACCGCAAAGGCCATCGTCGGAACCGAACACCACAACAGCAGCCTTTTTCACCTCGCGCTTACGAATCAAGGGTGAATCAAAAGTTACATCAGTGGCCAGGATGTGGCCCATGATGGATTTGATTTTTTCTTTGAACGGTTGCAACTGGCGAAGTGCTTGCTCATTCTGATGCACTTTGGCCGATGAAATCATTTTCATCGCACCGGTTATCTTTTCAGTCGAAGCGACAGATCCGATTCTGGTTTTTAGTTCTCTAAGAGTTGCCATTATTTGTCAATATCTATGATGTTGTCGAAACTGAGATATTCAGTTATTGCAGAAGGTCAAAATGCTTTACTGAGCTCTAAGACCGTCGGCCACTTCGCGTGCGGTGGCAGTTAGTTTTTCTTCAACTTCCGGAGTAAGCTTACCCGATTTAAGCACATCAAGCACATCTTGCTGATCGCGAAGTTTAAGAGTCTGAATCAGATTCTGCTCAAATTCCTTTACTTTTTCGATAGGTACATTTTCGAGCAGGCCGTTAACGCCGCAATAAATAACGGCAACTTCGTTTTCAACCGGCCATGGGTGATACTGCGGCTGAACGAGCAACTGTTGATTCTTACGACCACGGTCAATTACAGCTGCGGTCACCGGGTCGATATCACCACCGAATTTGGTGAACGATTCAAGCTCACGATACTGTGCCTGTGCAATTTTGAGTGTACCTGCCACTTTCTTCATACACTTAATCTGAGCATTACCACCCACACGCGACACAGAGATACCTACGTTGATTGCGGGACGAATACCTTGATTAAATAAAGCGGTTTCGAGGAAGATCTGACCGTCGGTAATTGAAATAACGTTGGTCGGGATATAAGCAGACACGTCACCGGCCTGCGTTTCGATGATGGGGAGAGCAGTCAAAGAGCCTCCGGCCTTAACCATAGGTTTAAGCACTGCGGGGAGGTCGTTCATCTCTTCCGCAACCTTCTGGTCTTCCACAATCTTAGCTGCGCGTTCAAGCAGACGTGAGTGGAGATAGAAGATATCACCGGGGTAAGCCTCACGACCTGAAGGACGTTTGAGGATAAGAGATATTTCACGATATGCAACGGCCTGCTTTGAAAGGTCATCGTATACGATCAAGGCATCGCGGCCGGTGTCGCGGAAGTACTCTCCAATTGCAACGCCGGCAAAAGGAGCATAATATCTCATTGATGCGGAATCCGAAGCATTTGCAGCCACCACAACAGTATAATCCATCGCACCATACTTTTCGAGAGTATGAACAATCGAGGCAACCGTCGAAGCCTTCTGGCCTATGGCTACATATATACAGTAAACCGGTTTTCCGGCATCATAATTTTCTTTTTGATTAATGATCGTGTCGATTGCAATAGCAGTCTTACCAACCTGGCGGTCACCGATGATAAGCTCACGCTGACCACGGCCGATAGGTATCATTGCATCGACAGCCTTAAGGCCTGTTTGAAGAGGTTGATTCACGGGTGAACGGAAAATAACACCCGGGGCTTTTCTTTCCAGAGGGAGATGAATTCGATCGCCTTCGATTGGACCGCGACCGTCAATAGGCTCACCGAGCATATTGACAACACGACCAAGCATGCTCTCACCCACAGGAATGGAAGCCACTTCACCCGTGCGCTTAACCGACATATTTTCCGTTACGGAATTAACTTTGTCGAGAAGCACAACTCCGACATTGCTTTCTTCGAGGTTGAGAGCCACGCCATGCGCGCCGTTTTCAAACTCAACGAGTTCGTTACTTCTAACATTTTCAAGGCCATAGACATGAGCCACGCCATCACCGACGCTAAGCACCGTGCCTACCTCTTCAAATTTTACCTTAGAGTTGATATTTTCGAGCTCTTGCTTGAGAACATCAGATATTTCGCTGGGATTGAGCATCTTATTAATTGCTACTTAGATTTTGACGTAATTGTTCGAGTTCGCTACTCAGGGAAGCATCCATGCGGACAGAATCCACATCTATCACAAAGCCGCCAATCAGCTCCGGGTTCACTACATATTCGTATTCGAAAGTAGTGTTTTTAAAAGCATTTTCCACGACAGCCTTGAGTTTGCTTAATTCCTTGTCGGGGAGTTGAACAGCCGTAGTGATTCTTACCTCGGAAATATTATTTTCCTTACGGTAAATTTCCCTGTAAGCAAGCGCCATAAGATAAGCGAACTCCTCGCGTTTGTGGTCGAGAATCAAGGAGACGAAGCGAATGTAATCATCTCCGGGCTTCTTCCCCGCAGCTGCAATAAGCAACTTCCGTTTGTCGTCTGCAGCGACATTCGGGTTAGACAGCACTTTCTCGAGCTGCGGATTTGCCTGAAAAGCTTCAATAACACTTTTCATCACATCATACACAGCTTTGCAGTTATTTGATTCGCCGGCGAAC
The DNA here is from genome assembly GCA_014802335.1 of Bacteroides sp. Lineage (GTDB taxonomy): Bacteria > Bacteroidota > Bacteroidia > Bacteroidales > Muribaculaceae > Lepagella. The sequence goes on along the minus strand of JAAVCL010000026.1, from coordinate 42,620 downwards.
TTATATAGAGCTCGCGCGTAACGGTGAGGAATCAGTCCGGAAATCATTGCCTATCAGTTTTTCTCTATTTCGTCCAACAATTTATTAACCAACTCGGTCTGAGCCTTATCATTGCTGAGCTGAGAGCGCACCATTTTTTCAGCAATATCAATCGAGAACTTGCCAACTTCGTTTCTGAACTGAAGTTCGGCCTCTTTACGAGCCTGATCGATTGCAAGTTTGGCGGCATCCATTTCTTTCTGCGCAGCTTTTTTAGCTTCCGAGCGAGCTTCCTCAATGATGTCAGACTTCATTTTAGCGGCTTCGCGAAGCATTTCGGCTTGACGCGCCTGCGCTTCTTTCACATATTTCTGTGCTTCCGCGCGGGCGTTATCAAGCTGTTCTTTCGCATTCCGGGCGTCTTCCACACCCTGGTCTATGGTGCCGGCACGCTGGTCCATCATTTTGATGATCACAGGCCATCCCCATTTCGCAAGTATAAGGAAAAGGATGATGAACGCAATGAACATCCAGAACACCAAGCCAAAATCGGGCGTGAATAATTCCATTATCTAACGTGTTTTAAATTAAAAGATGCTTCTTTATTTGATGAAGATAGCAAGTGCAGACACAATCACAGCGAAAAGAGCCACACCCTCGATAAGGGCTGCGATTACGATCATGTTGCTTCGGATATCACCGGCTGCTTCCGGCTGACGTGCGATTGCTTCCATTGCTGAAGAACCGATTTTGCCAATACCGAGACCGGCACCGATTGCTGCCACACCTGCACCAAGAGCTGCACCAAGAGCTGCGATAGGCTGGAGGTTGATAACCTCATTCATGATTGTAGATAACATAATTCAGAGTGTTTTAAGTTTATTATTATTTATTTTTATTCTTTTTATTCCTGACTCAATGATCAGTTCCCCATTATCCGTTGATGTTTATTTTAAATCCACTTTTGCGGCCAACTCTTCAAGATGTTTTTTTGAATCGTTTAACGATTCAATATCTTTTTCTTCAAGTTTGGCGTTTCCTTTATCTTTCTCCGCAGCATGCTCTTCTTCGTGAACCTGGCTCATTGAAATGAACAAGGCTGAAAGAAGCGTGAATACGTAAGCCTGAATGAAACTTACAAGGACATCAAGGAGCAACATGAATATCGAGAATAGCACCGACACTACAGTGGCTGTTCCTGCAACGGCTGCTCCGAAGCTTGCAAAGATGAATATCAGAAGTGTGAGAGTAATTACAATGATATGTCCACCCATCATGTTGGCAAAGAGACGCACACATAGAGCCGCCGGTTTCGTAAAGATTCCGAACACCTCGATAACCTGCATAATAGGAAGCGGGAATTTCAAGAACAGAGGAACCTCGGGCCAGAAAATCTCTTTCCAATAATGTTTTGTTCCGGTGATATTCGTAATTATAAATGTGCACACGGCCAAAACAAGAGTTATAGCAATGTTACCGGTCAGATTGGCACCCCCGGGGAAAATTACTATCAGTCCCACGAGGTTCATAATCAGAATGAAGAAGAATACTGTGAGAAGATAGGGAGCGAATTTCTTGGTCTTTTCTCCCAATGTGGCTTTGATTGTATCGTAATAAATAAAGCCCACGAGCATCTCAAAGAAGCCCATTCCTTTTCTGGGTGCACGCATCCCTCTTCTGCGATAATAGTTCACAAGACCCATTACCATTGCCGTAACCAGGATTACAACTATAAAGAGAGCGGCCACATTCTTGGTGATAGAAATATCCAGAGTCCTGTATTCACGATAATATTTATCATTATAATAAACATAGCCGTCAACAATTGCCGGAGCAGATGAATCTGCTTTATCAACGTCCTTCAATTTTTCATTCAGTTCTTTCTGATCATCAGCCGACAGATCAAAAATCTGAACCACCTTGTCTTTATGAGTACTTACATGAGCAATCAGGAAATTATATTGCTTTCCGTCGCGAACAATGGATTTGATGACCGGCACAAGATGCTTTTCCTCTTTGCCTGTCTCCTCGTTCCTGATTATCTCAATTTCAGTCAGATCTGACGATGAGAAGCAAAACCATTTGCCATCTTCCGCACGCACAATCACGGGCAGAGGAATTCTATACACATGGGCGAAAGGCACTTCCCATCCATAACCGTCACCTAAATGCTCGAAGATTATCTCCTTCACATCAAGACCTTCCTCCTTGTCGCCATGATCGGCTGCACTGACACTGCCCGGTAATATGAAAAGCAGAGCGAGCATCAGGCCAACCATACGCATCCGACAGCGAGCGGTTCCAACTATTGATAAAAATTCTTTAATCATAGACATTCAAAGTGTCAAAAAAGGTGACAGCTTCAATAGACGCACACCGAAATCACATTATCGTTCACATCGGCAAGACCACCGGCTATATCAAAAGAGCCTTTAGAGCCGGAGGCATCCGTATACACAACGGAGCCTTTGACCAGCACAGAAATGAGAGGCGCGTGATCTTTAAGAACTGTAAAACTTCCCAATTCACCCGGGAGGGTAACGGCAGTAACTTCACCGGAGAAGGTAACTTCGTGAGCGGAAATAATTTCGAGAGTCATTGAAGAATTAAGTTTCGTTGGTTTTACTTCACATCCTTAAGCATTGCCTCGCCTTTGGCGATCGCTTCATCGATAGTGCCGACATTAAGGAAGGCTTGTTCGGGCAGATAATCGAGCTCGCCCGAAAGAATCATCTTGAATCCGCGAATTGTTTCAGCAAGAGGCACCATAACACCCGGGACGCCGGTGAACTGTTCGGCTACGTGGAAGGGCTGTGACAAGTAGCGCTGAGCACGACGCGCGCGGCTCACCACCTGCTTATCTTCATCAGAAAGTTCGTCAACACCAAGAATTGCAATAATATCCTGAAGTTCGTTATATTTCTGAAGGAGTTGCTTAACGGCCTGAGCAGTGTTATAGTGTTCTTCGCCCACGATATTGGGGTCGAGGATACGTGAAGTCGAATCCAGAGGGTCAACCGCGGGGTAAATACCCAACTCGGAAATCTTACGTGAAAGCACTGTAGTTGCGTCAAGGAACGAGAACGTAGTTGCAGGCGCAGGGTCGGTAAGGTCGTCGGCAGGTACATAGATTGCCTGAACTGATGTAATAGAGCCGTTCTTGGTAGATGTGATTCTTTCCTGGAGCGCACCCATTTCAGAAGAAAGAGTTGGCTGATAACCTACTGCAGAAGGCATACGTCCAAGAAGTGCGGACACCTCGGATCCGGCCTGTGTGAAGCGGAAAATATTGTCGATAAAGAGAAGAATCTCCTTACCACCGCCATCCATATCGCGGAACTGTTCTGCCACTGTCAAACCCGACAGAGCCACACGAAGACGTGCGCCCGGGGGTTCGTTCATCTGGCCGAAAACAAGAGTTGCCTGTGAATTTGCAAGTTCGGAACGATCCACATCATCAACATTCCACTGATGATGTTCCATTCCTTCCTCGAATTTCTTGCCATATTTTATAACACCACTCTCAATCATTTCACGGAGCAGGTCATTACCTTCGCGAGTGCGCTCTCCTACCCCGGTAAATACGGAATAACCGTTATGACCTTTAGCAATGTTATTGATAAGCTCCATGATGAGCACGGTTTTACCCACACCGGCACCACCGAACAGACCGATTTTACCACCCTTTGAATAGGGTTCGAGCAAGTCGATAACCTTAATACCGGTAAAGAGAACCTCCTGCGAGATAGCGAGCTGGTCGAAAGCGGGAGCAGGCTGGTGAATGGGGCGAAGGTCTTCGCGTTTAAGTTCACCGAGCATATCAATTGCATCGCCGACAACGTTAAGAAGACGACCTTTCACCTGGTTTCCGGTCGGCACAGCGATTGGATGACCGAGATTACGCACTTTCACACCACGACGGACACCATCGGTACTTTCCATCGCTACACATCGAACGATATCCTCACCAATGTGCTGTTCAACCTCGAGGATGAGTTCCTCGCCATTGTCGCGCTCAACTTTGAGAGCTGCATAAATGGGGGGAATATTTTCTTTTCCACCCTCAAAAGAGACGTCGATAACCGGACCAATAACCTGAGTCACCGTACCTAAAATTTCGCTCATAACGTCAATCTGTATATTTGCAGTCAGATCAATATTCACCGTTGGCTGCCGGGGTGTTACGAAAGGGCATAACGAATATATTGTCGGGAACTGCTATATTATTAAAATTAATTCCAAAAAATCTGATTAGAAATGCCATCCGAGAGCCACACACACTGTCATCAAAAGCAGATTGGCCAAGCCGAAAGGCATGAGATATTTCCACTCAAAGGCAAGCATCTGGTCGATACGAACGCGGGGGAAGGTCCATTTAAACCAAATGATGATAAAGGAGATGAAGAATGCTTTGCCCAAGAACCACACAGGACCCGGAATCCAATTCATCACCATATTAAAGCCATCCCAACCGGGAACGTGCAGAGGCATCCAACCACCGAGGAACATCAACGATGCAATACCCGAAACGATGAACAGATTCAGATATTCGGCCAGATAGAAGAAACCGAAATGAATACCCGAGTATTCAGTGTGATAACCGGCGGTAAGTTCGTGTTCAGCTTCCGGCAAGTCGAAAGGTCCGCGATTTGTTTCAGCAGTTGCAGCGATAACATAAATAATGAATGCTATCAAAGCCGGTATGTGTCCGGAGAAAATGAACCATGCATTTTCCTGCTCGGCAACGAGAGTAGTAATATCCATAGTGCCGGCAAGAACCACAATTGTCATAATGGCAAGACCTAAAGAAATTTCATAGCTCACCATCTGCGCACCGCTTCGCATCGCACCGATAAGAGTATACTTGTTATTCGACGACCAACCGGCGAGCAAGATACCTAAGACTCCAACTGAAGACACAGCGAGAATAAAGAAGATACCTATGTTCCAGTCAATGATCTGCAAACCGTTACCCCACGGCAGGCAAGCGAGCATCACAACCGATGAGGTAATCACGAGATAAGGAGCGAGCTTGAAGAGAAAACGGTCTGTACCCTTAAGAGAAATAAGCTCTTTGATAAGGATTTTGAACATATCGGCAAAGACCTGAAGGAGTCCCCATTTACCGACACGCATAGGGCCGAGTCGACATTGAAACCAAGCACAAAGCTTACGCTCGTAGAGAATATAGAAAAGTGCGAGCACTGTGTAGACGCCAAGAATCACAACGGCGATGAGGATACATTCGATAAGCACTGTGAGCCAATCGGCAACACCGATACCGAGAAGCCAGTTATTGAACGCAGAAGTCCACTGTCCGAAATTAAACATGATGTTATTTGTATGCTTTATTTTAATTTAGTTCGAAAATGAGTGAGAGATATCTACTGACAAGCGTAGTTTAACGGTCAATATCGGGGATAACGAAATCAAGTGCTGCGCCGATAGTGATCAAGTCGGCTATCATATAGCCTGTGCAGCAAATATCCATTACGCCAACCAAATTGAAACAAGGACTCTGGAAATGAACACGGAATGGTGTTTTTTCTCCCACAGATTCAATGTAAACTCCGAATGTTCCGCGGCTTGCTTCCACCTGCTGATACCATCTTCCTGCAGGAAGTTTGATTATTTTGGGAACCTGCGCACGAATATCACCTTCGGGAATGTTGTCGACAAGCTGTTCGAGAATACGGCAGCTTTGTTCGATTTCTTTCATTCTCACCATGTAACGGGCGTAGGAATCACATCCATCCTCGAGCACCTCATCAAATTCCACCTCGGAATACACAGAATAAGGATGCTTTTTGCGACAGTCGCACGACCAGTTTGATCCACGTCCGCTCGGGCCGGTTATAGCATAATTGATTGCATCTTCCTTAGAGAGCATGCCCACGCCTTTAAGACGATTTTTAGCAATTATATTACCCGAGAATACAGTGTGATATTCTTTAAGTCTATCGGGCATGATGCGTATCAACTCCTTGACATCCTTTTGGAAATCGGGATGCAGATCAGCAATCACACCGCCAATCACGTTATAGTTCATTGACATGCGGGCACCGCAGGTCTTCTCGAATATATCAAGCACCATCTCGCGTTCGCGGAAGCCATAGAAGAAAGCCGTGGTTGCGCCAAGGTCCATTGCCGTACATCCGAATGCGAGCAGATGTGAGGAAATACGCATAAGTTCGTCCATCATTGTGCGAATAACTTCAGCACGACGGGGAACCTCCACACCAAGAGCCTTTTCTATACACATGCAAAGGCAGTGTCTGTTCTGATGAGCCGACATATAGTCCATTCGATCTGTAAAATGGAGAATCTGCGGATATGTAAGACCTTCAGATAACTTTTCAATGCCACGGTGAATGTATCCTGAAACGACATCAACCTTTTTAACGGTCTCACCATCGACGGAAGCGCGAAAACGCATCACACCATGAGTGGAAGGATGCTGAGGCCCGATGTTCACAACATATTCGTTTTCTTCAAACACCTTTCCGGGAACCTCGACTACATTGCCTTTCTCATCGAGTTTGTAGCTACGAGTGTCATCTTCATTTAACTCGTCTTCAAGACGAATAGGATTCAACTCCGGATTAGAGTCGTAGTCCTTGCGGAGCGGGTGGCCAACCCAGTCGTTGCGTAAGAAGAAACGGCGCATGTCGGGATGATCTATAAATTTGATACCGAACATGTCGTAAACCTCTCTCTCCTGGAAGTTGGCAACTTTCCAAAGAGCAGCGACCGAATGAATATATGGGTTTTCGCGATTTTCAGCAAGAACCTTGAAAGCCACCACTTCCCAATTTCTTGATGTTGCAGTAAGATAATAAACTACACCAATGGAGTCTTTCCAGTCCATACCGACCAGAGCGGTAAGCACATCAAAGCCAAGTTCATTCTTGAGAGCGGTAGCAACCTTGAACCAGTCTTTTTCAGCCACATTCACCAGCAAGGTGTCTCCCTCTTCAAACGTGGCAGCGGGATATATCTTTAAGATTTTATTTTGAATATCACTCATTTCAATAACGGGATGTTAGGTTTGGTTACAGAATTAACCGATCTGGCCTTTTTCTTCAGGATGCTCGGCAAAAAATTCTTCAATTTTTTCTTTACGATTCACGCCACCAAAGAATTTCTGAACCTTAATTTTTCTTTGCAGCTGCATCAAGCCATAGAACATAGCTTCGGGACGGGGCGGACAACCCGGAATAAAGACATCGACGGGAAGAATCTGATCCACACCCGGCACAACACAATATGAATTTTTGAACGGGCCGCCGGAAACAGCGCAGCCACCGCAAGCGATCACATATTTCGGTTCGGCAAGCTGCTCGTATAAACGCCGCATCACAGGGGCCATACGATGAACGATTGTGCCTTGAACCATCACATAGTCTGCCTGACGGGGAGAGTTACGCGCAACTTCAAATCCGAAGCGAGCCATGTCATAACGTGCAGCTCCAAGACTCATAAATTCGATTGCACAGCAACTTGTTCCGAAGGTCAAGGGCCACAACGAGTTGGCAACACCCCAGTTAATGAGATCGTCGAACTTACCTACCATTACATTCGCACCGGTAGCATTGAGTTCCTCAACGAGCTTATCAATATAATCGTTATTCTTGAAGTCCTCGCGGGACATGCTTTTAATATTGTCTAATCCCATTTAAGCGCTCCTTTCCGCCATGCGTAAGCAAGGCCCATAATAAGTACAAACATAAAGATCGCGATGCAAAGGATGCCTTGTGCTCCAAGACTACGCATAACGGTTGCCCAAGGATAAAGGAACACAACTTCCACATCAAAGAGGAGGAACAGAATCGCAAAAATATAATAGCCGGCCTTGAACTGAATCATGGATTCACCACGGGTTGGAATACCACATTCATACGGCTCGGCTTTCTTTACTGAATACGATTTCGGTGAAATCAATTTTGCTATAAGCAGGGCGGCAAATACGAGCCCGATTCCGGTTAGGGTCGCGGTGATGGATAATGCGCCATTGCCTATTTCGCACAATAAATTCATATCTTGCTTTTATTTAATTAATTAGCATTTCATTAGCAATACATCCTGAAAACACGATGCTATGTGTTGCACAAAATTAGGTAATTTTTCCTAAAACGACAAATAAAATTTGCCATAATTTTGTTTGAATTCTATGCCATTCCAATGAACTTGAATAAACATTTTCCAGAATCAGGCCAAAATATAAGAGGTCGCACCGGCAACGTGAATTACGGTACGACCTCTATTTATATAATTAAGTTTTCTTATTCAGACAAGATTGAAGATCCGGTGAAAGAACCGTTGAATATCTGGGCAACCTGGAAGTCTGCATTGACATCAGTGAGATCTCCGGTAACAGAGAAACGAATATTGTTGAAAATAAATCTCGGCGTGGGTTGCAATTCTCCTGCCTCTATCATGTAGGGCACTACATCTGAACCGGACACTTCATAACCTGCATTGCTGAAAGTGAGATCCAAATCTTTAACCACAATATTCAGAGAGGGCATATTTGCAGCAAACGCGCTGTTATAAATTATAATATCGGCTTTGTTTCCGATAGATTTATCATCGTTGATATGCATTACAATTCTGTAGGAGGTAATGGTGGTCGAGAATGGTTCAGCCATTGTCGCACCCGATGTATTGGTTGTTCCATGAAAAGTCATGTCGGGCCAGAAGGTGCGAACTTTCCAATGATTGTAATCATACTGCATTACAGTGAAGTGTTGAAGTTCACTGGGGAGGTAACGTTTTTCAATCCCCGGGATAGTTACATTTTCGGGTGCATAAGCTGCCTGAGTCAAAACACAATTTAAATTTGAAACTGCAGGAGTGTTAGCCACCACATTACCAAATTTTATAACCTCCGCACGTTTCCCGTCGGGCATACTCAGGTAAGATGCAGTAAACTTAACGGGATCAGTAGCAAAATTTAATGTTGCACCGCCGGGCACAGGCATGGATGAAACACTTACCGACACTGTGTTGGCCGGGAAGGTCATGGTGTATCTGTAAATTCCGGTACCGACAAATGGAGCCGACGAACCTGTGGCATCCGTAAAAAGATTGTATGTGGGAATCGGATTTGTTGTTTCACTTGATGGATCTGAAGCATTATCACTACATGCAGTGAGAGCCATTCCACACGCAAGGAGAGCCCCTAAAAGTAAATAGTTTCTCATTATTTTCTGTATTTATTATTTTCGACATTAAAGCCGGTTAAACTTACAAGTTTACGAGGAAGGATGCGTCTTAACTTAAATTTAACTATTTGTTATCGCTCTATAAGACAGTTCTCCACTATTTTCAGTTACACTTCCGTAACAACGGAAGTAAATTTAGCTCTAAAACCGTTTAATCGTATTCTTATAGAGCAACAGAAATTTATAACCACATTCTTACAGAACCCGAGACCGTGTATAATACAGCTTCGTTCAAAACAATCAACTTTTTGAAAGAAATCGGTCTTATTAGTTATCTATTAACGATTGTGTAAGTTAACATATTGTAACCGCGCCTGCATGCAGCTACCTTCAACCACTAAAATTTAAAAAATAACTTCGAGGATAAGACTTATTATATGGACACACTGAAATTATAGGAACACTCTGAGAGTCGCACCAATTTGCAGAGGTCTCCCCCGTTGCAAAAATTCATTTCCCATTGACATGAAGTAGAAAGTGTGGTAATCGGTATCAGTAAGATTCTTTCCCCATATCTGAACACCCCACTTTTCTGAATCGAAAGAAACAGATGCTCCAAGAAGGGGGTAAAATGATTGAGCCAACGAGTTTTCTTCATTCCAATAGATTTTACCGGTGCCACGCACATCGGCTTCAACCGCTATGGTCTTTAAAAACGAATTTTTTAAACTGAATGTGTATTGAGCCTGCGCAAAAAAAGTGTTTTGAGGAGCATACGGCAGATATTTCCCTTTAAAATCGCTTATACCGTTAAAGAACCTTACAAACTTTGCATTGGTGTAACCATAGCTGGCTGCTAATTCAAGTGAAGAGACAGGTATCCATTTAAAAGCAAATTCCATACCGACACTGCGGGTGCGCCCGGCATTTGTCATAATTCGGCCGGTAGTTGTGCCCGCCGGGAACATTGTGAGTTGTTGATCACGGCAATCAATATAGAAAGCCGAAAGATCCACATCCAGTTTAATTGAAGGGAAAGACAGATGCGAACCTATCTCATAATTCCATGAGTACTCGGGTCTGTAACCCACCACTTCATTAACATCATATTTTGCACCGAATCCCATTTCACCCATGAGGCGCTGCTGCAACACATCGGAAAACATCTGGGTATTAAAGCCACCTACTTTATACCCCTTGGCCACGTTGGCATATACGTTGTTCTCCCCTTCCAACGGGAGTTTATATACCACACTTAATTTTGGAAGCCAATTCAGATAGCTTCTTTTAAGGCGACCCCGATCATCAATATCAAGATTTACCACTCCGTAAGGTGCATACGAACCGTCGGGCATAAGCTGATATTTATTATATCCGGTGTGACTTTCGGAATGATAGTCCAGTTCGGCATGCTCCCAGTCAAGACGGATTCCGACTGTAAATTTCCAATGACTGTTCTCGTAAGTCGATTCGTGATAGATGGCGGCCCCGCCTGTGGGTATCCGGAAGTCGCTATTCAACGGAAACTCACGTGTGAACCAACTGATGGGATAATCCGGATTCGCCTCGTTGCGATGTTGCTCGATAAGACTGGCAATCCCGGCATCCTTGAATGTTACCGGAGCCTCCATTTTCATATTCTTGAAAAAGCCGAAACCGCCGGCTGTCCAGGAATATCCATTTTCAAGACTGCCACGGAATACAATGTCTTCTGTCACGGCAATCTCCTTCTGCTTCTGTGTGAGTGTGAAATATGGGAGTGGCAGGAAATCCTGGTCAAGAGTCATATTGTCGTCAAGATATTGCACACTTGTAATTGAAGACATGGTGAACTTGTCATGACGCCATGACAATGTGAGACCGTCATTAAATATAAAACGTCTGTAAAAGCATGTGTCGTTATAATTTATTTCACCCTTATCCACAAATTCATAGGGATACCCGCCTTGTCTCAGAATCGAAGCCGAGGCAGCATTTCGCAATGAAAGTGTGGACGACGGGCGCCATTCGAATTTCCATCTCAGAGCTCCGCTCATTTCTTTATCGAGCTTCTTACCGTTATAAAGGTTGGTAAAAAAACCACCTAAGTAAGAGAACGAACCTATTATTGCAGTCGCCTTATTATCTTTGAATTTGTGATACCACCCCACCGAAGCCTTCCAGTCATTGCCGTTGGCTCCCTGGGCCATGAGTCGCCAACCCTGAAACCTCATCGGCGACAATGTGGTGATATTGATAAGGCCTCCGATCGTGTTCCGGCCGTAAAGAGTGGATTGGGGTCCGCGCAACATTTCGACCGACTCAATATCAGCCAAATCAAAATCATAGGCGTTCTTATTCAGAAATGGAACATTGTCGATATTAAGTCCCACAGCCGGCTGATCCATTCGCGCCCCGATACCTCTGACATACATCGTAGAGGTAATGCGCGATCCATAATCGGGTATATAAAAATTAGGCACTACATCTGATATACCTTTTAGTGCCACCACATTAAGTTTATCAAGCTCAGAGAGACCCAGCACTGTAGATGAAACGGCATCATCGCGGAGCGCATCAGCCTGTTTTATTGCAACAACATTTAATTCCTGCAACTCATTAACGGAATCGCGCAATTGAGGCCCGATTTCCAATGGAGTACTTCCACCCGCTCCAAAGGCAGGCTCAATACACCACAATGCCAATATTATGACGCATGCTCGCGTTATTTTAAAATATTCCATTTTCACATAGCAAAATTACATCTAATTTTATATCTTGCCAAATAAGATAAGAAAAATATGTCAACATTCAGTATACACACATTAGGTTGCGGTTCGGCAAAGCCAACTGTGAAACATCTGCCTTCGTGCACAGTGGTGGATCACCGCGGCACATTATATATGATAGATTGTGGCGAAGGAGCCCAAAGATCGTTTCAGAAGGCAGGATTGAAGTTTTCACGTCTTCGGCACATTTTCCTGACTCACTTGCATGGCGATCACGTTCTTGGACTTCCCGGCCTCATTTCATCAATGGCACTCGGGAACTATGGAGGCACGATTACAATTCATACTTTTGAAGAGGGCGAGAAAATTCTCCGCACTATTCTTGATTTTTTTGCGAAAGACCTTACATTCGACTTGAAATTCAATATTATAAAGCCTGTTGATGCAACAATATTTGAAACAGCCGGTCTCAGAGTGCGCACAGTAAAACTGCATCATCGTGTGCCCTGCGTCGGGTATATCTTTGAAGAAAAGGCGAAGTTACGGCACATAAATCGGGAAATGATTGATTTTTACAACATTCCGGTCGCTAAGATAAGAGGAATTAAGGAGGGTGACGACTATATAACCGACAACGGCCAGATCGTACCGAACGAACGACTCACAACCGCGGCCGACCCTTCGCTGAGTTACGCTCATATCGGCGACACAATCTACATGCCTGAAATTGCTCCCAAGATCGGTCCGGTAGATGTTCTTTATCATGAAACAACCTACCTTGAAGAACACAGTGCCGAAGCTAAAAACCGATTTCATTCCACAGCCCGACAAGCAGCAGCCATCGCCCGCGATGCGGGAGCCAAAACCCTTCTCACAGGTCATTATTCATCACGATATAAAAATGACAATCTGTTTTTAGAAGAAGCGCAATCAGTTTTCCCCTATGTGGTGCTTAATCGAGAAGGACTAATCCTCAATCTTGATTGAACATAAACCAAGGCTCCCGACCCGGTTTTAAACTTAATATTTAACAACCGGGTCGGGAGCTTTATGGATTCATTTCGTTTAACATTTTTTAAAATTCGCGCCCCTATATATTATATTTATTGTAAAAAAAGAATTAAAAATATTAAATTTGCACCGTATATACTAAAGATCATCCCGAAAACACAGACGCGGGAAAAATTGACGCGCAGAAGATTTATAATTAAGACAACATACTAACCTAAACAACAATCACTTAAATCAGACCTTATGAAGAGACTAATTCTCTCGGGTGCGACGATAGTTGCCACCACTGCCTTCTCCGTAGGAGCATGGGCGGATGTGGTGTGTCGCGGCCAGGTAATTGACGAACAGGGAGAACCCCTGATTGGTGCTGTCGTAATGGTGCCAGGCACAAAAATAGGCACCAACACTGACATTGACGGAAACTTCCGCATTTCAGTTCCCGACAACACAAAGCATTTGCAGATTACGTATGTGGGCTACAAGGCCGTTTCACTGGCCCCCAAAAGCAATCTTGGTGAAGTAAAGATGGATCCGGATTCAAAGATGCTGCAAGACGTCGTGGTGACTCAATCGGTTGCAAAAACACGCCAGACTCCTGTTGCACTATCCCAGATCTCAGCACCGGAAATCGAGGCAAAGTTAGGAGGACAAGAATTCCCTGAAGTACTCAAGACCACTCCGGGTGTATGGGCCACCCCCGACGGAGGTGGATTCGGAGATGCGAAAATCAACATGCGTGGTTTCAAGTCAGAGAATATAGCGATGCTTATCAACGGTCTTCCTGTCAACGACATGGAATGGGGAGGCGTTTATTGGAGCAACTGGGCCGGACTAAGCGATGTAACCAGCAATATGCAGACACAGCGTGGTCTTGGAGCCGCAATCATATCATCGCCCTCAATCGGAGGAACTATCAATATCACCACACGCTCAACTGATGCAAAACGTGGAGGTTCGGCATGGTATGGCATGGGAAATGACCTGATGAACAATTTCGGCATGATGGTATCTACCGGTCTTATGAAAAACGGCTGGGCCATTACCGTGCTTGGTTCACGGAAATGGGGTGACGGCTACATTCAAGGCACAAACTTCAATTCCTACAACTATTTTGTGAACGTTTCGAAAAGAATCGGCGATAATCATCAGATAGCATTGACAGCTTTCGGAGCTCCCCAGACCCACTATAAACGCGACCGCAACGACGGTCTTACAATCGAAGGCTGGCAGGAAGTTCAGAATTACATGGGCGATGAGAGTCGTTATCGCTATAATCCCACTTTCGGATATGGCATTCATGGCGAACGTAAAAGTTCGGGCTATAATTTCTACCATAAGCCTCAGATTTCGTTAGGTCATATCTGGCAAATCGACCATAAATCTTCTCTCTCAACCACTATCTACGGTTCGTTTTCAACGGGAGGCGGCTATAGCGGACAGGGACATGGCACATATAACGGCACATCTCTGAGCTATGCCAGCTGGTATGGAGCAAGCCAAGGGAAACTCAACACCTTGTTCCGCTGCCCCGACGGCACATTCGATTATGCAGCTATCCAACGCATGAATATGGAATCGGAAGCGGGTTCGAACATGGTGATGACCACAAGCAATAATGATCACCAATGGTATGGCCTTGTTTCAACATATAAAAACGAATTTATCCCCAAGAAACTTACCTTCACCGGCGGTATTGACGTGCGCTACTACATCGGCCACCACTACAACAAGATAGTTGACCTTTATGAAGGTGATTATTATATGAACTACGAGACCCGTAAGGATGTAAAACCATATAATAACTCAGCAGCGTTGAATCCTGACTGGAAATTCGAGAAACTCGGAGTTGGAGATATCGTATATCGCAACTACAAGGGATATGTGGCTCAGGAAGGCGCATACGCTCAAGCTGAATATACGGCACTTGACAACAAGCTGACCACTATTCTTGCAGGGTCATTAAATGTTACGAGCTATTGGCGTCGCGACATGTTCTTCTACGACAAGGAACATGAACGTTCCGAAACCAAAAGCTTCCTTGGAGGTACGATAAAAGGAGGGGTGAACTATAACATCAACCGTCATAACAACGTGTATATTAACGGAGGTTACATCTCTCGCGCCCCCTTCTTCAGCTATGGCGTTTTCCTCAGCTCGGCTTCAAGTAATATTATCAACCCGGAGGCTAAGAACTCAAAAATCGGTTCGGTAGAAATAGGTTACGGATACCACTCACCCAAATTCTCGGCAAACGCCAACCTCTACTATACAAAATGGCTTGACAAGAGCGACAAAACCACCACTCGCTCGGGCGAAATACGCACCGGTCCGCTCACCGGCCAGTATTACTACATCAGCCTTTCGGGTGTGAACGCACGCCATATGGGTATCGAAGTCAATGCCAAATACATAGCCACAAGCTGGATGGAATTTGACGGTATGTTCTCTATCGGAGACTGGACCTGGGATTCGAATCCCACCGGTTACTTCTATACCAACGACGGTCAACCCCTGGCCGACCTTAAAGGAACACTTGCAACCGGAATTCTTTCGCCCGACCACATGCGCGCCACTCTTAACCAAAAGGGACGTAAAATCGGAGGCTCAGCACAGACCACTGCATTCCTTGGCGTGACATTCCGTCCCTTCAAAGGCTTCAGAATAGGTGCTGACTGGACCTGCTCGGCACGCAACTATTCCGACTATGAAGTGTCATCATCAAGCTATGAGAACGGTGCCGATATTAATGTTGCCGACCCATGGAAAATACCGTTCGGCAACGAACTTGACCTCAACGTCAGCTACCGTTTCAAAATCGGAGGTGTAAACGCCACTATCTATGGTAATGTCAATAACCTCTGCAATAACTATTATGTGAAAGACGCCTACACACTTTCAGACACTGCCGGAGCATGGGATAATGCTTTCCGCGTGTTCTACAGCTACGGACGTACTTTCTCGATTAAACTCAAAATCAACTTCTAAGCAGAAAATCGATGAAATCCAACAATAAGCATTTAATATTTGCCTGCGGCGCTCTGCTTGCTCTGGCATCATGCTCGGAAAACAGCTGGAACGATCTTTATCTAAAAGATTTCGAGGGCGGTTATACTCCCACAGATGTCCAGACCATTAAATACACTCTCACCGATAATGACTATGCCCGCATAGCCGACAACCGATTCAATAAGGCATTGGCTGCAGCACAAGGTGTATCGTCAGAACTGGCTGCAGTGAAAACTCAAAAATATCTGAATTCTTCCATTCCGGCCGATCAGTATATTCCGAACCTGCTGAAAGACTCACTGTTCAAATACTTTGCCCTTTCTGACGGGTCGGCAATTAACCTCACCTACAACGAAGCCGGTGAGCTTCCCGAACTCATGGCATCGCTCAACGGAGCCCGCGAATATATTGTCACTGATGAAGATTATCAGATAGTATATGGAAGCTCTGACGATTACACAGCATCTTTCAGCCCCTCTCACTCGGCAAAGAGCAATCTGCCGCGAGTGCTTGCTGCCGCTATTGATGATGCCGAGGAAGGCGATTATGTAGTTGTTAACTATAATACATCGGATACTGACCCGGTTTTCAATCAGACTCCCGAACCTCCGACAGGTGATTTCACCTTGTCGAATGTGCTGACAAGCGAACTTACCACCGGCACAGACATAACGGTGAACGGAGTTGTGACCGCTGTATGCAACGCCGGAATCATCCTGACCGATCAGGCAGGCTCGATACTTGTCTATGCAAGCGGTTTCCCCGCGGATAGTTACAAAATTGGAGACCAAGTGGTAGCAACCGGCACCACATCATCCTATAAGAATTGTCTTCAACTCCCCTACGATGATAATCTTGAAAAAGTAGGAACTCAGTCTTACACTTACCCGGCTCCGGTTGATTTCACTCCGGAAGTTCTTCTGGCTGCCGGCGCCAATGCCGACCCGGTGCTTGCCGTGTATGGCACAATGACGGGCCGTGTTGACATCTCGGGCAACTATTATAACGTATATTTCGGAAATCGCGAGGACGTTCGCGGCTCACTCTATAATCTGACCGATGCCATTAAAGCTCAACTAAACAATGGCGAGACATACACGCTGGAGGGATATTTCACCCAGACTTCCACATCGGGTTCTTACACTAACTGTAACTTCGTTGTTACGGCTGTTAAATCTGCCGCCAAGAGCAATCGCAGAAAAGCCACCCGTTCAGTGTCAGTTCCTTCGGTTAATGAAAATGCCGTGTACGTTTACAACGGCTCAAAATGGGCTGAGGCTTCTTCCAATGTCGTTGCACTCAATCCTTCGGATTACGCATCTATGGGTCTCTCGTACGGTAATTTCTCGGGCACACAGGCTTCGGAATATCTCCCGCTCTACCTTGCCCACAACTACCCCTATGCTCAGGCAGACGATGAAAAATATGTTGTTTACAAATATTTCGCCAACAACACCACTACATTCGCCTGCACTCAATACACATTCAACGGCTCGGAATGGATTGACACCATCAGTCAGGATGGCGTTCGCACCGTTACCAATCAGTTTGTGAAGAATGACGGAGTATGGAAACTTGACCCATCTGTTACGCTTAATCTTCCCGCCGGACGCAACCAACCTTTAAGCACATGGTTCTTCCAGGCATGTGTGGATTGGGTAAGAGATAATGTGCCCGACGGTGCCGCCTACGTCACAAGCTACGGCAACAACGATTATTACACCGGAGCTTCGGCCTACCAAGGAAATGTTGACCTCCGCGCCGGCAGCGCCCGTAACCAGAACGGCGAGGCTTATGACGGCATGAGCGATGAGGAAATCATAGATCTTATGAAGTCTCGTTTCGAGAATGAGGTATGCCCCGGAACACTCTCGGTGCTATATCCTGATCTGGCACCCGTTGGCGATTTCGAACCTACTGTTACCATCAACTTCTACTATTATACCGGTTCATCAACCAAGCCTGCTTACGTAATTTACAAGGCCGTGGCTAAAGGTAAATTTGAACTCGTGGAAGCCAACTGGAATCCTGAAGAAGAATAAAACTATTTCTTCTGTTTAGATCATAGAAAAACTGATATCATAAAAAACCGGATGTGTCGTTCATTATGCGACACATCCGGCTTCTTTTTTAGCGATTGGAGCCTTATTTAATTGGAATCACCGTAATTTCCGACCCTTTCGATGAGGCGGTGATGAGCGGAGTATATTGAGACATTGCCGAAGTTATGCCCAGAGAATAAGTGCCGGGGCGACTCACATAACAATCATATTTTAAAACATGAGTTCCTTTGGGCAAATGCGGAATAAATAGATTCGTAACCGTATTTCTCACCTCCTTATAATACCAGACACCGTCACTACCTTCATATCCCGAAACCTGTTCCACCGGCTCCAGACAGGCCGCCCTGTTGTCGGTTACGGCAACATAATCGAGATCTCTGTCATTTTTAATGGTAATTGTTACATTTACCTTATCTCCCACCTTTAACTCGCCATTCGATGCCGACACTCCCTCGGCAGTGGGGGTAATCGTTACCAATGACTTGGAGACTGAAAGTTCGGGCATTGACACTGCACGACTTTCTGAAATTGGAGCAATATAACGTGCCACTACCCCACCCCAGGCCGGAACATTCTCGCTGTGTGCAACCGTGAGTTGCGCCCCTGAAGCCAATTCAGCCGGGAGTGCGACAGAAAAAGAACCTGTAAGAAGAGTGGTTTTAGGTATGTTTATAATTTTATTTCCGAGAGTAATTTCAGGCTTTGTAACCGGAATATTCCAATCAGAGCCTGTTGACAGCAATGTAGACACGACAAGGGCAGCCTGATTCGAACCATGCCAGTCTTGTGTCTGCTTGGAGAGTACAAGCCATTGTCTGAGCAAATCCACACAATCACTTGCCGGAGCAATTTCGGAATATGCCTCAAGGACTCTTGCATTGGTTAATATCGGACCATAAAGACCTGCATCGGAAGTTACATTGTCAAACCACATTCCCTTTTCGGGAGTTTTGACAGCATATTGCTGCAGAGATTCAAGAATTTGACTTGCCGTTTGCTCGCGACCGTTCCGATAAAGCACGATAGCTGCAGTGGCTTTATTATAAATATCGAAATTCTTCCATTCTTTATCAGCCTTCTTTATGATTTCAGATTGTAACCGCGAGAATTTGGATGATACATTCAAATTATCAAAAGAATTACGGGCATACAGATAATTAATCATATCAGTAACACTGTAAGAATCTGAGCCTAATTTCTCACGAAGTTCAACATAATATGAATCCAGATAACGGACTGCCTTACTCACATTTTCTCTGAGTGAAGATGGGAAGAAGCCGAGGTTTTTAAGCGATCCGAGTTGGGTAAGAACGGAACGGGTCATGAATGGAGAAGAATTCATATCAGGACACCACCCCCATCCGCCATCTCTATTCTGACGGTCGGCAATCAATTTGACATCGCTATCGATTGCTTCTTTTGCCTCATCGCCGACAACAAACCGCAAAAGCGACTTCATCCGCAGTGTTTCGCTCACCGCATCATTAACCCAGGGAGTTTCCGACAGCAAAAGACTCTTAAGCTCTGAATTCTTCTCAAGGGGAGAAACCAGCAATGAATCCTTTTCGTTCTCTGGAGCAGACATGGCACGAATTGCTGAAGCCAAAACCGGATACTTGTTTACAAGCCCGGCACCAACTGCATTTGCAAAAAGGGCATCTGTGCGCGATAAGATACTCTCGGATTTTGATTCGACAATGGAGGGAAGAGCAGTCAGACATTCCCATACCGGATTGCCGGTGTAAGTGAGTGTTATGGAAGCATCCTTTTTATATTCAGGGAGTGTCAACGATTTGCTATCGACTCCGACGCCCATATAGAAAGTTGTTGATTCATTGATAACGGATGTTGCGGGAAGAACAGGAATTATCGTCTGCTCTCCATCGGAATGAGAATCCGAGGTTGCCACAACACGCAATGTAATTGCCTCTACATTCTCCGGAATTCTGAAAGATGCAGAAAACGGTGTCGAACCGGACGGTTCGATTGTCAACTTATCTTTCTGAGCTGAATACAAAACTTCTCCCGACAAGGCATTGATAACATCTATCCTTGCGGCAACCGATGATGTCTTTTCAGTATTATTATAAATCATCGCTGAGAACACCACGTCATCACCGGTGCGTACAAACCGGGGTGAATTTAACTTAGCCATAACTGATTTTGCAGAAACAGCATCTAACACTAAAGTTGCGCCTCGCATTTCGGGCGTATATCCGGCAATCTGAAATTGCCAGGTTCCGATAAAATCGGGGGCGGTAAATGCAACATCAACTCTCCCCGAACTGTCAGAAAGCAGTGACGGCATGAAAAATGCTACAGGCATCTCGGCGTTACGTATATTTAAGTTGTCGGGCTGCATGTTTCCGCCTGGTCCTGCATCCTGACCCTCTGTTTTTGCAGCCATATTCATTACGGCCGGTTCCATTAATACCATTCCCTCTTCCGCGGCACATTCATCAGTAACGTCATTTATATTTACTGTATCGGCACCCGCGGCCGACATTTTATACATCATATTCCGACCACCTCTGATTCTTATGTAATCAGAGCCAAATGAATTAGAGCCATATAACGAATATCCGTAAGTATTGAATGACGGAACAGAGAAACTTTCATTACTCTTATAATACGTTATTTTCTCATTATATCTGTTGGTTGCCGGGAATTTATAACCGATTTCGATTGAAACGGGAGAATACCAAGATAGTGTTGAATAGGGGTTGAATCTCCAGCGGAATGGGACAATAGCATTAAGAGACTTGTCGGTCATCACGGCTAAGGCCGGAATACCTGACATCGATGTGCCATTCATTGTGAAAGAGAAAGTCCATTTTTCTTTTGTACCCGGTTCGATTTTATCCCTAAAGGATTCAGCGATAACCTTTAATTCCGACAGCTGACCGGCAGGAACAATTTCAACTCGCTTGGTTGAGTTGGAAAGATTCGATTGGGCTATAAAATCTATGTAATATCTCTGGGACGAGGAGGGCATTTCAAATTTGAACTCAATATTCTCATTATCTATTTTTATCCACCTGCTTTCAAGATATTTCTTAGAGTCCGATATTACGGCAAGTACATATCCGGGGGTCAATGAGGATCCGATTCTTACATCCACACTCTTTTTGCCCTCCTCAACAACATATCTTGATTCCGGGCACCACAATGCGGTTTCCACGGGAGGATGAATGTCCGATTGCCTCCATAGAATTATAGAATCTGTCACCACCTCACCGTTGTCAGCAAGATTAAATGCATCCTTATCAAGTGCGAATTTAAAGGCATAGCGTCCTGAAGCCAACGCTGTTAAAGCGGGTTTGAATACCGGAGATTTAAAAGACCCTGATTCTACAACCTTATCGGACGACACGATTTGATAGTGAACCTGCATAGGTGTCGGAATACCGGTGAAGTCATTGACATTCACTTTGAAAGTTTGCTCCTGCTCACTCACTTTGACAACAGGCGACAACTCCGGTGAAATTCTGTAAAGCTTTCCAAGCGAAAACCTTAGCGGGTCGAATGGTACGCTCTCTCCCGAACGGTCTGTAACATCTCCGTTCAAAGTAAACATACCCCTTTCGTAAGGAGTGCCTTTTAATCCTTCAGTGCCGACAGATATTTCGAAACTGCCGTCACTGCCGGTTACAGTCTCGCCTCCGAAAGAAGCATTGCCTCCTGAATTCCTCCACCACCCGGGTTGATAGGAAATCGTATAGCTCACTTTAGCACCAGCCACAGGCATCCCCGTATAAGTCGTGGCTTGCCCGCGGAAGATAATAGAATCGCCCGCAACAGCCGATGCACCATTTTTCGACTCTGTCTTTACTATAAAAGATGGTGCTTTGTAGTCGGCAACCGTAAACGAGCACGAACCTATTTGCGAGCCCTTTTCTTCAATAAATATACCCCAATTCCCATTCAAAGCCCTTTTTGGAATATTGAACTTTCCATCTGCACGGCCATACCTGTCGGTAATCAAATTGAGTGTATCTACATTTTGCCAGTTGGCATCGCGCAGAACAACATTTATCTTCTTATCTTTTGCAAAGGATAATTCATGTTGTCTACGATTATATAAAATTGCAGAAAACTCAACTTCATCCCCCGGGCGATAAAGCGCCAGATCAGTAAGAACCGACCCCTCTCTGAATGAGTCGTTATTTTCAGTTTGAGGATATTGCTTATATAATATACCGGAAAGGCGGTTATTATTCCACTTCACCTCATAATCATATCTTCCGGTGCCAATAGTGGAGTATTCAATTTTTCCCTCTTTGTCGGTAATGAATTTTCCAATTTTCGATTTTACACCGCGGTCTCTCTTGAACAGAACGACTTCAGCACCGGGCAAAGGCATCATGTTATCTGCCGAAGCCACATACAGCAAACCTTTA
This sequence comes from Bacteroides sp., assembly GCA_014802335.1. Classification (GTDB taxonomy): domain Bacteria; phylum Bacteroidota; class Bacteroidia; order Bacteroidales; family Muribaculaceae; genus Lepagella. The sequence continues at coordinate 20,289 of JAAVCL010000026.1, read as the reverse complement.
TCAGCTCCGGCCGACACTGTGAATACAGATAAAGATGACACGTTGACAGTGTTAAGACCGACATTTGAAGATTTTTCCAACACTCCCGAAATACTCTTGGAACGTGAAGGAACTATCGCATACAGTCCGGGGCTTAAAGATGGGATGTTTATCTTTTCTGAATAAGCATCAGGCACCGAACCGGGCACCATCACAGGCACGACATTTACAACGCTACCCGATTTTAAATCAGCGTATGTGTAGTTTTCCTTTGCGTTACCGACAGGAAGCTCTACAATGAGAAGATAGTATTTATATAAATTTTCTCCTTCTAAATCCACTGTTTGCTCTCTTTCAGGAAGCATCTGAGATGAAAATGAAACCCGCGCACTTTTCTTTTTTAAACCCAAGGCCATGTTTTTAACCGAATTGATACCCGGAGCATCCGGGAATCTCGACACATAATCGTCTAACAGGCGCAGCTTGTTTCTGCGGCCGTCATTATCACTTGGCAGAGTTGAGCAATAGGCTGTTATAAAGGGGGCACAATATGGGGTTGCGGTGAATTTATCTATGCATTGTTCGAGATATTCGGAACGTTTGTCACCACTTAGTTCATCTAATTTTCTTAACGCCCAGAAAGAGTGCTTTTGCAGATTATCCTCAACTTCACTTAACGCAATTGCTTCATCAATGCAGCTGAGTGCTGTAAGTGCTGCCTTGTCTTTTCCTTTGGATACAGCAGGCGTATTGTTTACTACAAGGGGAAGAATATCATCAACATCATTATTTTTGAACGTGCGCAAGATGTCTGAGGCCTGCAAAACGCAGAAATCAAAAACCGTAAATCCCGCTTTTTCAGCATCTGCAGCATCCTCAAGTAGCGGTGATATTTCAATTAGCTTTATCTTGGCTAATTCATCGCGACCGCCCATTACATTTTTCAGCAATTTATTTACCGTGGATGCAAACATAGGCTCGCTCCATTCCATCACATCCGCGGGGAGTGGTTCGGAAGGAAGCTGCCTGTTACGGAATATATAGCTTTTGCTTGCGAAAATATCTCTATATAACCGGGCCTTTAGAATCATAGCCAGGTCACACCAAGGAGAAGGAAAAGTACCGGCAATCGTGTCATATCGGGCCATAGAGAGCGGGAAGGAATCGGCCGACACCAAAGTTTCAGCAACGTTTAGCTGAATTGCCGCTCGCAGCGCACTCACACCGTCACGCGCTTCAAGAGCCCGACTGAAGTGAGATTCAGCATCTGCTTCAACGGTTTTTGGAAAAGCAAAATCGGGAGATTCAAATGTGCTTGTAGCTGTGTTATTCACTTTTCCTGATTTAGCGGTTTTAATAACTTTAGATTTTGAAACTGACTGCACAGGGGCGGCTGAAACTGAATAGGATGCCAACCCGGCAAGCGTAATAAAACACAATAAGGAGGTCGTCAACCTCCTTATTAAATATTGAATTTTCATCATATCGACTCAAATTAATGCTTTTTGTTCTTTTTCTTATCTCTCATTTCACGCATTTTGTGATGAAAAGTTTCTTCAGCAGTCTTCATTTTATATATCTGCTTGGCCGACAGGAATTTCGATAATTGAGCATTATATTTTTTATCTATCGCCGCCATTTTATCTTTAGTGTTCTCCACAGCCTTACCGAAAGATTCATATTCGGCTTCGGAAGACTTATTGTTAAGTTTTCTCTTCATGGAGAAGATCTCGTGATATATAGGACCTTTCTCCTCAGACATCTGACGATAAATGGGAGCGAACTTCTTTTGCTGCTCATCGGTCAGCTCCATTTCCTGAGCAAGGAATTTTATTTTAAAATCAGTGATTTCCTTTCTCATTTCGGCATGATCCTTCTCTTTATCAGCAGATCGTTTTTGAGCTGAGAGAGAAACACAGCTAAGCAATATAACAGTAAAAAGTAAAACTAATTTTTTCATCATTTATCGGCATTATCAAATTGAGGCTCAATTGTTACCCCGAAATCTTTCTCAAATTCCTCGATTGAAGAGTATTTTGAGCTCATTTCATCAATGAGTTCATAATCAGAGTCAGACAGCGGCATTAAATACATATCGTCCATAGCAGATTCGCTCATAAGCGAGGCAATATGTTCAGGAGGATTGTCGATATTTAAAGAACCCATGCCGGAAACATTATGAAACATCTGCATCATGCACCATATCCCCGCAAACATTGCCGCGAGATAAACGTAAGGCTTAACCCGCTGCCAAGCCGACAGTTTAACAGGCTGCTGTTTTTCGGGATGTGCCGGCAACTTCTCGATTATGTCAACAGAGAGAGATTCGAAATAGCCCTCCGGGACTTTCCATGGCCCCTTACGTCCGTAACGGCCGATTATTTTCTCTTCTTCCTTCATTATAATTCCTATTATATTCTATGGACTATAATCCTTTAATTTGGTTTAATTGGAATAAAAATTTTTTTATTGAAGTGTAAGGCATCAACTCAAATTTATTAATTTCATCTATGTTCTCACCATTATACTAAAAATAGATGCGACTGATTTCACAATCAGTCGCATCGTTGTGTTTTCCATAATTAATTTTCGAACTAACCTAACATCATGAAACGATTCTTATACCTATAAAACAAAAACGATATGAAATGGTTCATATCGTTTTTGTTTTATTTATTTTTTTGTTTTATTTACATTTTTGGTGGCCTCAGTCTTATATCTCAGAATCTTTTATTGCCGCCGTAATCTTTTTGACCGCGTGATGATAGGAAGCTTTAAGGGCACCAACAGACGTTCCGAGAACTTCAGAAATGTCTTCATATTTCATGTCGTCGTAATATCGCATATTGAAAACGAGCCTCTGCTTTTCAGGCAATTGCATAATGGCTTCCTGAAGCTGCACCTGGAGGGAATCCCCGTCAAAATATGGATCGCTTTCGATGTTCTGCAACAGGAAAGAGTCGTCTGCTTCCTCGGCGGTGAGTCCTAACCGTTGCCTTTCCTTATTCAGGAAATTGATACTTTCATTTATTGCAATCTTATACAGCCAGGTGGAAAGACGCGCATCGCCACGGAAATTATTAATATTTTTCCAGGCTTTTATAAAACAGTTCTGCAACAAGTCGTTCGCATCGTCATGAGATACGACCATTTTGCGGATTTGCCAATAGACCTGCTCACCATACTCGCGTATCAGCAAATCAAATGCCTTGCGAGCCGTGGCAGGATTCTGAAGATCTGCCACAAGTTGCTTTTCATCGATTGGTGTTTTATAGGCCATTTTTGTCCATTTATTTTTGGGTTGCAAACCGGAGGAATTGCAAACTCCCCTTTCCGGCATTTTTTAGTCGAAAACTAAATGAATTCAAAGTTAATATTTTTTTCCATGACACTGAATTTTAAGAAAAGTTTATAACTAAATTTAACACATCACCCAACTCTGATTTATCACAATTGTTATAATAATATACTATGAAAGAAATCTCAGTCAAGGGATTTGGCACCTGTTTGAATTTGTGTTACAATTTTTATTGCATTTCAGAAAAATATTTGCTCGCAATTTCAACAGACTTGAAAAACACACTTAACCCTGTTTTATTATGAAACCTTATAAATATATCCTCAGTTGCATTTTAGCTGCCGGAAGCCTCGTGCCGGCCAATGCCCAGATAGGAGAAATAGTAAACGGTCTGACCAATGTTGCATTGCCGGCCATTACTCAGGGCGCGGGCTATAAGGGATATCTGGAGGCCGACTTTACCGGAGGCGTTGGGAATTATCGCACCAATTTCGTTACAGTTGCCACATCTCAAGGCTATCAGCTGAATAACTGGTTCTACATGGGTGCGGGAATCGGTGTGGATTTTCTATGGTCGACAGTAAATAAAGGATGGGGTAATAATATCGAACAGTTCAATCCGGTTTGGGATACTCACGAGTATACCAGTTCGGCAGTAATGATTCCCGTCTTTACCGATTTTAGATTTATCTTAGGGGAGCAAACCTCAACCTCATTTTTTATTAACTGTCGTCTCGGCGCAGCCTTCCTCTGCTCGGATAGTTATGTAAAGGTTCGCGACGGGTATCTCTCGGACCGTCAATATTTCTATTTTCAACCCGCCGTGGGAGTTAGAATTCCAATTAATTCCACAAAGCCCCGGCAGGCTATAGATGTGGGTCTGCATTATCGTCTGATGACCTCCAACTATTGGAGCAACTGGCAGTATAACGCCACAATCAATGGCCTCGGTCTCAACATCTCCTACGAATGGTAATGTGGTAATCACAACACATACATGAAGATACCATAAGGGTTCTAAAAAAAGAAGGGTTCTAAAAAAGCCGACTTGATTTAATTCTCAAGCCGACTTTTTTAGAACCCGGAAACAACTGTTTTCCAAAGTATGTTTTTGAATACGGGTCTTACTCTACTCCTTCATTTTCCTTTTGGAAGATGTGGCGAAGGCGTGAGAAGATTCGTTTGGATGTTGCTTTGTCAGGAACAATATTCGGTTGGTCCTTCAGACTTTCAATTGCTGCTTTTTCAGTATCCGACAAGTTTTCCGGCACATATACCATAACGTTCACAAGGAGGTCACCCTTGGCCGAACTGTTCATCTGAGGAAGACCTTTTCCACGCAGACGCAGCACTTTACCGGGCTGTGTTCCGGCTGCTATCTTCACACGGGCACGGCCGTCTATTGTAGGAATTTCGGCTGTTCCGCCTAAAGCCGCAGTGGGGAAGTCTAACATCAGGTTATAAATCAGATCATTGCCATCTCTGATAAGATCGGGGTCTTTTTCTTCTTGAATCTTTATTAAAAGATCGCCGTTCACACCGCCGTTTCTCGGCGCGTTGCCCTGACCTCTCAGTGTAAGCACCATGTCGTTCTCAACCCCGGCCGGAATGTGGAAACTAACGATTTCCTCTTTCTTTTCAACGCCTGTTCCGTTGCAATAAGAGCATTTTTCAGTGATGACTTTTCCTTCACCGTTACATTCGGGGCAAACCGACTGACTCTGCATGGGGCCCATAAAGGTCTGTTGAACAGTGGTGACATAGCCTGTGCCGTGACAACGTTCGCATGTGTGGAAAGCCGTGCCGTCTTTGGCTCCGGTTCCTTTGCAGTGCTCGCAAGCTACGAGTTTTGGAATCTTCAGCTTCTTGTCGACACCATACATTATGTCTTTCAAAGTCACCTTTACAGTGATTCGAAGATCAGTACCTTTATTCACATGCTTGCGTGTGCGGCCTGAGGATGACCCGCCGAAACCGGAGAATCTATCATCGCCACCGAATGAGCCACCGAAAATATCTCCGAAGTGAGCGAAAATATCTTCCATCGACATTCCGCCACCAAAGCCACCGTAACTGCTGTAGCCACCGCCACCGCCGAAACCTTGCGGACCCATCGAATGGCCGAACTTATCATATTTGGCTCTTTTATCACTGTCGCTGAGCACATCGTATGCTTCGGCAGCCTCCTTGAATTTTTCTTCGGCTTCCTTATCACCCGGATTTTTATCGGGATGATACTGTATGGCCTTCTTTCGGTAGGCCTTTTTTATTTCATCGGCTGTGGCATTTTTATCAACACCCAGCACCTCATAGTAATCTCTTTTATCTGCCATTGTAAGTCCCTTTCTTATGAATTACTGCCCTACCACCACTTTGGCGTGACGAAGAACCTTACCGTTAATAGTATATCCCTTTTCTACGGTGTCTATTATCTTACCTTTCTGAGCTTCATCGGGCACAGGGACGGCCGTAATGGCTTCATGAATATCGGCATTGAATTCTTTATCTTCCGGATCCATTGCCTTCACGCCATTCTGATCCATAAACTTAACGAGTTTCTTGTAGATAAGCTCCATGCCTTCACGTATCGAGTTGGCATCCTCGCTATTTTCAGAAGCTTTAAGAGCACGCTCCATATCGTCGACCACCGGAAGCAGTCCTTTGAAAACCGATTCGGCCGCATTCTTTATCAATTCTGACTTTTCACGAAGAGTGCGCTTCCTGAAGTTGTCAAATTCAGCCATCAGGAACATATATTCTTTCTTCTCTTTTTCAAGAGAATCTTTCAAACTTTCATTTTCCTTAGCAAGTTTTTCTTCCTCGCTCAGTGCATCATCGGCAACCTGCGCGGTCTCGCCTTCTGCAATTTCTTCAGCAGCCGGAGTTGAATTCACATCATCCACAACTACTTCTTCGGGCTCAACTGTGTTTTCACGGTTGTCAAATTCATTATTATTCATGTCTTTCATCTGTGTGATTTCTTTATGAATGTAATCTCTCACATTCGTTGCAAATTTTGTGCCAATAAATGTTAAAAACGAGCCATAAATTCTTCGGATTCCATTTGATATGGCAATCAGCAATCTCATTTACCCGTTATTTATAATTTTAACAAACTAAGTGCCTTGATAGTTGGATTGTGTTGCATTTCCATTTGAGCTTTTTGCGCAGTGCCGCGGTCTTTAAATATCCCGTACACACAGGCACCGCTTCCCGTAAGAGAAGCATATAAGGCCCCCAGACCATACATTTTATCTTTTATTTCTCCGATTTCGGGATGTTTGGCAAAGATTGTGTTCTCAAAATCATTCTTCACTGTTTCGCCCCATTTGCCCGGCGATTCATTCACAATTTTACGCAAATCAGGCACATCGGGGCATACTGCAATGCCTGCGAAAGCCTCCTTAGTTGAAACTGAAGCAAAAGGTTTGGCAATCAACAGCCAGTGGCCGGCCAGATCAAGATTTACGGGAGTGAGCTTTTCGCCCGCTCCTTCACCATAAGCCGGCGAGTTGTAAATAAAGAAGGGGCAATCGGCTCCTAAAGAAAAGGCCATATCCAACAGTTGTTTCTTTTCCGGAGCCTTCCACTGCAATCCTTTTTCCCGAGCATAGCGTTCTGCAAGCTCAACAAGCATTAATAATGTGAATGACGCGTCTGCACTTCCTCCGCCAAGACCCGCCCCATCGGGCAAGTGTTTGTCGAGAGAGATCTTGACTTTAAACCCTTCGGGAGCACCGGCCTCAAAGAATAATTGCGCCGCCTTCCACACAAGATTTTTTTCTATCGGACAATCAACTTTATTGCCGGTTAATTCAAGAGTGATCTGCTCATCCTGCTCCACAGTTATAATCTCGAGCACATCACAGAATTCAACCGGATTCTCCGGTGTTCCCGCATACAGACCAACGGGATAAAAAACAGTTTGCAGATTGTGATAGCCGTCGGAACGACGGCTCACAATCTGCAGACCTATATTAATTTTTGCATTTACAAATTTAATCATAAGCAATGTTTAAATTAACAGCTAAGTTCACTCGGTTTCAAATCCCCACTCCTGTCCTTTACGAATCATGGGAACGCCTTGTTTCATCCAGCGAGGCATGGGGGCATCCTTCAGGTAGTGATCGAAAAATTGCTGTAATCTGCGCGTTATGTCTTTTCTGTTCTTACGGGCACGGATGTTGTGTGCCTCACCGTTGTATTGAAGCATCCATACCGGCTTGTGTAAACGTCTCAAAGCCATGAACATCTCAATTCCCTGATACCAGGGCACTGCGCCGTCATTATCGTTATGCATGATCAGCAACGGGGTTTGCACGCGGTCGGCAAAGAACACGGGGGAATTAGCCATATATTGATATGTCTTCTCCCAGAGTGTACCCCCGATGCGGCTCTGGCCCTGTTCGTATTGAGCCTGTCGGGAATCGCCCGACTCCCAGCGGATACCTCCGTAGGCCGAGGTCATATTAGCAACCGGAGCGCCGGAACCTGCACAGGCGAACATATTTGTGCGCGTAACGAGATATGCAGTTTGATAACCGCCCCAGCTCTGGCCGTCAATACCTATCCGTTCCTTATCAATCCATGGATAGCGACGGCACATTTCCTCAGCACCGGAACACACATAATTATATGCATCCTCACCGGGTCGGCCGGAATTATAATGAATGTCGGGAACAAACACCACATAGCCCCGGCTTACATAGAAAGGATAGTTCACCCAACTCCATGAAGGTTCCATTGTGTAATGTCGGTAAAGGTCTTCCGATCCCGTTTCATAGAACACACACAACATCGGGTATTTTTTTGAGGGATCCATATTCTCGGGAACGTAAAGCACACCTTCCGATTGACTGCCGTCGTAAGCATACCAACGTTCAAGCTGCGCGGTTCCCCAATTGTAATCCTTCATCTGCGGATTGGCATCGGTTAATTTCAGAGCCTTTGCATAATCCGTGCCTGAACATTCCCAAATATCGGGTGAAGTAGAGAAATTAGCCCGCTGCCATGTGTAGACTTGCGCATCCCTTGCCTTCAGCAACTGTGTGTAATCAAATTTATCGAGGACGGGTATTACAGGCACTTTCGGTTTCCCATAGGCAGTATATCCGAGTCCGTTATACTTATCCGTGTATGAAAAGACCTTGAGGAGCATAAAATCTCCCGATTTCAGGAATCGGTGTTCGGGGTCGGTGTTCACATATCTGTATCTGAGATCTTTTTTTCTACCTTCACCTAATGTGATACACTCGGGGTCTTTCTCGCCACGAGGGTCAAGCTTCCATATATCGAATTTGTCGTAAACCAGGATTGCATCGTCATTTTCACTCCAGCCGGCTATGCCATAATTATCTGCCGGAGAAGGATGACGGTCGTCAATATCCCAGAGGGGATAAGGAACTTTCTCGCTGATGCATCGGGTTTTCCCGGTGGAAATCTCGTATGTGTGGTATTGCCTGTCTTTAAACCATACTATAAACTTATCGGCGGGAGAAAGCTTGGCTTCGAAACTTCGTTGACATTCCCCCGCTTCGGTGTATTCTCCGGTATTTACGTTTACAACTCCGAATTTGATTGGAGCGAAGTAATCCCATTGGAATGAGACAATACTTTCCGACGGATCCTTTACAAGTGCATAGTCACCATCCCATCTGACGGGCGCATCGACTTCTGCCAATGAATTGTCACAGAGCAAAACGCTTTTACCGGTGGACGGATTAATTGCAACCGGCATGTTCTTTTTCTTGATTTTATCAAGCAGATTTTGCTCCATCGGAGGGTTATATGCCTTGTCCCATACCCATATATCAAGCTTGCCTTGTTCAAAATCCACAATGGTGGTATCGTCGGGAGCAATCACCGGGGCAACGCCTGCTATAAGTCGTTTGCCGTTATGCGAGAATTTTAACTGTGTATATTGGTTGGGAACAAGTTCAGCTCCGGAAGCATCCTTAAAATTCAGATTAAATTCTTTGGGTGACTTAAGGTCCTGATCGGGACGACTTAAAAAGACACTGACTCTTTTTGTACCGGATTTAACCGAATCGTTTGATGCTGTATAAGCCAATTGCATGCCGTCTTCACTAAAGACCGGGGTGCCATAAAATTTCTTGTCTCTGTCTATGATTGTATAGGCAGTGTCGGGCAGAATATAGAGTCCGATTCCGTCGGTGGCTACCGAATCTTTTTCCGGTTTCTTGACATTTACGGCCAGTCGGTTACCATCGTTAGAAAAGACATAATCTTTTACCCAGTTGGTCACTTTGCGCGCTTTTGTGGAGGGATTGAAAAGCACCAGCGGGCGACCGGCTTCCTTGTCTGATAAAAATTTCTTTTTAATCAAAGTCGTATCGCACGATGAGAAAGCCAGCCAATCACTGCCGTCTTTTGAAATCTTATAACTCAGAACATCCCCAACCTTGATGACATCCAGAGTGCGGAGATTTACGATAGCCAACGAATCTTTCGGCATATCGGCATCTTTCTTTTTGTCAATTTTTGCTTTGCGGGTATCTGCAAAAAGGGGTTTTATAAGAGCTATACCCCAGCGCGAATCTGCCGAAATACGAGCTTCATAACCGCGGGGAATCTCTACTTTTTTACGTGTTTTAGTATTATAGAAAGTTAAAATACCGTCACCCTCCTGTGGATTTACGGCAAAGGCTGTCCATGATCCGTCACGACTCACAGCCATGTTTCTTACAGATTTCCAACTATCAAAATCATCGTGCGAAAGCACTTTTTTCTGAGCCGAAATAAAACCTGTGCCCACCAACAGCGAGACTAGGGCTGTTGCTACTCCTTTATGCAGATTTTTCATGTTGTCTGAGTTTAAAGAATCTAAAGCAATTGCACTTTCTTAAAGCAATCACACTTTATGAAGGTTATGCCCCATTCTGATCTTCTTTGTTTCCATATATTTTTCATTATATGGATTGGGTTCAACTTCCAGCGGAACAATCTCCGAGATCTTAACCCCATATCCCTCCAAGCCAACGCGTTTTATCGGGTTATTGGTCATTAGTCTCATATTTTTAATTCCAAGCGAGTGGAGGATATTTGCACCCACACCATAATCACGTTCGTCGGCACGATGACCCAGATGCAGATTGGCATCCACCGTATCCAGGCCGTTTTCCTGAAGTTTGTATGCCTTGATTTTATCCATCAGGCCGATTCCACGTCCTTCCTGATTAAGATATATCACAGCACCTCTCCCCTCTTTCTCAATCTGCTGCATCGCCAAATGAAGCTGCTCGCCACATTCACAACGGCGTGATGCAAAAATATCGCCTGTGACGCATGAAGAGTGAACCCGCACCAAGATCGGCTCGTCGCTTTCCACATCACCCTTTATAAGAGCTACATGTTCGAGACCGGTGTCTTTCTGGCGGAAAGGGATAAGTCTGAAGTGGCCGTATGCAGTGGGCATGTCAACTTCTTCACCACGTTCCACGAGCGAATCGTGATTCAGACGATAAGCAATAAGATCGCGAATACTAATCAACTTCAATCCCCATTCATCGGCACGACGGCGAAGTTCGGGCAAACGTGCCATAGAGCCATCATCACTCATTATCTCCATGAGTGCAGCCGCGGGTTGAAGTCCGGCCAGTCGGGCAAGATCAACGGCAGCTTCCGTATGACCTGCACGCTGAAGCACCCCTCTGTCCTGGGCATAAAGCGGATTGATATGCCCGGGGCGACCGAAGGTTTCTGGGGTAGACTCAGGGTCGGCAAGTGCGCGTATTGTGGCGGCACGGTCTTGAATAGATACACCGGTGGAACAACCTTCAAGTTTGTCTACCGTAACTGTAAAGGGAGTGCCAAGCACAGAAGTGTTGTCATCCACCTGACGCGGCAGATCAAGCTGACGGCATCTCTCGAGAGTGATGGGGGCACAGAGCACTCCGCGCGCATTCTTGAGCATGAAATTCACATCCTCGGGGGTGATTTTTTCTGCCGCAATAATGAGATCACCCTCGTTTTCGCGGTCTTCGTCGTCTACAACAACCACAAATTTACCATTACGGAAGTCCTCAAGAGCCTCCTCTATGCTATCTAATTTTATCATTATTCTTTTTTTATTAATCAATTAATTGATAGTTACTTAACTCTAAATAAGCTAAAATTCACCGAACCATATACAAGATGTCTTATAAACCCGGGAAGTTCGTTGAATGTATAAGTCTTGCTGTGCTCAACAACAACGAGCGAACCCTCTTTTACAAGTTCCGAATTAAGAATCAGCTCAGGAATTTCAGCAAAACGGGGATGATTATATGGGGGGTCAGCAAACACGATGTCGTAAGAATCGTGAGCCTTTTCTATAAACTTAAACACATCCCCTTTAATTAATTTAAGGGTCGTATCACCTAATTTTTCCTTTACAGAACGAATAAAAGCCGATTGAACGGCAGCCTGCTCAACTGCCGTGACAAGGGCAGCCCCACGCGAAACAAACTCCCAACTTATGGCTCCGGTTCCGGCAAAAAGGTCGCACACGCGTTTATCTTCTATTCCTTCCTGCAGTTCAAGTATGTTGAAAAGATTCTCGCGTGCAAAGTCGGTGGTGGGGCGCGCTGTTATATTTTTGGGAACATCAAATCGACGACGCCCATATTTTCCTCTTATTATTCTCATTATCCGTAAGACGTGTTATTCTTATTTTCCGTAAGACGTGCTTTACAAATATCTATTCTCCCGGGGGAGTTACTGTCTGATCATTAATGCTGCGGGCAACGGCATTCCGGCCTTAGCCCCGATACCGGGCATCATTGTAAACATCACAAATTCTATGTTTTTTCTTAATTCACGCATCAACTCTGTTTTTATTTCGCGCGGGCCGGATATAGAAACCTGAGCTTCTTTCGGATCAAGACCATATACGTTCATTATGTTAAACAAATGATACTGAATATCGGTCAACTCGCGCCAAAAATGAGTAGTGGCCATAAGGAGTTTACGCCTGTCGAACGATATGAAATCAACCATGTTGTCGTGAATGTCTAAGTACACACGCGGCATATCGGCACTTCTTTCCCTGAATCTGCGAGCCATAATTGCAAGATGCGAATGGACACGAGCTCCCGGAAATGTGCGTTGAAGAAATGACGTCAGACCCGGAACAAGCGAGAAAACACAGGTGGCTTCATCCACGGTTTCTATCATGATATCTTCATACTCCGCCTTGTAAATCTGGGTATAGAACCGGCATGCCTCGTCTTCATCTTCCGTTATCAGCGCCGTGGGAATCCAAAGACTCTTGGGAGCAACCAAAATAATATCGGCCGTAAAATCATCAAGCACCTGAGGGTGGTCGTAAACCGAGTTTTCTATATTCTCAAGAAGGCCTTCATTTCCGGCCAACCATTTGTCGGTAAATAGAGTTACTATATCTTCGGTGGGATTGGTATGTTTCAAAAATGCACTCATGCCTTTCTCTGAAATCACACAAATCAGCCTCCAGTCTGCCGTGTCACCTATGCGGGCCGCTTGATATGTTTTAGGGTCATTCATATCACAAAATTAACGATTTCCTTTGTAATATCAAGTATTCGAGGGCTAATAAAACACCTCTCAGCAACAAATATATCTCAAAAGCCAACCACAATATTGAATTCTGCGCATACTCACTGAAGTTTAGTCCAAGTTCAGCCACTCCAAAGAAAAACACGGCCCCGATAAGCGTCACGACCAGCAGCGGCCCGGTGCGGGCAAGCCCGATGAAAACTCCGTCGAATATAAAAGCCCAGACTGTCACGACCGGTAATACCACAAGCCACACATGCATTGTCTTTATTTCTTGCCTAACGTTCTCGGAATCCGACAACAAGGCGACTATGTCATTCCCGGCTGTCAGATACACAATTGCAAAGAACGCCGACAGGAAGCAACCCCACTTTATAAGATTGGCAACTGTCTTTTTCAGGCCTTTAAGGTCGTGCGCTCCCGATGTGTTCCCTACAAGGGCCTCCCCGGCAAATGCAAATCCGTCCATAAAGTAGGAGAAGAAAAGGAAAAACTGAAGCATGACACTGTTGGCGGCCAAAGTCACTTCACCGATCTTTGCACCATAAGCTGTCATGGCGAGCGAAACGCCCATTATGCAGGCCGAGCGAAAGAAGAGATTGGTATTAACCTTGAAAAAGGTGGTCCATTTAATTTTACTTTTTTCCGTTTCCGCTTTGCCATTTTGAACCGATGTTATTTCTTTTCTTTTTCTGTCGGGTTGGATAATGTTTTCAATTTTCTTCTTTTCTAATTGAAGGAATACGAGCATTGCGATCAGACCTACCCAATTGGCTGTAAGCGTGCCGAAGGCAACTCCCTTAAAGCCCAGGCCAACCCCGAAAACCAAAGTTACGCTTGCCAGAATATTCACCACGTTCACCCCGACCGAGACAATCATTGGGGTCACAGTGTTTTGGCGCCCGATGAACCAACCGCTTATAGCCATCACTGCCAATTGAGCAGGCACAGACCATACCACGATTCCGAAATATTCCGCGGCCACCGCTGAAATAACGGGAGTGGCGCCGATCAATGAAATAAGCAACGATGAAATATACTTGCGGAAAAGAAGAACAATAACGGAAATAAGCAAAGAGATTGACAATGCCTTCGACAGTACGTTTCGTGCCATCAAATGGTCGGATGCACCGTTTGCGCGTGCAGCCAGACCGGTAGTACCCATGCGCAGGAATCCGCACAGCATGAAGATAACATTAAAAATCGTGGCACCGACGGCCATTGCCGCGAGATAGACATCACTGCCCAAATGCCCCGTAATGGCTGTATCCGATAAACCCAGAAGCGGCACCGTGATATTATTGAATATCGCAGGCACCGCCAATTTGAGTATTTGTCTGTTGATGGATGACAATCTGATCATCTGAAGTCGTTTTCAGAACGGGATGTGATCTCAGTGATGCATCTCCCCTACCAATGGTGTTTCCATCATTTCCTTCACCTTGTTGACCGGATAATTCTGTCCGAAGAGGAACATGAGCTTGGTTATCGCGGCTTCGGAGGTAAGATCGTGTCCGGAAATGACCCCCGCACCATATAGCGCCGAACCGGTTTTATAGCGATGAGGATCAACCATGCCGTTGTCGCATTGAGAAGTGTTGACAATAACCAAGCCTCGCTCAATTGCTTCTCTCACTGCCTCAAGGAAATTGGGATCACTCGGACCGTTACCGGCACCATACGTTTTCATTACCACGCCTCTCAGACCCGGAGTGTTGAGTGCATGGCGTATCATCGTATCGGTAATGCCGGGAAAGAGGCTTAGATACATCACATTGTTGTCCATGCCATAATGCACCTTTAACGGCTCGTTACCTCTGGGGCGCCATAACACATCATCACGGAATGTAATTCCAAGTCCGATTTTGGCCAGCCGTGGGAAATTACTGCTCTTGAACGCATTGAAGTTATCCGCACTGTATTTTGTTGCTCGATTGCCTCGCCACAGGTAGTTCTCAAACAAAATTGCAACTTCTTCCAGCACCGGCGAACCATCATCCTGACGCGCAGCGGCCACCTGAAGTGATGTGATAAGATTTTCCTCACCGTCGGTGCGAACTTCCTGAATGGGCAACTGGCTCCCTGTGATAACGACAGGTTTTCTCAAGTTCTCGAGCATGAACGAAAGAGCCGATGCCGTATAGGCCATTGTGTCGGTGCCATGAAGCACAACGAAACCATCATAGTCATCGTAAAAACAATCTATGACGTATGCTATGTCTTGCCAATGAGAGGGATTCATGGCCGAGGAATCCAAGGGCTCATCGAATTGAAAACTGTCGATATCGTAATCAAGCCGCCGGATGCGGGGAACATTGTCAATAAGGTTTTCAAAATCGAATGGCTCAAGGGCTCCAGTTTCAGGATTCTCTATCATCCCTATGGTGCCTCCGGTATATATTATCAGTAACTTAGGCCTTCTTTCTGAATCATCCTTGGGTTCTGAGACTGTCACTGACTTTATGCGCTGCCCCATTAGCTCACGTGGAAACGAATCTTGTTTCGGATATATATCTATATGCTTAGTCTCTACGCCCATATAAATAAATTTTTGACAGATAAATTATGTTCTTGTTTCATGTGTTTTTGTCTCAATGCCAATGTAGAAGCCTTCCAACCTTTTTATGACTATCCAAGATGTGTTTAAAACTGTCTTCCTGAAGGCTAATATTTATTAATATTTTAGCGTCTTTCGATTCTTTCATCAGTTGCACAGGTTGGCAATGCTCCCTCTTCAAAAATCAAAATCCGCTCAAAATCTTAATGAATCTTAACCCTGAAAAAAGGTTAAAAGACTTCGTAAATATGATTGAAACAGTGTGGTTTAGATTTTTCAGTTGCAAATATACAAAAATTTCTTAAAATACCAACTTATATCAATGCTTATTATGACAAAAAGATATTAATAAACTCTAATATATTATATTTCAGATAGTTAGCCGCGTGCATTATATTTCATTTATTTCTTAACTTATTATGCCGTATCATAGGAAGGGATGTAAAGCAGTACACAAATGAAGTCGTTTAAACGGCTTCATTATAAAAAAATGCTCCAGTTTCTCCGGAGCATTTTTTATCTGAAGATTATAAATAATCTTGTTTGTTTCAATTATAATGATGTAATTTCATTAGAAAATCACCTTTGAAACTTTTGAGCCTTTCACTACGATGTAGAGACCGTTAGCGGGATTTTCCACGCGTACGCCCTGGAGGTTGTAATAAACTGCCTCAACATTGCTGTCTGTTGCAACTTCAGCAACGCCTACACCGGCTTTGGTGCCTTCGAGTTTGAAATTCTTAAGCTCCCATGCACGAGATTTTGAACCGTCGGTTGCATATTCGAAACCGATAGTGATTGTTGAACCATCGTATTCGCTGAGGTCAAATTCGTTAAGAGCGAAGCTCTTGCTCCAGTTGCCACTTTCGGGAACTTCGGGGAAGACTGCAAATGTAAGATAGTCGGTTGCATTTCCACTCTTAACATACAGACGATAGTTATCTACCTGCGAAGTGGGGAAATCATAACCGAATGCCTGCTCAACGCTAAGTTTGCAGTCGGTATAGTCTTTGAGATCGAATGTATATTCCATCTTTGCATTCGCAGCGTGGTTCTCACCGCCATAGTATGAGTTACAGATAGCACACTTGGGATTGTTTTGATTGATCTTCCAACCGCTGAAATCAGAAAGAGACTCATCGTTGATCTTTACCCAACCGTCAAGATTGCTGTCGAAAGCATTTTCATAAATCACACCGTCGGGAAGCACGGGATCATCGCCACCACCCTGACCGGGATCTTCGCCTTCTTCATCAGAAACTACGATAGTAGTGATGCGGAGCTGTTTGGCCTGAGCTTGCATTTCAAATGAATTGAGACCTGAGCTTACACATGTATAAGAAGCCTCGTCTGTGTTTACAGTGCCTGACCAACCTGATGAAAGAACGCCTTCGCCAACATACTGGCCATCATTGAAAGTATCGTAAGTGATTACGATCTGCTTCATGGAAACGGCAGAAGATTCAATTGAAAGTTTTGAACCTTTATACACACGCCATGCGTAAGTGTTAGCAACCGGCGAGATAAGGTCGGTTGTGGATACGTCCTTCATTGTTTTCAGTGTGAAGGATTTGCCGTTAACTGTTACGCTGGTCTCATAACCATTTGCACCTCCGGTCCAGTTGGAAGGATTAGAAATGTCAAAAACTGTGTAGCTTGCTGCGCTCATGGTTGCTGCACATGCAACAGCAAGTGTTGAAAGTAAAAATTTTTTCATACGTTTGATTTTAAGATATTATGTTTGTTTTTAATCTTTTGCTATTATAAATCTATCAAGGTAATAGGGCTTAATTATGAAGTCGTTTAACCTTTTTACGAAAACCCAAGAAATGTTTAAATTTGTTTTCTTCAAGGCTAATATTTATTAATATTTTGGCGCCTTTCGATTCTTTCATCTGTCGCATAGCCCGCTATGCTCCTTCTTCAAGAATCAAAATTCGCTCAAAATCTTAATAAATCTTATCCTTGAAAAAAGTTTAAACGACTTCAAATTCAGAACGATCAGATTCGTTCTTTTCTCAGTTTACTTTGGGAATTACCAGAGGTTCTGAACGAACGCAAAGCCCGGTTCCCTTAAAGTTTTACAAAATTAATTAATAATTTTTATTTTGCAGCTATTCGCGTTTATTTTTTATAGAGCTAAAGATATAAAAATCGGGAATGAAGAGGTTTGGCCTCGTTTCATTCCCGATTATATCAGATTATATCTTCGTTTCGGAAGAAAACCTTCTTAGAAAATTACCTTGCTGCTCTTGTTGCCTTTTACTACGATATAGAGACCGTTCGACGGATTGGCAACACGCACACCCTGAAGATTGTAGTAAACTGCTTCTGCATTTTCGTCGCTTTCAATAGTTGAAATTTCAGAAGAAGTAGCTAATGTTACGATAGCTTTAGCAAAGAAAGACTTTGCGGCAGGAACCATTTCAAATGTTGCAGCGGGAGCATCAACTTCTTCAGCATTCCAGCTCTTATTATCGCGGTTGAATGTGTCAGGTACGTAAGTGTTGTTTGCCGACCAATCGGTTGAACCGGTATTCTGAATAAATTCAATTTTCTGAATTTTTTCATTTTCCTTGGTTGCAGTAAATGTTACAGTTGCACCTGCATATACGCGAACGTCATAAAGAACTGAATCACCTGATTTCTTACCCCATATACGAGGAAGGTTCGAGGCATCTTCGCTGGCAGCGAAAGTGAGTGTAACATCGCCTTCAGTGAAATCTACGCTGCCACCTTTTTCACAAAGGTCTGTACCGCTCCCTGCTGAAGGAACTTCAATACCATAAAGAGAAGGATCTGTGAAGTCAAAAGTAACTGTCTGCAGTTCGGGAGCATTCGGATCTAAAAGAGTATAGACAGCTTCTGCAACGCCTGAATTAAGCATACCTTCTTTTACAGCCACAGCCTTAAGAGTCATAGCCTCGGTAAACTTGATCGGAGCTGTATATTCAAGCGACTCGGCAGTTGGTTCGGAAGAGTCAACGGTGTAATAGATAGTAGCACCTTCAGTGGCGCAAGTGATTGTAATTTCTGTGTTGGCTTCAAGTTGACCACTTCCGGGTTCGATAACCGGAGTTTCAACCTGTTCCATTACTTCGCCACCTTCTATAGAGATCGGACAAAGCTGCATAGTGTCGTAATTTTTGGCAATGAAACCGATGATAGTGAAGTTCTCTCCTTCAGGAACCTCAACTACATCAAACTTACTGCTGTTGGTAAACTTATTGTACATAACTGCAGTATTGCCGGAAGCATCCGAAATTTCATATTTCGCACCACTGGTGTTCTGAATTGTTACGCCTGAAAGCTTAACATATTTATTAAGCTGCATGCCTTCAATCTGGCTAACTGTAATTACAGTAGGCTCAATCTTGGAAGTACCTTCTGTAATTTCACCAAAAGAGAAATTCTTAATTTCAGTCTGGCCATTATAGATTGTGAAGACACCGGAAAGACCGTCGATTGTCGACCCGTTTGAAACGGCAGGAGGATTAGAACCGTAAATTAACATACCGTTGTTATTGCTGTCGTAAACGTATGTATTGTCACCGTTCTGATAAACTCCATAGAGAGTTGCCATCACATCAACGTCTGTGTCTTCTGTCAGACCGTCAAGAGCAGCAAAATTATTAACCACCATAGGAGGATTAGCTGTAAAAGATGCAACATTAGATGCATTTTCACCTACGTATGCTATTGCCTTGAAATAAGTCTGACCGCTAACTGACACAGGGGCTGAGTAAAGAGTCGATGACTTCGAAGGAGCATCCGGAGCTTCTGCGCCTGAGGTATAATATATCGAAGCACCCTCCGACTCGCAATTAATCTTCACGACATACCCGTTGTCACCTTTCACCATTTCAAAAGTGGGAGTAAGAACCTTCGGGCCCTCTCCGGCAGAATAATTAGTCCATGTCAAATCATAGATAGACACACGGTCTTTATTACTGGTGGAATTAGAAGGAGAAAGATTTGTAATAACAATCTGGAAAGCCCCCTCAACATCAAAATCAGGAGAAGTATAACTATACTCTGTTTTTTGATCCATTGAGGTATTTTCAAGCTCAGCTGATTTAACTACCTCTTCATTCTGGATAATCTCAATTTTCAGATGCGCTCCATTATTCTCCTTATAAGTATTCTGATACTTAAAACTGAGAGAACCGATACCATCTGATAACTCGGGAGATGAAAGAGTACCTACAGCAGAAATCTTACCGTTCAAAGTAGGAGCCAAGGTTCCATCATCTAACTTAACAATAGCACTGTTAACAGCCTCCCAACCGGAAGAAGTAGTATAAGTTCCGTAAGAAGTAGCTGCAGAGCCGTTATTGAAAGTGTTAAAGTCAGCAACATTATCAGCATAAACTGAAGCAGAAGCCGCACCTAACAAAACGGACAACGAAAGTAAAAATTTTTTCATAAACGTTTAAGGTTAAATTACGCTGCAAAGTTAATGCAATAAATAAAATAATCAAAGAAATAAGAGATAAAAAAGGAATGATAAATCAGCAAAAAAGAAGCCCACAATGAACCAACCCGAATCCCAACACAAGACCCATCAGCCCGAATCCTCCCCACGCCCACAGCAAACCCACACCCACAGCCACGCCCATTGCCATGCACCCAGCCTTACACTACGCACCCCCTTCGCGCCGCTCGGGGCACAGCCCCCACCGCCCCTAAGCCTTCTCATACCTCCCAATAATCCCAAGCCTCCCAAGTCTCCCAAGATTCCCAAGATTCCCAAGATTCCCAAGATTCCCAAGGGGGGCCCGGAGGCGCCCATGGGAGAGGGCAAAAAAAGAGTCGGCTCCGTGGGAGTCGACTCTTCAAGGTGGCGATTACCTACTCTTCCGCTTTCGCAGTACCATCGGCGTTATAAGGTTTAACTTCTCTGTTCGGAATGGGAAGAGGT
>JAAVCL010000025.1 GCA_014802335.1 Bacteroides sp. | reverse complement strand
CATCAGAAGACAGTCTGTATATGTGGACATTGAAGCATTTCGAAGCTAAGATACCTAAAATGCTCCGTTCGGGGAGCGCCGCGCCGCAAGGGGCCGGACCACCGGTCCCGACGAGCGCATTGCGTCCCATGCCGCTAACATAAGTGTTAAAATTAAAAATTTAAATAAATGAAAAATTTAACATTTCAATGCTTGTACAGGTCCTAGATTTCGTGGCGTGCCACGTCTGATTGTTACGACGGTGCATTTAGTACGATGTTTGCTCAGACGTGGCACGTCCCTACATTGTCCGGTAATGGGATGGTATAATGTGGCGAAAATAACTGACTGAAAAAATTTTTTTATTTTGCAAACCTTTTCCTTAAGCCTGATGTTATAATATCGAAAACAGAATCGTTTCATGATGTTAGGTTAGTTATTAAGTTATTATGAAAAACACGCGAATGCGGTGGGTCGAGATGACTCGCCGCATTCGCGTTATATAGGAGGAATAAAAATTCCCTGTCATTACTGAATTGGAACTTTATTACCTTTCACTGCGTTAATTAAATAAAAAGGCGGCTTGATTCGAAGCGGCTCATTAATTGCATAATTATGGCAGATTCAAATTTTATAGATTACGTTAAGATACTTTGCAGAAGTGGTAAAGGAGGTGCCGGAAGCCGGCACTATCATCGCGCCAAATATATACCCAAAGGGGGACCCGACGGTGGAGACGGGGGTCGCGGAGGCCATATTATCCTTCGTGGCAACGGCCACATGTGGACCTTACTCCCGTTGCGCTATCAACGTCACATTTTTGCCACAAATGGTGAAAGCGGAGGTGCCGGCCGCAGCCATGGTAAGGATGGTGAAGACCGCATTATTGATGTCCCCGTGGGAACCGCTGTGTTTGATGCCGACTCCGGAGAATTCCTTTGCGAAGTTACTGAAGACGGACAGGAAATCTACCTTCTTCGCGGAGGTAAGGGAGGATTGGGTAATGTTCACTTCGCAACTTCCACCAACCGTGCGCCCCGATATGCTCAGCCCGGACAGCCCGCCCTTGAAAAAGCTGTTGTGCTCGAACTGAAACTTCTTGGCGATGTGGGACTTGTCGGTTTTCCTAACGCCGGAAAATCAACACTGCTCTCTTCTATTTCAGCTGCAAAACCGAAAGTGGCAGATTATCCGTTCACCACTATGGAACCATCTTTGGGAATAGTTGACTATCGTGGTTCAGATTCGTTTGTAATGGCCGACATTCCCGGAATCATCGAGGGGGCCTCGGAAGGAAAAGGACTCGGCCTCAGATTCCTCCGCCACATTGAGCGAAACGCCGTGCTGCTGTTTATGGTTCCTGCTGACTCCGACGACATAAAGGCAGACTATGAGGTGCTGCTTCGCGAGCTGCATGAATTCAATCCGGAACTTTCAGATAAAAGCCGCGTGCTGGCAATATCCAAATCTGATATGCTCGACGATGAGCTGCGCGAGGAGATTGCAAAAACTCTGCCCGATGATGTGCCGACTGTATTTATTTCGGCCGTGACAGGACAAGGAATCCCTGAACTGAAAGATATTCTGTGGTGCGAAATTAATTCGGAGGAAAATAAGAATAACTTCACTATTACCCACCGTCCGCTCGACACCCGTCATCGCGTTGAGGAAGAAGATAACTTCATATTCGACCAGCCCGAAATGGATGACGACGATGAACTCTTGCTCGAAACCGACCAAGATTGGGAAGATGAATTCTGGGACGAAGAATCATCCGTAAATAACTGAACCGCCAATGGATTCCACTCCCTTAAAGATTGACCTTAACAGCATTATCCGCAACCGCCTCACCGGCTGGAAGGGAAAATTGATTCCGGGGTTCATGATTTCAGCTCTCGAAAAGATTATTAAGCAGGATGAACTGAACGAGACTCTAAGAGTTACTTATCCAACCGAAGGGACGGCTTTTGCCGACGCCGTTTACAAGCATTTTGAGCTTACCCTGAAGGTGAATGGCGAAGAGAATATTCCTTCGGAAGGAAGGTTTATTTTCGCTTCCAATCATCCTTTGGGGGGACTTGACGGCATCGGACTCATAAAGGTGCTGGGAGCCAGATATGGCGACCGCGGTGTTAAGTTTCTGGTCAACGATATGCTGATGAATGTCGTGCCCCTGCGTCCTGTGTTTCTCCCGGTGAATAAATATGGGTCGCAAGGGCGCCAGGCGGCAAAGGACATTGCCGATGCATACGCCTCCGACATGCAGATTATTATTTTCCCCGCGGGTCTCGTCTCAAGGTTGCATCCCGACGGTAAGATTCGCGATCTTGAATGGCAGAAGTCTTTTATCAGCAAGGCTCTGGAGTATAACCGCGACATTATCCCGGTGCGATTTGACGGAAGCAACCGCATGCGGTTCTATCGCACGGCAAAGTGGAGAAAGCGCCTCGGGCTTAAAGTGAATATTGAGCAGGCACTGCTTCCATCGGAAGTGTGCGCCGCGAAACAAGGTTGTTTCAGCATAACTTTCGGCAAGCCCATCATCGTTGAGAGCTTGCGCAGGGATGTGACCCGCTTGGGTCTGCGCCAAGTGGCGGCCAACATCAAAGACCTGGTCTACGACCTATGATCTTTACCGGCGCTCCGGTTCCTCTTTTGCCTATTGAAATGCCCTGACCGGGCTGTGCAATCTTTCGCCCTGCAAGGTCATACCACTGCATTTCCCCGGGTTGATGCTCTGTCTCATCGAAAGTACTACCCACGCCGTTGGCCGAAGAAGCGAACGAACATATCGTTTTAAGAGCCGTCAACGCTTTGCCGGATGTGGAGTCAAACAACGGCGCGTTATACCACCCCGACAGCGATGTGCCGTAAGCGTTATATTCAAGCCACCACCAGAACAAGCCCGTCACCGAATCATAAGTCTCAAGCAATGTCACAAGGTCGCGGGCAAAGGCATCCTGACCGGCCTCGGTGTATGGATAATCCACCGGACAGCTTGTGCCCGGAACTTCCCATTTATAGGAATAACCGGTTTCAACTATCATTATGTCTTTGCCGGGAAAGTTGGCCTCTAACGACGTGAGAGCACTTGCCAATGAACTGAGCGGCCCGTGAAAATAGGGATAATAACTCAACCCTATTATGTCGTAGGATACCTGCAGACGTTTCATCTCATTGTAAAAATTATTCTGCACCGCCACGTCTGCCGTGCGCTCGGTGTGGATCACTATGCGTGCCTCGGGGCATACCTCGCGACATCCCTTTATGGCATTCCTCAACAAAGCTCCGAGACGGTCCCAGTTGGCACTGCTCCCCATAAAAGTCTTTTTCAACGAACTTTCGGGCGTGCCTGCGGGTCCCCATAACATTCCGAAACTGATTTCATTTCCGGGTTGGATAAAGTCGGGCACGACACCCGCGTCTCTGAGTTTAACGAGCGATTCACGGGTATAATCATACACAGCCTCGCACAGTGCCGTGTCGTCAAGATTGGCCCATATCAGCGGGGTGTACTGCTGCGCCGGGTCGGCCCACGTGTCGGAGTAATGAAAATCAAGCATCAGAGACATTCCGGCGGCTTTGATGCGCTGACATAACGGAATGACACTCTCAATGGTCTGACAGGCATTGGGATCCTTATCAGGCCCTGTATAATCGGCCGGATTTACAAAAACACGCACACGCATGGCGTTCATTCCCTCTTTCCCCAGAAATGGAAGAAGATCGGAAATGTAATTCCCTTCATGGTCATAATATTTTGCCCCGGCATCTTCGTAGGCAGGTAAAAGCGAGATGTCTCCTCCCGCATATCGCTTTGAACTTGTGGCAGCATCAACCTGCTGATTAAGAATCAACATCAGCATCACCACCGACACCATTCTGCACACACAAATCATTCGCTTAATTATCATATACTTAAATCTTATCTGAGTTAAATTATAGAATATAGATGCGAATATAATAAAAAAAGATTAACTTTGCGACATAAAAATTAGATACGAGGCTTTAATAATCAAGCAGCTCTTAATAAACTTAATGGAAAATCAAGAATTTTATACAAGTGAGGTAATGACGGGAATTCCTGCAGAATTTCAGACTGAAACTCAGCAGAAAATATACCGGAGTCTGGAAGAAAACTCCATAGACTTTACAAGAATTGAGAGTGACCCCGGCATTTCAATGGACGACTGTCTGAACATAGACCGCGCTTTCGGAATTGACACGGTAAAAACCATACTACTAACCAACCGGCAGAAAAATAAATTCTGGTTGTACGTGACTCATGCACGCAAACCATTCATCACCAAAGAATTCGGAGCTTCGTTGGGAATTCCGCGCGTTTCATTTGCCGACGAAACATTGATGATGCAAATTTTGGGAACACCCCACGGGGCTGCCACTCCATTCGGATTGCTGCGCGACGAGGCACGCGATGTGACCTTAGTGATGGATGAAGATGTGGCAGCACGCCCCAAAATTGTCATCACAGACGGCACGGCATGCGGATTTATTGCCATTTCAAATCAAGACCTTTGCAGACTTGTGGGTCGCAGTCCCATTCTCATAAACAACCCGGCGGAAATAACCCCGGTGCCATAATTCCAAACCAGGCTGCATCAACACTCCCACGGTGACTGCCCATCGACTGTTTATAACTGCTTAAATTTGCGTATTTACCTATTTCTGACTAAATTTGTATCTGATTTACAAGATTATTAAATTTAACAAGTGGATACCAAATATATATTTGTGACAGGAGGAGTGGTATCTTCCTTAGGCAAGGGTATTATCTCCAGCTCTCTGGCACGCCTGCTGCTCAGCCGGGGATACAGGGTAACTATCCAGAAATTCGACCCCTACATCAACATTGACCCCGGCACGCTCAATCCCTACGAACATGGAGAATGTTACGTGACCGACGACGGGCATGAAGCTGATCTTGACCTGGGGCATTACGAGCGTTTCACCGATATCCGCACCTCCCGGGCAAACAATGTCACCACCGGCCGAATTTATCAGACCGTTATCGACAAAGAACGCCGGGGAGACTACCTGGGCAAGACTGTCCAGATCATCCCACACATCACTGATGAAATCAAACGCAATGTCAAACTCCTTGGAAAGACAGGTGATTATGATTTTGTGATAACTGAAATCGGCGGAACCGTCGGCGACATCGAGTCAACGCCTTTTCTCGAAGCGGTGCGACAGCTGAAATGGGAACTCGGGCGCGATGCTCTTTTCATCCACCTCACATACGTGCCTTATCTGCACGCGGCTAAAGAACTGAAAACCAAGCCGACGCAACACTCGGTAAAGTTGCTTCAGAGTGTTGGTATACAGCCCGATATTCTGGTGCTCCGGACTGAAAAGGAAATTCCCGCCTCAATGCTTCGGAAAGTCGGATTATTCTGCAACGTGGCTCCCGAAGCCGTGATCCAAAGTCTTGACCAGCCCACGATCTATCAGGTGCCTTTGCGTATGCACGAACAGCACCTCGATGACATTGTGATTCGCCTCACCGGCGCTGATCCGCGCCCCGAACCTGATTTAAACGCTTGGAATAAATTCCTGCATCATCTCAACACTGCCGAAAAAATCGTTACAATCGGATTGGTCGGCAAATATGTGGAACTGCAGGATGCATATAAGTCAATAAGCGAAAGTTTGATGCAGGCCGCCACTCACCTTGACCATAAAGTCAAGATCGAGTATATCCATTCCGAGAAACTGAACGATGCCAATGCCGACGAAAAGCTCCGCAATCTTGACGGCGTTATTATCGCCCCGGGCTTCGGCCAGCGTGGAATCGAAGGCAAATTCTCGGCTCTTAAATGGTGTCGCGAACATGATGTGCCCACTTTCGGAATCTGCCTCGGAATGCAGTGCATGGTGATTGAGTTCGCACGGAACGTGATGGGCCTTCAGGATGCAAATTCCACAGAAATGGATACCAAAACTCCCCATAACGTTATCGACCTTATGGAGGAACAAAAATCCATTTCCAACATGGGCGGCACAATGAGACTGGGAGCTTACAAGTGCCGTTTGCAACCCGGCTCGAAGGCAGCCCTTGCATACGGATCGGAAGAAGTGTGGGAACGCCACCGACACAGATTTGAATTTAACGAAGATTACCGCCACAGTTTCGAACAGGCCGGAATGAAATGTGTGGGAGAAAACCCCGACACTCATCTTGTGGAGGTGGTGGAAATTCCTGAAAAAAGATGGTTTGTCGGTACGCAATATCACCCGGAATACCGGTCGACTGTTCTCCACCCGAATCCTCTTTTTCTCTCTTTCATGAAAGCGGCAATTGCCTATTCAGATGAAAAATCTTCCACTAAATAAGCCGACTTATCTCTTCGCTTAAATCATAATCTTGATATATTCTTAATAACTGCTTAAATATTATTTCCTTCACTCAACATGGACAAAAATACACTCAACGGGTTGGTGCTGATGCTGGCTGTTTTCCTGCTCTTCATGTGGCTTTCCCCGAAAAACAACGAGTCTCAGCCCGAAACATCGAGCCCGGAGGTTACCACGGAAACACCGGTAGCCACGACAGTTGACCAACTGAGTCCGACCGAGCGCGACTGGCTCGTGCAGAATATTGCTTCGCAGGGGCAACCACAAGTTGCCGAGGATGGAACCCGTTCCTATTCCCTGAATCAGGACGGAATGAACCTGACTCTTGTCGGCGACTCTCTGTTCGGCACCGTGACCGTGAACGGACGTAATCTGGATTGGGCCGATGTGGCTGCCGGAAACACCTCAAAGATGACCGTGGCCGAACAGCGCCTGGCAATTGAAACCGTTCGCAAAAACTCCGTGGCTCTCGGAAAATATGGAAAATTCTCCCGTTTCCTCTCAGGCAATAACGAGACTGTGGCGCTCGAAAATGATGTGCTCGCCCTCAATCTCAGTTCGCGTTCGGGTTCGGTGACCCGTGCCGAATTAAAAAAATATGACACTGAATATTCTGCCGACGAAACGAAAAATGTTAAAAAGAAAGTCGTGATTTTCGAAGGTGACAAGAACACTTTCAATTTCCAGCTGCCTCTCCCCCAGCCTATTGAGACCGCTGACCTTTACTTCACTCCTCACCGTCTCAACGACACCACCGTGCTGATGGCTCTCGACATTGCACCCGATGTGTATTGGGGTATTGAATACACTCTGCCCAAAGGTGAATCGTATGTGGTGAAAATGCGTATCGTTCAAAAAAATATGGCCGCTTTGGTGCAGTCGAACAATCGCAACCTCGGATTCTCTTGGACCCAGGATGTGCACCGCCAGGAACAGGGCCGAATGTTTGAAGAACGAAACTCCGGATTGTATTATAAATTTGCCGGTGGCTCGGTTGAAAATCTTAACGAAAACAAAAATGATTCTGAGGAACGCAAAGCCAAAATCAAATGGATTGGCTTCAAGAATCAGTTCTTCTCTTCGGTGATGATTGCCGACCGCCCGTTCAATACAGCCGATTTCAAGTCTACTGTACTTGAAGGCTCCGACTATCTGAAGAGCCTCGAGGCTCAGGCAGTAAGCAACGACTACGACTGGAATTCTCCGAACCCGGTGAATTATTCACTTTTCATAGGTCCCAACCTGTATCCGATGCTTGCCGACCTCGACAAGACTCTCGCACCCGACGAGGACCTTAGTCTCACTCGCCTTGTGCCACTCGGATGGGCTCTGTTCCGCTGGATTAACACCTGGATTGTAATTCCGGTGTTTACATTCCTGGGCTCTTTCATCTCAAATTACGGTATTATCATCCTTCTGCTCACAATCTTTATCAAGCTGATTCTTTTCCCGCTGACTTACAAGTCTTATCGCAGCCAGGCGGTGATGCGTGTTCTGGCTCCTGAAATAAAGGCTATCAACGATAAGTATCCCGGCACGGAAAACGCGATGATACGTCAGCAGAAAACGATGGCTCTATATTCTCAGGCCGGAGCAAACCCGATGTCGGGATGCCTCCCGATGCTGCTTCAGATGCCCGTGCTGATCGCAATGTTCGCCTTTTTCCCTTCCTGCATTGAATTGCGCGGACAAAGTTTCCTATGGGCTCACGACCTTTCGGCCCCCGATGCCATCGTGTCGTGGAATACCTACATCCCCATTATCACCCCTTATTTCGGTAATCATATTTCTTTGTTCTGCCTGCTGATGACAGTAACCAACATTGTCTATACCTATATCAATTCGCAGAATCAGGCCAACACAATGCCCGGAATGAAGTGGATGATGTATCTGATGCCGGTGTTCTTCATGGTGTTCTTTAATAATTATGCAGCCGGACTTTCTTATTACTACTTCCTGTCGCTGCTGATCACCATTATCCAGACCTATGCATTCCGCTTTGTCATAAAGGATGAGAGTGTGCGCGCACGCATGAAAGAGAATGCCAAGAAACCTAAAAAGAAATCGGGATTCATGGCACGCCTCGAAGAAATGCAGCGTCAGCAGCAAGCCATGCTCCGCGAGCAACAAAAGCAGCAGTCCAAGAAGCGTTAATTTCCTCCAAGAAAATATTCTAAGGTTTGAAACAGCTCAGAATATTACGAATCATACTTGCGGTCCTGTTTATGACGGCATGCTGCGCATGCCTCATAATGGGGCCGCATGTTCATCCCATGGCACGCGCGGCCCAGAAACTCCAGATTACGCTGACCACGGCCTCCGTGTCGCTCGGCATTACTGCCGTGTGGCTCGTAATCACGTTCGTCTTCGGCAGGGTGTATTGTGCTTCGGTGTGTCCGGTGGGGGTGCTGTCGGATATTTTCTTTATGATCCGCAAACGAGTTCCGAAGCTCAACAAACCTTTCAAATTCCGTCATAGCAGTCGCGTGGGGCTGCACCTTCTCTGGATTTACATTCTGTGCCTTGTGGTGGGTGTGGCGGCTGTCACATTCATTCTCGAGCCTTACAGTATGGCCCGCAATATGGCGTCTGTATTCAACCGGGATGCCACCGCCTCAACCTGGGCAACCATCAGCCTCGGCTCCTTAACCGGTGTGGGTGTCGGAATTCTTTCTTTCCTGGCCATTGCTTTATCCTCACTCAGATATGGCCGCGAGTATTGCTCGCGCTACTGCCCGGTGGGGACTGCCTTGGGCTATGTGCAGGAATATTCGCGTCTGCATATTGATATCGACCCCGACCGATGCACTTCCTGCGGGTTATGCGAAGATATATGCCGCACTCAGTCGATCAAGGTGGTGAGCCGTTATGTCGATCAGCAGCGCTGCGTAAGGTGCTTTGACTGTGTGGCAAAATGCCCTGAAGGTGCTATCCGATATCAATTGAACCGAAATACTCCCCGTTCTCCACTGTTAAGAAAAGTCGGCTCTAAATAATCTTTCCCATTTATTCTCACATCATGAAGCAATATCTCGAACTTCTTAGTCATATACGCGACAACGGTATCCGCAAAGACGACCGCACCGGAACCGGAACCATCTCCACTTTCGGCTATCAGATGCGTTTTAATCTTGAAGAGGGTTTCCCTTTGGTCACCACCAAGAAGGTGCACCTGAAAAGTATTATCCATGAATTATTATGGTTTCTGAAGGGTGACACCAATGTGAGGTACCTGCAGGAAAACGGAGTGAGGATATGGAATGAATGGGCGGATCCCGACGGTTCTCTGGGACACATCTATGGTTTTCAATGGCGTTCATGGCCCGATTATAAGGGAGGCTCGATCGATCAGATTCAACGCGCCATCGATGACATAAGGCATAACCCGGATTCTCGCCGGATTATAGTGAGCTCGTGGAACGTGGCCGACCTTGACAATATGAATCTTCCTCCCTGCCACGCATTCTTCCAGTTTTATGTGGCCGACGGTCGCCTTTCCTGCCAGCTTTATCAACGCAGCGGCGACTCGTTTTTAGGCGTGCCTTTCAACATTGCAAGCTATGCGCTGCTCACAATGATGATGGCGCAAGTGTGCGGTCTGCGCCCCGGCGATTTTATCCACACTCTCGGCGATGCACACATTTATACCAATCATCTCAACCAGGTTGACGAGCAATTAAGCCGCACCCCACGCTCATTGCCCCGTATGATTATTAATCCCGAGGTCAAATCTATCTTCGATTTCAAGTATGATGATTTTCATCTTGAGGGCTATGACCCTTGGCCGGCGATTAAAGGTGAAGTCTCAGTGTGAGACACCACCCGGAACTGTTTTTAACGAGGGCGAAGACTCTGCTTTTATAATCTTCAATGGCAATCAGGCTTAAGTGGACATATCCCGAATTTGGCACGGGCTTAATATGGCTGATTTGGATAGCCGTGCAGATTGCCATGATTATCACTTTCAGCCCCGAGCCGCTCGCAAGTGATTCGCAGGTTTATATTTCAGTGGCATCCGCAATGGCCGAACGCGCAACGTGGTATCCGACGCATGCGCAAGTGGAGGGTACGGATTTTATTTCCACTTATATTATCTACCCGGGTCTTATCAATTTTTTCGCGTTCT
This sequence comes from Bacteroides sp., assembly GCA_014802335.1. Classification (GTDB taxonomy): domain Bacteria; phylum Bacteroidota; class Bacteroidia; order Bacteroidales; family Muribaculaceae; genus Lepagella. The sequence goes on along the minus strand of JAAVCL010000025.1, from coordinate 6,025 downwards.
TAATCCGTATATTCGGCACCTATAAGGCTATTTTCTGGGCCAATCTCGTTTTCAATATACTCCTCTCTCTGTCGGTGCGACGCCTGGCATCGACTATCTGCAACAAACAAACCGGACACCTTGCAATGATTCTGTTTTGCTCTTGCCCGGTGTATGTGACGGATGTGGGGCTGGCACTTTCGGAAATTCCGGCCTGCACATTGGCGTATGCGGCTGCGGCTTGTTGCACTTTCAAAAATCGGTGGGGTGACGTGGCGGCAGGCTTGCTCTGCGCTGTGGCAATTTATATTCGGCCCACCATGCTCCTTGTAGCCCTTGCCATAATACTTTATTTTTTATTCGCAAAGTGCGCCAAAAGATATGTAATGTCTTTTGGTGTCTCTTTTATTCTCTCGGTTGTGGCAATTATCGGAATTAACTATTACATTTCTGATGGCTACCTGTTCTATGGTTCCAACACATTGGGGGTGAATATGTATATCGGGGCGAATGACGAAGCCTCGGGGACCTATCACATTCCGTTGAACCAGGATTCGCTGGATGAAGAATTGCGCGGGCTTGACAGCTTTCAGTGTGATTCGGTATTTAAATCTAAAGCCATTAGTTGGATTAAGGCGAATCCACATAAATGGGGCGAGCTTGGGTGGGCTAAAATCAAATATCAGTTCACGCCCGACACGAATATCGGTATGGGGCGTGCCTCGACAAATCCTATACTTACTGACAACACCGGGTATATAAAAAAAATAATCAAACTGATTTGGCTCACATATCCGGTGTTATGGTTTCCGGTTATTTGCGTATTGGCAATCGCAGGTATGATTTTCCTCTTTAAGACAATGAAGTGGCGTATGGCGGCTTTGCTGTTACCGATAGCAGCTACAATTCTTCTTTGTATTCTCACGGTGGGCGCCTATCGTTACAATGCCACCTTTTTCCCTATTCTGATACTATTTGCCGCTGCCACCGCCACCCAATTGAAAGACAACCGATTGAAACCGGCACATTGAAAAAAACGGCTATCCAAGTGACCCGGGGAAGGGGCACGAAGACATATACTCCCAATGAAAAAATGACGATCAGCAGGAGTATTAAGATTCTACTGCCGATGGTTTGAGTCAGAATTTTCCTCTTCATCATCACAACTGCGAGCGAGAGCAATATGACAAGCATACAGCTCCACTCCGAGATTATGATATGTGTGAAAAAAGTTTAAACAACTCCTATCTAATTTTTTAACCCCATCACAGATTTTTTTCACTTTTTTATTGTTATTACATAAACAACAGCTTTCACTATATTGATTATGAAAAAACTAAGCTTGGCGGCGCTCGGCTGCCTTATCCTCGCTTCCTGTGCCAATGAGAAGGGCAAAGTTACAATTCAATTGCCGGAAGACTTTCCCGATTCGGTGCTGATTGTGAATCATCAGACAATCGAAGATGCCATGAACCAATCGGGGCAAGACATGCGTCCGGTGATATACGACACACTCCGGGTTAAAAACAATATGGCAGAATTGAAACTTGACCCTTCGGGTGCAGCGCGCTATAATATTCAGTCGCCGGTCATGGCTTTTAAAGAGCCGGACTTTTATGCCTCGCCCGATGACAACCTTGAAGTGGTGATAAAAAGTTTCAACCCGCTTGATTACTCTGTTTCGGGTTCGGAATTGATGGAAGATATTACTGCCCTGAGCGCCCGGACAGTACCTATACAGGCCGAATATATTTCTTTGATTCAGAACAGCGACAGCGTGTCGCCCGAACAAGCGAATGAAATACTGAGCCGCTATGACGAAGCCATTAAGAAATTTGTGGCTGAAAATCCGAAAAGTCATGCGGTGCCATACGCTATTCTTGAGCTTAGCGCAACCGATTTCAAAGCCATCTATGATAACATGACTCCCGAGGCGCGCAAATCCATCCTAATGCCATACGCCGACGGCTACAACCGCGAAGTGGCCGACATGCTGAAACAGGATGCAGAGATGCAGGCCCGGAAAGCTGAAGTTAATTCGGGAACAATTACAGCACCCGATTTCACCCTGCCCGATCTGAAGGGGAAAATGGTGAGCCTTTCTGACTTCCGCGGCCGTTGGGTGGTGCTTGATTTCTGGGGCAGCTGGTGCGGCTGGTGCGTAAAGGGTTTCCCGGCTCTTAAGGATGCCTATAAACAATATGGCGATAAAATCGTGATTATCGGTATCGACTGCAACGAGTCGGAAGACGACTGGCGGGCAGGCGTTGAGAAGCATCAGATTCCTTGGATTCAGCTTTATAACGGAAATGACAAAGCTATCTATGAAGCCTATAATATCGAAGGTTTCCCGACAAAAGCCATTATTAATCCCGAAGGCAAACTTGTTAATCTCACAACCGGGGAAGATCCTGCATTCTTCGACCAACTTGCCAAATATGTGAAGTAACTTGTAAAATCATAATGCCCCCACAAGAAATTATGCCCCAATGCATCAACAGTTCTTGTGGGGGCTGAATTTTATGCCGTAAGTAAGAAATTTTATGCTGTAAGTAAGAATGGAACAAATCAGGAACTTCGATCCGGCCACCGACTCGGAAGCCGTTGCTGCCATATATGGTTGGTATGTGGAAAACACAACAGCAACTTTTGAACTTATCCCTCCAACTGCCCAAATGATAAAACTCCGGCTGACAAACCCGGCACTCCCCTGCCTGGTGATGGAACGGGACGGAACGATACTTGGTTACTGCTATGCACATCCGTGGAAAAAATACCCGGCCTATGATATAACATTGGAAAGCACTATCTATCTGCGGCCTGATTCAATAGGTAAAGGCCACGGCAGGCTATTGATGGAAAGTTTGATTAATGAATGTAGGAAGCGGGGATATGTCTCACTGATTGCCTGCATCACTTCTGAGAATACAGAATCATGCTCTTTTCATGAATCTCTCGGCTTCCGGCAAGTTTCTCAATTCCATAATGTAGGCAGAAAATTCGACCGTCTACTGGATGTGTCAGATTATCAACTGATTCTCTAACGGTGCTCAGCAGTAAGGATAAATATAAAGATAATTGAAAGTAATAAACCAATTGACTTTACAAAGTGTTTATCAATTACAACACAATTATTTCTTTATTTTAAAAAACCACTGCTATGAAAACACAGAATGATCCCCTTTCCGGCATGAATACAAATATTCATGAGCAGGAATACTTAGAGAATGGATTTAGCCCCACCGAACAGGCCATGAAGTATGATGTCGGGCCCGAATCGCGCGCCGAACGAATGAGCAACGGCGCCGTAAAAGGAATGGCCTGGCTGTTGGGAATAGTAGGCGTATTCGCACTCGCCATCCTGATTGCTTGGATGTGCAATATCAATAAGTCGCCTCTCGACTCATATATGGCTTCGTCGGAAATGGCCCTGAAGAATCCGACAGTAACTAAACCCGTAGCGGCAAATCAGTTCAAAGTCGGCGCCCTTACTTCTTCAGGAACTGCAATGAACACCATTACCGCACAGAAAACCACTGCAACTGCAGCAACATCGTTGCAGACTGCAGCAACTAATACTACAGAAGTAGTTTCACCGGCGGCGCAAACTTCCGGGACAGCAAATGTGGAAGCAACAACTGTAAACACGCAAAACGTTGAATTGTCGGCCACCGACAAAGACCGTATCGAGCAGGAAGCTCTCGAAGTAATCCACGGTGACTTCGGCAACAACCCGATGCGTGCGAAAAAGCTTGGCGCCGATTACGCACTTGTGCAAGCAAGAGTGAATCAACTGCTGCACAGCTAATCTAAGCCCGCGATAAACTCCAACCCGACTCCCCGAATAAGCCCCAACCCAACCCCCGAATAAGCCCCAATTCACAAGAAACATTGACCGGATTTCTTGTGGATTGGGGCTAAAATATTGTCGCCCTGCGGTAATAAATCCAACCCAATTGAGGTTTAATAAGAAACGATTGGGCTTTTGCCCAAATGTAAAAATGTAAAAATGTCAAAATGTCAGAATGTCAATTTGCCCATTTTGTCCAATTTAATTAATAACTTTCCTAACCTTTCGTCTCTTGAATAACGTTATTTCCATTTGCAAGGGCATCGCCATCATCCTGATGGTGTTGGGACACGCCGAGCCTCCCACCCTTATCTCTAATTTCATTTACATATTCCACATGCCGCTGTTCTTCATTACAGCCGGCTATTTCTTCTCGCGCAAATACCTTGATGACCCTTGGACATTTTGCGTAAAGCGTTTCAAGGGCCTTTATATTCCATTCCTGAAATGGAGCCTTTTTTTCCTGATTCTACACAATCTTTGGTTCAAAATCGGACTGCTCAACGAACAATTCGGAAACTGGACCGGTGGTGTGACTCATCCGTACGGTACACGGGAATTTTTCCAACGCCTCATGTTGATATTTACATCCATGAGCGGATATGATGAATTTATGGCCGGAGCTTTCTGGTTTTTCAGAGGGCTCCTCATTGCCAGCATAATGTTCCTGATTCTTTACAAATTGATAGATTCCAAGACAAAACTCTCACCCATAGCAGGCGTAATTGCCGTATGCACTATTGCTCTGGCTTTCAATGCCTTCAGACTCGGTTTCGGATTTAAATTAAAATACATTCCCAACGGAGGACTGCGAGAAGTGTGGGGTATCTTCTTCTTCGGAATCGGAGTCATCTATCGCTACTATGAAGAAAAAATAGGCAACCGCCGGTGGGTAACCGCAATATGTCTGGCGATAATGTGCGTGGGTGCATGGAACCACTGGTGTGGAATGAACAACAATGGCCAGATGCGCGATCTCGCCACGCTCCCGCTGACAGGAATCGCCGGCTTCTTGGTGACCAAACATCTATCCACCATCATCAACCTTGCCGGAGGCATCGTTGCACGCACCCTAACATACATAGGCAGCAATACACTCTACATATTCATTTTCCATATAATTTCATTCAAAGTGGTGAGTTGGCTGAAAATAATATGGTACGACCTCGACCCCGGGCAAATTGGCTGCCACATGGTGATACACTTCAACAACCACGAAGACTATTTCTGGCTTTTATATACCATAGTCGGCACAGCCCTGCCACTCCTTGTGCTGTGGGCATGGCGCCGATACGCCTCCCCCCGCCTCGCCCCACTCTCCCTCATCATCTCCCGCTAACTCCGAATGCGTTCCGACCCAAAGCATGCTATCTTGGCCAATTAGGCTTGTATGTTACAGCGATCAGCGATAAACCATCAGCTAAAGACCGAACACGACCATCCAACTATCGGCCTTTTGATATGCAAGGACAAAGACAACATCGAGAAACAATATTCATTGGAGGCATGCAATCTCCCACTTGGCATCTCCCAATACGAGCTTTCCAAACTTATCCCCAACGAAATAAAAAGCTCCCTGCCGTCTATCGAAGAGATTGAATCAACGCTGGAACAACTGTCGGAGAATGACAAGGACTAACCTTTTTCTTTTCACCAGTCCCTATATTTAGATTTTGCTTATTGGACATATATAAAGCCCGCCCCGAAACAAACTCAATAAAGCATAAACTCAATAAAGCATAAGAGGTAGTCACTGAGGAAAAGGAAGCTGAAAACGGCGATGTCGCCTAAATGTCGTTTGAATTGTCGCTTAAAGTTAGCACCATTTGTGGTGCTAAAAATGTCCCTATATGTCCCTGTATGTCTCTGTAAAGGTCCCTGTAAATGTCCCTGTAAAAGAGTTTAAGGCTTAACTGACGGTAAATTGACGGTAAAAAAGGGCTAGTTGTCGGTAAAATGTCGGTAAAAATGGTGCTAGAAATGATGCTAAAAATGGTGCTAAACTAAAAGAGGTGTTAAATGTCCTTGGAAATCCGTCTTCTTTACAAGTTATAGATATTATGTTTAATATAGTATGTAAATCGCAATTTAGAAGCGATGGCGCGTCAGCTCTACGAATACTGGTTCGTGCAGTTCGATTTCCCCGACGAAAACGGTAGACCTTATAAATCTTCCGGCGGTAAGATGGTCTGGAAT
>JAAVCL010000024.1 GCA_014802335.1 Bacteroides sp. | reverse complement strand
GGGCGTAAAATCGAGCAGAAACCGATAAAATCGGTTAGTGTGGCAACAAAAATGGCACCCCGTAAAGAGTGCCATACTAACATATTATGCTAAATTGTAATCGTTTCTAATCACATGGTCATTTGCCGATACAGAAGTTGGCGAAGATGGAGGAGAGGAGGTTGTCGGTGGTGATGGCGCCGGTGACGAGGCCGAGATGGTGCGAGGCTTCGCGGATGTCTTGCGCTATGAAGTCGGCCGAGAGGTCTGTGTCGAGGGCTGCTCTTACGCGTCTTAGTGATTCTATCCCGGCTGTTAGCTCGGTGTGGTGCCGCGCATTGGTGATGATGAGTTCGTTGGCCGGATCGTGGTCTGAGGTGGCGATTCGAGTCAGGGCCTGTTTTAAACTGTTTATTCCTTCGCCTGTGTTTGCCGAGATTTGAGTAAGCGCACCAACTCCCGGTACTGATTCTTGTGTAAGCGCACCAACGCCCGGTTTTGATTCTTGTGTAAGCGCAGGGAGGTTCAGTTCCGACAAATCTGCGGGGACTTTGAGGGGTTGGGGATAGATGTCGGATTTTGTTTGCAGGAGAATTATTTTTGAGTCGCTGATGTTGGGGAGGGCGGCTTGCAGCTCTTTCCATTGGGGTTCGAGCGGCACGGTGGGGTCAATGAGCCAGAGTATTATCGAGGCTTTCTGAAGTGCTTCGCGTGCGCGGTCAATGCCTATGGCTTCGATGGTGTCGGTTGTTTCCCGAAGTCCGGCGGTGTCGAGAAAGCGGAACAGTATGCCTCCTATTTCTATGGTGTCTTCCACAATGTCGCGTGTTGTTCCGGGGATATCGGATACTATTGCTTTGTCTGTTTGTAACAGAGCATTCAGCAGAGTTGATTTACCGGCATTTGGGGCACCTGCAATCACCACGGGGACTCCTTCTTTGAAGGCACGTCCGGCCGAATAGGTGTCGGCGAGATTTGATATTGTTGCAATGGTGGTATCAGTGAGTTCCCGCAATTTTTTGCGGTCGGCAAATTCCAGTTCCTCTTCGGAAAAGTCAAGTTCGAGTTCAAGGAGGGAGGCGAGTTCAATGATTTGAGTGCGCAGTTGTTCGAGTCGGCGCGAGAAAGAGCCATCCATTTGCCTGAGAGCCATTTTGTGTGCAGCCCGCGATGAGGATGCGATAAGGTCGGCTACGGCCTCGGCTTGAGCCAGGTCTATTTTCCCGTTTATAAAAGCTCTTTGCGTAAATTCACCCGGATTGGCGGGGGCAGACCCGAAAGCGAGCAATGCATCCATCGCCTTTCGTTGTATCCAGCGCGAGCCGTGAAGAGAAAATTCCACCGTGTTTTCGCCGGTAAATGAATTTGGGCCGCGGAAGATTGTGGCCACACATTGGTCTATCGGTTCACCGTTGGGGTCGCAAAGTGTTCCGAGATGAGCCGTGTGAGAAGAAGCTTCAGTTAAATTTTTACCTTTCCATGCGCGAGCGGCGATCTCAAGTGCATCTTGACCCGAGAGTCTTATTACTGCTATTCCGCCTGATCCGGGGGGAGTTGAAATTGCTGCAATTGTCTTCATTGTGTCTGCGGATGTTTGTAAATTAGCGTTTATTCCAATCGTTGAACGAGGCCGTCATCTCAAGAATATCCTGTTCTTTTTCGGGGAGTCGAGAGAAAAAATTAAAACCGGTTAACTTTTCAAGCTCGCGGATGGACATAGCATATTGCTGCATATTTCCGGGGGCAGTCATGTTGGGATATACAAAGGCGATTCCCCGCGGATTTTTCAGATAAGGTGCGGCTAAAATCTTAAAAAAGGCACTTGGCACTCTTACGTTCGCCTGCCCTATTGTCTTCTTGTCGTTTGGCGTATATATTGGGCCTGCGATAATTATAATGGCAGAATCGCGTTTGGCCCATTGCCTTTCCTTGTTCTCAAGAGTCTTCCACGCACCGGTGTTCAGATTATGGTCCTGGGGGGCAATGTTAGATAGCGAGAAGCAATCTATCATGCTTTGGTCACTCCATTTCTGATCGGCCGACGGACACAGATGCCCCCGGTCGTAGCCCGAATTGGAATAATCGCGTGTGGTGGGGCATCCCGGCACTTCTGTGTCTTGCCAGAACTTATTGTTACGAGCCACTCCCCCTTCAGTTTCCGAACCGAGGAGTTCCCATGCCACCCAATTGGGTGTGTGATTGTCTTGATTGAAAGACACCCTGAATCCGGTATAATCCTTGATATAACCCGGTGTTTTCTCGGGCATAGACACGTAAAGATAATCGTCAGCACTCTTTTTCACATCCATTGGATGATGGTCGGTATCACTATATCCTCCCAATGTTGTATGCATACGAGAAGACTCCTTATCGTTGCGGCTTTTTACCACACCGTAAATGCCTATCGCAACCAGTATCAGCGACAGAATTAATAAAAGAATCGGTAATTTTTTTTTCATACGGCAAAATTAACGATTTATTTGGAAAAAATTTGTATATTCGCACAATGAACATTGCAGCAAGCGGAATTTCGAAAACAAGCCGAACCTGCGAAACTCCTGCAACTGCGTTAACAACGAAAAAAAATGACAGTAACAGATAGATTTCTCGACTTTGTGAAATTTGACACACAAAGTGACGAGGCCACCAATCTGACCCCTTCATCGCCGGGTCAGATGGAATTTGCCAAATATCTAAAAGCAGTTCTTTTGGGAATGGGCCTTGATGAAGTAAGCCTCGATGATAACGGCTATCTTTTTGCCACCCTCCCGGCCAATACGGATAAAGCGGTTCCCGTAATCGGCTTTATTGCTCACATGGATACGAGTCCTGACATGTCGGGGCGCCATGTAAAGCCGCGCATCGTAAAAAACTATGACGGCCAACCGATTGTGTTGAACAAAGAGGAAAATATCACTCTCAACACCGAGGACTTCCCGGAACTTGTGAATTACCTTGGCAATGATCTTATCGTTACCGACGGCACTACCCTTTTGGGTGCCGATGACAAGGCGGGTATAGCCGAAATCCTCACCGCCATGGCCTATCTTCAGTCGCACCCTGAAATCAAGCATGGCAAAATCAGGATAGGATTTAATCCGGATGAGGAAATAGGTCTGGGAGCTCATAAATTTGATGTAGAAAAATTCGGATGCGACTTCGCCTACACCATGGATGGCGGCGCCGTGGGAGAACTTGAATATGAAAACTTCAATGCAGCTTCGGCCAAAGTCACCATCAAAGGCCGCAACGTTCACCCCGGATATGCAAAACACAAGATGATCAATTCGATTCGCGTGGCCAACAGTTTCATCACGATGCTTCCCCGCTGGGAGACCCCCGAACATACCGAAGGTTATGAAGGGTTCTATCATCTTGTAGGAATAGAAGGAGACGTTGAAAGGACCACACTCACCTACATAATCCGCGACCACGACCGTGCACGTTTCGAGAGCCGCAAAAAGGAAATCGAGCATCTGTGCCGTAAGACCAACATGGAATTCCCCGGCAGCTGCACTGTTGAAATCAAAGACCAATATTACAACATGCGCGAAAAAATAGAGCCGATGATGCACATCATCGAACTCGTAGAGAAAGCCATGCGTGAAGCCGGAATCGAGCCAAAAGTACAACCCATCCGCGGAGGCACCGACGGCGCCCAGCTTTCATTCAAAGGTCTCCCCTGCCCCAATATATTCGCAGGTGGCGAGAATTTCCACGGACGTTTTGAATATGTGCCGATTCAGTCAATGGAAAAAGCCACAGAAGTTATCGTTAATATATGTAGACTTGTAGCAGAGTGATAAACAAGCACAATATAAAACCGACACTTATAGTAATCTCAGGGCCGACTGCAACGGGCAAGTCGGCCCTGAGCGTCGAAATGGCACGCCGGCTCGACACTGATATCATATCTGCCGACAGTCGTCAGATTTACAGCGGTATTCCAATCGTTACGGCCGTTCCCACCGAAGAAGAACGCCGGGGAGTGAAACATCACCTTATGGAAGTACTGCCACTTGATGCTTATTACAGTGCTTCGGAGTTCGAACGCGATGCCCTGCAAATCACACGTCGTCTTCTTGAGGAACGGGGTGTGGCGGTGGCATGCGGCGGATCGATGATGTATGTCGACGCCCTCTGCCACGGCATCGACGAACTTCCCACCGTGCCCCACGACATCCGCAGCCAACTCACCGACGAATTATCTCAAAACGGAAGCGAATGGCTCGTAGCCGAACTCGAACGTCTCGATCCCGATTACTACAATATCGTAGATAAAAATAATCTAAAGCGCGTGTTTCACGCCGTTGAAATTATACGCGCCTCAGGCAGCACATACACTTCCCTCCGAACGGGCCAAAAAAAAGAACGGGATTTTAATATTGTCAAAATTCTGCTTGAGGCCGAGCGCCCCATATTATTCGACAGAATAAACCGGCGCGTAGACTGCATGGTTGAAGCCGGGCTGGAAGAAGAGGCTCACAAAGTCTGGCCCTTGCGGCACCTCAACTCTCTTAACACTGTCGGATTAAAAGAAATGTTCGCATGGTTCGAAGGGAGCATGACACGCGCGGAGGCCATCGAGCGGATAAAGAAGAATACCCGGGTATATGCCAAGAAACAGATCACATGGCGCAAAAAAGACCCTTCATGGATTCGACTTGATATCGCCCACTTGGATCCGGCCCGGATTTTGAATCTTATTTAAGGTTTATCTCCCCTTTAACTGCGCGACTTTAGGAGGTCAGGAAGTAAGCGTGGCATTACATTGCAAAATTTCACCAGATAATTGTATATTTGCAAACTAAACTACATTTTATGATTCGAGGTTCTTTCCATTCGATAATTGTTCTTTTAATTCTTTCAGTCTCTTTCATCGGATGCCGGAAAAAAGATGAAGCGCGTCTGGAACTGGAGCATATAGACAGCCTTGCGACTAACGGTCAGCATCGGCGAGCCCTCGAGCTTCTTGACTCCATAGATCACCGATCACTGAGTGAGCCGAATCAAAACCTCTATGATCTTTTGGTCATAAAGGCGCGTGACAAGGATTTCCAACAACACCGATCAAACAATGTGATCATCCGGCTTGTAGACTACTACCGGGATCATCCTGATGAATGGAATTTCGCAGAGGTGCTGTATTACGGTGGACGCGTCCACTTGGATATGGGAGATCTGCCCTCCGCACTTCGATATTTTCAGGAGGCACTCGATTGTCTTGAAGATAGCAAAGATAATCTGCTCCTTCAAGAATTACTAAATGGTCAAATGGCAGACATCTATAATCGCATGCGTTTATATGATTCAGCCTTGCCATATATAGATAAAGCTATTAAATTGAGTAAAGAAATAGATGATACCTTGGGGTATGTTTGTCATTTAGAATTGAAGGGAGCTATTTTACTTCACTTAGATAGCCTTAAAGACAGTAAAAAAATTTTTAAGGAAACAATCAAGTTAGCAAAATCTTTGTCTGACCAATCTCTGGTTCCAAGACAGCAGATGTACTTATCTTCCACAGAATACAAACTAAAAAATTATAAAGAAGCATATAAATTAATAAGGCCCATACCCTCAAAAATTGAAAGGGCTGCGTTAGGCACGGCGTTAGGGTTGGCTTCCGATATATATTTAAGTGTTGGAAAAATAGATTCAGCTTATATTTATGCAACTGCCTTAGCTAATTTAAATGGAAATAATAATCAAAAGAAAGGCTACTCTATGCTTCTATCCAACGACATGATAACTAAAGTACCGAAGGATTCATTACTTCCCTTTATAAGAAATTATTCAAAAATATTAGAGAATTTTGTGAGTCAAAATGCGGATGAATGCGCAAGAATACAACACACATATTATAATTACATAAACTGGGAAAAAAAATATGAAGAAACTCAAAATCAACTTAAATTTAATAAATACATATTAGGGAGTGTCATCTTGTTTTGTATATTTATCTTGATTTGCTTTGGAATTTTTATAAAAAGATATCATGAGAAAAAAAATTCCCTTATACTGATATCTCAAAAATTAGAGTTAACAAGAAAAATTTTTGAAAATCCCCAAGGTTTACACCAGCCAGACACACTTAATGAAGATATAATTAAAAATGAGCAGCAGAATATTCTAAGGAATTCCATTATAAAGCGACTCACTGATGGGAACTTTTCAAAAGAAGTTAGTTTAGGAATAAGAGAATCGACCTTTTATAATAATCTATTAGAGCAACTCAATTATAAAAAACGACTCTCAAATATAAATGAAATATGGACTAATTTGGAAGTCTTAGTAAATCAAACATCTCCTAAATTCACTCATTTTTTAACAATACTAAATGGTAAAAAAATAGAGGAGGACTATTACCACCTTGCATTAGCTATCAAATGTGGCATACCACCCAAACAGTGCGCATTCTTATTTTATATTGAACCATCTACAATAACCTACCGTCGCAAAATACTTGCTTCTATGCTGTTTGGGAAGAATTTCCTATTAAAAGATTTAGATGATGCTATCCTACTTATTTAGCTGTGCACCTTCTATATAGTAATTTGAAAGTCATTTTGAATTTAAAATTCAAAATGACTTTCAAATTATCTTTAACCCACATATCATTTTTAAAAACTATTTTTGCCGATATAATTTTCCATGAGGTGGAATAAATAATTACCGTATAGCTGAGTTTTATCCAATTTCTTATAAAATAATATTCATAAATTATTAAATTTTTAAATATCAAATCTCATGAGAAAAAAATTTATACTCTCAGTCGTTCTTTTACTGTTAACGCTACCATGTATGAGTGCTTCAACAATTAAGAACCTTTCCGTAGTGAAATATATTACGGTCTCCATTGGCAATGATCCAACTGAAAATGAAGATCTAACAGAGAAACGACGTATTCCTTCCTATGCTGTACAATGTATAATAGACGAATCTAAAGGAGTCGAACTTCATGGAGAAGGAGATGTAGAAATAATCGCCTACGAAATCTGGCAATCGGGTGTTGGATGTACTGCAACATTCGAAGATGAAGAAGATTTCCTAAAAATTATCTTCACTTTAAAGGGTGAGTATGAAATTCATTTTGAAACTGCTAATTGCACATACATAGGGAAAATTGTGCTTTAGTACATAATTACGGTGGTTCTTTGAGCATCGGGTACTTTGGTTATACCAAATTATCCGATGCTATTACTATAAATATTTGAAGAAAAACATCACTTGGAATAAAAATCTATCTCTAACTTTTATGAGTTTAACAAAAGGTTTATTAACATATTTCCATATCGCCAATTCTTAGCTATACGGTAAAGAACGTACTACATTTGCAGATTAGGTTCAACAACAGGGGGGTATCAAGACACTTCCTTTACTGCAATCAGGGGCGCATATAAAAAAATGTGCCCTTTTAATATCTAATTACACACCAATAAAATATCTATTCAAAACAAATTCAAATTTAAATTTCAAATTCATTTCGAAAGACTTTTCTATTTATCTACTATACTGTATTATATCTTTGCAAGACAATCAAAAAAAATATTATGAAAAATTTAAAAATCTACGCGCTCTACTTATGCGCTGTAGCTCTGCTAACCGGCTGCTCAAATGAAGAACCAAATGCTAAGCCTCCGACAAAAGAAATTGAACATGAGTCAGATCCCAATTTCATCCCTATTGATGAGGCTCTTGCAAATGCCGACAAGATGTTCTCTAATATCGGGATCAAGCCTACACGAGCTAACCACCGTATCAAATCAATTGAAAGGTTTAAATCTCCAACGCGCAGCATGGATAATGATATGCACGGCTTATATGTAGTGAATTATGAGAATGATGGCGGATTTGCTCTATTATCTGCCGACAGAAGACTTTATCCGGTCTACGCCCTCTCGGAAGAGGGTTCACTACACCTTTCTGACACCCTTGACAACAAAGGGCTGAGCTGGTATCTGAATGACTATATCACTTCGGGTGGATTTACTCCGGTGAATCCTCCCACAATTGATAGTCTAATTCATACTATCCAACCTATATATGATGAAACCACAGTACATTCAACCCCATTGTTGAATGAATTTCTGAGGAAATTTCATCAATTTTATCCGTATAACCAATATCTCCCTATACCGAATCAAAAGGATAAATATTATGCCGTCGGATGCATGCCCATAGCCGTCGGCACTATCGTAGGATACTATGAATGGCCCAACAACATCGACGGATTTACAATGCCATGGGAAAGCATGAGAACAAACCCATACCATAGCCAGTGGTCCCGTCTCTTCGCGCTTGTCGGAGGGTCGAAGTATATCGGCGTGACATACGGAGAAACTTCCACCCCCGGTGTATTTGAATTCTATACCAGAACATTCACTAATTTGAAATATAATGGAACGAAATTAGGGTCTCTTAACTATACGACACTCTTCTCAGAACTCAAGAACGGACATCCTGTAATATTTGACGGTCGGGTCCCCAATAACCAGCATGACGGCCACGCCTTTATTGTTGACGGCGCATACACACATAAATACGAAACACCCTTAGTGACAGAGGATGGGAAAACCGTATATGCAACAGAACACTTTGTACACTGTCTGTGGGGATGGCAAAGAGGAAGCAGCAATGGTTACTACCTTATAGACGGTTCCGTTGGTGGTAAATGCACCACTTTCGATGAACCTGGACCCTATAATCCAAGTGCGCCAGCCTATAATAGTATAAGAATGTGTTACGGTTACCGTCCAAATAAATAAATATTAGCAAAATTAAATATCTATATATTAATAATCGTTATCATATTAAAGAAACAATCACTTTAATCAACTAATTAACAATTGAAATGAAAACAAAATTGATTACAGCCTTTTTTGCAACAATTGCAGCATCCGGCTTGATTTCTTGCGAGAGTGACGAGAGTGGAAAGAGCACGGTAAGTCCTAATGACTTCACAACAATTCCTCTGACTGACGGAACACGCGCCCAAGTTGAAAATGAACGCTCATTCGGTTTCAGCCTTTTCCGCACTCATGTGGCAGCTTCTCAAGAAAACGAGGCACTTTCCCCTCTCAGCCTCTACATGACCCTTGCCATGACCGCCAACTGTGAGGAAAACTCACCCGAGGCCTTGCTGGCAATTCTTGGCTCTGACGGCGGCTCACAGTCCATCAAGGACATAAATGCCCTCTGCGCCAGTCTGCTGACATCGCTTCCGAAAGTAGACAACCAGACAATCTGCAAGTTTGCAAACTCGCTCTGGTCCGGTACGTCACTTCCGTTTTCTCCCGACGCCATCGCCATACTGCAGAATGACTTCAACGCCGATCTGGTGAACCAGTCGCCCGCCGGCACAAACGGCATGGACGCGATCAACAACTGGGTGAGCAATGCCACCAACCGCATGATACCTCAGATTCTCAAAAACCCGCTCGACGGGGAGATTGCATGGATCAATGCAACATACTTCAACGGCAAATGGAGCGAGCCGTTTGAAAAGGCACTCACAACCGCCGGCACATTCAATAATGCCGCAGGCACCACTTCCATAACCGAGTTTATGAACAAGGTTGAGACTCTTTCATACTTTGAAGATGAAAACCTTCAGCTCGTGAGCCTCCCTTACGGAAACGGCAACTTCGTGATGGATGTAATCCTTCCCACCGAGAAAAGCGATATCGTATCAGTCATGGAAGGCATGACTCCTGAAAGCTATCGTGAGATCCTCAAATACTCACAATATACAGACGTAACCCTGATGCTGCCCAAATTTGAACTCACCTGCTCTACCGACCTCATGGAGACACTCACAAAGATGGGCTACACCCCTTCACCTCAAGCCACTGTCAAATTGGGCTCGCTTACACACGGCGTCAACATAAAAGTCGAGGAGGAAGGCACAGTGGCCGCTGCAGCCACCATTGTGGAAGGCACCTCAGGCAACTGGTTTGACAAAGTCACCATGAACTGCAACCATCCCTTCGCTTTCATAATAAGGGAAGTATCTACAGATGCAGTACTCTACATTGGCCGTATCGTGAAATTCTGACAATACATCCGATAAAGTGCAACCCTTTGAAATGGCAACAAACTCCCCAAAGTTTGGAGAGTGAGACAACATAAAGTTAATAATAGATTCTTGTTCCTATAAATAACTGTCTTATAAATAACTGTCTTACTCTTTATAACCCTGAAAAGGGAGGTTGATAATGCAGTATAGATGATCTCAAATTGAATTGCACTGTTTAGTCTTCTCGTCTGAAGTTAGAGATTAATGTTAAGGCGCAGCAGACCGATTACTACCCTAAGGTGACCGAAAGCCGCGGAGGAGAGCGATCTCATCCGCGGCTTTATTTTCTAAAATCCATCCGGCTTTTTATTCTTCTCTATAGAATTACTATATATATTTGAACTTCATTTGCCTTAATGTCACAGTACTCACCTTTTGCAAATATCAGTTGGCAATATGTTTCTTGCCTTGGCTTATTACTATAGTGCCGGCTTTCGGCTCGGAGATGATACGACCATGAAGGTCATACACATTATTGGTTTGTACTCCCTTTTCCGTGGTGATGTTACTTACTCCGGATGATCCACTGAAATCATCATAAGTGAATATACATTCGTTACCTTGGTAGCAGGCATCCATTCTCAAATTTGAGCCGTCGGTGGGCCATACGGAAATATTCAGTTTATTTTTCCCGTTAGCACCTATACCTTCAACCCAGTATTTATAATCACCATTCTCTTCTGAGGCACCGGCAAAGATGATGCGTTTAAATTTACGGTTATTCACGGTGATTTCATCAATGTTCACTATTACAGATTCCTCATTAAATCTCTCCGCCTGATCTCCAACTTCAACATTAAAATCATAAACCAGCAGGAATCTGTCTTCAGAATTGTCATATTGATAAACCTGATCATTTAAAGATACGACTGCGTAAGAAAGTTCAGGAACTCGTGGCTCCCAGTCTGAATTACATTCCAGATAGCGGGGGCAGACCATTTCGCCCTCTTTTTGCCCTAAAGTCATCTCTCCGTCTACTTTCCAATATCTGTGGACATCATCCTGCTCAGGAAACAACGGATAGTATGTAACCATGTCCCACCTCTTGTCTTGAGTCCAGAACTTGTTGTCACACTCAGCTTTCGGCCGGTCGAGAGATTCAGGCGAGATCTCAACACCTTCAGCTGTTGTCATCGAAATTAATTTGTAGGTGCTATTGTCAGGCCAATAATCAGAGCTTAACGACCACTCTTTTGCTCCCACACCATATACATAATTACATTCTGAATCATCAGAATTGCACTTAACACGTTTGCGGAGAAGATTGCCGATAAAAATATAGTCAACGCCCGTCACATCATAAGTCTTTGAACAGAACTTGATGGTGTTGACCTTACCACAATTGAAATCAAGCAAAGCAACAAATTCATTCTTTTTGTCCGACTTCACCAGAATTTTACCGGATAACGGATATACCATATAAGTGCCTATCTCCTCATCATTTTCTTTCACAACCAGACGTTTGCATAAAGCCGGAAGATAATCGGTTTTGCCATCTTCGTTGTATTCGGCCATAACGAATTCCTCTCCGTCTACTCTCACTTCTATCTCAGCAGACGTTTGATCATCTCCGGTGCCGGTAATGCGCTCAAGGTGCCAAGTCTGTCCATCGGTAAAGAAATCGTTTGTAGGAAGATACTCTGTTGCGTATGAATTTAACGCACCACCCAACATCAACACTCCTGTCAAAATAAAATTATTTTTCTTTTTCATTTATTATATTTTTTAGATAATATCTATAAGCTGTTTAAAACTCACCAATCAAAAAGACTCCGAAAATTCTGTCTGAGAATCAATTCTCACATAACAAAGAATCTCTACCGTAAATATACTAATATTTTTTATAAATTACCGCAAATTTGCCAAATAATTATTAAAATATTATTTTTCACTTATATATTAAGTTGGTGATAAAATAGATTTTTACTAATAAATTTCTCTAATATGCATTATTTAATTGCAAATTTCGATTGATCAGAAATTTGGCCATCTGTGTAAAGAGTCACCACATAAAATCCCGGAATGATTGAAAAAGAATGAGTCTGATCTTCTTCCTCCGAATTCATTTTGACTTTGTCTACCACATTTCCCGTAATATCGGTGACGATAAGAATAGTTTCTTCAGGATTGTTACTGAGTTTAACTTTCACATTCATATTTGCACCCTCTGACCAAATAGACTCAATTTCATTCTCATCTTCTTCATTTGCTAATCGAACATTATCTCTTGAAATTCCAGATATAAATTTCATTGTGCTTTTCCCTGCAACAAGTGAGGGGGTATATTCTCCTCTATAAATAATTGGAAGATAACCGGGTTGCGTTATACTGATATACACATTAAAGTCAATATTTTTCAGAGAAAGCGCACCCTTTGATCTTTTAAGCGAATAGTAGTATGAATCTCCCCCATCATCATAGCTACACACAGTGATATCACATCCGAGGTCATCTGTAACTATCTCGAGAAGTCCATTTGTATAAGACAGTTTCGGTACAGAAAGACGTGTGGGTGCCTCTGTATATACATGAAATTCAGCATCTCCAATAGGATTAAGAGACATTTGAAGCCAACGATAGGCATTATAATTATCACAATAGGGTAACATACGGGCTTTTGCATAGGCTACACATTTTGCATAATTATTATAAATGATATCTTGATCCATCAGTGACTCGTAAAAAGCACCTTCATATTGAAGAGAAGGTCCTACCGAAGTAGAATTACTCCAAAACCATCCATATCGCGATGAGCCCAGATAACTCATTATTCCTCCTGCTTTACTTCGAATAAAGGCTTCACTTAGACAAGGGTCATAAGCATTGTCAAAGGCGTTAGTATGACACGCTGATGTTGTAATCACCGTTAATCCGTTATTGGTAAGCGAATTTGCGTTGGATACGTGATACCTGTCGTCTAACTCCATACCCCAAACGGTAGTATTACCATGCGTATTAATTTCTACAAAGGAATACCCTTTCTTAAGCTCATTTTGTAAATTATCAGGTGTAAAGTCATAATTAGCTCCTCCCTCCAGATCAGTATCAGTATCAAAGAAGCGAATACACTCACCGTTCCAATAAGGTTCGATGTATTCAGTATAGAAATTCTCCCCAATTAAATAGGCATCGCTGTGACTACCAAAATTTTTATTAAGTTTAGCACCACCCATAAGAATTTTATTCTTGTTACTCGACCGATTACCATATATCTGATATGAGTATAATTTGTAAATATAATTATCTACTTCCGAAGGAGTCCTTACGGGAAGACGGCTAATAAAAATCTGAGAATCAAAGTTTAGATTATCGTCAACTTCACCATATATTCCATTACCGTTACCATCCCAATTGAAAGCACCATTAAAACAGATATAATAATTATCAGCAGGGGTAAAATCTTCGTAATTTCCTGTTTTTACGTAGCAATTACGCGTTGGAACTATAGTCTCATCTCCACCTAATAGTACGTATTTAATCTTGTAAGTAGATTGAAGTTCCTGTATTTTCTTCTTAATTTTTTCTTGTTTGTCAGCTCCCGGAGTAGTTAAGGCAATTTCCTCCACTGTAAATAATTTTGTACGAATACCTAAAGAATTTTTGAAATCTTTCAATTTCGCGAAATTTTCCATTAATTTTTCACTTGTTATTATCACATAATCCCATGTTTCTTTATCAAGCGTAATATCAGTGATATGATCTTCTACAAAGCCCGTTGCAGTTGATGATTCTATTGGAATATTGATTAAACTTTTCATAATTTCCTTTAATTCGGGATTATAATAATTAGACCTATTTGAAGAGGTTCCGGTAGTATAATTAACTACGAGAGATATATCTGATGCAATGTATAATACTTTCGATGTTGAATTATACTCGAAAGGACAGAAACTAATATGCACTACATTTCCATATTTAGAAGTGGAAGTAGCAACGTATGACAAAGTGGAAGCAGGTGACACACTTCCATTATAATTCCTATTATAAGAACTTGAAGAAATATTATCACCGGATGCGGGAACTGCTTCCGGGGCAACCGCAATTGATGTGTTCTGATACAGTGCTTTTTTCCTTACTACCTGCAGTGAACAACTCTGATAAGTACTTTCTGCTGGGATGGGGATACTGAAACGTATGACTGGGAGTGCAGGACTCGTAGCAGTAGTCATGTAAGAATAATCCATCCCATTATAGGTTACGGACAGTTCATTACTTGAGTTCTTTTCAAATGTAAAATCGTTCTGATTAAAGGTAAGAACAGTAGAAAAACTCTCGGCATGAAGGCAGAAAGAGCACAGGATGGCTGTAAGTATCCCAGTCAAGAATTTGATTGAATGTTTCATGTGTTTTGGTTTTATGATTATAAAAATAATACTATGTAGTCGTACATTTGTAAGACTTCTTTAGTATATATTATTAGATTAAAGAGATTATTCCGATTATAATGTCATTATTACTAAGAAATAATAATCTTAGGAACAAAGAAAAAGAAAATAAATGAATAAATGCGAAAACAGAATTTGAAAGTAATTTGAAATTAAATTTCAAATTACTTTCAAATTCTTAACTCAATTATTGAGGGGTTTAAACTTTTTACGAAAACCTACGAAGTGTCAATATCTTTTCAAGGTTAAACAACTTCATTATCAGTTATATAAGCGGTATAGTTCGATTCAAAAAAATTTCAGTGACATATCCTTCCCCCCAAAAGAAGTGTCGAAAGAATTTTTAGTCAAGTCAATCCAATGCAAATTTACAATAGTCAGGTTGCCCTTAAAGGGCAAAGAATACGTGGTGAATTTTATTCCTCGTAGTTGGAACGCCGGACGCCGGCACGGTGGTCGATATTGTCTTCACCAATTGCCATGTGAAGTCGACTGTCGGTCTTATGAGTCGGTAACCCGGAATTACCGGCTTTCTTCATCTTAATCTTCACCTTATCAAATCCTTGACCATACACTCCGTTTACAGCACCCTGGGTTACAAAAGCGTTTTCATCAACACTTTTAACAATGCGGAATATTGTCACTGATTCAATTTTGCGACAATAGACCATCAGAATCTTTATGTCACGTTTTGTGTACCATCCCTGGCCATCCATGACGGTGACGCCACGATGAGCCTCAGAAAGAATACGGTCGGCAATCTCCGCCCATTTAGGAGAGAATATAAAGAACTGTGTGGCTTGCCGGTTAGTGTTGATAATCTGGTCGGTAATGAAAGAGACGATAAATGTGACCATGATACCGTACACTATGGTCGGGATTCTTGCTTCGAGGCGTTGCTCTACGGTGCCGGTAAATGGCAAGAAAATTGAACACGTCACAATTAACATATCCGTGTAAATCATAATACGGCCGATACTCGCATTGCTGACTTTAGACACACAGGCAGCCACGATGTCTGTTCCACCGGATGAACCGTTATGAATAAAACACGTGCCGATTCCCACACCACATAGTATTGCACCCAATACAAGCGAAACCGTTCTGTCAGGAATCAAAGGGTGGCCCAGACCCATGAAAAATCCTTCACATACACCGATTGCGAGTGCAACGATAGTTACGCCAAAGATTGTTCTCAGCACGAAGGTACGCCCCACAATTTTATAGGCAATAGCAAGCAGAATCAAGTTCAACGCATAAGAAGAGACTGCCACCGGAATAAGGCCGTTTGTACCGAAGAAAATAAGTGTCGAGACACCGGCCATACCCCCGATAACGACCTCATGAGGCAGAATACAGGCCGTGAAACCCACTGCATAGAGTGTCAGCCCCAAAACAATAAAAACATAGTCTTTTGCATTAACCAGCAGACTGTTATACCGAGAAGATAAAAATCCCATATCGCAGCAATTGATTATAGAAAATTTATTGAAGATGATTAAACCTCTTCATTGTGTGAGAACGAAGATTTGGAATACAAAATTAGTAATAAAAGCGGATAGAACAGTCATAAGATATAGAAAACTTTTAAATAAAAGGTCTCTTCATACCACTGCAGAAAGAAAAAAATGCTTAAATTTGCGCTATGAAACGATTAATAGCAGGCGCATTATGCGTTCTAACCACAGCAGGCACGTATGCCTCCGACTTTTTCAGCACCGACGAGTGTCCGAATATGTTTACTTTCGGCGCGCGCGTAGGAGTTAACACATCCAACCGCACACTGGGAGCGAAAGCAATCGAGGATGCCTATCACTATGAAAGTTGGGGCACCGGAATAGACCTCGGAATCACGGTAGACATTAATTTACGTGATTACATCAGTATTCAACCCGGATTTTTCTATGAATCCCGGTCGGGCCATTATACTCTTATGGGAGTATCACCGGACGAGGGTTATGCGGGCCAGTTTTCCGAGATAGCGCAAACCGGCAAACGAACCAGTCATAATTTCACAATTCCCGTTATGGCAGCCTTTCACTTTAACGTAACAGACAATCTCCGCTGGAATGTTGAAGCCGGTCCATACGTATCATTCGTTTTCAGCTCGCGCCTTAAAAACAAACGTTTCGTTGTGAATGGCACTGCCGATACTCCCCTATTTTCTCAAAAGCCCGCCCCCTTCGATTTTGGTGTCAAAATGGGAACCGGTCTTGAGATTCTGGGTCATTACTGCATAAGCGCACACTACATGGCAGGGTGCATAGATGCCTGGAAGTCGAGCACGGTAGGCAACCTCACCAAATCATACGGAGGAGTAACAAAAGCGTGGGTTTTCAGCTTAGGTTATAAATTTTAATAATATATTAGGCTATAAATTTTAATAGATAGAACATCAAGGCCCCGACTCGAAATTTTAATAGATAGAACATCAAGGCCCCGACTCGCATTTTGAGCCGGGGCCTTGATGTATGTGTTCGAAATTATTTTAAGTTGCTACTTAGTGATTATGATCACAAAGCGTCTTTCATTCTCTTGTAAATAAACGTCTTCGGACGAGTCATCTTCTCACCTGTGGGAACCGTATATCCGGGCAGAGCGATGCAACCGTCGTCCTTGACCCATTCAATCACCTGGTCCATCCACGAAATCATGCCATCGCGTGTGGGATGAGGATTAGATTTGCTTTGACGCGGAAGATTCATATTGAAGCTATCGAAATAATGACCGTTGCCAAGCTGATCGGCGAGCCACTTGTTCATAGTTTCCCCTTTATTATGACCGGGCCAAGCAGGAGGACCAACCCAAATCAAGGGTATATCTCCGGCCACACCCTTGATAGCATCAAGAGAAGATTGAAAACGGGCAGCCGGATTAGCCTCAAACAGCTCGTTCATGCCAAGACTGATAAAAATAGCATCGGGATTCTGTTCACGCACAATTGAATTAAGACGCGGAGCCGTGCCCCACTTTTTGATTGTGGAACCGTCCCAGACCACTGTGGACACTTCAAATCCATTTTGTTTGCCATAAGCTTCGAGACGCTCTGAAAGCCACCCCGTCATTGAATCGCCGATGAATAGAATTTTCTTCGCAACCGGCTTGTCAGATTCCTGTGCAAACCCAACGAAGGGCATCAAGCAAAGAAGCAAAGTCAAAACAGATATAATTCTTGTTTTCATATTCATAAAATAATAAACGATAAGCTAACGGCCAAATTCACCGATAACTTAGCACTAAAATACAAACGTTCGTACCTAAATATTGAACACTTTTATTTGATAACGCTTGCATAGTGCAATTAGTTTCAATTGTGCGCACCTGTTCCGGCAAATTCATTAACACTATGCTCGCGTGCAAGCTCATTAGCCACGACAACTGCTTTTGAAATGTGGTCGCATATATGTTCGCGGTCAATAAGCGAATCGATATGCGATTTGTGCAAAGCTTCACGCACATTGTCGCGAACGCCCGAGAGCACCACGAGAATCCCCTCCTGATGAGAAGACTCAATAAGAATCTGGAGGTTATGAATACCTGTGGAATCTATAAAAGGCACTCTCCTCATTCGGATGATTCTCACAAAAGGCTTGGGACCCGCAGTATTTCGCATCATCTCGTCAAATTTTGTTGCGGCCCCGAAAAAGAAAGGACCGTCAATTTCGTAAACCGACACTCCGGGAGCAAGATCAAGCACCTCGTGTTGAGTCATATCCGAATCGGCAGCGTCCAGCTGATCTCCATAAACCTTAATAGTTGTATTTTCGGAGACACGACGCAAGAACACCACAACTGCCAGGAGCATACCGATTTCAATTGCAATGGTAAGGTCGAAAATCACGGTCAGAAGGAATGTCACAATCAACACCCACACATCACCCATTGGATTATTTACCATTCCTTTGATAGTTCTCCAGCCACTCATGTTGTAACTCACCATAAGGAGCACCGCCGCCAGACAAGCCATCGGCACCTGATTGATAAGAGGCATTGCAAAAAGGAAAATAATCAGCAGAACAAGAGAATGAACCACACCGGCCACCGGAGTGCGGCCGCCGTTAGTGATGTTCGCCATTGTGCGGGCAATAGCGCCCGTCACGGGAATACCGCCGAACAGCGGAACCGTGATGTTGGCGATACCCTGCCCGATGAGTTCGGTATTGGAATTTGTTCTTCCGCCTGTAACACCGTCGGCCACAGTTGCCGACAACAACGATTCGATTGCACCAAGCATTGCAATGGTGAACGCAGAGGGAAGCAGCATGTTGATAGACTCCATATTGAAGCTGATCAGACGCGGCGCCGGAAAGGAAGTATTAATCTCACCGAAACGGTCACCGATTGTCTGCACACCTTCCACCCCGAAGAAATTACGCGCCACCCACAAACCGAGCGTTATAACCACAATAGAAGTCAGCGCACCCGGAATTCGCTTGGAAATCTTTGGAGTAAGAATGATTATCGCCAACGAAAGAAGCCCGACAATTGTGGTCGGCCAGTTCACCGTGTCGAAATTGCGGAGATATACACCCCACTTGCCTATGAAATCTCCGGGAATTTTCTCGTTGATTGTCAGTCCGAAAAAATCGGGCATCTGCGTTGAGAAAATCGTAACGGCAATACCGGCAGTGAACCCCACCACAATAGGATAAGGAATAAACTTAATTACCGTTCCGAGTTTAAAAAGACCTAAAAGCACCAGGATACACCCGGCCATAAAAGTAGCCAACGCAAGGCCTCCCAGACCGTAGACCGCAATTATATTATAAATGATAATAATGAATGCTCCCGTGGGACCTCCGATCTGAACTGAATTACCACCACAAACAGCAACGATAAAGCCACCGATAATGGCCGTTACCAATCCGACAGCCGGCGACACACCACTTGCAATGGCAAATGCAATGGCAAGAGGAATTGCAATAATACCGACAACGATTCCGGCAGTCAAATCCTGTTTGAACTGGGCCGCCGAATAATTCTTCAATCCCGCCAGAAACGCAGGATGAAAATCGGGCTTACTTAAAATAGACATGATTTATATATTTATAACCTGTAGATTAAAAGACATGATGTTAAGTATGTGTTCGAAATTATTTAATGCATTGCCTCATCAATTATGAGGCGAACTTTAGCATCCGGCTTCTGTTGCTATGGAATCCCATAACGCCGTCAGCCAAATCCTAAATTTCATCCACATTCTTTATAACTCAATACGTTAAATAATTTCTAACACATACTTACAAGACACTTCTTACTTGAATGTCACAATTTCGAACATATACATATAGCCCGGAAGCAGGCTATTACAAATCTTTTGAAAATACAAAATTAACAAATTTTAAAGAGATGACCAAATGTTAATATATGTTAATTACACAATCCTCCTTTGCAGAAATAATTTTTATACTTAACTTTGCAGTGTTGTAATCAACTACAACACCGCAACAACAATAAAAACTAAATACAAAATAAATAAGCATTATGAAAAAAATCCTTACCCTTGCAGCCGTTGTTACAGCAGCCTTAAGCTTCAGCGCCTCTGCACAAATACTGTATAAAGTGGAAAAACCGGGAAACGATAAAGTAAGCTATGTTCTTGGCACACATCACTTCGCTCCCCTTTCGGCAGTAGACACAATCAAAAGCTTGCCCGAAATAATAAATGGAATCGACAAACTGTATGGTGAAATCGAAATGAGAAAGATGTCAGATCCGGCAGTAATAATGTCGATGCAACAAAAACTTATGGCACCGACCGACAGCACCCTTGCAATTTTGCTCACTCCCGAACAAACAGCCGACCTCACAGCCGTATGGGGAAAATATGTTGGCAGTTCGCAACAACTTGCCGGCATGCTCCAGATGGTGAAACCCGCCGTTATCTCAACCACTATGGCAGCGGCAATGGCAAGCAAGGCACTTCCCGACCTCAATCCTCTTGAAGGCATCGACGGCACAATGCAGAATCGTGCGGCTGCCGCAGGAAAAATAGTGGCCGGACTTGAAACCATGGATTATCAGATAGATATGCTTTATGGACGTCCCATTTCCGAACAGCTCGAATCTCTTCTTAAAACCGTGAAAGAAGCCGACGAAGAAGGGACCAAAGCAGTAGAACTCTCGAACGCTTATATTGCCCATGACA
This sequence comes from Bacteroides sp., assembly GCA_014802335.1. Classification (GTDB taxonomy): domain Bacteria; phylum Bacteroidota; class Bacteroidia; order Bacteroidales; family Muribaculaceae; genus Lepagella. The sequence goes on along the minus strand of JAAVCL010000024.1, from coordinate 96,947 downwards.
TAAACAAGCTTTACGAATTGATCATGGATGCCGATAACGACAATCCTCAGACAATGGAAAGAATGATTTATGAAAGAAACGACAACTGGGTCAATATCTTGAAAGATGAGATGAACGGAACTTCCATACTTGTAGTGGTAGGCGCAGGTCATCTGCCCGGTGAAAGAGGAATTCTTGAGGGACTTAAGAAAGCGGGCTATACCATCACCGCCATCGACTAAAAGCAATAAGTATCCACCCAGGAAATAACTCTATCTACCGATAATGATTGAATTAAAAAATATAGAGTTTTCATACCAGCGAAAGGGGAAGCCGGCTCTACAGGGCATAACAACCGCCGTAGAGCCTGGCATCCACCTTCTTGCAGGTGAAAACGGGGCCGGAAAGACAACTCTCCTGCATCTGATTGCCGGAGTCTCACACCCGACACGCGGGAGCATAAAGATTAGCGGCACGGATCCGGCAAGTCAGTCACCTTCTGAAATGGGCCGGGTATTTTTGCTTGAGGAAACCCAATATTTTCCTGCTAAATCCATAAGGCAATTCGCGTCGCAACATTCTCACTTCTATCCGAACTTCTCGCCCGAGACCTTTATTTCGAATCTTTCATCATTCGGACTTACCGGCGACGAGAGTCTGGAGCATCTCTCACTTGGGAACCGCAAAAAATCGCAGCTTGCATACGTGCTTGCTCTCGGGGTCGACACCCTTCTTCTTGACGAGCCGACAAATGCACTTGACATAGACAGCAGGATAATGCTCCGCAAACTCATCGGAAAATCAATTTCCAACCAACAGACCGTGATCATCTCAACCCATTCGGTTACGGAATTCGAGAACCTGTATGACGGAGCACTCATATTGGAGAAATCGCACTTGATATATGCCGGAAGCACGGAAAGCACGGCCGAGCGCATATCGTTTGAAGTGAGCCGCATGCCTATGGCAGATGCAATTTACACGGAAACCCAGATTGGGCGCGTGCTCAATATTGTTCCCGCTGAAGATTCCGAAGCAACCACCGCCGTAGACTGGAGACTTCTTTATTCAGCACTCCATTCGCCACAACGGAACCTTGTGCTTGAATATCTCAACTCAGAAATAACAGGTTACTGAAATTAAGAATAATTATGCAGAAAGACAGCCCGACAGCCAGCTCGGATTTAACAAAAGCAACAGCACCCCGAGGCATATCATTCAAGAGAACAGTGTCGTTGATAAAATTCTATCGTCCCATGATAGAAAAGCAGACTCTGGCGTATGTAATCTTCTCTGCAATAGCCGGAATAGTAATTCTACTCCCTCTTAACGGATATGCGCAGGTGGGCCTTTACACTATATTTTGGACAATCTTGGGCTACATGGCTTCCCTTTCACCTTGTATTCTTGCAAAATCCGGAGATTCGCGAATCATCGAACGCCTCATACCTGTGCCCGTACGTGAAAAATATATATTCCGCATAGTTTATTTCCTGATTTATATACCGATAATCTGTTCGCTTCTTCCGTTTTGTGCCATATTACTGTATAAGAATATGCCCACGCTTCATACAGATATGTTCGATCAGATAATCACACAGGTCACCGGAGATTTTGAGAACTCACTTTCAGCTAAATTATCAAATTTATTCACATCATGGGCATGCATACTCACATGTCTCTATGTTGTGACACTGGTACGCACCAACAGGATAATCAAGGGCATACTTTCGGTATTCGGAATTCAGATCGTGATGGGAACATTAGGAGCGCTCTGCGGATTCAGTATGGCCTTTAACGAAGGTTTTCTGGCCGGTATAGAAGGAACATCATACAATCCCGATGAAACAACCCAACAGCTTGTGAATCAAGTTTTTCATTCATCATTTTTCTATTTTACCACCGGACTCACCATCCTGTATGTGATAGTAATGTTAATCTTGAACTACAGGATATTGAAAAAGCATAATCTATGATGGAATTCAGTGATAACAAACCTATCTACCGCCAAATCTCGGACTATGCATTCAATTGCATAATCGAGGGCAAGTGGGTGGTGGGCGAAAAAATTCCATCCGTACGCGAACTCGCAGTTGAACTTGGAGTTAACACGCGCACAGTGCTTAAAGCCTTGGAATATCTGCAAGACACAAATGTGATTAATCCCCGAAGGGGCATGGGGTTCATACTTGCCACAGACGCTGTTTCGAAAGTGATGCAAGAGCGGAGATCGGAATTCTTCAACAGTTCGCTTCCGGCATTGCTTCAGGAAATGAACCGACTGGGCATTACGACCGCAGAATTGCTGGACCACATCAATAATCACAAGTCAAGCTAAAATCGCCACGCCTCACACACAAAAGAGTGGTTTATTCTTTTTACGAAAATCCAAAATAAAAGAAAGTATCCAACCGAAATATAATGGAAAATATATTAACAACTGAAAATATCAGCAAAACCTTTGTTGGTCATCAGGCACTCGACAATGTGTCGATAGAGGTGCCTCGCGGTCAAGTCTACGGATTGTTGGGTCCGAACGGAGCCGGCAAAACCACCTTGATACGCATTATCAATCACATCACAGCCCCCGACAGCGGCACGGTCTATTTCAATGGCAAACAGCTCACAGCCTCCGATGTGTCAAATATCGGTTATTTGCCCGAAGAACGAGGTCTTTACAAGAAAATGAAAGTGGGCGAACAGGCACTTTTCTTTGCCCGCCTCAAGGGACTTGACAAGCGCGAAGCCAACGCCCGGGTGCGCGAATGGTTTGAACGTCTCGACATAATGGACTGGTGGAATAAAAAAATCGAGGAACTTTCAAAAGGAATGGCTCAGAAAGTTCAATTCGTAATTACTGTCCTGCACAAGCCGGAACTTCTGATTTTCGATGAGCCCTTTTCCGGCTTCGACCCAATAAACGCCGAGGTGCTGAAGCGTGAGATATTAAGACTGCGCGATGAGGGTTCGACGGTTATCTTTTCAACCCACAACATGGCCAGCGTTGAGGAACTTTGCGACAATATCACACTGATAAACCATTCGCGCAATATTCTTTCAGGCCCCGTGGCCGACATTCGTAAAAGGTACTCGGACGGTCGTTATAAAGTGATATTTAACGGCGACCCTGCTCAACTTCTTGAGACGTCCGACCGACTTGGGGCAAATGCCGTGATTCAGAATGACGATATGCTGGGAAATCATCAGGCCACTCTTCAGCTTCCCGACGATGTTCAACGACGCGATGCGATCGATATTCTTAACAAGAATGTGGAACTATATGGTTTTGAACCAATAATTTCATCTATCAATGATATCTTCCTGCGTGCAGTGAACGAAAACGATATGGTATCCTCCCCCACCCAACCACCAATGTATAACCCGGCTAAAAATCAAGCAAATGGCTAATCCATTATCACTCATAATTCAAAGAGAATATTTTGAACGCGTAAGACGCAAAAGCTTTATCATCACCACAATCCTGATGCCGATTCTGATGCTCGCGATTATGGCTGCCCCGACATTTTTTATGTTTCTCGGTTCTCACGACAAGAAAGTTGTGACGGTGCTTGATAACACCCATGAGATTGGAAGCAGACTTCAGAGCAACGATGAAATAGAATTCAAACTTTCCGACGGCACCCCCGACCAACTGCGTGCCGATGAAGACAATGAAGCGATACTGGTGATTGGCAATAACGTTCTCTCCGACTCCACCAGCACCATTACACTGCTTTCACGCGGAGCCATCCCGATGATGACCGATGCTTATATCACCGGAGAGCTGAATCGAGCCATCGAAGATGCGCGCCTCAGCCATTATAATATTCCGGGGCTGACAGATATAATAAACAAGTCGAAATCAGACATCTCGCTTCAGACAGTAAGAATTGATAAAGATGAAGATACAGAGACATCTTCAGAGTTGTCCTACATCATCGCACTGGTGATGGACATGGTGCTCTATATGTTTATTCTTATCTATGGCCAAATGGTTATGACTTCTATAATCGAAGAGAAGACCAACCGCGTTCTCGAGATTGTTGTGTCGTCGGTGAAACCGTTCCAGCTCATGCTTGGAAAAATTGTCGGTGTCGGTCTGGTGGCCGTTACCCAGATATTGATATGGGGGGTGCTGATAGGGGTTGCGACTTCGGTGGCGATTCCATTCCTTACACCTGAAAATTTTGGAGGAGATATACCGACAGAAGTGTCGGGCATGATAGCTCAATTCACCGACCCGTGGTTCCTGATAAGTCTATTTGTGTTCACACTTCTATTCTTCATCGGAGGGTTCCTGCTATACGCATCCGTTTACGCGGCGATCGGCTCGGCGGTGAGCAATGTTCAGGACGCAAGCCAACTCTCGTCAATTGCCACAATGCCTATAATTTTGAGTATAGTGGGCTCGATGAGCATTATAAACGACCCCGATTCAACACTCGCTTTCTGGCTATCCATCATTCCGCTTACATCGCCGATGACAATGATGTCTCGCATGCCGTTCGGGGTTCCATTCTGGGAAACAGCTCTATCAATTGTGCTTCTTTACATCTCGTTTATATTCATGATTTGGCTGTGTGCCAAGATCTACCGCATAGGCATATTCATGTATGGAAAGAAACCCACAATCGTTGAAATAATTAAATGGGCACGCTATAAATAACAACTCGCGTCATCTCCTATCAGATAAAAAATCCGGGCAACCTTTTTGGGTTTGCCCGGATTTTTTATCTGATATGATTTTAGACTGCGGCTGTTACCGCGGAATGTCGTCTTAGAAGCTGTCGGGAGTTGGACCGTACACATTTGGATTTGCACCAAAGCGATTGGCTCCCGGCTCGGAATCCTGACAAGCCAGAACGATGAACCAGATAGAGCCGATAAGAGGAATGAAAGATATAAAAATCCAACCACCCCCTTTTCCGATATCGTGCATGCGGCGCACAGCCACTGACAATGAGGGCAAAAGGCAGCCCAAAGAGAAGAGGCCGGCCAAAATCATGAAGAATGTGCTGTCACAGGCCGAACCAATGCCATAAAGCACACCATAAACCACTAAATAAAAAAGAGTAAAATACCAGAACTCGGAACGCGAAGCGCGACCTGTGAACTCGGCATACTTTGAAAAACAGGATTTAATTGATTCAGAAAATGTCATAATCTATTTATTTTTATTTGATATGGTTACTTAGCTTATTTCTGAGCTTTAGCAGCAGAATTCGCGTTATCGTTGGCCGAGTTGCCACCGGCAACATTTTTATCAGAAAGTTTCACTTCATTCGAGGCCGGAACAACAAGAGAATCGGCTTTAATGGTTTCATCAGAGTTCAGATCCTCGTCGGGAGAAGCATACTGATGTCGAATCACGGGGCCTTCGGAAGCCACCGATGCCGTCATGGCGTCGATATTCTTAATCAGATTGTCGTAAAGCTGACGATTTTTTTCATCGAGAGTAGCAGGGTCCGTCGCGAGGAGTTGCTGAACGATAATATTGGCTTCGGGATATTCATCATCAATATTTTTCAGAGCCTGAATAATAGCCGGGAAATCGCCCTGATGAGCAGCAATTGAATCATTAATGATATCGAGCATTTTATTTGAATAATCGAAAGCCACGGTGTAATCTTTTTCAGACAGTTCCTCGCCGCTCTGAATTTTATCCACTAATTTTTGAGGAGTAGGCGCACACGCAGAAAGCAAGAAAGCCGAGGCAACCAAAGCAGAGTAAAAGAATTTCTTCATAAAATTAAAAATTAAAATAAACAAATCAGACCATTTGAGGTCCATGCCGTGCAAATTTACTCAAAAAAAAGAGAATCACAAATGAAAAAAAGCAAAAAAGGAGTGTAAACATTTGGAAAAGCGCAAATTATGTATTAATTTTGCAATGCTTACGGCAAAGCGTGCCGTAGGAAGAGAATTATTAACCCTATTATTAACTTTTTAATGAGCGAATTAAAAGTTCAAAGCCCGATCGAGGATTTCGATTGGGAAAGCTACGAAAGTGGCTCGACTGTTGGTGCGAAAAGCCGTGAGGAATTAATGAATACCTACGACGAATCGCTTAAGACAGCAAAAGAAAACGAAGTTGTAACCGGCACCGTGAAATCGATCAACAAGCGTGAAGTGCGCGTTGATATCGGCATGAAGTCGGATGCAATCATCCCTGTAAGCGAATTCCGCTATAATCCCGACCTCAAAGAAGGGGATGAAGTAGAAGTATATATTGAAACGCTTGAAGACAAAAACGGACAGCTCCGTCTGAGCCACAAGAAGGCATGCCAGACACGCAGCTGGGATCGCGTGAACGAAGCGCTTCAGAACGACGAAGTCATCAAGGGATATGTAAAGAGCCGCACCAAGGGTGGTATGATTGTCGACGTATTCGGCATCGAAGCCTTCCTTCCCGGTTCACAGATCGATGTTCGCCCCATCCGCGACTATGATGTATTCGTTGGCAAAACAATGGAATTCAAGGTTGTTAAAATCAACCAGGAATACAAGAACGTAGTTGTAAGCCACAAAGCACTTATCGAAGCCGAACTCGAACAGCAGAAGAAAGAAATCATTTCCAAGCTTGAAAAAGGTCAGGTTCTCGAAGGTAAAGTTAAGAATATCACTGCATACGGTGTATTCGTTGACCTCGGTGGCGTAGACGGTCTCGTTCATATCACCGACCTCAGCTGGGGCCGCATCTCGGATCCTCACGAAGTTGTTGAACTCGACCAGGATATCAAAGTCGTTATCATCGACTTCGACAACGAGAAAAAGCGTATTGCTCTCGGCATCAAGCAACTCATGCCCCATCCTTGGGACAACCTTGATCCCAATCTCAAAGTTGGCGATCACATCAAAGGCCGCGTAGTTGTAATGGCAGATTACGGTGCATTCGTTGAAGTACAGCCCGGCGTTGAAGGTCTTATCCACGTTAGCGAAATGAGCTGGAGCCAGCACCTTCGCAGCGCACAAGACTTCCTTAAGGCAGGTGATGAAATCGAAGCAGTTATCCTTACACTCGACCGTGAGGAACGCAAGATGAGCCTTGGCCTCAAGCAGCTCAAGAACGATCCTTGGGAAAATATCGAAGAGAAATATGCAATTGGCAGCCGCCACACAGCAAAAGTGCGCAATTTCACTCATTTCGGTGTATTTGTAGAAATCGAAGAAGGTGTTGACGGTCTTATTCACATCAGCGATCTCAGCTGGACCAAGAAGATCAAACACCCCAGCGAATTCACTCAGATCGGCAACGATATCGAAGTTCAGGTTCTTGAAATCGACAAAGACAACCGTCGTCTCAGCCTCGGCCACAAGCAGCTTGAGGAAAATCCCTGGGATGTATTTGAAGGAATCTTCACTGTAGGTTCTGTTCACAAAGGCAAAATCATCGAAGTTCTTGACAAGGGCGCAGTAGTAAGCCTCGACCACGGTGTTGAAGGTTTTGCAACTCCCAAGCACCTCGTTAAGGAAGATGGCAGCCAGGCAAAACTTGGTGATGAACTCGACTTCAAGGTAATCGAATTCAACAAAGACAACAAACGCATCATTCTGAGCCACAGCCGCATTGCAGAAGACGCAACTAAGGCAGAACGTCGTGCAGCAAATGCAGGCCGTCGTGCAGAAAAGCGTCAGCAGGAAGCTCCTGCAGCAGCCCCTGCAATCGAGAAAACAACTCTTGGTGACCTCGGAGCCCTCCAGGCACTCAAAGAGCAGATGCAGAAAGAAGCTAAGAAATAATTGAAGCTTGATTATAAAAACAGGGTGTGCCAATTTTTTTGGCACACCCTATTTTTTTAGGGTCGAAGTGGACACTTTGACGTTTTGTCATATTGACGTTTTGACATCTTGTCATTTTGACAATTTGACAATTTGATGTTTGGACGTTTGGACAAATTGAGAATTGGACATTTTGAGAATTTGGGAATTGGACAAAAAGTTTAAACGGCTCAATTAAATTTATTGAAATATTGTGTGCAAAGAGAATTTTTTTTTGTAATTTTACACATTGAAGCATAGCAAAGTCAGCTCTTCAATTCAGAAAACGAGAACCATGCACGTTACTCTCTCAAAATAAACGAGAACCATGCACGCTACTGTCTCCAAATATATGAAACTTTTTATTCTGATATTTGTCGGAATAGTGGCGACTGTACCCGCAATGTCGGCAACACGCACATGGGAACCGGTAAAGACAGAACGCGCAGACGCCAAAAGCGTGATTCGAGAAACTGATATAGAAATCAAGGCTGCCAGTGGAGTAATAATCGTTAACTGCAACCATCAGACCCAGATAAAGATTTTTACAATACTCGGAAGGATGGTCAGTAACGAGACACTTCCGGCCGGGAAGTCGCAAATGCAATTGCCGGCGCATGGAGTCTATATCGTGAAAATTGGAGATCTGACATGCAAAGTGGCTGTATAAAACTAAATTTGAGTTATAAACTAATAAGTTTTGTCGACAGCAACTATAAGTATGATTTATCAACTAATATTTGATTTATCAACTAATAGGTTTTGTTAACAGCTACTTGAAATTAGCAACAATTCAAAAACATTAAACCAATAACATATCTAACACCAAAAACACATGGAAAAGCCAAATCTTGATTGGGGTAATCTCCCATTCGGTTATGTAAAAGCCGATTACAACGTGAGATGCACATATAAAGACGGCAAATGGGGAGAAATCGAAGTAAGCGATTCAGAATATGTTCCCTTGCACATCGCCGCCAGCTGTCTTCACTACGGTCAGGAATCGTTTGAAGGTCTGAAAGCATTCAGAGGTGCAGACGGCAAAGTCCGTATTTTCCGCATGGAGGAAAATGCAAAGCGTTTCATCCGCAGTGCAGAAGGCATCGCCATGCAACCAATGCCCATTGAACTGTTTGAAGAAATGGTTCGCAAGGTTGTTAAACTGAACGAGCGTTTCATCCCACCCTACGAATCAGGAGCATCCCTCTATATCCGCCCGCTTGAAATCGGTATTTCACCGAAGATTGGTGTGAGCCCGGCAGAAGAGTACATGGTGATCATGCTTGTCACTCCGGTTGGACCTTATTTCAAGGCAGGCTTCAAACCATCCAAAGTATGTTTGTCTCGTGATTACGACCGCGTTGCGCCCAAAGGCACAGGTTCTATCAAGATTGGCGGAAATTACGCGGCATCGCTTGTAGCAGGTCAAAAGGCACACGATCTCGGCTATGCTGTGATGATTTATCTTGATCCCAAAGAGAAGAAATACCTTGACGAAGCCGGTGCAGCCAACTTCTATGGAGTAAAAGGCAATACATACGTAACCCCGGCAAGTGAAACCATTCTTCCCTCTATCACAAATATGAGTTTGCGTCAGCTTGCACGCGATATGGGTCTTGAAGTTGAGCAACGTCACATACCTTACGAGGAATTGGCAGAATTTAACGAAGTGGGCAACTGCGGTACAGCTGCAGTTTGTTCTCCCATAGGCCAGATCACCGACCTTGACAATGGTCGCGTGTTTGAATATGGCATGGAAGCAGCCGGCCCTGTCACCACCAGTCTTTACAATAAGCTTCGTGGCATCCAGTATGGCACAGAGCCTGACACACACGGATGGTGTGAAATTATCGAATTTGATTAATCAAAATCCAAATGATCGATTACAATCGGATCATTGACAAATACTATCAGAACCAAAGCCGACTGCGCGAAATTTTAATAACGCACAGTCGGCTGGTTGCTGATAAGGCCCTGAAATGTGCCGCAGCCCACAATCTGGACATCGACAGGGAATTTGTGGAGGAAGCCGCCATGCTTCACGATATCGGCATTTTCCTATGCGATGCACCGGGGATTCTATGCTTCGGAGACAAACCATATATTTGTCATGGAGTTGAGGGGAGCAAGTTGCTGCAGGAGGAGGGCCTTCCGAGGCATGCGCTTGTGTGCGAACGACACACCGGGGCCGGACTAACAATAGAAGATATCAAAAGGCAACAACTTCCACTCCCCCTCCGCGACATGACACCCGTCTCTTTGGAAGAGAAACTGGTGTGCTATGCCGACAAATTTTACTCAAAATCGGGGAATTTAGAGGAAGAAAAGTCAATAGAAAAGGTTATGGCCTCAATGGCACGCCACGGGGAGGATACTTTGAATCGTTTTCTTGCACTTCACGCCCTTTTTGGCTGACATGCGGCCGCCACACCCCCTGCAAAAGTATATATAAAAAGATAAAACTCGTTCTATTGGATAATAAGCACGAAGCATCCAATAGGACGAGTTTTATCTTTTTATAACTAAGTTTTATTTACTTGTAATTAGTTATTATCTGTTTTACGATAAGTTGTTATCTGTTTTGCGATAAGTTGTTATCTGTTTTGCGATAAGTTGTTTTCTGATTTGCAATATTAACTTATCTTTATATTTCTGATTCACCGTAACCTGACGAATCCATCGGCTCCATATCTTGCGAACGATTTCGCTTTGCCTTCATGTTGCCAAAAGAGTACTTGATGGTGAGTCGGACTTGACGTCCGGCACGCCAGCGCTCGTTATACTGCTCGTAGTTTTCGCCGATGGTAGTGTTTTTCCATTTTCGCGAGTTGAACACATCGCGGCAATTTAACGAAATCGACCAGTCTCCAAAAGTTTTACGCAACCCGAGGTCGACACTCCATCCCCCCTGGTGAGAACCTTGGGCTTCTTTATGAGAAGAAGAGTAACGGCCGGTGGCCTGCAAAGCGATTTGCCATGGGAATTTCACATTGGCCATCATTCGGGCATCCCATGCAAAAGAATTCTGGCTCTTGTTTGAAAGAGATATTTTATTTCCGCTGGTTATGGAAGTTATATCATACGACCAACCCGAAATGTGGTTATTATAAAGATTTACCGTAGTGGTAAGATCAAGCCAATTTGCAAAAAGCTGGTTCTTCGCAACAATTTCCATACCCGAGTTCATTCTGTTAGAAACGTTTGCCCAAGTAGAATACATCACATCGCCGTCCATATAGCTCAATCTGCTCATCACATCTGAAGCCTGACGAAGATAGGCCGACACGGAAATCATGTGATATGTCCAACTTTTGAGATAGTTGAGTTCAAACGAATTTGAATATTCAGGCTGCAACTGAGGATTACCATACGATATTGCCGTGGGATCTGATATATCGCGGAAAGAATTTAGCTGACCACCCCAGGGGCGACGGATTCGACGGGTATAATTTATTTGAAGTTCGTTGTCGTAGGGAAGTGCATACGAAAGATAGAGCGAAGGAAAGAGAGCGAATTTATTAACTTTAAATTCAGGCACGTCATCCTTTGTTTCTCCATATTCAAGCGAACGTGAACGAACTTGCCAAGCTTCACCGCGAAGGCCGCCCGAGTAACTGAAATTCCCTGTCTTGCCGCCAAGAGTGAAATATAGTGCAGAAACATCGTTACTGTATATGAATCTGTTATAAAGCTGCGGGGCGAGTTGCAAATCGCTCGCGGAAGTGCCGAGCCAAGTTGTGTTGGGCGAATTTTCGTGAGAATAATTTCCGTTAAATCCGGCTTCAAGCTTCAAATACTGATTAAACGTATTTGAATAATCCAACTTAGCCTCCACACTGTTCACATTAATCGGCATCTCCTGTTCGCGATAAGCATCATCGTTCCATTCATCGAGATGTGTGCCGTCGACAGGCCAAACTTGATTTTCAAGGTATGAATTCCACGAGGGTCCACCCCAATGGTTATAACCTATGTTGGCATCGATTGTGTGTGTATCCGACCATTTATGTGTATAACCGAACTCAGCATGGGCGCCCCGATTGTCACCTCTGTTGCGCGACAATTGGAAATCTGAAAGCCACTGACCGGGTATATTGGAAGAATAATAAGTTGAAGTATGGCCATATCTGTGACCAAACATACCGAACCCATTCAGATATAAATCGTCATTATCCGTGACATGCCAAGTGGTTCCGAGACGGAAGAAAATATTATTACCGTGATTTCTTGATTTTCCGTCAGAATTGGTAAAATCTCCGTTATCAAAGAGACGCCTCATCACGCTGCCACCGGAATTATGACGCATGCGGAAGCCGACGCTTGCATAAGAGTCGAAACGCGATGTGTTGTAATTGATATTAACCGAAGCGTTGCCGCCTCCGCGCGTATTTGCCGAAAGTTCGGCCGAACCGAAGTAACCTCCCCGACGGTCTTTTTTAAGAATGATATTGATGATACCGGCAGTTCCCTCCGGGCTATATTTTGCCGACGGATTGGTGATAACTTCTATACGTTCTATGGTTTCGGCCGGAATCTGCTCGAGAATCTGCGCACGGTTATCGGCCGACAATCCCGACTCCTTACCATTAATCCAAACAGTCACCGAGGAGTTTCCTCTGAGAGAAACCTCTCCGTCCTGATCAACTTCTACTGAAGGAATCGATTCAAGAAGTTCGCTGGCCGATTGACCGGCAGAAGCGATATTTGCATCCACTTGAAACACCTTACGGTCCAGTTCAAATCTCATCTGCGACCGCACTCCTTCCACCACAACCTCTTTCAATATTTTGGAATCGTCGGCCAATCGGATTGTTCCTAAATTCACATTTTCACCTTTTACGGTGACCGGACGATCCTGATTTACGGAGCCTACGTTCATTATCTGCACCACGTAGGAGCCATCCGGAATTGAAGGCAACGTAAACGAACCGTCTTCGTTTGTAGAAACTGATATGTTAAGCGGCTTTTTTGTTTTGCTGTCTATGATTTGCACTGTAACAAAATCCATAGGCTCGCCACTCTCCTTGTTTATTACATTTCCCGTTATATTGCCTTTGGCAAAAATAAATGCGGGAAGCATCAGAGCAATTGAACTGATAATAAGTCTTGATTTCATAATAAGCGTTAATCCAAAGCTGTCAACAATATGACACATCTAAAATGAATTGGATTAATCAGAATTGCCCGAAGATATAAAATTTATGCTTATTATATTGATTATCAATATTATATTTAATACAATTTTTCACTAACGCAACATTTCATCAATCACCCGGGGATAGTGCATCTTTTCAAGCGCATGAATTTTCGCTTCCACGTCATCGGCTGTGTCATCGGGGGCAATATTTATGGAAGTTTGAAAAACAATCTCGCCATCATCGCACGAAGAGTTTACTTTGTGAATAGTAATTCCCGATTCTGATTCGCGTGCTTCCACCACGGCCTCATGAATAAAATGACCATACATTCCCTTCCCTCCATATTTAGGAAGCAACGAAGGGTGAATATTAACAATTCTATCTTCGTAACGCTCAATAAGGAAAGAGGGAATCATGAGTAGAAAACCGGCCAAAGCAATGAAATCGATATTATACTTTTCAAGAATCGGAAGAATATATTGAGGGTCATTGAGCTGAGCGCGCGATAATACAATAGCCGGGACACCAAGCTGTTCAGCCCGGGTCAAAACATAGGCATCCTTTTTATTACAAACGATTAATGCGACCCTTCCTACTGAATCAGAAGAATTGAAATACTCAATTATATTCTGAGCATTCGACCCATTGCCGGAAGCAAACACGGCAATATTTATTTTAGTTTGATTTGGAGTACTCATAATGCGGTTTAAGCAGTGCTGACTGCGCAAATGCAAAAATAGCTAAATTTTATAAAATACACGTGCCAAGTCTGAATAAAGTAACGAAGAAAGTAACGAGTATTTAGTCAACGCCTCCCCCCGACAGGCCGGGGAGACATAGGAAAAAGTAGGGACTATTTCTAATTGTTGAGGTGAGAAATGCGTCGGCATGTGTAGGGACGTGGCGTGCCACGTCTGGGTAAACACCATCGTTTTACCTCATCGTAACAATCAGACGTGGCACGCCACGTCCTACATTTGACGATAATGGGATGTCCCGGCACACGTGCCACATTTGCCTATGAAAATTTTGTTGATTCTAAAAGTTAATTCGATATAAACTAATTTCCGAGAGAGACTTAACAGAATAATACTATAATTCCGGGGAAGAGGGGAAATAATAAAAATTAACATAGCAAAACACATATAAAGTTGCATATTAAAGAATAAATTATTAATTTTGCGAGCCGATTATATCCAGTCGAAAATGCCTTTTGGGGATTGACGATGGGCTTTGGCCGTCCGGAGTCATGAAAGAGAGGCGCATAACTAATTAAAAATAAATTAATAAAGTGGATAGCTTAAGTTACAAAACCATTTCAGCCACCCCCGCTACAATCGAAAAGAAGTGGGTGGTAATCGATGCAACCGATCAGGTTCTCGGTCGCCTTTGCAGCAAGATTGCGAAAATCCTGCGTGGCAAAAACAAAGCAGACTACACACCCAATTTGGACTGTGGAGACAACGTGATTGTAATCAACGCCGACAAGGTGATCCTTAACGGCGACAAGATGAACAAGCGTGAGTATCTTCGTTACACCGGTTACCCCGGCGGACAGCGCAGCTACACTCCCGGCGACCTTATGGAAAAATCATATAAGGTAACAATGAAGGGCAAACACCCCTTGTTTATCAAGGTTGTAAAGGGTATGCTTCCCAAGACCAAGCTTGGAGCCAAACAGCTCACCAATCTTCACGTCTTCAACGGAGCAGAACATCCCTTCGGAGACAAGAACCCGATCGTTATGGACATCAATAAAATGAAATAAGAAAGAAGATGGAAAAAGTAAATGCAATTGGTCGCCGTAAGGCAGCAGTGGCCCGCGTATATCTCACCGAGGGTAACGGCAACATCGTAATCGACAAGCGTCCGTTAGACGTATACTTCCCCTCTTCTATTCTCCAGTATGTAGTGAAGCAACCTCTCACCACACTTGATGTAGCAGAGAAATATGACATCGTAGCGCATCTTGACGGAGGCGGTTACAAAGGACAGGCAGAAGCACTTCGTCTTGCAATCTCACGTGCGCTTGTAAAGATTAATCCCGAGGACAAATCAGCACTTCGCAAAGAAGGCTTCATGACTCGTGATCCCCGTGAAGTTGAACGTAAGAAGCCGGGTCGTCCCAAAGCACGCAAACGCTTCCAGTTCTCAAAACGTTAATCATTGGGATTCTGCAACGAGAATACAATTTTATGCGCTTAGCGCATTGTGTTTAGTATCTAAACCAGGCGGATGGACACGTTCCCTACCCCATGGTTGAATAAAAAAAGAACGTAAACAAAATCAAAAAAAATGGCAACACCCACATTTGACCAACTCCTTGAGGCAGGCGCACACTTCGGTCACCTCAAGCGCAAATGGAATCCCGCAATGGCTCCTTATATCTTTATGGAGCGCAACGGCATCCACATTATAGATTTATACAAGACTGCAGCAAAAATCGAAGAAGCAGCCAATGCCCTCAAACAGATTGCAAAGAGCGGTAAGAAGGTTCTCTTCGTAGCAACAAAGAAACAGGCCAAAGAAGCAATCGAAACAAAAGTGAGCGCTATCAACATGCCCTACGTAACTGAACGTTGGCCCGGCGGTATGCTCACCAACTTCCCCACCATCCGCAAGGCAGTGAAGAAAATGACCACCATCGACAAGATGGCAAAAGACGGCACATTCGACAATCTGTCAAAACGCGAAAAACTTCAGATCACACGTCAACGTGCGAAACTTGAAAAGAACCTCGGTTCTATCGCTGACCTTGGTCGTCTTCCTTCGGCACTTTTCGTAATCGACGTAATGAAAGAACACATTGCGATCGCAGAGGCAAAACGCCTCGGTATCCCTGTGTTTGCAATCGTTGATACCAACTCGAACCCTGCAGATGTAGATTACGTAATCCCTGCTAACGATGATGCATCAAAGAGCATCGAGCTTATCCTCGGCGCTGTTTGCGATGCCATGGCAGAAGGTCTTGAAGAGCGTAAAGTTGAAAAGGCAGACGCTCCCGAAGAAAAAGACAATGAAACTGAAGCAGCTCCCAAGCGCCGTCGCGTTCGTCGCAACGATGCTCCCGCAGCTGAAGAGACTGTAACAGTTGAAGAAACTGAAACAGCCGAATAAAACACCCATAACGGGCGCGCCCCGGCAGGGACGCGCCTTTTTATTTTAAAATAGATAATAACCAATTCACAAAATAACGACAATGGCTGTAAGCATTGAAGATATTAAGAAACTGCGCCACATGACCGGTGCAGGAATGATGGACTGCAAAAATGCGCTCGCAGAAACCGACGGCGATATCAACGCAGCTATCGAAATAATCCGTAAAAAAGGTCAGGCAGTTGCTGCTAAACGTGAAGACCGCAATGCATCTGAAGGATGTGTTTTCGCCGGCACTAACGGTAATTTTGCAGCTATCGCTACCTTAAAGTGCGAAACAGACTTCGTTGCTAAAAACGAGTCTTTCCGCGCACTTGCAAAAAAAGTGCTTGAAGTTGCGCTTGAAAATAAAGCTAAGAGCCTTGATGAACTCAAGAACACTTCATACGATGGTCGCACAGTTGCTGAGCATATCACAGACGAAATCGGCAAAACCGGTGAAAAGATGGAGCTTGGTGACTACGAATGGCTTGAAGCTGCCACTGTTGCTTCTTACAACCACTTTAACGATAAACTCGCTGCTATCGTAGGCTTTAATCTTGAGGGCGTTGACCCTCAGGTGGGTCGCGAAGTCTGCATGCAGATTGCTTCAATGAACCCGGTTGCTGTTTCTCGCAACGATGTTCCTCAGGAAACTATCGACCAGGAAGTTGCCGTTGCAATTGAGAAAACCAAACAGGAACAAATTCAGAAAGCTCAGGAGGTTGCACTTAAAAAGGCAGGTCTCAATCCGAATCACTTCGACTCTGAAGACCACATCGAGAGCAACATCACCAAAGGCTGGATCACTGAAGAAGAAGCTGCAAAGGGTCGCCAGATTATGAAAGAAGCCGGCGAAGCAAAAGCTGCAAACCTCCCCGAAGCTATGATTCAGAACATTGCCAACGGTCGTCTCAACAAGTTCTTTAAAGAAAGCTGTCTTCTTGAACAAGCATACGTTCAGGATGCAAAAATCACTGTTGGTCAGTTCCTTGACAATACTACCAAAGGTCTCGTAGTTGTTGATTTCAAACGCGTAAACCTCAACGAAGACTAATAACAATCTATATAAAAGAAGTTCCCAACGATAATTATTTGGTGGGAACTTCTTTTACTTTTTTACTTATTTGACAAGCTGTCTGAAAGTTATCTACACGACTTGCATGTAACAAATCAAATAAATGGAGTCATAACGCGACTTCTATATAACTAACCAAATTAAACCAATAAAGATGAAAAAGACTTTAAGAACGCTTATGCTATTCTTCGTAGTAGCACTTATCAGCGGATTGGCCACTTCATGTGGCAGCGATGATGATGACGAACCCGCAGATCCCACAACCCACGATCAAGCTCTTATCGGAACCTGGGTCTCTGAGGAACAAGGTTCTGACTGGTGGGAAAAGACAGAACTTACTGTCTATGCTAATGGTCAATGGAAATTGTACGGGGAGGCTTGGGATGAAGAATATGGAAGAGAAAAATATTGGAGTGAAGGTACATGGGAAACTTCAAACAATAAACTCTATATTACACAAACCAATTCATCACATGGCGAAGACGATGGAGAATCTTTTGTTAGTGACTATTCGGTAAGTGGAAACTATCTTTATTTAGATGGAGAAAAATATACAAAAAAATAAGCGGAAATAATTATTCATCTACAACCCTGCTTTAAAATAAGCAGGGTTGTTTTTTTTATTGTGTATCGGTGTGAAAAATTTGAAATACGGCGCGTCACGACACGGTGAAACGAAGGTCTTTTTTCAGTTATTATCACACCGTTTCCCGGACGTGAGTTGGAAGTTCATTCAGACGTGATTTGTAAGTTTATTCAGAAGTGATTATTTAAGTTTATTCAGACGTGGTTTGGAAGTTTATTCAGACGTGGCACGCCACGTCCCTACCCTTGTCCGGTAATTGGGACGTCCCAACACTCCAGGGTGAAGGGCGGCAAATGTAGGGACGTGGCGTGCCATGTCTGAATGTTGCGGCGATTTATTACGGATGGTATTACCCAGACGTGGCACGTCACGTCTCTACATTTGTCCGGTATTATTTACGATGTTTACTCAGACGTGGCACGCCACGTCCCTACATTTGTCCGGTAATGGGCCGTCCCTACATTTGACGGCGATCCTTGGAAAAGTTAAATGACTTCTAATTATATATTGCGACGTGCGGAAATATTATTAAATTTGTAGTTAATCAACTTTTATAGCTACTTTGTGGCTACTTATGACTTATAAGGAGTCAACCTAACTTTGCTTTGATATGATAGATTGGATGATAGAACAAGATGAAAGGCTATTTCTATTCTTGAACTCGGCACATAGTCAATTCCTGGATTTATTTATATATTGGATAAGTTCGCGTATTGTTTGGGTACCGTTATATTTATCCTTATTGTATGCCGTTTTTTTAACCTACGGATGGCGCACAATGCTAATAATGGCCGTTGCTGCGGCAGTAGCGGTTGCTGCCGCCGATCAATTAACCGCCACTATACTGCGGCCCACATTCGAACGTCTGCGTCCCGGTCACCCCGACAATCCAATCTCTCCTCTTGTGCATATAGTTAACAATTATCGGGGAGGACATTACGGTTTTCCTTCATGTCATGCATCCAACACTTTTGCAGGGGCCACTCTTGTTTCATTAATATTCAGAGTAAAACGCTTCTCGTTTTTCATATTCGCCTGGGCGTTGCTGGTAAGTTATTCGAGGCTTTATCTCGGAGTCCATTATCCGGGAGATTTGTTGGCAGGAGGGATAATAGGATTTGCATGTGGCTCAAGTGTCTACGCTGCGGCATCACTAATAACCATTTTCCTCATCCACCGCCGGGGGGTAACAAAAAAGATGAAATGGACATATATTGATTCGGAGATAGATAGAATTATAAGTCAAAACTATAAAATTCATTTGTTTGGGAAAGCCATAACTTATCGTGCAACCAACATCCCGGAAGCTGTAATTTTGCTAACAATCATTATTACGGCCCTAATCACCATCCTGCCTCAAATTATAAGATTATAAACACTTATTGCGAGATTATAAACACTTGTCCTTAAAAACTTGATGCCCCGTTGCATTGTTATAAATATGTAACCATCTATTGATTTAAAATTATGAAAAAGACATTTAGAGTTTTAGGATTGGCTATCGTTGCGATCATGTTGAGTTTCAGTCTTACTGCATGCGGTGATGACGACGATGACGATCACTTCCAGCCGTCAGATTTCAAAGGACAGGACACAGCACTTGTCGGTTCGTGGACAAAGACCGAGACAGGGACTAATTGGAGTGATACGGAAACTATTGTGTTCAATTCAGACGGCACTTATGAAGAAACAGATGTGGAAGTGAACGGTCAAAACACAAGAACAAGTTGGGAAAAAGGAACTTGGAAAACAAACAATGCGAAGACACAGATTTTATTTCAGATCAATGATTCGAGCGATCGTTCCGATATTGGCGAACAGGATGTAGAGAATTATTCAGTGTCATCGGGTATTCTTACGCTCGACCGTGATGTGTATTTAGCAGACACTGCAAACTAATTGAATAGATACATACATCTCTCTCCTCTAAAATAAGTATCCCCCATTTGATTTCGGCTGAGGAATGTCGGCATTTACGACATTCCTCAGCCGAAACTACTTTATGTTCAGCCCGAAGACAACTCAAACATCTATGTTACGGGAACTGTGGGATTTATGAGAAACACTTTTTCAGTGGCACGGGTAATGGCTGTATATAACCATCTGTAAAAGTCTGGACCAAGAGCTTCGGGATCAATACCGGCCATATCTATATAGACATGCTTCCACTGGCCACCTTGCGCCTTGTGGCATGTGACACAATAGGCATACTTGAGTTGAAGTGCATTGAAAAACGGATCTTCATCAAGGGCTTGCAGCTTTTCTGATAATTCACCATCCAAGGTGTTCATAATGACGTTTTGGAAACGCATCATTTCCTCGCGCGGCAGCGACGGTCCTTCACAAACAAGACTTCGCAACACCACCCAGGCAGTCACAATCTGACCCTCCGAAAGTCTTAACTCCACTTCGGTGAAATAACGGCCATAAGCTTTTTCAGTCTTACCCACCCACGTGACTTCCCCCAATTCGCCATTTGCAATGAGCTTGGGGCCTTTTTCCGCCCTTCTCCAAAAGTAATCATTTTTTGCCACCACTACCCTATCACCCTTTTCAAGCGGTTCCTCGGCAAACATCACCATGTTTCTGATGGCTCGGTTGAAGTCGTTTGCGCGAAAATTAGAACGGGTAATAATCAAAGTCTCGTCCATACCGACCTGTGCATACGAATCCGACATTGTATCAGCAAGTTCAGCAGAGCTAATAACGCTTATATCTTCAAAACCGGAAGCTTGCAGGCTGAATTGCACCCCTTCGGGCAAAGCAGAAAACAGCGCACTCCTCACTAAAGTCGCATTGAATGTGATGCCGCTTTCGGCCGCCTGCCTTACCGGCACATCAAGAGATGTGCAGATAGGATTGAGTCCTAACTGACGGAGTCTTTCAGGATTCATCGAAGTGGAAATTGTCTGACCCACCGGTGGGAGCTGAGCCTCATCACCAATCAGCATCATTCTGCATCCCGGAGCTGAATAAACATAACGGATTAGAGTGTACAAGAGACTTCTCATAGAATTATCCTTGTCTCCGATAAGTGAGGCCTCATCCACGATGAAAAGCGTATCGGTGACACGGTTGGGAGCGATACACCACGAACGGCCGGAAGGGTCGGCCGAATTCGGGCGGAAAATTCGCCGGTGAATAGTAGATACCGGTCGTCCGGAATAGGAAGCCGCCACCTTTGCAGCGCGGCCGGTGGGCGCAAGTACGACCACACGCATCTTTGCAGCATCAAGAGCTTTTATCAGCGCTCCCACAAGAGAAGTCTTTCCGGTTCCGGCATAGCCGTTCAGCACAAACACATCCCGATTAGCCCCATTGGCAATAAATTCCGCCGCCTTCTCAAGAACACTCATCTGGGAAACAAGGGGCTTGAAATGGAGAAAACTTAATGTGGAATTCACAATATCAGAAGGTGATAAAAGAGCCATTCTGCAGGTTTACTTAAGTAGTTGCTAAAAATTAAACAGTTTGTAAAACTCTTTAATAAAATTTATCTACAAAATAAACACACGGATTGCGAAAAAATTGTTAACTTTGCAGTGAAGTCGTTTAAACATTTTACGAAAACCCAAGAAATATCTAAAATTGTTTTCTTCAAGGCTAATATTTATTAATATTTTGGCGCCTTTCGATTCTTTCATCAGTCGAATAGCCCGCTATTCTCCTTCTTCAAGAATCAAAATTCGCTCAAAATCTTAATAAATCTTATCCTTGAAAAAAGTTTAAACGACTTCAGTGAAGTAAGAGAGAAAAGTGCACAAAAAAAAGATAAAGCTTATTTCAACACTTCAAAGACTTGTAAGCTAATACTTTTTGAAAATAATTACAAGACACGACAATAATCAAAACCCAAAAAATATATCAAGACATGAAAATTGCAGAAGTAAAAGGTCGCGAGATTCTTGATTCACGTGGCAATCCGACAGTAGAAGTAGATGTAATCCTCGAAAGCGGAGTAATGGGCCGCGCTGCCGTTCCGAGCGGTGCCTCAACAGGCGAAAACGAAGCATTGGAACTTCGCGACGGTGACAAGAGCCGTTATCTGGGCAAAGGCGTTCAGAAAGCTGTTGCAAACGTAAACGGCCCCATCGCAGAAGCCCTGAAAGGCCACAGCGCCCTTGATCAGATCGGTGTAGACGAGCTTATGCTTAAGCTTGACGGCACTCCCACCAAATCAAATCTTGGTGCAAATGCCATTCTCGGTGTTTCACTTGCAGTAGCCAAAGCAGCTGCCAACTATCTTGATCTCCCCCTCTACCGTTATATCGGTGGCACCAACACTTACGTTCTTCCCGTTCCGATGATGAACATCATCAACGGTGGTGCTCACTCAGACGCTCCCATCTGTTTCCAGGAATTCATGATTCGCCCCGTTGGCGCTCCCACTTTCAAGGAAGCAATCCGCTGGGGTGCAGAAGTATTCCACAACCTCAAGAGCGTTCTTAAGGCACGCGGTCTTTCAACAGCAGTTGGTGATGAAGGTGGTTTCGCACCCAAGCTCGAAGGCACTGAAGATGCTCTTAACGTAATCATGGAAGCAATCAAGAAAGCCGGTTACGAACCCGGAAAAGACATCACAATCGGTCTTGACTGCGCTTCATCAGAATTCTATCAGAATGGCGTTTACGACTATACACACCTCAAGAATGGTGCAGAGAAAGAAGTAAACGGCAAGAAATACACCAGCGAAGAGCAGGCTAAGTATCTCGAAGAACTTATCACCAAATATCCTATCGATTCTATCGAAGACGGTATGGACGAGAACGACTGGGAAGGCTGGAAGATTCTTACCAACCTTATCGGCGACCGTTGTCAGCTTGTAGGTGACGATTTGTTCGTAACCAACGTAAAATATCTCGAAAAAGGTATTGCAAACGGCTGCGGTAACTCAATCCTCGTGAAGGTTAACCAGATCGGTTCACTCACCGAAACTCTCCGTGCAGTTGAAATGGCACAGCGCAACAACTACACAGCTGTAATCTCACACCGTTCGGGTGAAACAGAAGATGCAACTATCGCTGACATCGCTGTTGCAACCAACGCAGGTCAGATCAAGACCGGTTCTGCAAGCCGCTCAGACCGTATGGCTAAATACAACCAGCTTCTCCGCATCGAAGAAGAACTCGGCGACCGCGCAGTTTACGGCTACAAAAAAATCAAAAAGAACTCATAATCTCCCAACACGAGATTTAACCTGATAAAAAGAGGTGTTCGGCCAATTTAAGGCCCGACACCTCTTTTCTTTTGTTATTGTTTGAAATTTCACTATATTTGCAGCTAAGAAGCTCCGTGTGTAACACTACGGAACAAGTTTCGACCGGCATGGGGCTCAAAATCGAAGAAGATTTCACAACTAAACCTAACAAAATGAAAGAGGAAGAAAAAGTCTACACAACCGACACCGGTCTGCCCGAGAACGCCTTTCGCGAGTTAGCGGCCGATGAGCAATATGTGCCGGTGCTTCATCCCGCCCACGATCAAAAGGAGGTTACCCCCTATTCTGTGGGAATGGGATTACTGATGGCTATCGTATTCAGTGCAGCAGCCGCTTATCTCGGTTTGAAAGTGGGGCAGGTATTTGAAGCAGCCATTCCGATTGCAATCATAGCCGTGGGCCTCAGCAACGCCTTGGGCAAAAAGAATTCATTAGGCCAGAATGTCATAATCCAGTCGATAGGCAGTTGCTCGGGAGTGATAGTTGCAGGTGCAATTTTCACACTTCCGGCCCTTTATATACTTCAAGGCACATATCCCGACATTGTGGTAAACTTCTATCAGATATTTCTCAGCTCCCTGTTAGGAGGAATCCTTGGTATATTGTTCTTCATTCCTTTCCGTAAATATTTCGTAAAGGATATGCACGGCAAATACCCATTCCCCGAAGCAACCGCCACAACACAAGTGCTTGTGTCGGGTATCCAGAACGAAAAGAAAGATGCGTCCGGATCGGGCCAGGCGAAAACACTTGTTGTAGCCTCGCTTATAGGTGGTATCTACGATTATATCGTCGCAACTTTCGGATGGTGGGCAGAAACTGTGACAAGCACTGCGTCATCGTGGGGCCAGACCATTGCGGAAAAAACGAAAGTTGTGTTAAGCTGCAATACCGGAGCTGCCCTGTTAGGACTCGGATATATTGTGGGATTAAAATATGCATTCGTAATTTTTGCCGGTTCAATCTTCGTGTGGTGGATAATCATTCCTCTTATGGGCACGTATGGTTCGGCAGAAATGGCGGCGCTTGCCCCCGATGCGATATTTAAGGATTATGCACGCATGATAGGTATCGGTGGTATTGCAATGGCCGGAGTAATAGGCATTGTGAAATCATGGCCCATTATATGCAATGCGGTTGGACTTGCAGGCCGCGAATTCAAAGGATCCAAATCGACGGCAAAAGAAGTTCGCTGGCAAGTAGACCTTTCAATGAAGAAGGTTGTATTCTTCATCGCCCTGGCTCTTGTGGCCGTACTGTTGTTCTTCTGGTTCGGAGTAATCAATACATTCTGGCAAGCTCTTGTGGCATGGCTTGTGGTGACGCTGATTGCATTTCTGTTTACGACGGTTGCTGCCAACGCTATCGCCATTGTGGGCAGCAACCCCGTGTCGGGCATGACACTCATGACTCTTATCATAGCCTCGGCAATATTTGTAGGAATCGGTCTTAGCGGCACAAGCGGCATCGTAGCGTCAATGGTGATCGGAGGCGTTGTGTGCACGGCCCTCTCCATGGCCGGAGGTTTCGTAACCGACCTCAAAATTGGCTATTGGCTCGGTTCCACTCCTAAAAAACAAGAAAGCTGGAAGTTTCTTGGCACACTTGTTTCGGCAGCCACCGTGGGCGGTGTGATAATTGTGCTCAACAAAGTTTACGGCTTTACAGGCGACAACGCACTTGTAGCGCCCCAGGCCAATGCAATGGCAAAAGTGATAGAGCCATTGATGATGGGCGGCGACACACCCTGGATTCTCTATATGGTAGGTGCAATCCTTGCCCTGATTCTAAACTGGCTTGGCGTTCCGGCACTTGCATTCTGCCTCGGCATGTTTATACCGCTGTCGTTGAATACACCGATGCTGGTGGGCGGAGCTATCTCTTACTTCGTAAGCAATTCTTCAGACAATAAGAAAGTGAATGATGCGCGTCGCGACCGCGGCACTCTGATTTCATCAGGTCTTATCGCAGGGGGTGCGCTCTTCGGGGTTTTTGCAGCCATAACAAGATTTGCCGGTTTCGAGTATACCACTCCCGGATCCGAACAACTCACCCAGATTCTCGGATGCGTGGCCTATATCCTTCTTATCGCATACTTGATATGGGATTCAAAACGGGCAAAAGCATAACAGACCCCATTTTATAACAACTCCATTTTATAACAAAAAGAGGCGTGCCATGAAACGGAATGAAGTGACATGGCACGCCATCTTTTTACCGAGTCAGAAAGCTGGCAATACGGGGGATGCAACGACTCAGCTACTTAATTACGGAAAAATTTCCACAAATAAGAAATAATTCGTAACTTTGCGCAACAAATAATTGACACATACAAAACAATCGATTACTCAAGAAAATGAAAGCATACGTATTTCCGGGTCAAGGTGCCCAGTTTGTCGGTATGGGAAAAGACTTATACGACAATAATGCCGAGGCAAAAGAATTATTTGAAAAGGCCAATGAAATATTAGGATTCCGCATCACCGACCTGATGTTTGAGGGAACTGAAGAAGACCTTAAGCAGACAAAGGTGACTCAGCCTGCCATTTTCCTTCACAGTGTTCTTTTGGCAAAGAGTCTTGGAGAAGAATTCAAGCCCGACATGGTTGCGGGCCATTCGCTCGGTGAATTTTCTGCACTTGTTGCAGCAGGTGCCCTCAGTTTCGAGGAGGGTCTGAAACTCGTGTCAAAAAGAGCCCAGGCAATGCAGAAGGCATGTGAACTCCAACCCTCGACAATGGCAGCCGTGCTGGCACTTCCCGATGAGAAGGTTGAAGCACTTTGCGCAGAGGTGGATGATGTGGTAGCCCCTGCTAATTACAACTGCCCCGGACAGGTTGTGATTTCAGGAACTATTGAAGGAATAGATGCAGCATGCGAGAAAATGCTTGCAGCCGGAGCCAAGCGCGCAATGAAACTAAAGGTTGGCGGTGCATTCCACAGTCCATTGATGCAGCCGGCTCAGGAAGAACTTGCAGAAGCTATTGCAGCCGCAGAGTTCAAGACTCCCGTGTGTCCTATCTATCAAAATGTTGACGGCAAACCTCATACTGATCCTGCCGAAATCAAAGAGAATCTGATTAAGCAGCTCACCGCACCCGTGCGTTGGACATACGACGTGCAGTCAATGATTGCCGACGGTGCCACTGAATTTGTGGAACTCGGACCGGGCAACGTGCTTCAGGGACTCGTGAAGAAAATTGATCGCAGTGTTGCCACTTCCGGCAAACAGTGATAAATTTCCATTTGAAATAAAAAACACAGATGCCGGCCGGAAACCAATGATGGTTACCCACCGGCATTTATTTTTATCAATTATTTACTTTTACAATCAGTCTCATAATTATGAATATAGCGATAGTTGGTGCCAGCGGTGCCGTTGGTCAGGAATTTCTCCGTGTTCTTGCAGAACAAAATTTTCCGGTTGACAAACTTCGTCTGTTCGGGTCGTCGCGTTCAGCCGGTAAAGAATGTGAATTTAAGGGTAAGACCTACGTCATAGAAGAACTTACGCATGACTCTGATTTTTCAGATATAGATATTGCCTTTACCTCAGCCGGCGCAGGCGTGTCGAAAGAATATGCCGATACAATCACACGCAACGGAACCATCATGATCGATAACAGCTCGGCCTTCCGCATGGATCCCGATGTGCCGTTGGTGGTTCCGGAAGTTAATGCCAAGGATGCACTTGACCGTCCGCGCAACATTATAGGCAATCCGAATTGCACCACTATCCAGATGGTAGTTGCCCTCAACGCGATCGAAAAAATAAGCCATATCACACGCGTTCACGTGTCGACTTATCAGGCTGCCAGCGGTGCAGGTGCGGCCGCAATGGATGAACTCCGCGAACAGTATAATGAAATTGCCCGTGGCGACAAACCCACCGTAAAGAAGTTTGCCCATCAACTTGCCTACAATGTAATTCCTCATGTGGATGTCTTTACCGACAACGGTTACACCAAGGAGGAAATGAAAATGTATAACGAGACACGCAAAATCATGCACAGTGATATCGAAGTGTCTGCCACATGCGTTCGTGTTCCCGTGCTTCGCGCTCACAGTGAGGCTATCTGGGTTGAGACCGAGCGCCCGGTATCTGTTGAAGAGGCTCTTGATGCATTCCGCAATTCACCCGGCCTGGTGCTTGTTGAAAACAAAGAGGGCGAACCCGTGGCCTATCCCATGCCTTTGGAAACGGCAGGAACCGACCCGGTTTTCGTAGGTCGTGTTCGCAAAGATCTTTCCAACAAAAACGGTCTGAGCTTCTGGGTTGTTGCCGACCAGATTAAGAAAGGGGCTGCTCTGAACGCTGTTCAAATCGCTCAGTACTTAATAGCACAATAAACGGACGTGGCACATCGCGGCACTCGCCCGGTAATGGGACATCCCGGTACTCGTTCGGTAAGGCGGCAAATGTAGGGACGTGGCGTGCCACGTCTGATTGTTACGACGGGGTAAAGCAACGGTGTTTACCCAGACGTGGCACGCCACGTCCCTACATTCGTCCGGTAATTGGGCAAGATTAACCGGACGATGCGTGCCCTGCTGCATACGAATGAAATAACTAAATTAAGGACGCGAATTATATTGTGACGCACTCTTACACCATGGAAAATAACGACAAACTCCGTCAAGCTGCAACTATTGTTTCAGAAACCGGAACAAGCCTGTTCCTTACCGGAAAAGCAGGCACCGGAAAAACTACCTTCCTGAGAAAACTCAGAGAAACGAGCCGCAAACGATTGATAGTAACGGCCCCAACGGGAATTGCCGCTATTAATGCCGGAGGCGTTACACTTCACTCATTTTTCCAGCTTGATTTCGGGCCATTCGTGCCCGGAGTCAAGAGGGAAAATAATAATCGTCGCCTTGCATTCAGTAAAGAAAAAATCAAGATTATTCGCGGTCTTGATCTCCTCGTGATTGATGAAATCAGCATGGTGCGTGCCGACACGCTTGATGCTGTTGATGAAGTGCTGAGACGATACCGCGACCGAGAACTTCCATTCGGTGGGGTGCAACTTCTGCTGATCGGCGATTTGCAACAGTTGCCTCCCGTTGTGACCACACCCGAAAGGCCTTTGCTTGAAGCACATTATCGTTCACCCTATTTCTTTGATAGTCATGCCCTAAACCAACTCGACTATGTCACCCTTGAACTCACCGAAGTCTATCGGCAGAGTGACAGCAATTTTATAGATTTGCTCAATGCGGTAAGAACAAACAATATCAACAGCCAAGTTCTTGCAGCTCTTAATTCGCGTTATATTCCCGGCTTCAACCCATCTGACAGCCAAGGTTATATCCGACTCACTACCCACAATAACCTGGCCAACAAAATCAATTGTCAACGAATGGCGATGCTGCAAAGCACCCCCTATTTTTTTGAAGCGAAAATAGAAGGTAATTTCCCTGAAGCCTCTTTCCCGGCCGACCGTTCACTTGAGCTTAAGGAAGGAGCGCAGGTGATGTTTATAAAAAATGACAGCGGAGGTGACCGTCGATATTTCAATGGAATGTTGGGCATTATCACCTCAATAGATGAAGACGGAGTAACGGTTACTCCCACCGGAAGCACCGATCAAATCACCGTTGAACCGATGGAGTGGGAAAACTTGAAATATGTTGTGAATGAAGAAACGAAGGAAATTACCGAACATCGTGAGGGAGTGTTCAGGCAGTTACCGCTTCGGCCCGCATGGGCCATCACCATTCACAAAAGCCAAGGCCTAACATTCGATCGTGCCATAATTGATGCTTCGCTTGCTTTCGCTCACGGCCAGACATACGTGGCTCTATCAAGATGCCGGACTCTGGAAGGCATGGTGCTTGAACGCACTCTCCCGGCATCCTCGGTTATCACAGACCCCGTTGTGGCCGATTATCTCAAAACTCATACACAAGAACTCCCGGAATCGAAAATGGGAGAAATGATTTCCTCCTACAGGTTGAATCTGATTGAGGGAATGTTTAATTTCCGGCCTCTGTTTAATGCCGTGGAAGGCATTCTCAGAATTTTAAAAGAAAATTTCACGAGGGTTTACGGTCTGCAGGTAACTCAGCTTGCGGACAAAGTGGAGCAAATGCGGCTTAACATGATTGCGGTCGGAGATAAATTTAACATTCAGGTAAGACAGTTGTCAAGCATGCCCGACGAGGGCATATCCAATAAACGGCTGATTGACAGAATAAAAGATGCCTGCAAATACTTTAAAGGCCGGATAATCGAACTTCAAGAAACTTTGTCGGCCATGCCCACCGAACACGACAATAAGAAAGTGAGACAGAAACTCGACGAAAGAGTTGAGCTTTACAAAGAAATCTCGCAAATCAAAATTGCATTGTTCGACACCTTTGCGATAGATGACTTCAATATTGAGGAATATCTTGATGTGAAGGCAAGAGGCACATTCAACACTCTCGAATCAAGGAAGAAAAAGAATAAGAAGTCTGTATCCCACGTTTCGTCAGACTATTCCGAGTCCAATCCACATCCGGAGTTGTTTGATGAATTATGCAGATGGCGCCGCGAGAAAGCACAGAAAAGTGAGGTCCCGGCATTCACGGTAATTTCTACACAGGCACTTCTTGGGGTCGCTTCGGCCCTGCCGTTCAGTTATAATGAACTTCTCGACATCCCCGGCATCGGCGAAACTACGGCTAAAAGAATCGGAGATGAGATTCTTGATCTGGTAAGGAATTATGTGAACGACATTCATCTTGATATTGCCGTTTACAAGAAGGAACACAACCCACATTCAATCTCAAAGAAACGAACTGATAAAGAGCCAAATAAGCAAAAAGCAAAGACCAATCAACGCAAAAAGGGAGACTCGGCCAGAGAATCATTGGCTCTTTGGAATGAAGGCAAAAGTATAGAAGAAATCGCGGATATAAGACAGCTGGCAGTTACCACCATATCGGGCCACATTATTCAAGTCGCAGATCTAAGCGATCCTGATACGATAAGACGCATAATAGATATTGACACGGAAAAAAAGCTGCGTCACTATTATGACACGCACCCGGAAGTACCATATAATGGCCAGGAGAGACAAGAGGATATAAAAAACTGCACGGGTGTCTTGCCGACATTCATGCAGATTAAACTTATAGAACTGGATTACCCGAATTTGATCCGGGTTAAACCAGAAGATACAACTGAGGCAAAATCCTGAAGAGCATCAAACCATATCCGGGAAGTTTAACTATCCCTTATGTGTGTAACAATCAGGAAAGATTAAAATAGAACGTTCCAAACGAAAGAACTGTATAGAAATTATACGTAATGCCGCGCAGTATATAATTGGTGTTGAAGGCTTGAACATCTACGCCCTTATCCCATTGATCGGTCCAAGGATTCCAAGCATTCAGGACATTCACTGAATATTGCACACCGGTATATTGATAACTAACCACCAGGGGAATTACTCGCCACACTCCTGTGGAGTCATATCCGCAGGCCACAACTTTTGTGATGCCCTGATTTACGGAATTTCCCACAGAAATTGTAGGAGAAATAACGACTGTTGGCGAATTATTCCAAGCCGGCCCCCAAGGACTTCCCCAAGCTGGAGGAGGAGCGGCCGGGCCACCAAAACCGCCGGGGCCACCAGGACCGCCCGGATTCCAACCTATACCATTCGGAGGATTCCCGATTCCACCGGAACCGGGTGCAGGCAAACTATTCTGTGCCGACATGCCGGCAACTGCAAATATCATCCCCATTGTGGCGATAAATGCACCCAATTTTTTGCTAATTGACCTTTTCATATTCTTACAATTTTATAAATATTAAATATAATGTATGGACATGGCGTGCCATGTTTGAACCTTGCGATAACGTATTACGGAGGCAAAATGTAGGTACGTGGCGTGCCACGTCTGAACCTTGCGATGATGTATTACGGACGATGTTTACTCAGACGTGGCACGCCACGTCCCTACACTCGTCCGGTAATGCGACGTCCCGGAACTCCTCCCTACATTTGAGGATTTTTGCTGTCTTTGGAATTGTTCATCAGTCGTTTAGCACGATAAATTCCTTCTGCACAATTACAAATCCATTCAAAAAATCCTCAAAAATATAACAAATAAAGTACTCAATAATCATTTGTGAAGTCGGAATTTTTTATTAATTTTGTAAAAATTAGGAGATATGGCCGACACCTTGACAGAAGCTTTAGGATACCTGAAAGTCAGGATCAAGGATCTGACCGAAGAGAATACACGTCTGCGAGCACTGAATCGTGAACTTTCAGAAAAGACTGAAAAATATCGGATTGAAGCCGCCGAAGCCCTGGAAGCTCGCAACCGAGCTGAACTCGATGTTGAATATCTGAAGATCTCACATCGACTGGCATCGGATCCCGACGTGCTGATAGCTACACGCCGCCATATCGCCCAATTGATTCGCAACATCGACCGTTGCCTTGAAATGCTAAAGGAATAAGAGCAGCCAACTGCCCTTTCCGCGACAAGGAGATGAACGATTCGGACAAAATAAGAATGTATCTAAATATAGGCGACCAGCGTGTGATAGTAGACGCTGAGTTTGCCGAACAGGACTTTGTGCGCGACGTGGAAAAAAAAGTCAGCAGCCTTTATCGGAAACTAAGGCTTGCTTTCCCTGCGCGAGCCAACCGAGAGATCCTGGCAATGGTGGCTTATAAGTATGCCTGGTTTTATGAAGACCTGAAAGCCAAAATGAATGAAGCTCAGGCCGAAGTGAACGAGTGCATCAAGGCCATTGACACAGATCTCAACTCTTCTGACGAGCCGGAAGACTATTTTATAGCTCCCGACCCTGAAAAATGACATTTTAGGAAGTTTCGATTCAATGTTGCGAAGCCTTTCCGCCGGTTGCGGAAGGGCCCGCGACATTTATTTTAATATATTTTTTAAAACAGATAATAACAATATAAATCAACATAATTAAAAAAATCCAAATCGAATATACCCATGGAAATAGCAATAATTATCGTCGTTGCAGTGCTGATGCTTGCGGTCGGCTACATCGCGGCGAGCATGATTAGTAAAAATAATGCTTCATCACGTGCCAATCTTATAGTGGAAGAAGCCCGAAGAGAGGCCGAGATGATCAAAGAGTCAAAGCTGCTGAAGGCCAAAGAAGAAGAAATGAAGATTCTTGGGGATGCCGAACGCGTTGTTAATCAGCGGATGCAAAAGCTGCAGAGCAATGAATCAAGATTAAAACAACGCGAATCGCAACTCAACCAGCAACAAAACGAGCAGAACAGACGCAAGAAAGAGCTTGAAAATCTGAAAGTAAATCTTGAAAACCGCGAGCAAGTGCTTGAAACCAAATCAAACGAGGTTGAGCATCTGCACCGACAGGCCCAGGAAGAACTCGTAAAGATTTCCGGTCTTACAGTGGAGGAAGCAAAAGATAAGCTTGTGGAATCTCTGAAAGACGAGGCAAAAACCGAAGCGGCAGGCTATATCAACGACATCATGGACGATGCAAAAATGACTGCCAACAAGGAAGCGAAACGCATTGTGATTCAGTCGATTCAGCGAGTTGCAACAGAAACGGCGATAGAAAATTCCGTGACTGTGTTCCATATTGACAATGATGAAATCAAAGGACGCATCATTGGACGCGAGGGACGGAACATCAGAGCCCTTGAAGCAGCCACTGGCATCGAAATCATAGTTGATGACACTCCGGAAGCCATTGTATTATCAGGTTTTGACCCTGTGCGTCGCGAAATCGCACGCCTGGCATTGCATCAGCTTGTCACCGACGGGCGTATCCATCCTGCCCGTATTGAGGAAGTTGTTGCCAAAGTTCGGAAACAGGTAGAAGAAGAAATCATTGAAACCGGCAAACGCACCACTATCGACCTTGGCATCCATGGTCTTCATCCCGAACTGATCCGCATGGTGGGCAAGATGAAATATCGTTCAAGCTACGGTCAGAATCTTCTGCAACACTCGCGCGAAACGGCCAATCTGTGTGCGGTGATGGCCTCAGAGTTGGGATTAAATCCGAAAAAGGCAAGACGCGCCGGCCTGTTGCACGATATAGGTAAAGTGCCCGATGATGAGCCGGAATTGCCCCACGCACTGCTGGGCATGAAGCTTGCTGAGAAGTATAAGGAAAAACCAGATATCTGCAACGCCATCGGGGCTCACCACGATGAAGTTGAACAGACCTCGCTGCTTGCACCGATCGTGCAGGTGTGCGATGCAATTTCGGGCGCTCGTCCCGGTGCCCGACGCGAAATCGTGGAAGCATACATCAAACGCCTCAACGACTTGGAACAGCTTGCACTCTCCTATCCCGGCGTGTTGAAGACATACGCTATCCAGGCCGGACGCGAGCTGCGTGTCATTGTGGGGGCAGATAAGATTACAGATGCCGAGACCGAAAAGCTCAGCACAGAAATCGCCAAGAAAATCCAGGATGAACTCACCTATCCCGGTCAGGTAAAGATCACAGTTATCAGGGAAACCCGTTCCATCAGTTACGCTAAATAAGCCGTGGAAAAGACCAAACGAAAATATTGTTCAGAACAAGGCGCTCCGCGGGGAAAACTCTATGCCACCAACTGGCTGGAGGGTATAACGGACTCTCACGACTACGGAATGGTGGAAGTGTCATTCAAAAACACCCGTGTCGGATTTTACAGCAACCCTCACAAGCTGCCGCTGAAAATCGGCGATATAGTGACAGTGGAGGGGAATCCGGGCCACGACGTTGGCCGTGTCACGATGGTGGGACGCCTGGTTCGCCTTCAAATGCGTAAAAACGGGGTCAAGGAAGATGCCGAGCTGAAACCGGTGTTCCGTCTCGCCACTCAGGCAGATATGGAGAAATTCGAGGAGAGCCGTTCGAAAGAACACTCCACAATGATACGCAGTCGCAAGATTGCCGAAGATCTACAACTCAACATGAAAATCGGCGATGTTGAATATCAGGGTGACGGAGGCAAAGCCATATTTTACTATATAGCCGACGAACGCGTTGACTTCCGCAAACTAATTCGGATTCTTGCCGAGACCTTCAAGGTAAGAATCGAAATGAAACAGATTGGAGCGCGTCAGGAAGCGGGGCGAATCGGAGGAATCGGTCCATGCGGGCGCCCACTCTGCTGCGCATCGTGGATGACACACTTTGTTTCTGTTGGCACCGGAGCGGCACGTATTCAAGACCTCTCCATGAATCCGCAAAAACTCGCCGGCCAATGCGGCAAACTAAAGTGCTGCCTCAACTTTGAGACCGACATATATTCTGAGGCACAGAAGAAGCTGCCGTCAAAAGATACGGTGTTGCAGACTGTTGATGCCGAATACTTTCTGTTTAAATCAGACATTCTGGCAGGTAAGCTCACTTATTCCACAGATAAAAAAATTCCCGCCAACCTTGTCACTATCGATCTGGACCGAGTGAATGAAATAATTTCGCTCAACAACAAGGGTCTTAAGGTTGAATCACTACTTCCGGAAGCTGAAAACAAGGCTCGCCAACAATCGGCTCCGGTTGATCTTGTGGAGCAGGAAAGCCTGACACGTTTCGACAAGTCGAAGAAAAATAAGAAAAAGAAGAAGAACAACCCCGGTCAGAAGCCGGATAAAGCACCGCAAGATAAAGTACCTCAAGCGGAACAACCTTCTGTTGACAAAGGCAAACCGAACCGTCCCAAGCAACATCACGAAGATAAACCCCGCGATGAGCACAAAAAGCAAACCGTCAATAAGGAAATGCCTAAACCGGAGCCTGTGCAATCTGATCAGCAAAGACGACGCAGACGTGGTTCGCCTAAAAGACAAAATAACAAAGCCTCAGAATAACCAAGAATAAAAATGAGGATGAAGCCACCCTATCGGACACATAAGCTAATGGAGGGAATAATGTTGATACTCGTCCTGCTGCTTGCGGGATGTGTGGATATAAACCGTCCCGATTGGGTGCATTATGCCGAAATAAGCGGTCAAGGCTGGAATCCGGAAGATGTGCTGATATACGAACCGGTTCCGGCCGACTCACTTGTTCCGGCATCGACACTCTATGACTTCAAGGTAATAATGCGCAGTGCAACCCGCAGCAACATCAGTGAGTTGCCTGTTGCCGTAACTGTTGAGGATGCCGAAGGAGTGGTGAGGGCTGACACAATTATAATCGGAGGTTCAAACGGGCCCCACCTTGAAAGTCGCAAGGCGTACGGGGTGAGAGAAACTACGTTCATGCTGATGAAAGCGACTCCGCTCAAGGAAGGCCTTTCCATCACCCTCTCCCCTCTTGCCGACGCATCAAGCAGCAAGGGCCTGCTGAATATAGGAATAGAAATGCGCAAAAGTAAATAATTAAACCATTATCACAATGCAATTTCCTTTACTTACACCTGAAAATCACACTGAGTTCGAACGCCGTGTTGAAAGAGTCAGAATCGCCATGGAGCGCGATAAGGCTGAGGCGTTGCTGATTGGCTCTACTGTCAATATATTTTATCTTGCAGGGGGAGTCTGCAGGGGTTATTTCTATATTCCTGTTGCCGGGAAGCCGTTATTTTTCATAATTCCACCGGCCCAACCCACATCTGCGAGTGAAATAAGTATTCGCAAACCCGAGCAAATTCCCGCTCTCCTATTGGAACACGGTTATAACATGCCCAAACGGATCGGACTGGAATTTGATGATCTATACTATTCTGAAATCGAACGACTTAAAAAGCTTTTCCCCGAGTCGGACATTCTTGATGCAAGCAGGGTGATGCGGAGCGCACGAATGATAAAGACTGTGTTCGAAATCGCCAAAATGAAAGAAGATGGTATGCGCCAGTCGGCCGTCTATTCAAGAATCGGACATGTGTATCATGAGGGAATGAGCGATATTGAATTTCAGATAGAAATCGAACGACTTCTACGCCAGGAAGGATGTCTGGGCTATCTGCGCGTTGCCGGCTCGAAGATGGAAATCAACATGGGGAGTTTATTGGTCGGCCCGAATGCCGACGAACCGTCACCCTACGATTTTTCAATGGGAGGAGCAGGAATGGACCCGTCTCTTCCGGTTGGGGCATCCGGGGTTATAATGAAACCGGGGATGTCGGTAATGGTGGATATGAACGGAGGCTTCAACGGTTATCAGACGGATATGACACGCTGCTGGATGGTGGGAGAAGTGAATGAACTCGCTGCGAAAGCTCATGAATGTTCATGCGCCATTCTTCGCGACCTCGAAGTCTACAGCCGGCCGGGAGTGGAAATCGGAGAGATGTACCGTCGGGCGGAACGCATGGCCCAGGAGTGGGGCCTCAAAGAATATTTCATGGGACATCGTCATCATGCCGCCTTTATCGGCCACGGCGTGGGCATCGAGCTTAATGAGGGCCCCGTGGTGATGGAACGTAATAAAAGTTTGCTTGAAGAGAATATGACAATTGCGCTCGAGCCGAAATTTGTTATTCCCGGCGCAGGCGCTGTGGGCTGCGAAAATACATACGCAGTAAGAGCCGAAGGGCTTGAGAATTTGACACCTTATAAAGAAAATTTACAACAGCTGTGAATTTAAGTAACGATCTTACCAACCCGGTTTTTAGAAAAATAGGTTCGATAGCCGACACAATGGGACGCGAAGTTTACGTTGTGGGGGGTTACGTGCGCGACCTGTTTCTTAACCGTCAGTCGAAAGATATAGACTTTGTGACAGTGGGGAGCGGCATAGAACTTGCGGAGAAAGTTGCCGAAGCATTGGGCCGCAGCAAAGGGCTGAGCGTATATGCCACATACGGCACGGCCCAGATAAAATCGGGCGACCTTGAACTTGAATTTGTGGGCGCACGCCGCGAATCGTATCATCGCGAGAGCCGCAATCCGATTGTTGAAGACGGAACAATAGAAGATGATCAGAACCGCCGCGATTTTACCATAAACGCAATGGCGATTTGTCTGAACTCCGAGCGCTTCGGCGAGCTTGTAGATCCATTCGGGGGGTTGGCAGACCTACATAAAAAGGAAATACGCACACCTCTCGACCCGGATATAACATTCAGCGACGATCCGCTGCGAATGATGCGCGCCATCCGATTCGCCACTCAACTTGAATTCACGATAGTGCCTGAAACATTCGAGGCAATAGTGCGCAATCGTAAGCGCATCGAAATAATCACCCGTGAACGTATCAATGACGAGTTAAGTAAAATCATACGGTCGCCCCGGCCCTCTATCGGATTCAAACTCCTGGATAAAGCCGGACTGTTGGAACTGATTTTTCCGCGACTCTGCGACCTCAAGGGGGTGGAAATTATGGAAGGCAAGGGGCATAAGGATAATTTCAACCACACTCTTCAGGTATTGGACCAGGTGGCTGAGAAGAGCGACAATGAATGGTTGCGATGGGCCGCGCTGCTCCACGACATCGGCAAGCCCGCTACAAAACGTTATGACGAAAAGTTAGGCTGGACATTCCATAATCATAATTACATCGGAGAAAAAATGATTCCCCGAATGTTCCGTGAGATGAAATTTCCGCTGAACGAGAAGATGAAATATGTGGCCAAACTTGTGGGGCTGCACATGCGTCCTCAAAGTGTCGGAGAAGAAGGCGTGTCAGACTCGGGCGTAAGACGCCTCATCACCGATGCCGGCGAAGACCTCGATGATTTGATGCTTCTTGCTGAGGCCGACATCACCTCGAAAAATCCGGTTAAGGTGCGTCGCCAGCTTCAAGGCTTCGCCCGTCTCCGCGAGCGTATGGGTGAAATCAGCGATGCCGACGCACTGCGCACTTGGACTAATCCGATTAACGGCAACGAAATCATGAAGCATTTCAATCTCTCGCCGGGTCCGGAAATATCCCTAATAAAAGAGGCCGTGAAAGAGGCAATTCTCGATGGGCGGATTCCATACGACCACGATGCCGCATGGGAGTTCGTAATCAAGGAAGGCCCCGGAATACTGAACAACAACTTAAAGCAATAAGCATCAACAACTATATAAGCACTAATAAGGACAACTCATATTTTCAATATTGCGGGAATTTTGCTAAATTTGCGATTAATAATCGGATATGAAATACCGGACCGACAGATTGATCCATTAATTTGGCGAGTAGTTGCCTAAAATTAATGAGCTGATGAAACGCAGTTTTTTTTGCGACTACTGAATGTCCCGTAAGGAGATATATCCACAAAAACTCTACGAAAAAATGGCAAAACAGGAAGATGTATTTAAGACGATAGTTGCCCATGCCAAAGAGTATGGGTTTGTGTTCCAGTCAAGTGAGATCTACGACGGTCTGTCGGCAGTATATGACTACGGACAAAACGGAGTGGAACTCAAAAACAACATCAAACGCTATTGGTGGGAAGCGATGACAATGCTCAACGATAACATCGTTGGTATTGACTCAGCCATTTTCATGCATCCTACCATCTGGAAAGCCTCGGGCCACGTCGATGCGTTCAATGACCCTCTGATTGACAACAAAGACTCAAAGAAACGCTATCGTGCAGACGTGCTGATTGAAGACGAAATTGCGAAATTTGATGAAAAAATCAACAAGGAAGTAGCCAAGGCAGCTAAAAGATTCGGAGAAAGTTTTGACGAAGCCATGTTCCGCCAGACCAATCCGCGAGTGCTTGAGCATGCCCGCAAGCGCGACGAGCTTCATGAACGTTTTTCAAACGCGATGAATGCCAACGACCTTGCTGAACTCAAACAAATAATCCTTGACTATGAAATCGTAGATCCAATCAGCGGTACCCGCAACTGGACAGACGTTCGCCAGTTCAACCTGATGTTTAAAACCGAAATGGGGTCTACTGCCGACGGTGCAATGGAGGTCTATCTCCGCCCGGAGACAGCCCAGGGTATATTCGTGAACTATCTGAATGTTCAGAAAACGGGACGTATGCGTATACCATTCGGTATCGCCCAGATCGGCAAGGCATTCCGCAATGAAATCGTGGCCCGCCAATTCATTTTCCGTATGCGCGAATTTGAGCAGATGGAGATGCAATTCTTTGTGCGCCCCGGCGAAGAACTCAAGTGGTTCGAACACTGGCGTCAGACACGTCTCCGCTGGCACAAAGCCCTTGGATTGGGAGACGAGAAATATCGTTATCACGACCATGAGAAACTGGCTCATTACGCAAATGCTGCCACCGACATCGAATTCATGATGCCATTTGGGTTTAAAGAAGTGGAAGGTATTCATTCACGCACCAATTTCGACCTTTCCCAGCACGAGAAATTCTCGGGTAAAAATATCAAATATTTCGATCCCGAATTAAATGAAAGCTATGTGCCCTACGTTATCGAAACGTCTATCGGTGTTGACCGCATGTTCCTTTCAGTGCTGTGCAGCTGCTATGAGGCGCAGGATTTAGGCAACGGCGACAGCCGCGTCGTTCTTCATTTCCCGGCTCCGATCGCACCTGTGAAATGCGCTGTGCTGCCATTGGTTAAGAAAGACGGGCTTCCTGAAAAAGCACGCGAAATCCAGCATAAACTCAGATTTGATTTCACATGCCAATATGACGAAAAAGATTCTATTGGCAAACGTTACCGCCGCCAGGATGCCATCGGAACGCCTTTCTGTATCACCGTAGACCACCAGACACTCGAAGACAATACGGTGACCCTCCGCGAACGCGACTCTATGGAACAGCGCAGAGTTTCTGTTGATGAACTGGAAACTATTCTCGGCAGTCAGGTTAGTCTGAACTCACTGCTCAAGAAACTCCTTTAAGTAGGTTCCTGACACCCCACGGTAAATAGTTTCTTAACACCCCACGGGTGACTAAAATTCACCAATACGCTCCATCATAACGGGTTCTTGTACGGCCCGTTATGATGGAATATAAATAAAGTCGTTCAAACGACTTCTATAAACAGAACGAAAATGAAGATCCTAAAAAAAATAATTGCAGCATTCGTAATCGTGACAGGAATGTCGGGACTCACCTCGTGCAACTATAATAGTCTTGTAGAGCAACAGCAAGGTGTTGACCAGGCATGGGCTCAAGTTGAAAACCAATATCAGCGCCGTGCCGACCTGATTCCGAACTTGGTTAATACAGTGAAAGGCTATTCCCAGCACGAGGAAGAAACACTGCTGAAAGTAACCGAGGCACGCGCAAAGGCAACCTCAATTACCATTGATGCCGACAATCTGACCGAAGAGAATCTGGCACGCTTTCAAGAAGCTCAAAATGAACTCAGCGGTGCTCTCAAATCGTTACTTGCCGTTACGGAGGCTTATCCCGATTTGAAAGCAAATGAGAATTTCATGAATCTGCAAGCTCAACTGGAAGGCACCGAGAACCGCATCGCCACAGAACGCCAACGTTATACCGAAGCGGTTCGCGATTATAACACTGCCATCAAAAAATTTCCGACAACCATCTATGCAGGATGGTTTGGCTTCACACCCAAACCCCAGTTTAAAGCTGAGGCCGGTGCAGAAAAAGCTCCGGAAGTAAAGTTCTGATATACTGACTCATGAAGAAAAAATTCACCCAAATAGTAGCGTTGCTTATCCCGGCAACAATGATTCTTACAGGCTGCTTGAAAAGCAATCTTGATGAATATGAAACTTGGAAAGATACCAACGATGCCTATCTGACCACCATAAACCAAACTGAATATCAGAAAATTGCACCCGACTGGGCTCCCCTCAATCCGGTGTATATCAAATGGCATAACGACCGGAATCTTACGGCTTCAAACCTAACGCCGATGTCAACTTCAACAGTTGACGTTGTGTATGAACTCGAAGATATTAACGGAACGAAAATAGAGAATACCTATTCCAAGGCCGACAGTGTGTACACAAGCACCGTTAACCAGAATGTTGTGGGGATGATGATTGCATTGACCTCGATGCACGTCGGAGACTCGGTGACACTCATAGTGCCCTACGCTTCGGGATATGGAGCTCAGATCCGCGATTCGATGTTGCCGTATACCAATCTGATATTTCACATGAAATTGAAGAATATCCGTTCTTTTGAAAAGCCAAATTCCTGATAAATAAAGATTTTTCTTAAAAGTCTCCCGCCAATAAACTTTATATCCACCATGACAAAACACAATTCTTATTTATTTTTCACCGCAGGCACGCTTGCTCTTTCTGCCTTATTCGCTTCAGCCTACAATATTAGTGAATATAAGGCGGGGCCGGCGGTGCGTCTCAACATTCCGGCTCTGCCTGATTCCACACAGAAGGAAAACAGTTTCAAACCGGAGAAACTGCTGGATGCGCGAAAACTGAACGCCGAATTAACCGCCAGCTGGACAACTGTCGCCTCGGACACTGCGGGCCGAGTTCTGATCAAGGGGAACAACGAGGCTCCGGTGCTTAATTCCTTCACCACACGGCTGCGCGCAGAAAGATTTGCAAAGGGGCGTCTGGTCTTAAAATCTACTGCCCGCGCCGCAGTTAAGGTCAACGGCCAAACATTAATCACCAAAGCCACCTCCGATTCCACACTTGTATCGGCGGAGTCTCCTTTAAATCTCGACCCCGAGGCCGATTATGAAATTGCAGTGGATGTACTGGGGCTGCCCGAAGACAAGAGCGCCCCGGAATTTTCAC
The DNA here is from genome assembly GCA_014802335.1 of Bacteroides sp. Classification (GTDB taxonomy): domain Bacteria; phylum Bacteroidota; class Bacteroidia; order Bacteroidales; family Muribaculaceae; genus Lepagella. The sequence goes on along the minus strand of JAAVCL010000024.1, from coordinate 55,484 downwards.
TTGAATTTATTCCCGCTGACGATTTCAATGATGTAAAAGTTAATTCCGGTCCGAACCTTAAGAAAAGAGTCTCTCCGAGGACCACGATGATCGGTGAGCGCACCTCTCAACTTCGGTTATCTCCGTCGGGGAAATATCTTATCTCGATTACACGCGAAGTCTATTCGGCAAAGGAATCTCATTGGCGAGCAAGCCTTATAGAAACGGCAACCGGAAACGTGATTTCGAACGGTATATCAGTCAATGCCGACTGGATTCCGGGCAAGACTGACGCATATTGGAATTCGGTGAAAAGAAATGGTGTTTATGATATTTACCAAACCGACGTGCCTTCAATGCGAAGCAGGCTGATTGCCAAAGGTCTGCCCGATGATAATATTACCATGTCGCCCAACGGCCGGGATATCTTCTACTATGATAACGTGCAGCCGGAAAAGGAAAACGGAATTATGCATCGCTATAAAAATCCCGATGACAGAATTCCCGGCGACCGCGACCGTAGCTACATAATGAGATATGATCTCAACGATCAAGTTGCAACCGTTCTCACATACGGTGGACCCTCTACCGTTATGTTTGATTTTGATCGCACCGGCTCGAAACTTCTCTATGCCTCGACAATTCAGACTCCCGATCACTATCCGTTCTATAACACCACACTTGTGGAAATGGACCTCAACACGCTCAAAACGGATACACTGATTCGCTGCATGGAGTCGGGCATAACCAATGCCGTATATTCACCAGACGGGAAAGAACTGTTCGTTACCGCCGGACCCGACGCGTTCGGAGGAATAGGAGCCAACTATGCGCCTCACGAAATTGGAAACGACTTCGACGGTCAAGGCTATATTTTCAATATCGCCAAGCGCAGTGCAAGGGCTGTTACCAAAAATTTTGATCCGGCCGTAATAGCCGGAAGCATCTGGAATTACGCCGATAACAATATTTATTTTCTTGCTGAGGCCGGATTTGACAAAAACATATATAAACTTGATCCAAAAACGGATAAGATTGTCAAACTCCCCACAGAAGCACCCTACGTAAGAAGTTTCAGCATTGGTGAAAATGAAGCCGAATGGCTGGCCTATATAGGAAATTCTTTTACCAATGACGGGGCTGCCTATATGTTGAACCTTAAGAAAAACAGTTCGAAACTGATTTCGGATCCTTTGTCGGAAATAACCGACGGGATTGAATTCGGCAAAATGGAGCCGTGGAATTTTACTGCCAAGGATGGGACGGTTGTTGAAGGCTGGTACTGTCTGCCTCCCAACTTCGATGCGTCGAAAAAATATCCGATGATAGTCTACTACTATGGCGGCACATCGCCCTGTACAGCCACTTTCTTCCACCTCTATTCACCTCAGGTATTTGCATCACGCGATTATGTGGTGTATGTACTGAACCCGAGCGGCACCACAGGCTATGGTCAGGAATATTCCGCGCGTCACGTAAACGCATGGGGAAAACGCACGGCAGAAGAAATTATTGAAGGAACAAAATTATTCTGCAAGGAACATAAATTTGTTAACGACAACAAGATAGGTTGTATCGGAGCAAGCTACGGCGGATTTATGACACAGTATCTTCAGACTCTGACCGATATTTACGCAGCTGCAGTTTCACATGCCGGAATATCAAATGTCACTTCCTATTGGGGAGAAGGATTCTGGGGATACAGTTATAACAGTGTGGCCGCCGCCAAAAGTTATCCGTGGAATAACCCTGATCTGTTCACCAAGCAAGGTTCTCTTTTTAATGCCGATAAAATCCACACTCCCCTACTTCTCTTGCATGGCACTGAAGACACCAATGTGCCAATCGGAGAAAGTATCCAGCTGTTTAACGCGCTTCGGATATTGGGACGAGATGTGGAGTTCATCACCGTTCAAGATGAAAATCACGTAATTTCGGGATTTGACCAGAAACTTGCATGGCAGAACACGATAATGGCTTGGTTTGCCAAATATCTGCAAGACGATCCGCGCTGGTGGAACGAATTATACGTAAAATAATAAATAATGACAAAAATAATTTATACACTCATAACAGGCACCGCGCTCTTAGGGGGCGCGGTCCTGACTTCGGGCTGTTCCACAAAGGGAAATCAAGTAGCCGCCGAGGAAACTGCCGACCAGATTGAACAAGCACGCATTGCCGGGCGCGAAGCAGCGCGCACGTTTGTGAGCAAAGACTGGCGAGATTCACTTGAATTGCAGTCTCATCTAATTGAAGCCGGAATCAAACGCACATCATACGACAGTCTTCCGCAACAGAAGGCTGCTTACGATTCGGCTTTTATTTCCACTGTCCGCACCGTAAGGCCGGAAGTGGCTGCGCAACTTGAAAAATTCCGTAATCAGCAATGAATCTCTCCGAAACCGGCAGTCTGTTGCTTGAAGAGGCTCACCGCATAAATCGTCCGGAATTTATAAAAGACGACCCGGTGCAGTTTCCCCGTCGTTTCGAGGATCTGCGTGACATAGAAATCACTTCTCTACTGGTGGCTTCGATTTCCTGGGGAAAACGATCCATGATTCTTCGCGATGCAGAACGGATGCTGAATCTTATGGATAATCAGCCATATCGTTACATGATGGAGAAAGGTTATGAGGATCTCGATGACAATCTGAATGTGCATCGCACTTTTTTCGCCCGTAATTTAAAATGGTATTTACGTGGCCTCAGGTCTATTTATGAACATTATGATTCTCTTGACAGTTTTATAAGTCGAAACAGGATTGGCGAGGATGAAGCGCCGGCATGGCTTTTAGCTTCAACAATGGGGAAAATTGTGACCGACAGCAATAATGGCGAGACCTGCTCTCAATGCATTCCGACAAATTTGCACACCACAGCCTTGAAACGAATAAACATGGCGCTTCGCTGGATGGTGCGCGACGACGGAATCGTAGACATGGGCGTATGGAAAAGTATTCCCAAAGAGAAACTTTTTATTCCGCTTGACGTGCATGTTGGAAATACGGCACGCGGGCTTGGCATCACCGAGCGCCGGGCCAACGATAGGAAATGCTGCGAGATTATCACCTCCGCCATGAAAGATATCTGTCCGCACGACCCGACATTGCTTGATTTTGCTCTTTTTGGTATCGGTGTGAACGGAAAAAAATTAGATGAGTAAATGAGAAAATTAATAATTATATTGTGTTCGATAGTTGTGGCACTCGGCTCGATGGCCGCTAATCCCAAACGAGAGTTCAGAGGGGCGTGGCTCCATGTTATCGGGCAATCACAATGGCAAAACAAAACTACCGAACAAGCCAAGGCTTATATCAGAGACCAGTTTGACAAACTCAAGAACGCGGGGTGCAATGCCGTGATATTTCAGGTGAGACCCACTGCCGACGCTGTGTACAAATCCGAGCTTGAGCCGTGGAGTTCATGGCTCACCGGGAAACGTGGCAAAGCACCGAATCCTATGTGGGACCCGATGGAATATGCAATTGAAGAGGCTCATAAAAGAGGCATGGAATTTCACGCATGGCTAAATCCTTACCGCGTCACATCAACGGCAAAAGAAGTGTTGGCTGCCGACCATCCCAGCAATAAGCATCCTGAAAGATACTTCAGATACAACGGCCAAATTTTGTTTGATCCGGCCTATCAGGAAAATCGAGATTTCATTTGTGAAATTATCACAGATATTCTTGATCGCTATGATGTGGACGGTATTCATATTGATGATTATTTCTACCCCTATCCGGCCGCCGGCAAGGCTATCCCTGATGATAAGAGTTATGCCAAATTCGGCAATGGCATGGCGCGAGGAGATTGGAGACGTCATAATGTTGATTTGCTTATCGAGCAGATGCATTCCACCATTAAGGAAAAGAAACCGTGGGTTAGATTTGGAGTGAGCCCTTTTGGTATCTGGCGTAACAAGAAGTCTGATCCGCACGGTTCCAATAGCTCGGGACTCCAAAATTATGATGATCTTTATGCCGATGTGCTTCTCTGGGCAAAAAAGGGTTGGGTGGATTATCTTGCTCCGCAACTCTACTGGAACCTCGATACGCAAGCGGCTCCGAGCCGAACACTCGCCCAGTGGTGGAACGACAATGCCAACGGAGTGGATATTTATATCGGTCAGGATGTGCAGCGAACAATGAATGTTGCAGACCCCGGCAATAAAGATAAAAACGAACTTGACACAAAAGTAAAGATATCCAGACGACTTCCAAATGTTAAAGGGAACGTTTGGTGGCACGGCTATTGGGTGACCGGAAATTATAAAGGAGCAGCCGATTCGCTTGCAATGAAATATCAAAGCACCATCGCACTCCCTCCGGTTTATGGAAATCCCGACAAGAAGCCATTGCCGGTGGAAGACTTGGCCATTGAGAACAAGGGTAATGAAACCTTCCTGGTATGGAAGCCGGTGGGACATCGTGGCAAGAAAGAACATGAAAACGATGTAGTGAAATATGTGGTATACGAATTCTTCCCCGGAGAGAGCCAAAACACTGAAGACCCGCAGACCATCGTTGCCATGACTCCTTATAACCGAGTCAAGGTGGACGGAGACAAAGGGCTGACATTCGCCGTAACGAGTGTTGACCGTATGAATCGCGAATCAAAACCTATATTTATCTATAACAAGTAGGTAAATTATAAGCAGATAAAAATAAGTAGGTAAAGAATAATAATGTAAAACGACTTCCAAAGAACAGATTGATGAACTGGCAGTCCCGAATCTGAAATTGCTGACGGTTTGGAGTCTTGGTAAAAATGAGTTGCGGACTCATATCAGAATTTGATATGAAGTCCGCAACTCATTTTTGATTCAACCATGCGGGTCTTTAATTGTTGGGGCGCTCCACAATCTGGAGCTGAAGGCCAAGAGACCCGAGCAACCTCTCTATGGTCTTAACCGAAGGATTTGCATAGTCTCCTTCAATTGCCTTAATCATGCGCACACTTACGCCAGACATGTCCGCAAGAGCCTGTTGCGTAAGACGTAATTTCTGGCGCCTTAGTCTAATTTCATGCCCGATGTTCATAACATGTAACTATTAAAGTAACTATTTGACAAATTGCCTCGAAATTCGTCGGATTAACTCCCACTTGTGCAAATTTAATCATTTTCAATGACTTATAGGTGCAAGAAATTACACGATTCACAGTTGTTTACATTTTTTCACACACTTTTAAACTTAACTGCAACTCTATTGCACCAACTAAAGGTAATTTTGCAACACATTCATCAACCACTAAAAACTAAAAGAAATGAAACGTACTTCAAACAATTCAAGCAATTCCAACAAGGTTACAAAGTGTCGCACAGGGGTTATTCTTATCTATTTGATTGGCCTCACTGTTATCTTGCTTCAATTACGAAGCATTTCTTTCTGAGGCGTAAGTATGAAGTAATTACGAAATCATACTTACAACCATATTCCTCCCCCTGAAATGAGAGCAGGTGCTCATTTACAGTGATTAACCCATCTCACAAAAAGTATTCAGGATGCAGATGCCTTTTGTGGGATGGGGTTTTATTTTAAACAGGGAAAGCCTTATTATGATGTGCGACCTTATGAGATTTTACCGAATTTCGCACATTTCGGATCATAACATAAAGTTACTATAAAATCATCTGACAAATATGAGTAGAGCCTGAATATTCTCTCAGAGTCTGTATCATCGACATCTTTAACACGAACTGCGACTTCGCCGAAAAATTTTTCGGGGAGCGCATCTTTGTCTCCTTTGATCTCAAACTCAGATTTATCAAAATAAGGAGTCGGAGGGCCGAGAAGAGGCAAGCGGGTGACTCGGATGTCTGAGGCAAATTCAAGGCCGGGGATGAAGGCAGCTTTATAAGCGGCCTCTTTAATGGTCCATGCCAGAACATTCATCATCACATCGTCGGCATCAATCATTTTTTGTTCCTCGGTTGAAAGGAACTTTCCGCGCAATTTTAAAACCTGCGCTCTGTCAGCATGCTCGGCATCAATGCCAAGTGCGGCCCGAGGTGAAAAACATTTCAAGTCCACTTCCGGTGTGGAGGGCAAGGTGGCAACCGCAAAAAAACCATCGCAATGTGTCAGACTGATGCGTGCGTTGTCGCCATGCAAAAAGGGAGCTCCATTACTGAAATGACCAATCTCTCTGTAAGCTTCCTTGCCATTTTCGCAATAAACCTGCCTGGCCATATCTCTCCACAGACTTCCGGAATATCTGTCGCCTCCGGTCACTTCTTCAACTTTAATGCCCGGAACAGTGGGATGCCGCCAATAGATAAAATCATTTTCCATTTGTCACAATAACTTTAACCTTTACGATGCGATGCCGCTCCATCTGAATCACCTGCATCTTCAATCCGGCTCGTTCAAAGACTTCCTTAGGACGGGGAAAATCTCCTTTGATTTCGAGTAAGAAACCGGCCAGTGTTTCAGCATCTCCAATCTCACCGAGTTCGGATTCTTCGATGTCCAGCACTCTGCAAAAATCGGGTAAAGGAATTTTACCTTCGAATATGAATGTGTCGGGGGCAACTTTTTTATAGTTGGAGTCTTCTTCATCATATTCGTCATCGATGTCTCCAACTATTTCTTCAATGATGTCTTCAAGAGTGACAATTCCCTGAGTCATTCCATATTCGTCAATCACGATTGCAATGTGGATTTTACGCTTGCGGAAATCTTCGAGAAGATCATCGAGCATTCTTGATTCAGGCACAAAATAGGCCGGACGTATCAGACTCTGCCAATCGGGACGTTCAGTCTTACCGATGTAAGGAAGCAAGTCCTTGCCATATAAAACTCCTTTTATTGAGTCTTCTGTTGTGTCGTAGACCGGGATTCTGGAATAACCTGAATCGAGAATTATAGCCATTGCCTGCTCCCAGGTGTCGTGTAATTCAATTGAAGTAACGTCAACACGCGAGATCATAACTTCGCGTGCCTCACGCTCGCCGAACGATAGAATACCTTCCAGCATTTCCTTATCCTTACCTTCTTCGACATCTGAAATTTCGAGTGCTTTTTCCAATTCATCCGTAGAAACCGTTTCCTCTTTCTTAGAGACCACACGGTTCACGATGAATGTCGATTTCACCATTAAGCGGGCAATGGGTCCGAAAACGTTGAAAAACAGAGAGACTCCCGGGGTTGACATTCTCACCCACTTCAGCGGGTTTGAACGAGCCACCAATTTGGGAAAAATTTCACCAAACAGGAGCAACAGAAAGGTCATAAAAATTGTCTGCACCAAGAAATTAAGCACAGTGGAATTAAACTCCACCACCTGGCCGATAGCAAAAGTGAGCACCACAACCATCGTGATGTTTACAAGATTATTTGCAATCAGGATGGTTGCCAACAGACGTTCGGAAGCTTCAATAAGCGAGAATGATTTATGGTCGCGTTCGGAGTCTGAGTCTTCGAGTTCAGAAATCTGCTGAGGTGAAAGCCCGAAAAATGCAATTTCGCTTCCCGACACGAATGCCGAAAGCAACAGACAAATAATAACTATGAATATCAGTGCCGACCAAGCCAGCCAACCCGGAGGGGCATGAAAAGAAATGGGTGGCAAGTCGGGCTGCATAACAGCCCCGAGCAACTGAGACAGAATTGTTAAAGCCGGCCACGCCGGCAAAGGGTCAGTATCCAATTTTAAAATAGTAAGTGAAACAATATGTCTTAGTCAATTTTATTTTCCGGGCCTTGTAAGAGAAGGCTCTTTGAACGACTTTAGACAATGCAAATTTACAAACTTTTGGGTACAATTCCAAACAGTTTTATTTAATTTCTTGTGGGATGGAATCTTAGCCATTACTCTGCCTTCATTTGGCAACCGTGTAAAAAAACAGAGACTTCCGATTATATCAAGTCGGAAGTCTCTGCTTTTTATTGTAGGACTTTTATTTCAGTAATTTTATTCACTATCCTTGTGGCGGAAGGTGCGTTGCGGACCGCGATCGTTGCGGTCACCATCGCGACGAGGACGCGGGCCACGATCGTTGCGGTCGTTGCGGTCGTTGCGGTCGCCATCACGACGAGGACGCGGGCCGCGATCACCACCTTCACGACGAGGACGTGCCTCACGTTCCACATATCCTTCGGGCTTCGGAGTCAGAGCTCGCATCGAGAGACGATACTTGCCTGTCTTTTTGTCTATCTCAATGAGCTTGACCTTGAGCTTATCTCCTTCTTTGAGACCGCTGGCTTCCATATTGTCAAGGCGATCCCATGAGATTTCGCTGATATGCAGAAGGCCGTCACGACCGGGCATAAATTCAACGAAAGCACCGAAATCAAGAATTGAGCGGACAGTACCGTCGTAGGTCTCACCCTCTTCGGGCTGAGCCACAATTGCTTTGATTTTGGCAACGGCGGCATCGATACTTTCCTTATCTTTGGATGCAATCTCAACTCGCCCGATTCCGAGTTTTTCATCTTCATCGATTGAGATTGTCGCACCTGTTTCTTCCTGAATACCCTGTATGATCTTACCCTGCGGACCGATAACGGCACCAATCATTTCCTTTGGAATCTCCAATGTCACAAGACGCGGAACATGCGGTTTGTAATCTTCGCGCGGCTCCGGAATTGTCTCATTGATGATATTTAGTATGTGCAGACGGCCGTCGCGAGCCTGATCAAGAGCTTTTTCAAGCACCTCATAGCTCAAGCCATCACACTTTATATCCATTTGGGTGGCGGTGATACCCTTTGTTGTGCCTGTAACTTTGAAGTCCATGTCGCCGAGGTGGTCTTCATCACCGAGAATATCGGAAAGCACGGCATATTTCACGTTGCCCTTATCAGAGATAAGACCCATTGCCACACCGGCCACAGGACGCTTCATCTTCACACCGGCATCAAGCAGAGACAGCGTACCGCCGCATACGGTTGCCATAGAAGATGAACCGTTAGATTCCAAAATATCGGAAACTATACGACAGGTGTAGGGGAAATCATCGGGGAACATTCTTTTGAGCGCACGATGAGCAAGATTACCGTGGCCGACTTCACGACGACCCACGCCACGTTGCGGACGGGCTTCGCCGGTTGAGAAGGGAGGGAAGTTATAGTGCAAAAGGAAACGTTCTTTACCCTGATTGAGCACATCGTCAACAATTTTCTCATCGAGAGTTGTGCCAAGAGTAGTGGTAACCAAAGCCTGGGTTTCACCGCGTGTGAAAACAGCGGCTCCGTGAGGTCCGGGCAAATAATCTATTTCGCACCAAATCGGACGGATCTCAGTAGTCTTACGACCGTCGAGACGTATTCCTTCATCAAGCACACAACGGCGCATAGCTTCTTTTTCGACATCATGATAATATCGTTTCACCATGGCTTTGCGCTGTTCGGGAGTGTAACGTTCCAGCTGCTCTTCGGTCATTTCGGGGAGCGACTCAAGATATTCGTCGCAAATGGCAGCGAACTGCTCGGCGCGCCAATGTTTGTCGGCAGCTCCGGTGCGAGCTATTGCATAAGCCTTGTCGTAGCACTTTTCACGCACATCAGCGCGAAGAGCATCGTCATTAATTTCGTGGCAATATTCACGTTTTTCTTCTTTTCCGGCTTCTTTCATGAGCTCGATCTGAGCTTCACAATGCTTTTTAATTTCAGCATGAGCAACTTTCAGAGCTTCAAGCAATTCAGCCTCCGACACTTCATTCATTTCGCCTTCAACCATCATGATGTTATCATAGGTGGCTCCGACCATGAGTTCGATGTCGGCTTTTTCAATCTGCTCGAATGTGGGGTTAATCACCCATTCGCCGTCAACACGGGCAACGCGCACTTCCGAGATAGGGCCATTGAAAGGAATGTCACTGCAAGCTATCGCAGCAGAAGCAGCAATACCGGCCAACGCATCGGGAGCATCGTTTTCATCGGCAGAGTAAAGAGTTACATTTACAAAAGTATCGGCATGGTAATCGTCCGGAAAAAGGGGACGAAGCACACGGTCAACAAGACGCGAAGTCAGAATCTCATAGTCGCTTGCGCGGCCTTCACGCTTCAGGAAGCCTCCCGGATAGCGTCCGATAGAGGCATATTTTTCTTTATATTCAACTGTGAGAGGCATAAAATCAACGCCCTCACCGGCCTCACGGGCCGAACATACGGTGGCGAGCAACATCGTGTTGCCCATGCGCACCTCTACCGCTCCATCGGCCTGCTTGGCGAGCTTGCCGGTTTCGATCGTTATCTCACGACCGTCGGGCAGGGAGATGGTTTTCTTTACAGGTTTCATTAATGATTGTATTCGTTATTGTTTTTCTACACGTATTCAGCTTATAATCAGCCGAATGAAGCTTTAAGACCAACCACAAGTGCATTATGTTGCATTTGGCTATACATCACTTCTCGGCCGATTATTTTACAAATTTACAAATATTATTCCAATTTGCTACAATAAATTGCTATATTTTATTTAAATTTGTAAAAAAAGAAGACCATTTACAATGAAACTACATAATATAATCGGTGGAGCTCTGCTAATTTCAGGGCTTCTTGTTTCCTGCACGGAATCGAAGTTTAAAATCAAAGGTGAGATATATGGAGCCGAGGGACAGAGCGTTGTGCTCGAGAAGTCGGATTTTCATGGTCGCTGGGTTGCTGTTGATTCAGCAAAAGTGGGTTCGAACGGAGAGTTTTCCATCAAAAGCGACTCGCCTGCATCTCCCGAAGTTTACAGACTCTCGCTGGGAAACAGTTTTATTTATCTCCCGATAGACTCAATCGAGACCCTTTCACTCAGCACTTCGTCAAAGGATTTCGGTCAGAATTACACGCTGACCGGCACTCAACAAGCCGAACTTATGACAGCATTCGAGAAAGAATTGCTAAGTTTGGAAAAGAAAGATTCCACCTCAATGGCCGAATTCAAAAAAGGTGTATATTCAAAATATATCAAAGATGGCGAAGGCTCGATTTTGAGCTACTACGTTCTCACCAAGATATTTGACAACAAGCCTCTCTATGACCCGTCTGATCCGCAAGACGTGAAGTATTACACGGCAGTGGCCACCCAGTTCGACAACTATCGCCCCGGCGATCCTCACGGCCAAATGGTGAAAGACGTTTCATTGTCGGCGATGAGAAAACGCAATTCGAACAGTGGCAAGAAAACCGTTATGGAGGCGCAGGAACTGAAAGTTATCGATATTGCACTTCCCGACACCAAAGGGAATATCGTGAAGCTGTCGGATGCGGTGGGCAAAGGGAAACCGGTTGTTGTTGTGTTCTCGATGATGAATGAATCGGAATCGCCCATTTTCAACCGCGAGCTTGCCTCTATATATAATTCGCGTCCCGGTGCGATTGAAATATATCAAGTGTCGTTCGACGCCGGCCAATACGAGTGGCGGGAGGCAGCCGGCAATCTGCCGTGGATAAATGTTCTTGACCCGCAAGGTACATCCTCGTCCGCGTTGCGAGATTATAATGTAAGCAATCTCCCGGCAGTGTTCCTTTATGATGCCAATGGTGATTTGGTGGACCGTCCGGCCTCACTTCAGGACCTTAAGAAAAAGCTTTGATTTATGGATTGGAAAGATATGCTTGGCCAACTTCGGGAGAACCTTCCTTCGGGTCCTGAAACGCAGGATAATTCTCAACCGGATACAGACACGGCCAAGCGGGATGTGCTGCATGTGGTGATTGAAAAGAAAGGAAGAAAAGGGAAGACGGCGACTATCGTCGAGGGCTTCACATGCAGCGACGATGAACTTGCCGTAGTGGCCGGAAACCTTAAGAAGAAATTGGGAGTCGGAGGCTCGTCAAGAGGAGGAGAAATTCTGATTCAGGGAGACTTCAAAGAACGGGTGACCGAGTTGCTGAGAGCCGAAGGTTACAGGGTTGGAAAGAAGGGAAACTGAAAGTTATGCTTGAACTTTACAGAGCTTCGGCAGGTTCGGGCAAGACTTATACCCTTGCCAAGAAATATATATGGTATTTTCTGACCATCACCCCGGAGGGTGAGGCCACACGTCTGCGCACTGACAGTGAATTGACAGACTCGGCACGGCATATTCTCGCCGTCACCTTCACAAACAAGGCGACCAATGAAATGCAGCAGCGCATAGTTGAGGCGCTGTATGACCTTGCCACAATCAAGACGAGAGAAAAGATATTAGCCGACGGCACGGCAGTAAAAATCCTCCCCGATTATATGGAGGAATTCTGCGACTCGCTCAACATTGAGCAACGGGAATTGGCGCACACGGCAGCAACCGGACTTTCCATTCTTCTGGAAAACTATTCAGATTTCAATGTTGCCACAATCGACTCCTTTTTTCAGACCGTGTTGCGCACGTTTGCATACGAATCCGAACTGAACGATACATACCAGGTGGAGATCGACGGTCAATTTCTGTCACAAATGGGTGTGGATGCCACTCTTGAAGAGATTGACTCCAATCTGAAAGATTCCACCACTTCGTTCTGGATACGCCACCTGATCGACCGCACGGAAAAAGGGAAATGGAATATGTTCATACATCCCGAAACCGATTCGAAGAACCGCACGGAAAATCCTTATGGAGATCTGATTGAATCGGTGAAACGGATGGAAAACGAACAGTATAAGCTTATAAGAAGGGAAATAGAAGAATATTTCGAAAAATATGGCGATCATCTTCCGGAGTTATATCTTGAACTGCAGCAGAAATATGAAAAGCCGGTAAAGGAATCGTTTCGAAACATGCAGGCATTGGCTCGCCGGGCGCGCGCCGCACTGCCCGATGAGCTTAAAACCGCCGGTCCAAGGGCTGCCCTCGGGAAACCCGACATGTATTTCCGCAATCTTTCAGGACGAGGCTCCGTAAAACTAAAATGGGATACAAATCCGGACACCGGTAAAATTCCGGAATTTAACGACTCTGTAACAGAAGGAAAGCCATGGAAGAAATGGGCGGCCGGAAATCCTGATGACGAAGAAGTCGTGTTAAATTCTATCCGCGAAGTTCAAGATGCTGTTGAAAAATGGACAAATCTAACTTCATCCGTTGGATTCCTTCATTGGAAGCTCTATTCCCGTTGGCTTCCATATTTTGCTTTATTCAGCATCGTGGCCAGAAAGCGGCAGGAATATCTTGACGATAATAATGCCATTGAACTGGGAGAAACTTCGATGATACTCAGAAGTGTTATCGGTGACAGTGATGCCCCTTTCATATATGAGCGTCTCGGCACCCATTTAAATCATTTCCTCATTGACGAGTTTCAGGACACTTCGAGGATGCAGTGGGACAACCTCAGCCCCCTGCTGCATGAAAGTTTAGGTCGCGACAATGGCAATCTGATAATCGGGGATGCAAAACAGAGTATCTATCGTTTCCGCAACGCCGACCCTTCGCTTATCACGGAAGTTGTACCGGCGGAATTCGCAAATCGAATTGAGACACGCGGAGATGTTCCGTCGGAAAACACCAACTATCGTTCGGATCTGAGGATTGTGCAATTCAACAATTCTTTTTTCGAATACCTGGCACGCAGACTTGACGAAACTGTCGGAGACACCACCCGGATGCAATTCAAGGAATTATATGGCAACGTGGTGCAGACGCCCGATAAAAAGGAGCCGGAAGGGTATGTGGAATTACATGTTTTCGAAGACAACAAAACCAACCCCGCTTCGCAAGTGCCTCAATTGATTCAGAATCTTTTGGATCGCGGATTCCTGCAACGCGAGATTGCCATTCTTGTCGATATGCATCAACAGGGGGAAGATGTGATCAAAGAAATAGTGGAATATAATTCCCGTCTTACCGACGACACCAAAAAAATAAGATTTGTAAGCGAGCAGTCACTTAAGGTAAGTTCGTCGCAGGCAGTCAATATTATTACCGGAGTACTTGAAAATCTGGCACGCGGCTCCAACCCACAGATAAACAGCGAAGAAGATCTGCGCAAGAAAGGGGTTGGCAATTGGCATGAGCATATTGCAAATTATCGATATTTCACACTTGACAATAAGTATGAGGATAATGCCGCCACCCTTGACGCATATATCGAAAGCGGCGCTGAATTCAACGCACTTTCCGACCTTCTGGCCAATATGCAGTCGTTTGCAATTCCCTCGGTGGTTGAAGCCGTTACGGCCCGATTTGTCAATGAAGATCTGCGCAAGAGTGATGCCGTCTATATTGCCGCCTTTCAAGACCTGGTGCTGGAATATTGCGAAGGGCATCCCACAGACATCGGTTCGTTTCTGAAATGGTGGGAACGAAAACGGAAATCGGCCTCGATAGCCTCTCCTAAAGATTCTGATGCCGTTCAGGTCATCACCGTTCACAAATCGAAAGGATTGCAATATGAGTGTGTGATTCTTCCATTTGCCAACTGGAAATTTTCAGATTCCACAATAACCAAAGCCGAGTGGCGCTGGGTTGAACCTGCGATAGAATCAGATTCCGACATACCACTCCCCCCTTATCTTCCGGTTGAAACTTCGTCTTCACTTTCATCGACGATGCATGCGCCGTTGCTGACAGATTTCTACGACCGCGTCCGCATGGACCGCCTCAACGCCGCCTACGTGGCTTTCACGCGAGCCAAAAAGGAAATGTATATTCTTTCTTCTGCGAAAAGAGGCAAGAATGAAGAGAGCATCGCCTCTTTTTTGATGGAATTTCTCGAATCTGAAGCAACAAAGGCAACCAGTGATATTACCAAACTGCCCGGCGATGTTATCGAAATAGAAAGGGAGCCATTCAGCGCATACGTGGGTGAACCTGTAAAGGAAATCGGCAAATGGCGCAAGCCTCAAACGGCACCGAAAATATTGGAAGAATACAATGGTATAGAGAAACCGACCTCGCTCAAATATCGCCTCACGGAATTAAGCTCGCTTGCCGACGCCGGTGAGCAAGAGGAAGCGGATGCCGAAGACATTGATATACGTTCTGAAGGGAATCTGAAACATGCGGTGCTGGAGCACGTTGAGGTGCCCGAAGACCTTCATAAATCAGTAATCCGACTTGTGTCTGACGGAACAATTCCCTCATCGCTTGCCGCGAGCATCGAAAAAGATCTTGAGCAGGCTCTGGCCCGGCCGGAGGTGGCACGATGGTTCGACGGCTCGGCTAAGGTGCTGAATGAACGGCCGGTATTGAAACGTGGTTACGTTACGCGCCGTCCCGACAGGCTGCTTGTCTATCCCGACGGAAAGGCGGTGGTGGTTGACTATAAATTCGGAAAAATACCGACAGATAAAAAACACTTCAATCAGATAAAACGTTACGTGACTTTGCTGCGGGAAACCGGTAAATTTCACAAGGTCGAAGGGTATCTGTGGTATGTGAACGAAGACAGCATTATCCCCGTTGTGTAACCGTCAGCACAATTCTGTGTTATTCAGCGTCACCGATATAAAACATCGCATAAAAAACATTATAAACATCGCATAAAAAACATCGGCTCCACTCAAAACGGGAGCCGATGTTTCTGTATTTAAGATACGGTTTGATTTTTTATGTTTTTATGAAAACTCAAGTAGTATCAAGGAAGAAGAACCATGAGTATCAAGGAATAAGGACCTTGCGAGTTGATGCGCCTTTGCGCTCAATATAGAGACCCGGAGCAAGAGGCTCGTTTACTTTGCGGCCGTCGAGCGTATAGTATTCTGCTACTTCCTCGGTTGAGCTCCAACTGTCGGAGTCGCCGATTTCATCGATACCAACCACAGATAATAAGCGGGCGGTCTTGGTGGGCCAATCTACCACAAGTTCGTAGTTTCCTTTGGGAGCATAGAAAGCTTTGGCATTGTTTCCAACTGAATGTTCCACAAATTTAGCACCGGCACCGTTGATAGTAATCGGAGTGTCAATTGAAGGAGCGAAACGGTTACCTGATGCATTAAGGTTATCCCAGCTGTTCGAAAGATTTTTTACGAAAGAGAAATATCCGTCGGTTGACGTGTCGCTACCACTGAGTTCAATTTTCAGCTTGAAGCCGTCTTCGGTGGGAGTCATCTTCTCACCTTTGTCGTATGCCCAGGGATGTCCGGCTGTTTCACCGATTACGTATAATGATTCGGGTTTGTCGGAAGTTTGACCGCCACCGCCTTGATTGTTGACATTCACTTTTGTCCATACACAATAATCGTTGCCGGCAGCCTTGATATCAGAATCAGCGTAGCCCGACGGAGAGACCATTGCCGAGCCGACTTTAACAACCACTTTACCCTTTGTGCCTGTCACTTCGGCCATATAGCAGTCGCGCGATGAACGAAGCACTGTTACATGAGATTCGTTATGGATTCCGGCTGCATTGCGTATATTTATAAGCTCTTGAATAGCTGTTTTGTGTTGCTGATAATGAGGCAGGAACACACAAGGAGTACCGGGGCTGAGAAGAATAAATGCGTTGGCAGCCACAACATTACCGGTAAATTTAGATCCATCGCGATATGTGTCGTGATTATCAATAAAAGTTACTGCATAACGCGGATAACCGAAGTGAATCAAGCCGGCTGGCTGATCGGTCGTTCCGTTGGCTTTCCACACGAGTTTTGTCATGTCGTTGTTCGCGAACGCCTCGTTGATGCAATATTTTGCCGGGAAGTCGAAAGCGGCAGAAGTCTTGCCTGTTGCGTCAATCCACGCTGCAACTGCATCATATTGACCGTCCCAATATTCGCCCACAGAGAATTCTACATTGGCATAACGGTTGTAAATTCCGTTATAATAACCGGAATAACCTTTCACCATGTCGTAGCGCATACCGGCGTATCCATATTTCTCCTGCAGACACTTAACATAGTTTTTACAGTTTTCCTGCACATTGGCGTTTGTATGGTCAAGGTCGCGACAGCCATCGAAGTTATCGCCTGTGTCGGGAGCACCGGTGGGTTTGGGCTGACCGCTTGCGTATGCCATTTCATCGTTCGAGCATATTCCTTCAAGTCCTATTTTCCAGGTCTTGCCGTTCCATTCCTCCACGGGGAAGTCATACCAGTTGGTCACACCGTTACGGTGATTTATAACGCAGTCGGCAATGAAACCCACACCCTTATCACGATAAGTTGAAATCATCGAGAGGAGTTCGGCTTCTGTTCCAAAAGCCGAATTGTGATTTGTGAACCAATACTGAGGCATGTAGCCCATATAAGAACAGTGACCTGAATTCGGAACCCAAATTAGAGTAAAATACTTTGAAATTTCATCTGCTTGAGATTCGAGATTTGTCCATTTGGTATCTTCGTATGAATCCCAGTAGAAACCCTGAAGCATAACACCCTGATAGTTCGAAGGCCATCCGAGTGAAAATGCGGGCATTGAGGAGGCAGCCAGCAGAGCGGCTGCACCGAAATATTTAAGAATCTTCATGATATGATTGATTGATTAATTGGCTAACTTTAAAAGAATCACTTTAAGTAAAATCGGACTCTGCACTTATTTCATTAAAGTTGAAACAATTTTGATGCAAAGTTAACAAAAATTCAAGTACGATTGAAACTATTAGGTGCAAAAATTTTAAATCTGCGACGCATAGCCGGACGTGTGTAGGGACGTGGCGTGCCACGTCTGGGATAACACCGTCCGTAATACATTATCGCATAATGGTGGCTATATAGACAAAGAAGCCGGATCATTGCGATCCGACTTCTTGGTTTTTATTGAGTTGTGAGCAACTTGATTAGATGATAACCTTCTTGCCGGCTACGATGTAGAAGCCTTTGGGAAGTTCAAAGAAGTTATAACCTTCGCATACTCTGAGCTCGCGAACAGTGCCGTCGAGACGCACGGCCTGAACAGTGCAATCCATTCCACTTTCGATCACGAGTTTGCCTGCCTGATTATACACATTGATTTCTGAAGCAACGCTTTCGATATTATCGACTCCGGTTGAAACGAATGCGAATGGTTCGGCATCATCTCCCTGGTCGTGACGATAGATACCATTTGCCACAAACGTATAGTTTTTGGTCTGCTGACCGCCACCGTTGAAGATAATCTTGGGATTTTTAAGTTCATCGGTAGTGTTAATGGTGTACTTATAAAGAGGCTTACCGTCAACATCAGGGTGTGCATTTTGGAATGTTACTGTCTCAGTAAGCTGCTTACCGGGCCAAGCACCCGAGAACGCGGTTGATTCTTTATGTTCGTCATCCCAACAATATGCATTTACATTGCCCCAGTTAGCGCTATCCAGGAAGTAAACTGTCATGCTGTCGGTATCAGGCTTGTCAACCTTTGTATAAGTGAACGACTGGTTCTTCTCACCCACTTCATTCTTGGCATAAGTGTTGATAGTGGTGGTCTCGGTCAGAGTAATCGGGCCGGTGTATTTTGTACTTGAAGCCGAAGCGGGCTGACCGTTGAGAGTATAGTAGATATCCACAGCGGGAGAGACAGTGAGAGCCACCTGAAGAGTTGAGGTGAATGTGGTGCCGCTTGCGGGATTTGCATGAACCACCGGTGCTTTCGGACCAACCACAACATCAATTTTTTCTGCGTTTGAAGCACCGTCGTATTCATAGTAGACATCGCCGGAAACACCTTTTATGTCATCTGTCTGCTGTCCGTTCCTGCTAAAGATAATGTTAACAGGATCAGCAGTATCAAGAGTGTATGAATAGAACGAACGACCGTCGATTTCAACGGTATTGGTGAGAGCTGTTCCGGGCCATGCACCGGCATATTCGGTAGCACCGTTCCATGCATACAGGTTTGTACCTGAAATGTCAGCGTCATTCTTACCGGTTACATAGATTGTAGTAACGGCATCAGGGTCAACCTTTGTAAATACTACCGAACCGGTGTAATCATCGGCGCCCCAGGTCACTGTAACATTATCGCCATAATTCATGCCTTCACCTATAGTGAAGTTCTTTGATTCGTTGCCTGAAAGAGAAACGCTTGCATTGTTACCGACCTTGAACCAACCGGATGAGGCGCCATTGTCGAGTTTTGCGGTAACGGTAAGAGTTTCAGTGCGGAAAGCGCCACCATTGGGAGAGAAAGACACACGGGCGGTCTGACCGGGATCGTAGTCTTCAGTATCGCGGACGGTTTCTGTATCGCCGGCTTCCTCATTGCCGTCGTATGGAAGTTGAGTTGCGGTTACGGGAGCGGAAGCATAAAGGAACTGACCGTCATCACCGATTTTTCCGGGGCCGTTAAGAACGTAAACACGAAGGTTACCCTGACCATTACATTCGGCAGTGAGTGTACCGTTAGTCACAGTCTTTACATCCCCGGTAATAGCATCCTTATATGTACCGTTAAGCACACCTGTGAAAGTTGCGTTACCTGAAACAGTTACGAGCACATAGGAGTCAACGTTAGCATCTTTGTAGCGACGTTTGAAAGCCATGTTGCCCGAGCAACCCTCGGTGGAGTACTGACCTTTGCGGAGAGCAGGAACTGCGGCGCGAATTTTATTGAGGCGCTGCAAGTGCAGAGCCAGAGGATGAGACAGAGAGGCGGCGAGGTTTCCGGTGGCATTGCTGTAAACACCGAAATCGGTTGTATTCACAGAGCCGGTGAGATAACCGCCATAGTATGCACGTGAGGTATTCTTAAGAGGTTCGAGTGCACCCTTGTCGATGATGTTACCTTTACGGAAATATGTTTCAGATCCTTGGAAGATACAGGGGATACCGCGGAAGGTGAACATAAGGGAAAGGTTTTCGGCCCATTCATTCAGTGTACCGCCGAAGCTCTTGGTGTCCCAGTTATTCGGACCGTAGTCATGTCCGTCAACATATACTACGTTCCAAGTTGCGTCATTATAGTAGTCATCCTGAGTGCGGACTCCGAAAGCGTTCGAAGCACGGTGGAAACGCCAGTGCATCGGGAAGTCGATAACATTGAAACCGGAATTCATTGAATAGTCCGGAGTGTGGTAATCGTTGCCATCCAACCAGGCATTGTTGCTATGTTTGATTTTAGACTTACCGGTGTAATCCTCACCTTGCTGCAGAACAGAATTTGCATTTACGTGATCGCCGGTTTCGCCTTCCATCACAACTACATTATCCCAAGAAGTTTCGCTATAATCCCAGGGATAATCTTTTTCCTCTTTCCAAGTGTAGAAACAAGGAGAACAGTTGTAGTCGCCGTCGCGATATATAACTTCTTCCGCACGAGCGCAAACTTCACCGAACATGTAGAATGGAGTGTTGCCGCGCTTGGCAATAGCCTCGGGCGATTTCGCAGCCTCATGAAGCTGAGGGATGAAAGCTTTGTTGAAAGTAAGACGGGCGATATGACCGGAGGTGTCGATACGGAAACCGTCAACACCCATCTTTATGAAGTTTGAATAGCAGTCAACGATATAATTTGACGTTGCGGGATTTTCGGTGTTGAGGTCAACGCAGTCGCCCGCAATCTGTCCCCACCAACGGGTAGCATTGTCCCAGTTGAAGTGAGCGTAATGATGCCAATAGTTATGAGTATCCTGGTTTTCACCACGGGTATTCTTCATAAGGCCAAGACGATGCCCGTATTGGTCTTCGGGTTTAAGAGAATAGTAGTTTGAAGGTAATTTTGAATTGGGGTGAAGCTTCATCGACTTGTTGATGTTGCTCATGTTTTGCGAATAGTCTTTCACAAACATAGGGCATAATGATTCCTCACCGAAGTTACCTGTGTGCTGAAGCACAATGTCGAGAATCAGCTTCATGCCCTTTGCATGAACCGCATCAATAAGAGTTTGGAAAGTTACGTCCTGACTTTCGTAACGTGGGTCAACTTTCTTAAAGTCGAAAGCATGATAACCGTGATAGTCAAGGCCGGATGCGTTTTCCACAACCGGAGTAATCCAGATCGCAGTGAAGCCGAGAGCCTTGATATAATCGAGTTTTTCAATGAGGCCCTTGAAATCGCCACGCCACTCGGGGTCATTTTGATTCAACACACCATCCCAGCAGTAAGTGTTGTTGGAATGGTCGCCGTCATAGAATCTCGTTGTCATCGCGAAGTAGATTGTCTCATCGCGAAAGTCGGTGCGGTCACCGATAAATGTGGCTGCACCAGTCGATAGCGCCGTTGCTGACATAACAGCTCCGGCCACTATTCCCTTTAAATTAATCATGGAAATGTTAGATAAATGATGTGTTAATTAGGTTTGAAATAATATTTTCAAGTGTAAAATTATAAATTAAAATAAACCCAGCAAAAAATATATGTTGTACAACATATTTTAAGTAACTCTTAGAAATTAGTTTTATTGAAGTAATTATTATTGCTATGCTTCTTTTCGGTCTTGCCGATATCTACCAGACATGGCACGCCATGTCCCTACACTCGTCCGGCAATGTGTCCCGTCACTCACCCGGCAATGAATTGTAATGTAGCGGCACATGTAGGGCGTGCCACGTCTGATTGTTATGATGGGGTAAAGCGATGGTGTTTACCCAGACATGGCACGCCATGTCCCTACACTTACCGATAATTTTAATGGCTTTATAATTGTTCATCAGTCGTTTAGCCCGCCAAACTTCTTCTTCACAATTCCAAATCCATTCAAAAAATCCTCGAAAATAAGTCATAGCTAATTTCTAAGAGCTACTTAACAAAAAAAGAGAAGTGCATTTAACACTTCTCTTTTTAAGTATTTGCTTTTTGTAGAGTATCGCCGACTTAACAGCCGGGCTGCCGGGGTCAGATAATTACCTTTTTGCCGGCCACGATATAGAATCCCTTGGGCATTTCGAAATAGTTATAACCCGGCATAAGTCTGAGCTCGCGAACAGTGCCGTCAAGTCTTATTGCTTCCACAACACATTCAGAGTCAGCTTCAACCACAAGTTTTCCACCTTCCGAATATACGGTTACGGTTGCCATATCCTTCAGACCCTTAACTGCAGTCACATAGAATGCAAACGGTTCGCTGTTTTCGGGGTCACCATGACGATAGATACCGTTAGGCATGAATTTATAATTTTCACTTTGCACGCGTGCAGTGGTGTTGAAGATAATGTAAGGATCATCAAGCTCATCGTCGTATGCAAAAGAGAATTTATAGATTGGCTGTCCGTCGACATCGGGATGCACATTCGAGAGAACAACAGTTTCAGTCAATTCCTTGCCGGGCCATGCACCGGAGAAGGCATTTGCTTCAGAATTGTTGTTATCCCAACAATATGCAAACACGTTGCCCCAATTTTCATTATTCAAGAAATATACGGTCTTGGTGTTGTCGGCGGGATTTTCAACAGCACTCTTAGTATAGGTAAATGCCTGATGATTTTCTCCGGCTTCATTCACAACGTATGTGTTGATAGTTGAAGTTTCGGTGAGAGTGATCGGGCCGGTATACTTCATGCTTGAAGCTGAAGCAGGCTGACCGTTGAGAGTGTAGTAAATATCAGTTGCGGGATAAGCAGTGAGAGTTACGCTGAGTGACTCGCGGAAGAGAGTGCCGCTTGCAGGGTTGGCACGCACCACGGGGGCCTGAGGTTCTTCGGTTACTGAAATTTCCTCTGCATTAGAACCATTGTCATATTCGAAGTAAACTTTTCCTGAAAGACCTGTTAAGTTTGCGGTCTGAGCCTGACCGTTACCTTTGTTGAAAATCACATTCAGCAGGTCTGTATCCGGGAAAGCGTAATAGTAGAAAGTCTTACCTCCGATTTCAATGGTATCTTCCAGTTTTTTACCGGGCCATTCACCAGTAAGATTTCCTGCAGTGGTCCAAGCATGAATATATGTACCTGAAATATCCATACCATTCTTGCCGGTGACATAGACAACCGTACCGCTTTCGAGGTCGCCCTGTTCAACTTTGGTGTAAGAGAAAGTCTGGTTGTTCAAACCGGCTTCGTTCTTGACATAGGTATTTATAGTGGTTGTCTGAGTCAGAGTAATCGGGCCTGTATATTTAGTGCTTGACTCTGAAGCCTGAGTGCCGTCGAGAGTGTAGAAGATATCAGTAGCGGGCGAAACCGAGAGAGTCACTTCAAGAGATTCGGTGAAAGACTTGCCACTTGCGGGGTTTGCACGCACCACGGGCTTAACGGGGCCTTCTTCCACATCAATCTTATTTGCCATTGCGTTACCGTCATATTCAAAATAGACGTTTCCTTCAACGCCGGTGATATCACCGGTCTGGCCATTACCTCTGTTAAGAATGATATTTACGGGATCCGAAGTGTCGAGAGTGTAATAGTAGAATTCACGACCACCGACAGTAACCTTGTCCTTAAGTTCCACGCCGGGCCATGCACCTGTAAGGTTCACAGAGCCGCTCCATGCATAAAGACGTGTACCCGAGATGTCGGCACCGTCCTTGCCGGTGACATAAATAGTTGTTACGGCATTGGGGTCAACCTTCTTGTAGTTTGCATAACCTTCATACGATTCCGTGCCATTGCTTGCAGTCCAGGTGACTTTTGCAATCTGGCCATAGTTCATACCCTCACCCAGCGTGAATTGTTTAGATTCGCCGGCTGTAAGATTGATTGTTGTACCGCCATTGATCTGGAATGAACCGGAAACGGCAGTTGAGTTCAGAGATGCTGTAACAGTTATGGTCTCTGTCTTGAAAGAACCACCCTTGGGATTGAACACAACCTCGGGATCACCGATAACATCGTCGTTAGTATAGTATTGGTCAGTTCCGGGATCGGTGAAGTGAACGGCACCACCATGTGAAACGGGGGTAGTATCATAGATGAACTTGCCGTCAACACCCACTTTTCCGCCTGTCCAGTCCTTAACCAAGACACGGAGCTGTCCCGGAGTGCCGGGGGCGGTTACTGTGATGGAACCACCTGCGGGAGTATAAGATTTCCCGGTCACCAAATCAACATAAGTTCCTGCGGGAACATTGTTGAAAGTCGCGCCACCGTTCAATGCAACCAAAGCATAAGAGTCTTTGTAGGCTCTTTTATATGCAAAACCTCCGGCTGCCTCACAGTCATCGAATGTGTATTGACCTTTACGCAACGCGGGCACCGCAGCACGGATCTGGTTCAGACGAATGATGTGCTGCGACAAATCACCATTAAGAGTTTCCGCCATGTTTCCGGTGGCATTAGAGAATTTAGCGAAATCCTCAACGTCAACCGAACCCTTCACGTATTCACCGAAATATGCACGGCCGGAATTAGCGAGCGCCAAGAGGGGGCCTTCATCAATTTTAACACCCTTCTGGAACTCAACTTCCGAGCCATAATAGATACATGGAATACCACGGAAAGTAAACATGAGCGAGAGATTCTCGGCCCACTGTTCTGTACCGCCACTGAAACGAGTTCCATCGTTCGGGCCGGGACAATAGTCGTGAGAGTCCACATATACCACATTCCATGAAGCGTCATTATAATAATGGTCGCCTTCTTTTGCAATATTCACGGCTTGCGCAGCACTGTTGAAGTTATAGTGCATCGGAAAGTCGATCACATTAAAACCGGAAGCATCCGAGTAGTCGGGTTCGTGCCATGCACCATTCAACATGAATACATTGTCCGAGTTATGAACAGTGCCGGGGTCTTTCTCGCAGGTAAGCATATTGCCGAGCGGAGCAGCCCCTTCGGGCACAACCTGATTTGCCCACCAATCAGCGGTGTAAGATTGCCATTCGCTAATCAGAGCGGGATCAGACTTCCAGGTGTAATAGTGGCTTGAGAGCACATGCTGGTCACGATAAATCACCTGACCATAGCGCGCACAGCACTCACCGAACATATAGAAAGGAGTTGTACCTTTTCGAGCGCCTTTATATTTTTCACCCAGCTCGATAAACTTAGGTATGAACGACGAGTTGAAAGTCAGCGGAGCGATATGACCGGTTGTATCAATACGGAAAGCGTCTACACCGAGTTTGATAAATTCCTCGTAGCAAGAAATGATATATTCAACCACGGCGGGATTCTCCGTATTCAAGTCAACGCAGTCGCCGGCAATCTGACCCCACCAGCGGTTGGGAAGGTCCCAGTTCCATTGGTCGGCCACGTGATGCCAATAGTTTTTATCATCGAGGTTTACCCCGCCGGTATTCTTCATGTATTGGAAACGCTTGGGGTATTGTTCTTCACCCGGGTCGAGATCCCAATAAGACTTACCACCCAGCTTTTCTTCATCGGGAATCAGACAAGCCTCAATCTTAGCTTGATTACGGATGTTCTGATTGCGCTCGAAAAGTTTACAAAGATGCTCCTCACCGAAATTACCGGTGTGCTGAAGCACGATATCAAGAACAATCTTCATATCGAGCTCATGAGCAGCCTCGATAAGATCTTTGAAATCTACATCTTCAGTAGCTCCCCATTCTTTTTTAGACTTGTAGCGCAAATCCACTTGAGAGAAGTCTGAAGCATGATAACCATGATAGTCGAAACCGGATGCATTTTGCACGATCGGAGTGATCCAGACTGCAGTGAAACCAAGAGCCTTGATGTAAGGTAATTTTTCGATAAGACCTTTGAAATCACCACGCCAACAGGGGTCGCCGTTGGCAATCTGGTCTGCCTGGCCATCCCAGCACAACACATTGTTGGTGGGGTCGCCATCATAGAATCGCGTGGTCATCGCGAAATAAATGGTCTCATCGCGAAAATCCGTGCGGTCGCCCACAAAAGTAGCCGCTCCCGCAGTCATAGCCGTAGCTGCCATAAGCGCTCCGGCCACGATTTTTTTGAGTTTAATCATTGAGATTTAGATAAATGATGTTAGTATGAATAATATAAAAATAGTTGCATATAAATAAAATGGAACAGAGTCACCACCTGAAACACTTTATAAATTAGGTGCAAATTTAGTAAAATTTGACTATAAAAATGTGTCAAACAGACTATAAAATTCAGAAAAAGGCCTAAAACATGTTGTATAACATATTTTTTAAGCAAAGCAATTTTCTGAACCCAAACATTAAACCAAACTAAAGATACTTGCGAAGAAGCTTCCTCCGGAAGTAAATCTGCAAATCCGGTTCTCCCGCGGATCCCCGGGCTGGAATTGGAACTGAACCTATCATGACTGAACCTATCATAAAGAGCTACCCCTTATCTCTTTCCGACAGCTTTGTTGGTTATAAAAGCTTTTACAGTCACTTATAGTTTCCACTTTCAGACTATAAAAGCTTGCAAATGTATCCAAATCTCTAAGTAAGAGATACTTGACAACGACAAATATAGAATAAAAATTCTTATATTGCAATTTTCCTGAAGCAAAAATTCTGCATATTGCAAATAATATGCATAAATTTCACCTTCCAAAGTCAGCTTGTTTTGCAAAACAAGACAAGAGGAATTATCTACGTATTGATTTATAGATAGTTATCTTTCATCCAAATCTCTTACTTAGAGAGTCTTGCCGACACATTTAATTAACCTTTTTAATCTCAACTTTTTAACTCGTATTCCATGAAAAATATTTTACCATTTTTCACTATTCTGGCCATCGCTGTAACCATACCATCCGTATCGGCTTCTACCCGGGCGTCTGTTTTCACACCATATTCGGAAAGTTTCGCAAATCAGACTTATTCCGGGCCGGAATGGGAGGTTATCAAGCTAAGCGGAGAATTACCTACGGTTCATCTCGTAAATTATGAGCCAAACACCGGCCTCTATGCAGCTTCAGTGCGAGACAAGGGGTTTCTCGTTGTGGAAAACGATCATGCAGGGGAGGTGATACTCGCCACTCCGGCTATCACCGTTACCGAGGGGATGGGAGACGCTCTTTTCGAATGGTTCTATTTCCGAAATTCCAATATCACACTTCAGGGCGTATCTCAGTGGAACGATGAAGAATGGGAATCCGACTATGACCTTAACGATTGGGGAAGCGATGATATGGCTCCCGACTGGACATCAATCAGCGTTTCCGGCTGGCCCAAATATGGTACTCGAACAGGACAGACCGGACGCTTTGGATGGAAACTCAAACTCGATGGAAGCGGAGGTGTCTTTTGTATCGACCAAGTATCTTTTAAGCTGACACCTAAATATGATTTCGGTCTTCTTCGTCCCTATATTTCTCCTTCCCCGCAACCGGGACATGAAATGACTGTCGCTGTAGAAGTCGGAGCTTTCGGACAACTTACCAGTACAAATTATAAAGTGACAGCCCAACTTGATGGAGTACAGATTTGGGAAAGCACGTCTCCGGATCGCGGGCCATGGGGTACCCGATATGACCATCAGGAGTTCCAATATACTCTTCCTGAAGGAATCACCTTAGGTCAGCATACCATGACATTCAACCTTGAGTTCGCTGGAGACTATGCTTCTTCTGAAGATGGTAATCTCGAAAACAACACAATCGAAGTGCCCTTCAATGTTACGTGCGGATTCCTTCAGCCGGCTACTAAGCTTGAAAAGTCAGAAGAGGGTATACTTACATGGAATATACCCGCTTCGGGTCATCGGTTCACTGACGATTTCGAATATCTGGAATCTTTCAGCGATGGAAATCTATATGTGGCCTACGACCTTCATCCAATATATGATTATGATGTATATATTCAATCATACGACAACCACGGTACTCTCGGTCTCTACTCCGTAATCGATGCTGACGGAAAACCCACTCTCGCTGCTCCGGAATGGGAGGAGACTTTGGTTCCGAATCTTTATCATCTTATGGCTTGCACGGTAGCCGACTTTACCTTGCCGACAGAAAGTATGAGAGCCACTTCCGGAAATAAGACTCTTCTTTTCTGGGGTAATGCTGATGGTTCACCTGCCGATAACTGGCTTATAACCCCTGAATTAAGTGGAGAGGCTCAACAAGTTACGTTGAAAATGGCCGCTGCAGATCCGGACTCTCCGGAAAAGATCGAGATTCTCGTTTCCACTTCCGACAAAGACATCTCGTCTTTTAGCCGGGTATCAACTATTGATATAGAATCAACCGATTATGAAGATTATCACCTGAATGTCCCTGAAAACGTGCGTTATCTTGCCCTGAGGCACATTTCAGATGAAGGATATGCACTACTAATCGACGATCTTGAGTACGCAATGAAGAGCCGGGACGTCATCGGCAGCAATATCTATAAGGACGGAATGAAGGTAAATGATGAGCCTATTCAGGGAACCACTTTCACTCCCACAGAGCACGGTAATTATTCAGTAACTGTCGTTTACCCTGAAGGGGAGTCTGCTCCGACACCTGAAATTGAGTTTAAAGGCAGCGGAATCTTCAACCTTTCAAGTGAGAACTATACAAATATATTCTATTTAGACCTTTTCGGAAATCGTATAGAAAATCCCTCCGAAGGCATCTTTATCCGTATTGCAAACGGGAAGGCCACTAAAGTGATATTTTGAAAGGTTCAATAAATGACTGTTTAAAGCTATCATTATATGAAATTTATTCCAATGCTGACGCTATTAATATCGTCGTCGGCCATTGCCATGCCCATAACCCCCGAAGAGGCCCTGACAAAGGCGCTTTCTACCCTTCCGCGCGAAACACAGTTCCGTGTCCCTTCCTTGCATTCCTATACTTTAACATCAAGTATAGGAAACGGAAACATATATGTTTTCAACTCTTCAGCCGGAGGCTTTATTATAGCCGCCGGAGATTCTGAGATAAGAACTCCTCTTTTGGGTTACTCATTTGAAGGATTTTATGATCCTTCAGATGTACCGCCGGCTTTGATTGATATGCTTAATGCCTACTCAAACGGAGTCTGGGAAACCTCTCCAGGCTCCCCTCAGCAGGAGATATCGCCGATCCTGACTACTCACTGGAATCAAGATGAACCTTATTTCAATCACTGCCCGATTATTTCTTCAGGCAGAACTATGACAGGATGTGCAGCCACAGCTATCTCCCAAGTACTTAAGACCTATCAATATCCGGAATGCGGGTCCGGGGTTGCATACGCCCAGGCTGACCATCAGCCTGTTTCACTGAATCTTGATGAACATCCTATCGATTGGGCTAATTTGCGTGACTCATATTCCTCTGAATATACAGAAGATGAGGCTGAGGCAGTAGCTAATCTAATGCATGTCGTCGGGATGGCAATCAATATGTCTTACGGCACCTCAGCGTCCGGGGCTTATCCGCGTGATTATGTCTTAGGGTTGGTAAATCATCTTGGTTATGACAGGAGTCTCCGCTCACTACGCCGGGATTTTTTCAGCCTCGACCAATGGAATACCATGCTTCATGCCGAGCTATCTTCGGGACGTCCTATTATTTATTCGGGGTTCAATGAGTATGGGGGCCATTGCTTTGTAATCGATGGATACATATATGAACCCGAAACTTCCAATGCTTACTTCCATGTAAACTGGGGATGGTCAGGAAAGAGTGATGGCTATTTTCTGGTAACGGCCCTCAATCCTTCCGAACAGGGAATCGGCGGAAGTCCAGAAGGTTACAATAAGAATCAGGAAGCCATTTTCAATCTGCAGCCCGATCGGGGCACAGAATACCTTATACCTGAAATAGGGCTGTACGGACCTTTCGGTGTCAAGTCTGCATCCATCATGAAGGATAAGGATCCTGAATTCTGTGCCTCGGGCGCAGGGATAAATAACTACGAAGGCTTTTATAATGTCGGTGTAGAGAACATTTCCGTTTATCTGGGAATCAAACTCGTCGATAAGGTGACCGGAAAGATTGACTACGTAGCTTCAGATACATATTCAACACTCAATACAACAGGGAGAGAACGATCCTACACTATATCTGCAGACCGCATGCCTACAGAAGGAACCTATACAGTTACGCCGGCTTTCCTTTATGATGGGATATGGTATGAGATTGGTCAAGATTACACGACGCGTACAGACCTGACACTTACCGTGACTGACAAACGGTTTAAATTCACATCCAAGCCATACGGTGACCAATCCGGGATAACAGAAATTTCAACCGGGATTTCAAGGGAATCAACTACTTACTATGACCTTATGGGTCGACCGATAGCTGAACCGATACCAGGTTCTTTCTATATTCTAAAGGGAGATAACAAAGTAACCCTATATATTAACAAATAATCTAATCACCATGAAAAGATCAACGATTTTTCTTCTATCCTCGGCCGTATTGAGCGGACTTACCGTTGTCGCTGCCGGGAATGGTCTGCTGCCATTGCGCCAGCAGAAGATTGACACACGTGTCGAAGTTGCTCCAAACGGAAAAACCTTCAATCAAACGGACTCCAAGGAACGCCTTTCATTTCGTGAAGCCCGCGAAAATCAAAAAAGGACTGCGCCGAGGCGCGTTATCAGCCCTGACCATGAGACTTACTTTTGTGATTTCGAAGATCCGAGCGTACTCGACGGCTTTACAATCATAAATGCCAATGGCGATGAGAAGGAATGGTATATCAACGAAGGCGAGGGCCGGATTTATTACAATTCATCCAAAGCCATGGACGATTGGTTGATTACCCCTGCTATCTCTCTGGAGGCCGGGAAACGTTACATCATCAGTTTCAATGCTTCGAGCGCCAGCGATCGCTATCCGGAATGTCTCGAAGTATTTATGGGACGTGGCACTGAAATTACCGATGCTTCTGAGGTACTCATGGAGCCGACACTCCTGCCCGGTCCAATTGACGGCAACCTTCCTAATTACGGTTTCTACTTTACACCTCAGGAATCAGGCGACTGGTATATCATGTTCCATGGTATGAGCGATGCAGACCAGAATTATATGCGCCTTGATAATATCTCTGTATCTTCGCCTGATGCTATGGCAATTCCCGGTGAAGATGCAATTGAATATCAAGAGATAACTCTACTTGAAGAGGATTTCAGCAATATTGGGGGTGCTGAAGAGAATCCGATAGTAGCTGACTCGGAAGATGGACATTATATAACAGGACTTCCCGGATGGAGGGGGTTTGATGTTTTCGGCATTGGTGGTGCAATCCTTCTTGATGGTACAAACACTATCACAGATTGGACCCAGTTGACTCCTCCGGCTGCCGAGTTTACTCACCCCGACTCAGAAGGAAACTATCGAGGAAGAATCACAATTGGAGGTCGCGTTTATGAATATAGTCAGCAGGCAATCGACTTCAATTACTGGGAATCTGTAGGCTTCAACGGAATGAAGGGGTCTACCGAATGTCCGGGCGGTTGGGTTTGGGCCGGCCAAGATGCTTCCTTCTCAGCTGACCTAAACAATGACGGATCATGGACAACTATGGTAAATGATGTTACGTTCGGTGGCACCGGTTCCCTGATTGAAAGTAATTTTGACGACCCCAATGGGATGGTTGGCATGGGTACTTTCAATTGCAATACACTCTCCGGACGCATGGTTCCAGAGCAAGGAAGTAAGATTATCATAAACTATTACAAAATATCGGAGTTGGTGCCGGTAGTTCCGACAGTCGGTTCATGGACAACAACCGAGTATACTCCGGAAGGATTCACTATTGAATGGGAGCCGGCTGAAGAAGCTGATTGCTATATGGTGGAACTGCTGTCGGGCAACTATGACGGTTCCTATCTTTCAGCACTCCAGACTAAGCAAATAGTTGGTACTGAATGCCACTTCGATGTCAATACCGGGGATGACCAGGAGCCTCTTTACGTAAGAATGTATGTGGTTAAGGGTGAACTCCGCTCTCCTTACAGTGCCGTTCACCGTGTTTGGCAGGTAAACCGGCCCGAACTTTCTATCCGGAAGTCAGGCGAGGGAGAAGCTAATGTTTCCTTTGAGGTTTATCAGGATACTCACTTACTCAATATATACGCTCAGTCGGGTAAAGTGGAGAGTGAGGATGTAGAAAACTTTAGCATAGCTGATATTTCTTTCGCTAATTATCCTGATACCCCGGAGGATGAAGAAGTAGAATACTCTATGCAGCTTGGCGATGACTTGGCGGGTTGGATAATATATCCTAATCCCAAGTTTGAGGATGGCGCCTTTGTTGCCAATAATCTGGCTGCTTCCTGGGGCATGGGTGATTATATGACCATCAGCGGTGACGGTGCATACGACTTCAGCAACCACGAGGGTACGATCCGGATGACAGCCACTGCCAAGACTACCGGTAGCTGTACTCTTACTGCTCGTCTTCTGTACTTCAACGACATGACACGGTCCTATGAGATTCTGGATGCTCAGGGACAGAATATCACTTCTGATTTTGCAACTTATAGTTTCGAGCTCGACCCCCAGAAGCGTCAGAACATCATCATCGAACTGACTACTTCCGGACAGGACACCAACTACATTAAAAACCTGAAGGTTGAATGCGATCTCAAAGCAGGTGAAGTATTCCTGATGCCTTATCTTACGGGCTATCTCGACTTTACTAACGCTACGCAGAATTCCGGTGACTTCTCAATTTCCTATCCTGCGGATGCTGATCAGGTTCGTGTTGTAAGTCAGGCCGTTCGCTATCTGATAGATTCTTATGGTTCTCTTTACTATATCGGACGTTCCCCATTCTCAGAGGATGCCATACTTACTCTGAGTGCGCCCTCAGGTACCGAAAACATAATTGTTCCTGTCGATAACGCTGTTGAATACTATAATCTTCAGGGTATCCGTGTCCGTGGCGAACTTCCTGGCGGCGTTTACATCCGCAAGAAAGGCGAACAGACCGAGAAGGTAATTGTAAAATAAGCAACCCGATTTCCTGCATAATATAAATATATACCCTACCTGAATAAAATACCGGGAGTGGCCTCAAGCATCCACTCCCGGTATTTTTTGTCAGGGCTATCTTGTCAAAATTTGGGCAATTCGGAGAAATTTGCTATTTTTGCACCGTAATATATTCTTACGGGAACAGGCCGGAAATGGCTGTCCCGCTACATTATATTAGAATAAATAAAAGACATGGAACGAAAAGTAAGAGTAAGATTTGCACCGTCGCCCACCGGCCCCTTGCACATCGGCGGTGTCCGCACCGCTCTATACAACTATATATTTGCTCGCCAGAATGGGGGCGACATGATATTACGCATTGAAGACACCGACAGTCAGAGATTTGTGCCGGGCGCGGAAGAGTATATAAATGAGGCTCTTCAATGGCTTGGAATCGGCATTGATGAAGGCGTAAAAGAAGGAGGCAATTATGGTCCTTACAAACAGTCGGAACGTAGGGATATTTATCGCGAGCATGTAAAAATGCTTCTTGACAACGGGAAAGCCTATATAGCCTTCGACACACCCGAAGAACTTGAAAATGCAAGAAAAGAAATACCCAATTTTCAATATGATTCCTCCACACGGGGCAAGATGACCAATTCACTGACACTTCCGGCCGAGGAGGTGGAACGCCGCATTGCTGCCGGCGACAAGTATGTGGTGCGCATCAAGATTGAACCGGGACGTGATGTGACTGTAAACGACCTTATCCGCGGCAAAGTTGTAATCAACAGTTCGATACTTGATGACAAGGTGCTTTACAAAAGTGCCGATGATCTGCCCACTTATCACCTTGCCAACATTGTCGACGACCACCTGATGGAGGTATCTCACGTTATCCGCGGCGAGGAATGGCTTCCCTCCGCCCCGCTTCACGTTCTGCTTTACGAAGCTTTCGGCTGGACCGACACGATGCCTCAGTTCGTGCATCTGCCGTTGCTGCTGAAGCCTGTAGGCAACGGCAAGCTTTCAAAACGCGATGGTGACAAATTAGGTTTCCCGGTTTTCCCTCTTGATTGGAAAGACCCGAAAACAGGAGAAATCTCTTCAGGATACCGTGAAAAAGGCTATCTGCCCGAAGCCGTTGTAAACTTCCTCGCACTTCTCGGCTGGAATCCAGGCGACGACACGGAAGTAATGAACATCGACGAATTGATTAGAAAATTCTCGTTCGAACACTGTTCCAAATCGGGTGCAAAATTCGATTATAAGAAAGGCATCTGGTTTAACCACGAGTATCTGATGGCTAAACCCGATGAAGAATTAGCCGACCTGATCATGCCGCTTCTGGAATCGCGTGGCATCACCGGCTTCAGCCGCGAGTATGTGGCGAAAGCAGCCGGAATGGTAAAAGGGCGTTCCAACCTGATTGGAGATTTGCTTGAGCAAGGCGACTTTTTCTTTACCGCTCCCACCGAATATGCCGAAAAAGATGTTCGTAAACGTTGGAGCGAAGATATGCCTCGCATCATGGAGGAATTGATCGGAGTTTTGGAAGGCATTGAAGATATGAGTTCGGCAAATGCAGAAAAAATTGTGTTGGACTGGATCGCCGGGAAAGGCTATCATCTCGGGAATGTGATGAACGCATTCCGTCTGGCCGTGGTTGGTTCATGCCGCGGACCGCACATGTTCGACATCACCGAACTGATGCCCAAAGAAGAAGTTATCAACCGCATCCGCCGTGCTATAGATACCATAAACAGATAACCGAGATGCATACGATTGCCTCTGACGCCGGAAGGCAAATATTTGAAGCGCCATTATATTCCGCCGGCATCGCACTCTACAGATTCGGAGTGCGAATTGCCGGACTTCACAACGAGAAAGCCAAGAAACTTGATGAGGGCCAACGGCACATCAAGGACCATTTGGCCGAGCATATCAAGCCCGGCGACCGCGTGGTGTGGGTTCACGCCGCATCGCTGGGCGAATTCGAG
This sequence comes from Bacteroides sp., assembly GCA_014802335.1. Classification (GTDB taxonomy): domain Bacteria; phylum Bacteroidota; class Bacteroidia; order Bacteroidales; family Muribaculaceae; genus Lepagella. The sequence goes on along the minus strand of JAAVCL010000024.1, from coordinate 21,041 downwards.
CAAGGACGCCCGCTGATTGAAAAAATCAAACATGAGCATCCCGAATATAAAATACTGCTCACATTCTTCTCGCCCTCCGGTTATGAAGTGCGCAAGAATTATGCAGGGGCCGACTGCGTTTGCTATCTCCCGTTTGACACGCCTCACCGGGTGAAACGTTTTATTGACCTTGCTCACCCAGAGATAGCAATCTTCGTGAAATATGAAATCTGGAGGAATTATCTTCACGAACTTAACAAACGCCATATACCGACCTATCTTATAAGCGCCGCTTTCAGACCCGACCAATTCTTTTTTCGTCATCCCGGCTCATGGTATGGCCAATGGCTTAAATGGTATACACATATTTTTGTGCAGGACGAAGGCAGCCGCCAACTTCTGAGAGGGTTGAAGATAGAGGATGTCGATGTTTGCGGTGACACTCGTTTCGACCGTGTCTCAGACATTCGCGCCATGCAAAAAGTCATCCCCGAGCTTGAAGCTTTTGTAAACAACACGGCGGAAAGGAAGAATCGGGTCATGATGGCCGGAAGCAGCTGGGAGGCCGATGAAGATATCTACATCCCCTGGTTTAATGAACATTCCGATGTAAAGCTTGTCATTGCGCCACACGAGTTTGACAGCCACCGTCTTGAGAAGCTGCGTCAACGTTTCAGAAACGGAGTTGTCCTGCTGTCGGAGATAAAGAATGGTAAGACAAGCACGGAGGATGTCAGGGAAGCCCAGGTTCTTATCATTGACTGCTTCGGCTTGCTCTCTTCGGCTTACGCTTATTGCGATGTGGCCTATGTGGGTGGAGGGTTCGGAGCGGGTCTTCATAATATCAACGAAGCCGCCGTTTATGACATACCGGTAATTTATGGACCCAACAATAAGAAATTTATCGAAGCCCGGGAAATGGCTGAATGTGGAGGTGGAGTTCCGATAGCTTCAGCAAGCGACTTTGAGACAGCCGCCAATCTCCTGCTGGGCGAGGACGACAAGGAACGTAGACTCAAGGGCGATGCGGCCGGAAAATATATACGTTCAAAGTTGGGTGCGACTCAGAAAATTTACGACTTCATTTTCAGATAACGAATCAGTCCGGGCCGGATAATAATTACTGAGTTGTCAAATATGTGCGATGCACATTGTTACTCACAACACAATTAATAGGAAATGATCAAGAATATATTATCGTTTCTGCGTTCACTGCGCAGGAATAATAATCGGGAATGGTTTAACCTGAACAAGGATAAATATCTGGCAGTCAAAGATGAAGTTGAGAAACTGACAGAACGCCTCATTGTGGGCATTGCGGAATTCGATCCGGAGGTCGCGAAGCTGAAACCATCCGATTGTCTGTATCGAATATATCGCGACACTCGTTTTTCGGCCGACAAAACACCTTATAAAACGCATATCGGAATCTATATCAATCCTCCCTACGGCAAGAAAAGTCCAAGATGCGGCTATTATCTGCATCTGGAGCCCGACAATGTGCTTGTGGCCGGAGGGTGCTGGTGCCCGGACAGCACGATACTCAAGGCTCTGCGTCGGGATATTTTTGACAACGTGGAAGAATACCTTGAAATTATAGATAATCCTGAGTATAAAAAGTTCTTCCTCCCCCCGGGTGATAATCTTTTGAAAACAGCACCCAAGGGATTTCCCAAAGACTGGGAATATATCGAGCTTTTAAAACCACGCGATTACACGGCCTACTCGCCAATGGATAAAACACTTACCGATTCCAAGGATTTCGAATTGCACGTAATTGCACGGATGAGAGCTATAAAGCCACTGAATGATTTCTTCAATTATACAATCGATGAATTATCCGGCAGACAGTGAAGTTGACCGATAAGGGTTAAAATCTACGCTTTCGCTCTTTCTTTGCATTATTCACTTAAAAAGCAAAGAAAGTATGAAAGTATCCAAACTGCTCTCCGCCCTCTTGAAGTGTCTGCTTCTCATTGAGGCTGTCTGCTGGGCGTCAGGCTGCACCCGAAAAATTTATGTGCCGGTGGTCAATACACAAAAAGACACATTGACTCACCGGCAATTCTACACAGACACGACTTATACCAGGGACTCGATCTATGTGGAACAGACGCCCGAAATAAAAGTCAAAGAAGTCTACCGTTGGAAAGAAAGAATACGCACACGCACAGATACATTATATCACACCCGTGTCGATACGGTAACGGTTATAAAAGAACAACCAGAGTTTAAGACGCCAAATCACACCGGAGAGATAAATAAAAAAATCTCAGATTGGTTTAAGAAAACCGGAATATTCTTATCAGGTGGAATTCTCGGCATTATTATCATCACTCTTATCAGATTTAGGCGGAAAAGCCGCACATCTTCATAAAAAGAGTTGATTCTGACTCCAAATCCTGAAACAAAAATAAAGCATCCATCAGCATCAATGAGAAAAATAATTCTCCCATTCAGCAAAACGTATCTGAAAAGGTATTCTAATACACGACGATTATTTCTTCTGTTATTGCTTGCATGCATAATGTTGCTCCCCGCTTTATTTTTCGGGATGGAATTGTGCGACTCCGGTTTTTATGCCACGTTTTACGACCAAATATTTACTCACCCCGACAGCGTTGTCTATAACTTCATGTACTACATGAGCGGCGTTGCCGGGGGTGTCGTTTCCGCCGTTACGGGCGGAAGTCTGTTATGGTTGCGTGTGGCAGGACTATTGACATGCCTGATTTGCGTTGCCTGTTCGGCTCGCATCTATAATGACCGCTCCTATAATTTTGGTTTGATTGCAGCAATCCTTGTAATATGCACAGGCGCATGGCAAAGTCCTTTATCAATTTATAACGATAACATGACTGCAGCCTTGGCATGCATGTCGCTGACTTTTCTTACCGAATCGCTGTTTACCGAATCGAAACGGCGAGCCATAATTTACTGCTGCATAGCGGCCGGAGTGGCAGGGTTCAACACTCTGACCCGTCTGCCTAATGTACTTGAGATTTTATTCATTCTCCTGATACCGACCGCAGTCAAGGACAGACAAAAAATGCTTCGGCTTGCACTTGCGTGGATTGGAGGCTGGTTGGCAGGACTGGCCCTCGCACTCGTTCCGGCCTACGGGCTGGGACACCTCTCCCTGCTTGAACAGGTTATAAAAGACCTTTTTGTAATGGGAAGCTCGTCAGACAGCGAATCAACCCACAGTCTGAAATCTCTGATTTCCGTTCAGATAAGCTGCTGGGTAGAAATTGTAATTTTGATGATCAAACTAATGGTTACCGCGGGCATCGGACTTTATCTGTCGAAAAAGACAAAATCAATATCACTTCGGATAATCATAGCCGTCGCATTTACCGCCCCTTGTCTTTATTGGATGATAACGGGTAATATTGTGACAGTTACGGCAGCAATATCTTTGGCGGGAATAATCTGCACCTTCCATAAAGGCTTTACTCCCCGGCAAGCCACACCGGCGATAGCCGGATTTCTGATGATGATCATTCTTCCCCTTGGGAGTGACAATGGTATTTACAATGCCGGAACAATTGTGTTGTGGCTGGCAGCCCCGGCCGGGTTGAATTACATGAAACGCGTGTATGGGAAAACAATAGGTTGGATTGTGTGTCTGGCGATTGTGGCCGCCGGAGGTTATAAAGCAGCCGCCGGCGCGTTCTACTTTGACGACACCCCGCTGATAGATATGACTGAAACCGTCAATAACGACCGCGCCTCATATATCCATACCTCTCCCCTTAAAGCGCAAAGACTCACCGAAATCTTAGACACTCTCAATATCCATATTAACTCCGGAGACACTATGCTTGTCTACGGGTCTGCCCCGATGATTAACCACCTTACACGAACGGTTCCGGCGTTGGGATGTTCATGGCCCGAACTTCTTACGCCGGCAATGCTGACTTCAAAACTTGACACATCTCCAAAACCCGAGTATATTCTGCTAATGAGGTTTAACACATTGGGTGGCAAATGGGGCGAACCATCCGACCAATACCTTAACGGAACAGATAAAAATCAGAACAGATTTCACAATAAGGATAAAAGCTCGGTCATCCGTGAATTCATCAAGAGGAACCATTACTTAATAGTCTGCCGGGAAAAAGATTTTATATTATTCAAGACCCCTGCACCAACGAAAAAAACGGGCAATTGAAGTCGTTTAAACTTTTTTCAAGGATAAGATTTATTAAGATTTTGAGCGAATTTGGATTCTTGAAGAAGGAGCATAGCGGGCTATGCGACTGATGAAAGAATCGAAAGGCGCCAAAATATTAATGAATATTAGCCTTGAAGAAAACAATTTTAAACACTTTTTAGGTTTTCGTAAAAAGTTTAAACGACTTCATATAGTCACGGGTTAAAAAATTTACTTATTTTTGCGAAATAAACCCCTCCGACCGAGATTATAAAACTGTGGAGCCGCAGGAATGTGAAATAAAAATCAAAAAACGGAGCCGCAACGACTTGCTGATAGCAGGTCTGTTTGTGGTGGTCACCGCATTGCTTTGCTATGCAGGCTGGTGGGCGTGGCACCAGTATATGATTTCGCCCCCTTACGTTGACGAAGAACGATTTCCCATTCGCGGCATAGATCTTTCCGCCCATAACGGATATGCCAATCTTAACGCAGCCGCCGACGACGGATATGAATTTGTGTTCTTGAAAGCAAGCGAGGGAGCAACCCACCGTGATGCCAATTTCGTTTTAAATTATCAGAAAGCGATGCATGCCGGGATGAAAGTCGGGGCGTATCATTTCTTCAGGTTCGACCGCGACGGAGTTGAACAAGCCGTGAATTTTCTACGCTCGGTGGGAAATCGGCATCTTGACCTTGGGCTGGCCATAGATGTTGAAGAACAGGGGAATCCCACAAATATCCCTCTTGATACCATAAAAATGCGTCTTGAAATGATGGTGGAGTATCTTAATATGGCCGGACACCGGGTCACCTTCTACTCAAATCGCGACGGGTGGGAAAAATATCTTGTTGACGAATACAACGGAATGCCCCTTTGGATCTGCTCTTTCACTTCAGAGAATGCCAGAAATCGCGACTGGACATTCTGGCAGTATAACCACCGCGGCAAAGTTGCCGGAATCCGTGGAGAAGTAGATCTGAACGCATTTTCGGGCAGTCGTGAAGACTGGGAAAATATGTTTGAAAATCCATAATAAACCATAGCTTTAGGCCGTTAAAATATAGATGAAAAGAGCACTCAGATTATTGTCAATGATAATGTTGGGGACCGCCGTGTTTATGACAGGTAACCCAATTCACGCACTTCCCACCACTCACTATGCCTCCACATCCGCCCTTGCCGACGGGCATTGGGCGCGGGTGAAAGTGAGTGGCACAGGTATGCATCTTATTACAGATGCCGAATTAAGGAAATTGGGATTCAATGACCCTGCAAAGGTGCGGGTATATGGTCGCGGAGGAGCTGCATGCGCCCCCGGTTTTACGACATCCACCCCCGACGACCTGCCGATCCAACCGAGCATCCGCACAAAGAAGGGCATCGTTTTTTTCGGAGCCGACCACATCACGTGGAATAAAACCACCGGTGGCGAAACTCCCTACACTCACGACATTCACCCCTACAGTCACGATAACTATTACTTTCTTTCCGACCGCGATGCTGCCGGAGAACCCCGACGTGCAGAGACCACATCCGGTGGAGAAGAAAAAGTCACATCATTCGTGGCCCGTTTGCTTCATGAAGAGGAACAGGAATTCGGTGGAGAAAGTGGCCGGCAGATTTTCGGAGAAGATTTCCGCACAAAAAGAAGCCAGAACTTCAATTTTAAACGCACTGATGCGATTGACGATCAGAACATCGTGTCTGTTCGTTTCGGGGCCAAGACCACAAACGGTCAAAGTTCGCTGATAATCAAGGCGAATGGCCAACAACTGTCTTCAACAACAAGCGACATAATCGGCTCCACATCATCTGATAAGTATTATTCCACACGGACCAGTGTGAAATCTTTTGCCTCGGCAGACGATGAGGTAAGTGTAACAATAGACTATTCCCAGACCGGCACACTCTTTTTTGCGAGACTTGATTATATAGAATATTTCTATAACCGAAAACTCAGCCTCAATAACGGAGAGCTTCATTTCTATGGCGAGTTCCAACCCGGCCAGACAATAACAATAAGCGGGTGCTCGGCGTCGACTACTATCTGGGATGTTACCGATGCTGCAAGTGTGAAAGAAGTTGATTTCACACTTGAGGGCGACAAGGCCTGTTTCGGAGTTCCTCAGAAAGCCTATCGCGAGTTTATAGCATTTGACCCGGAGGGAGTGTCGCGCAATGCGGTCTCCGCCGGAACTGTTGTCAACCAGAATATTCATGGATTGACCACTCCCGACATGGTTATAATCACACTTCCAGAATATAAAGAGGGAGCAGAACGCATAGCTAAAGTTCATGAAGAAACCGACGGCTTCCGCGTGCATGTGCTTGAAGTGCAGAATATTTATAACGAGTTTTCCGGTGGCAAACCGGATTTAGGGGCTTTCCGCAACATGCTGAAAATGTGGTATGACCGTGGAGAAGATGAAGATGGTCACAAACTGGGTTATTGCCTGTTGATGGGGCGTCCTTTCTATGATAACAAGCTCGTATCCGCCGCCGCTAAAAACCTGAACTATACTCCTCTGCTGATATATGAAAGCTATACGGGTAATGATGAACATGAATCTTACTCGACCGATGACTATATCGCTACATTGAGTGATTGCACAAATGAATCATTTAATCTGTCGAAAGCACCCCTATCCATAGCAGTTGGGCGTCTTCCGGTGACGTCATCGACCGAGGCTCTGCAAATGGCCGAAAAAATCGAAAAATATGTGAAGACACCCGATTTGGGTTCGTGGAGAAATAAAGTTATGATCATTGCCGATGATGATGACAGCAACGCTCACTTTAACCAGGCTCAGGATGTATATTCCCAGATGAACAAAAACGGGAACGGTTCGAGCCATGTCTACGACCGTATATATCTCGACACCTACAAACGTGTGATGACAGGAACGGGGCCTACCTATCCGCAGGCCACCGAGCGCATGTTGCGCAATTACAACGATGGCGTTCTGTTCACAAACTATATAGGTCATGGCTCACCGGTGGGTTGGTGTCACGAACAGCTGTGGACATGGGAGCAGATCAACGCCATGAAAAATTCGCGACTCACCTTCATTCTTTCGGCCACATGCCGTTTTACGCCTTGCGACGAATCAACAATTTCGGCAGGCGAAAAACTGATGTTGAATCCTACAGCCGGAGCGATAGGTCTGATCACGACATTGCGCACAGTCTATGTTTCGGAAAATGGAAGTCTGAATAAGAAATTCAGTGAAGAATTATTCAAGACCGATGCCAATGGAGAACCGCGCCGTTTCGGAGACATCTACCGCGCCGGGAAAAACAGCTATCATGACTCCAACACCTTGCGTTACGTATTTATCGGTGACCCTGCAATCAAGATACCCGGAGGCTCGTCAAAGGTTGTGTTCACCTCAATCAACGGCACCGACTTAACCGGGGATGAAATTGTGCTTCCGGAACTTACCGCCTCTTCATCGGCAACCATCGAGGGATTCGTGAGCCATCCTGACGGCTCGGTAAATACCGACTTCTCGGGCAACATCACACTTGATCTTTATGATGCCGAACGCGTCATGACCACATTGGGACAAGGAACGTCGGGTATAGTCACAAGCTATAACGACCGCGACAAGCGTCTTTCCACCGTAACCCTCAAAGTTAAAGATGGTTATTGGAGCGGAATCCTGCGTGTTCCTCCTGAAATTCAAGGTAATTATTCGCCGGCTCTGATTGCCGGGTATGCATACTCTGATAGTGGGCTGGAAGCAGCCGGGGTAACAACGAATCTATATGTCTACGGTTTCAACGAATCGCCTGAAACAGACACCAAGGGTCCTGAAATAACAGATTTTTATCTGAACTCACCCCACTTCACCAATGGCAGCGTGGTTAATTCAAATCCGGTGCTTTATGCCACAATCACCGACGAATCGGGCATCAACATCTCTGATTCGGGCATAGGCCATTCAATGACCCTTACCATCGACGATTCAGAAGTGCGCACCGGGCTGAACACATATTATGCTCAAGACCCCGAGAACCCGTCGACTGGATATCTGAAGTATCCGATAGAAAACCTCCCCTCGGGGCAGCACAAGCTTACGCTGACCGTATGGGACAATGCCAACAATGTGTCGAAATCCACACTTGAGGCAAACGTCGGAGTTGCAATTGATCCCGTGATTTATGATATTACGGCCAGTGTGAAAGACACCTACGTCGATTTTCAGATAAGTCTCGACTGTCCGAACACCACACTCGAGTGTGAAACAGGGGTATTCGACCTGAACGGGCGCCGTCTGTGGAGTGAAGAACAGACACTCAGCACAGGAATGGAAAGCACTATCACCTCGCGCTGGGATATGACTGATTCTGCCGGGACAAGAATACCTCGCGGCATTTATATCTATCGGGTGACAATTCAGACGCCCGAAGGCACATACAGCACCAAATCAAAGAAAATAGCAATTGCAGCAGCTCAATGAACTCATTGACCAATATACTACTACCGGAGCCGACACTTCGTCGGCTTCCGTGGTATCTCGCTTATGTCGACATTCTGCGACACAAAGGCGTGAAGCATGTATCTTCCACGCGCATCTCCAAAGCACTTAGCGTCGATGCTTCCCAGATAGCCAAAGATCTTTCATTTCTTGGGGTAAAAGGGCGCACGCGCATCGGATATGAAGTGAATGATCTGAGCCGCGCGTTAGGTGATTTTCTTGGTTTCTCACATCAGCACCGTGCCTACGTGATCGGGTGCGGAAGTCTTGGAAACGCCCTTATCCGCGATTCCGGACTATCTAATTACGGGCTGCAGATTGTGGCCGGATTCGATATATCTCCAAATGTCACCGGGCGCGATGACCTTGGCGTGCCTATCAGGGATATCAATGCAATTTATGAAGAAATGAAACATAATCCGGCTGAGATTGCCATTCTCACGGTTCCCCCGGAGGTAGCTCAGGAATCGGCCGACATAGCCGTCGGCGCAGGAATAAAAGCTATCTGGAACTTCACGCCTTACAGGGTAAAGGTGGCCGAAGGCGTTGTGATGGCAAACACATCGATCTATTCCCACCTGGCACTGATTTTCACTCGTCTCAACTCGCTTCAATAAAAAAGATGAAGATTTTTGCAATAATCAATAATACCCCCGATCCTCTTAAAAAATCGCCGTTCCGCATTTCTGAAGGAAGCATTGATTGGTATGAAATGCCGGATTCATCAGTGTTAAGATCAGGAAATCCATTTTTTGTGCCTGATTTCGCATCGGAATTTCAAGCCTTTCCAAGCATCGTCTATCGCATCGGAAGGCTTGGGAAAAGCATAGCGCCGAGATTCGCTTCGCGTTATATTGACAGCATCACAATGGGAGCAGCAGTTGTGGCAACCGACTTGCTCGGCAAACTCAGGGCCACCGGAGCCCCCTGGACACGTGCCACATCTTTCGACAGAAGTCTGCTTCTTGGCAATTTGCAGCCAATCGAAACGTTACTATATTTAGATGAAGTGGAAATCTGCTGCGGTGATTCCAACATGACCTATCGCACGGGTGATCTCTTGGCCGGAATTGAATCCGTGATAAGCATTTTAAGTAAGGATAACACCTTAAAAAACGGCGATTTAATACTCGCCGGCCTGACACCGCAAGGTATTGAACTTAAACCTGACACAAGACTTTGCATGAACTCGAAAACGGGTGGCACAATTTTAGACTTCAACATAAGATGAAAAAACGTTTTTTCCATAATACCCTTTTATCGTTTGCACTCATATCGGGAGTTCTGAGCTCTAACGGAGCCGAACCAAGATATGATTATAAATTTTCAGAGAACACACCCCTCGAATCGGGCAGGTGGGTAAAATTTTCTATCAATGAAACCGGACTTTATGAAATAACCTACGACCAGCTCAAAGCAATGGGATTTTCAGATCCTTCAAAAGTTGCTTTATTCGGCACGGGCGGAGGAATGTTGGATTATAATTTTACTGACAGCAAGGGTGTTCCCAAATACAGCGATGTGCCTGTGCCTGCCACCGTGCTTCACACGGGCAATAAAATAATATTCTACGGAGTGGGCACCGAGACAATGTCTGCCGCCACACTTGGTTATGCTAATAAACGCTACCGTCATCGCCGCCTGTCGAAAAACGTATATTCCGACAAAGGCTATTATCTTTTGACCGATTCTCGCGAACCTTTAGCACCGGAATCAAACCCGGTGAGCGATAAAAGCAACGCCGTGGAAGTGGCCTACGGTTATGGCTGTGAATATCACGAAAAAGACTTGCGCCACAATGAATATATGGAAGGACAGGTGTTCTGGGGCGAAGAGGCTTATCTTGGCAAACCGCTGAATTTTCCCATTGATAAGAAATATTGCTATGACGCCCCCTCGTTCGTATGGCTTGAATATATAAACACCGTTGAGAACGGCGGGTATGTGGAATGTTCTCTCGGAGGCTCGGCAACAACGTCTGAAATATCAAACATGCCCTCGAATGTCTATACATTAGGGAGCCCGGACAGCAACATGCACCTTAACGTAAACGCTGATAACCACCGTGGCACAAGCAACCTCGCGATTGGTGTAACAGGTGCATATCCGGCCGGTTCGCCTCTGGCCGTGGATTATTGGACCCTCTCCTACCCCGTGTCGTTGCTCTATGCACGAAACGATAACGGCTTCACAAGTCAATACATGGCATTTCCGGAAGTGTCAGGAGGAAAATGGAAACATCCGGTGCCGGAGAACACCATTGTGTGGGACATAACCGGGCGTCAGAATCCGAAAGCACTTGATGTTGCCGACGGCAATTTCTACAGCAACGCGCGTTACACTTCACAAGTGATTGCATTTAATCCCGACCGCACGCAGCTCTCCATTAATCCCGACTGGAAAGTAATCGAGAACCAAAATCTTCATTCACTCCAGCAGGAACCGGTGTCGATGATTATCATCACTCTTCCTCACCTCAAGGTCTATGCCGAGCGAATCGCTTCTCTCCATGAATTGCATGGCGACGGCCGTATTGTGGTTGCTACTCCGGAAGAAATTTATAATGAATTCAATCATGGCACTCCGGATGTGACCGCCCTGCGCGCATTTGTAAAAATGATGTATCACGCCCAACCGGAAGTGCTTAAAAACGTGCTTCTGATTGGTAACATATATGCCGATTACAGAAACATTGATGGCCATAGCGAACGCCCCGACGGGCTGCCGGTATATATGATACCTAAAGTTAACCTGAAAAAGGCGGAAGGAGCTGAAGGCTCGGCAAGCACAGATTATATCGGCATTATGACCGACTATATGAACGCCACCGGCATGCTGGGCAACGTGGGTGTGGAACTTGGCGTGGGCCTTCTTCCGATTTCAAGTTTTGAAGAAGGTGAAATTGCAGTAAAGAAAATTGGCGATTACCTTGAGAGAGAAGATTTCTCCAATCTGGTGAATGAGTTTATGACCATCTGCGACGAGGGCGACAGTCATATTCATGATTTCCAAGCCTTCAAACTTGCCAATATCTATAATACCTACGCCGGGGAAATTGCCGGTTCTCAATTTGCGGTCTCACCCTTGTGGAGCGAACAAATGGGGTTCAAGAAAGTAAAAGACACTGCCCTGACGTCACTTCGTCGAGGCAAATTGCTCACCACCTACTATGGCCATGCCGGAAACAGCGATTTCGGCCAGCTTACATTTCAAGACTTCATGCGCCTTGAAAATGAAGAACCTGCGTTCTTCTTTATGGCCGCGTGCGATCTCTGCGAACCCGACAGAATGCATCACGGCATCGGAGACCTTGGTGTGATTCGCAACACAAAGGGGCTAATGGCAACCATCTGCGCAACCAGATCTGTTCTTTCTCATGAAAACCAGGCTCTGTCGGAGAATTTCGCCAATGCAATGTTTTATGATACGAACAATCAGGCGCGTACGGAAACAGCCACCATCGGAGAACTGTATGCCCAGGCCAAGACTATGACAAATAATGTCTCGAAGCAGGCATATTTGTTAATCGGCGACCCGGCACTGCCATTGCCGCTGGCTTACGGCAAAGTGAACATCACACCCGACCGTTCCTGCTATCGTGGAGATGAGGTGATGGAAGTGACCGGAGAAGTTCTGAATATAAACGGTGAAATTGACACCGACTATAACGGATATGCCACCATTAAACTGATGGAACCCAGATCAGAAAAAGCTATTGTTGCTGATCCGGTTGACGACAACGGGACTATTGTTCCTAATCCACGCCTGGTGATAAACGATTATCGATTGGCTTCGGTAAGAACCAAGGTAAAAGACGGCAAATTCAATGCGCGCCTTAAACTGCCGGCCAAGCTTGATAATTTCCTGTCAACTCCCGACTCAACCCGAACTCTCGGCCTGTTTGTGGGCACATATAATCCTGAAACCCGCTCGGCATCATCGGGACACCACCCGGTTGTGATGCCAATGCTCGGAAGCAGCCCTGACGAATCAGCTCTGCACGACACTCAAGCCCCGGCAGTGACAGCATCTCATGATGAATTTTTAAACCTGCTCACAATTGATGTAACCGACGATACGGGAATTGCATGTTCAAATACTGATGCACCTGTCACGCTGCACATCGACGGCAAAAAAATTGAAGTCAACCCTGAGATGGCCAAAGATATGGTGAGCGATTTCCTTTCAGTAGCCGTGAGCACCGCACATCTTGCCTCAGGCTCACACACGGCGACTGTCAGCGCGACCGATGTTGCAGGAAACGTTTCAAACCCGATAAATGTGAGATTCAATATTACCGAATCAAAGCCTTTCCTGCTCACTGTTTCATCGGCAGTTGCAACCGACGAGGTGACTCTTTCTGCCGGCAATGTTGAAAGTTACGAACTGATATATGTTATTTCAGACCGCAACGGTAAAATAGTGGAAAGTGCCCCGTTTGATGAGAAAAGCAAAACAATTGACCTTACAGATTATGCTGCCGGAACTTATCGGGCTGCTGTGAAAGAAAATTCTCCGCGCGGAACGAAAATATTCTCCAATTGGGTTGAATTTACCAAAATCGATTAAAACACTTCTAAGACAAGATATGAAAATCAGAGAGTGCATTGCAATTGCCATGTTGTTTGGGATGTGTATCCCGGCGTTGGCACAAAACGATATCAAGGATAATGAATTTAACCCTGTGAACACGGGTGTCACCACTCTGAGCATTACCCCCGATGCACGAGGAAGCGGTATGGGTAATCTCGGAGCTGCCACCGACCCCGATATGAACTCGCAATTCTGGAATCCTTCTAAATATGCTTTTGCCTATTCTCAAGGAGGTCTGGCAATTTCTTACACTCCGTGGCTGCGTAAGATTGTAAACGATATCTTTCTGGCCGACCTTTCGGGATATTGGAAACTTGGAAGTGGAGACAATCAGGCTTTATCGGCTTCTTTCAGATATTTTTCTCTGGGTGAGGTAACTACAGGGCAGTCTTATGACGGTCCGAATGTGCAGACAATTAATCCATACGAATTTGCCTTTGACTTGGGATACTCACGCAAGCTTTCAGAGAAATTTTCAATGGGAGTCGTGCTGCGTTACATTCTTTCCGACCTTTCTTATCAGGACACCCAGACCGGCGAGCAATTCAAAGCGGCATCCGCTTTCTCGGTGGACCTCTCGGGATATTATACAACTTTCCCGATGATAGGCCGTAACGAATGTCAGTTCTCATGGGGTTTTGACATCTCGAATATCGGTACAAAGGTAAGTAACGACAACGGTGTGACCAATGCATTCCTTCCCACAAATCTGCGACTGGGTATGAATTTCATGTTCCCTCTGATGGATTATCACACACTTGCCATTGGTCTTGATCTTAACAAGCTTCTTGTTCCGACCAAACCCCGCGCCAAAGATTACGATATGGACACACCCGAAGGTTCTGATGCATATTGGGAAGCCTACGACACATGGAACTCCATGTCGCCTATCACCGGTATCTTCAAGAGCTTTACCGACGCCCCCGGCGGATTTAAAGAAGAATTGCAGGAAATCCAGTTCTCATTGGGAGCGGAATACAACTACAATCAGCAATTTTTTGTTCGTGCCGGTTATAACTACGAACATCCCAACAAGGGTGGCAGAAGTTATTTTGCATTCGGCGCCGGCTTCTCGCTCAATGTTGTTCAGCTTGATGCCTCCTACATGCTGGCCACAGCCCAGAGCTCGCCTTTGGACCAGACGTTGCGCTTCACGCTGTCGTTCGACATGGATGGCTTGCGCGATTTGCTCGGCAAACGCCGCAGATAATTCTGAATTCTCTACCCCACCCCTTATAATTATCTCCCCACCCTTAAAAATTTAAGTGAATATGATAAGAATCGGACAAGGATATGACGTTCACCGCCTCGTCACGGGGCGCGACCTCTATTTATGCGGAGTGAAGGTTGACCATTCCTTGGGACTTGACGGGCATAGTGATGCCGACGTGGCCATTCATGCTTTGTGTGACGCTCTGTTAGGGGCAATTGCTGCCGGCGACATCGGCAAGCTGTTTCCTGATAATGACCCCGAATATAAAGGCATCGATTCAAAGATATTGCTTAAGGAGGTGGTGAACAGGGTTAAGGGGGCCGGATACGCAGTTGGGAATGCCGATATTACGATAATTGCCCAGAAGCCTAAACTTGCTCCATATATTCAGGAGATGCGCGAAGTAATGGCCGGTCTCCTTGAGACTGAACCGGACCGCGTGTCGGTAAAGGCCACCACAACCGAAAGACTCGGATTCGAAGGCCGAGAAGAAGGAATCAGCGCGATGGCTGTTGTCCTGATTGAACGAAAATAAAACGTAATCAATCCATAGCCCTGAAATTTCAAAAGCCCGATGCAAAGTGTGATTTATCATCTTATCGTGGTGATAGTAGCCGCTTTTTCCACCATTGTAGGATTCAGACGCGGACTTGGCCGCCAGACTCCGTCGGTGATAGGATTAGCATTCGGCATTGTTTGCGCACGTCTTCTTTCACCCGGTCTTGACGGGGTGCTTTACGGGGCTTTCCCCTCGGTGCATGGAAAAGTTGAAGAACGGTTTCTGTACGACACACTGTCGAGCGGACTGATATTTTTCTCTATTTACGCCATTTTCCGCACCTTGACAGGCTTTTTAGGTAAAGTTCTTGCCTCGACGTCTGATTCAACCATTCTTGACAATCTGGCAGGCTCGCTTTTCGGATTGTTCAAATACATGCTCTTTCTCTCTATCGTCTATAATTTTTTATGCGGAGCATCCCCGGAATCGGAACTTCGGAAATGCGCCCGTTCTGACGATGGAAACATAGTTGAAGAAGTAATGCTCCTCTCCCCCGCCCTGCTCGGAGGGGAAGATGTAATGGACCTTTCTCATAAAATACAACTGGAGGAAGCTAAAAAAATATCGTAATCGAAAATAAAACACGCCGGCGGCGTGTTTTATATTTATAGGGCTGTCTGAACGGCGCTTCCGAATGAGTCCACACTCCTTTACGAAGAATGAATGCTCATACAGACAGCAAATTTACAAACCGTGAAAAATATAAAAAATACAATATGTTAAAAGTAAAAGACCTTCATGCCAACATCGACGGTCGCGAAATACTTCGCGGTGTCAATCTTGAAGTAAATGCAGGAGAAGTTCACGCCATAATGGGCCCGAACGGTTCGGGAAAATCTACCTTTTCTATGGTTTTGGCCGGCAACCCGGCTTATACGCCGACATCAGGCAGTGTGGAATTCTGCGGTAAAGACCTGCTTGCAATGGAGCCGGAGAACCGCAGTCACGAAGGATTATTTCTGGGTTTTCAATATCCTGTTGAAATTCCGGGCGTCTCAATGGTTAATTTCATGCGCGCGGCCGTAAACGCCAAGCGTGAATACTTTAAGGAGCCACCCATCACCGCCACCGAATTCCTGAAGATGATGCGCGAAAAGCGGGCAGTTGTCGAACTCGACAATAAACTTGCTTCCCGTTCGGTGAACGAAGGCTTCTCGGGCGGTGAGAAAAAAAGAAACGAGATCTTCCAGATGGCAGTTCTCGAACCCAAGCTTTCCATCCTTGATGAAACAGATTCCGGCCTTGATATCGATGCCCTCCGCATCGTGGCCGAAGGAGTCAACAAACTTAAAAACGAGAATAACGCAACCATCGTTATCACACACTATCAACGCCTTCTTGATTATATCAAACCGGACTTTGTGCATATCCTCTACAAAGGCCGGATTGTACGCACCGGCGGCCCCGAACTTGCTCTCGAACTTGAAGAACGAGGCTACGACTGGATAAAGGCCGAAATAGATGCAGAAGATTCCAAGTTGAATCAGAATGTCATTTAATTAACTTTTATTATGTCAGCTTTAAAACAATATATAGATTTATACGAGGCCCACTCGGAGCTGGTGAATGAATATGGCAGCCCTGCGTTGAATTCATTGCGCAAAAAGGCTCTTGACATTCTTCTGCACACCCGTTTGCCAAAAAAGGGAAGCGAGAATTTCGACAATATCGATCTTAATGATATCCTTGCCCCCGACTATGGTATCAATCTCCAGAGGATTGCGCCAGATGTAAATACCGATCTCACTTTCAGATGCGATCTGCCCGTGTCGCGCCAATCGGTTCTTATGAACATGAACGACACTTTCACCGCCTCCGATGACGCATACGACAACCTGCCCGACGGTGTGGATGTGGGCAGTCTGGCTGAATTTGCAAAATTCAATCCTGAAATAGTGGAGAAGTATTATGGCTGTGTGGCAGATATGAACAACCCTATCGTTGCCCTCAACACTCTTTTTGCTCAAGACGGCCTTTATCTTCACGTTCGCAAAGGCACCCGTCTTGAAAAGCCGTTGCAACTTGTAAATATACTTAGTTCGGCCCGGCCCCTTATGGCAGTCAGACGCCTGCTTATTGTAATCGAAGAAGACGCCGAGGCAAAATTACTGGTCTGCGATCACAGTCAGAACGATGATACGGATCTTCTTTCACTCGAGACTGTTGAAATTTCTGTAGGAGAACATTCCCGTTTTGACTATTACCACATCGAGGAATCGTCGAAATCCACTAAAAGACTCTCCGCACTCTATCTGAACCAACAGGCCTCCTCGACCGTAACCGTTGATGGAATCACACTTTTTAATGGAGTTACGAGAAATGAATATTACACCCGCTTCGAAGGAGAAGGAGCATCTCTGAAACTTTACGGAATGGGTATAGAAGACGACAATCGGGTGATTTCCACATTCTCGCACATTGATCACCGAGTACCCGAGTGCAAGAGCGACGAACTGTTCAAGTTTACGATAGACGACCATGCAAGCGGTGATTTCACAGGACGAATCCACGTGGCGGAAGGCGCCTCGAAGACTGAAGCCTATCAGTCGAACAGAAACCTTGTGGGGAGTGCCACTGCGAAAATGAACAGCAAGCCTCAGTTGGAAATCTACAACGATGATGTGAAATGTTCGCATGGATGCGCCATCGGCCAACTCGACCCCATGCAGGTGTTCTATATGCGCACACGCGGAATAAGCGAGGCAACCGCCAAACTTCTTCTTCGCCAGGCATTCATGTCGGATGTTATAGATGCGATAGATGTCCAGGCCCTGCGCGACCGACTGCATATTCTAACCGAGCGCCGATTTGCCGGCTTGCAGAGTGCATGCGGCAATTGCCGTCATTGCGATAGAAAACAATTATAAACACTTCATGGGTTTTCGCAAAAAGTTTAATTGACTTCATTGATTCAAGATGGATATCAAAGCTATTAGAGAAAAATTTCCTATATTAGGACGCGAAGTCAACGGGCGCCCTCTGATTTATTTGGATAATACCGCAACTTCCGAAACCCCTTCGGAAGTTGTGAAAGAAATTAGTTGGCTTTATGAGAACACGAAGGCCAATGTGCATCGCGGTGTGCATCGGCTGTCGCAAGAAGCCACCGATTTGCAGGAACAGACCCGCCGACGTGTTCAGAAATATATTAATGCACGAAGCTTTGATGAAATCATATTCACGCGAGGCACCACCGAAGCCATAAACCTTGTGGCTTCATCTTACGGTCAGCGGTTCAAGGATGGCGATGAAATCATTCTTACTGTAATGGAGCATCATGCCAACATCGTGCCCTGGCAATTGCTCCGCTCGCGTGCCGATATTAAAATTCGTGTGGTAGATATAAACGAGCGTGGTGAACTCGACCTCGAACAGTACCGCAGTCTCTTTAACGAAAGGACAGTTTTTGCTTCATTCTGCCACGTGAGCAATGTGCTTGGCACAGTGAACCCGGTGAAAGAAATGGTGGAAATCGCACACAGCCACAACGTGCCCTGCTTAGTTGACGGTGCACAAGCTTCCCCTCACCTGCCGATAGATGTGGCCAAGATCGGTTGTGACTTCTATGCCTTTTCGTCTCACAAGATGTACGGCCCAACCGGCTTGGGAATACTTTACGGAAGAAAAGAACTGCTTGAGGATATGCCGCCATATCAGGGTGGAGGCGAAATGATTAGCCATGTCACTTTCGAGCATACCACTTTTGCAGATCTTCCTTTTAAATTCGAAGCCGGAACCCCCGATTTCATTGGCATTGCTGCCTTTTCCAAAGCCCTTGATTTTATTGAATCAACAGGACTGGAAAATATCGGTATGCACGAACATGAACTACTCAAATATACCACCGAACGTCTTAACCAAATCGAGGGGCTGAAAATCTATGGCACCGCTCCCGACAAATCGGCAGTAATTTCTTTTAACGTCGGTAATATCCATAATTACGACATCGGATTGCTCCTTGATCATCTCGGAGTGGCAGTACGCACCGGGCATCACTGTGCGCAGCCTCTTATGGAACGACTCGGAGTGCCGGGAACAGTGCGCGCATCCTTTGCAGTTTATAACACGATTGAAGAAGCTGATAAATTTATAGAAGCCCTTCAACGCGTTATACCAATGCTCGGATAATTTAACCGATAATAAAGACTTCCAAAAGATTTCACTACTCTTATCTTACGGCTTAACTCTATTGTTTGCAGCCCATTAGATTAATCTGCCTATATCTTATCAAATACTTAAGATGAAAATGAAAATATTACGCACAGTCGTTGTTGCACTGCTTGCCTTTTTTGTAAACACCGGTCTTGTGGCCGGAGAGAATGAGTCTTCCCTCCGGGCAGACACGATTACGAAAGAGGTGCATTTCCGCTTAGGTAAACATTTGATAGAACCGGGGTTTAAGAATAATAAAGCCGTACTTGACAGTTTGGTGAGCCTTATAGATTCCACAGGTCTCTATCTAAAGGACATTTCTATTATAGGCGCGGCTTCGCCCGAAGGCGGAGCTGAATACAATATGAATCTGTCGCATAAACGTTCGCAAGCTGTGGCAGATTATCTTTTACGTCACACCGATATTAGAGAATCAGAAATCACACACTCCGAACTTGGCCGGGATTGGCCGGGCCTCGAGAAGTACGTAGCGGAAGATCCCGATGTGCCCGCTCGAGAAGAAGTTTTAAGCTTACTCACCGAAATTTCAGGACATCCGGATGAAAGCTCGATGCCCGACAAAATGGAGTTATTAAAACGCATAGACAACGGACGAGCCTATAAATATCTGTATGCACGCTATTTTGCCCCATTACGGGCAACTCGAATCTCGCTTTATCCCTTTAATTTCCCTACTCTTAAAGCTCTCGAGCTTTCTCCGATTGAACTTGCGAGTTCCACTGCCCGGAGCGAAATTATCCCCATAGAACCATTGCCGAGCCCAAAACATAAGCCCTTCTATATGGCTTTAAAGACAAATATGCTTCTTGACGCGGCATTGATACCTTCAATCGGAGCGGAATTTTATGTCGGTAAAAATATTTCATTGGTAGCCAACTGGGCATACGGTTGGTGGGACACCAATCACCGCCACCGCTATTGGCGCTATTATGGCGGAGACATTGCAATTCGATGGTGGTTCGGGAAAGCAGCCCATGCAAAACCGCTCACCGGACATCATTTGGGATTGTATGGCGGAATACTGACATTCGATTTCGAATTTGGAGGAAAAGGAATCATGGGAGGGCGACCGCATCATTCGCTGTGGGATCGCAGCCTGGCTAATGCCGGAATAGAATATGGCTATTCGCTTCCTGTTGCACGTCGTCTGAATATAGACTTCACTATCGGCATCGGTTATCTTGGCGGCCACTACGTGAAATATCATCCCGAGGGAAAAACTTACGTGTGGGACTCGCTCAACAAGCTTACCTGGGTTGGGCCCACAAAAGCCGAAATATCATTGGTATGGTTAATCGGAAATGACAATTACAACCGCCGATAAGAAATCCAGCAATGACCGATTAAAAAACCTCTTAGCCGCGAAACCGACAATTCTGAAATTCGGATTCAACATACCGTATTACGAAAAAATCAAAAAAGAGAGGCAGTGTCATAAGGTTAAGTTTTTATGACACAGTCTCCTATTTTACGGATATTCTTGCGGGTTTTACGTGTATTCTTACGGGCGGGCAAGTATAAGCGCAGAGTAGGGAGCCACAGTCTGTTTGCCTTTAAGCGGCTTCATCGAGCGTCCGTTATCTGACAATAATCTTAGAGCGCTTGTTACCTTTTATACTGATGTAAACACCGGAGTTTAGGTTGTTAATGTCATAGGTCACCTTTCTTCCCTGCAAATCAAACAAGGCTTCAGATTCGGGTTCAAAGTCTTCCGGACAATCTTCTACCTGTTGCACACCGTCATAAATAGGATATATATTATCAAACCAAGACCAAGGTACGGTTTTTTTAGCTATTTCATACGCCTCGGGCAGTACATAGAGTTTTCCACCAACATAAGTGGCATTGGAGAAGACATCTGTACCGAATTCCACAGGATCTTT
>JAAVCL010000023.1 GCA_014802335.1 Bacteroides sp. | reverse complement strand
GAAGTCGTTTAAACTTTTTACGAAAACCCAAGAAATGTTTAAAATTGTTTTCTTCAAGGCTAATATTTATTAATATTTTGGCGCCTTTCGATTCTTTCATCAGTCGCATAGCCCGCTATGCTCCTTCTTCAATAATCAAATTGAAAATCGACGAGTTTCCTTTAAATAGAAATGACGAGTCAAATTCGCTCAAAATCTTAATAAATCTTAGCCTTGAAAAAAGTTTAAACGACTTCGTCGAAAAGACTTCAAAGCAAAGTTAATAAAAAGCCCTAAAAAATTATAAGGTTTATGTATTTTTTTTTATTTTTGCAGCTGAAACATGAAACGTCTGTCGAGATAGACCCTTCCCGGGGTCGATCGCGACTGAGGACTATCCTTAAATTTATACCTCAGAATGAAAAGAATACTTGTAATTGGCGGTACGGGCCAAATAGGTTCGGAACTGATAATGAAATTACGGGGCATCTATGGTGGTGCCAATGTGGTTTGCGGTTATATTCCCGGAGCCGAACCAAAGGGAATACTTCTTGAGAGCGGGCCCGCTGAAATTGTTGATATAACTAATGCTCAGCAGATAGCCGATGTAGTAAAAAAATATAACATCGATACTATTTATAATCTTGCGGCTCTTCTTTCAGCCACAGCAGAAGCCAAACCGCAACTTGCCTGGGCGATAGGCGTGGGCGGCCTGTACAACACTTTGGAAGTTGCACGTGAGAATGGTTGCGCAGTTTTCACTCCGAGTTCCATTGGATCTTTCGGCCATTCAACTCCACACATCAAGACTCCCCAGGATACAATCCAGCGTCCGGACACAATCTATGGAGTAACAAAAGTGAGCGGAGAACTTCTTTCTGATTACTACGCAAAGCGTTTTGGAGTAGACACCCGTTCGGTGCGTTTTCCGGGCCTGATTTCTTATACCACTCCCCCGGGAGGAGGCACAACCGATTATGCAGTTGACATTTATTATTCAGCTGTGAAAGGGGAAAAATTCAAATGTCCGCTTAA
Organism: Bacteroides sp.; assembly: GCA_014802335.1. GTDB lineage: Bacteria > Bacteroidota > Bacteroidia > Bacteroidales > Muribaculaceae > Lepagella. Next base: position 28,810 of record JAAVCL010000023.1, on the reverse strand, counting down.
ACCGGGTACATTCATGGATATGATGTATATGCCCGACGCGCTGCGCGCTGCAGTTGAGATAATGGAGGCCGACCCCACCCGATTTATACATCGCAATTCATTCAATATCGCGTCTATGAGCTTCGACCCCGAAATCATCTATAACAAAATTAAGGAATATGTGCCGGGATTTGAAATGGAGTATGAACTCGATCCTCTTCGCCAGAAGATTGCCGATTCCTGGCCCGACTCGCTCGACGACAGCTGCGCCCGCGCTGAATGGGATTGGAAACCGGAGTACGACCTTGACGGTATGACCCGCGACATGCTTGAAAACCTTCGAAAGAAATTCAACCTTGTCTAAGCAGAATACAAAATCCAATAAAAAATGCTAATGCCCGGGGCATTAGCATTTTTTTATTTATTCGGTTTTGTCTTGGGTCATCCCATTGTGATGAATTCGCAGTATTTTAATTTTCTCTTGCAGCATCGGAATTTTGGCCTGAGCCTTGGCAAGAGCCATTTTGTTGGAATACAGCAGCCATGTGTAGGAAATCATTTTAGCGTATTCCGATGAAATCTTCCAAGTTTTAACCACCTTTCCATTACCTTGAATAAAACTTAAAGTCAAGGGGTTAAGCTCGTTATCAGAGATGAGTTCCCCGATTGCATCGGCCTTCTCACCTGTAAAAAGCACGGTGTTCAGCCCATTGGCACGATAATTTAAAGCCTGATCATTCGGCACATTGTCAGAAACAGCCGTCTCTTCGGGAGCCTGGACAGATACAGCCTCGAATGTGCCTCCGGATAAAGCAGCAATCAGCTCAAACTGGCCGTTATCATTAATACGGGCCACTAATCCGGTGGATGTGAGTGGATAACGATTAACCCACGACGACATTATAAGATATGATCCGGCTTCACGAGGTTTGGAAACATTAGTAAAATCGCGCATCCATACCCCCACCTGATCAGACAGGAGTGAAACTTGCGAGCGACATGAGTCAATCTCCACTTCGATGCTTTTTATTGAATCTTCGAGGGTATGCCCGTACTCTTCCTTTGCTTCGTTATTATTAGAAGTTTTTGATACGCATCCACCCATCAAAAGAGCGATGCCTGATAATAATACGCAATACTTAATAAATTTCATAATACATCATATTATAGTAGAACCTGCGGACTTCAAGCAGCATCTAAACGCGATTCACATCTTTCACGCCCTTGACAGTCCTTATTTTCTTAACAAGTGTGGTGAGCTGACGGTTGTCAGAAACTCCAATTACGAGATAACCATGGAAGAGACCATCATGAGAATCAATTGAAATATTTCTTAATGCCACCCCCGGTTCGTGAGAAATTATCGAGGTGATGTTGGTAACGATCCCAATATCATCATTACCCACTACTTTCAGAGTGGCGGGAAGCATCGACCCGGATTTTCCACTCCAGTCGGCCCTTATTACCCGATAGGGGTAACGGGAACGAATATTGGCGGCATTGGGACACGTGGTTTTATGAATCTTCACTGTGCCGTCGGATGAGATGAATCCGAAGACGTCATCCCCATATATCGGGTTGCAACATCTTGCAAATTTATAGTTCAGACCATTAATACTTTTCTCCCCTATAACCAGAACATCTGATTCGTTTTTTTCATCTTCATCATGCTTTATTTCGAATTCCTCGGCAGAAACATGACCGCTTTCAACAGCATGGGTTGTTGCTTCGAGATAGGTATTCAACATTCGTCCGACATCTATCTTGTCGCTTCCCAGATCAGAATAGAAATCAAGAGCAAACTTATAACCCAGCTTCTTTATCATTTTCATTAAAGCCGATTCGTCGATCTCTATTTTGCGGTTTTTAGCCCTCCGCAGGAAACTCTCCTTACCCAGCTCGGCAAGCCTCTGTTTTTCTTCATTAAGGCTTTGTTTGATTTTATTACGAGCCTTCGAAGAGGTTACGATATTAAGCCATTCCTGTTTGGGTGTCTGAGAAGCCGAGGTCAGAATCTCGACTGTGTCACCGTTCTGAATCTTATAGTTCAATTTCACATGCCTGCCATTGACAATCGCACCCGAGCATCTTGCCCCGAGATTGGAATGGATGTGGAAAGCAAAGTCAAGAACAGTCGCACCGCCCGAGAGTCTGAAAAGATCTCCTTTGGGAGTGAAAGCAAAAACCTCCTTCCCAAAAGGATCCATATTGATATTTTTCATCAATTGCATGGGCCCGGCCTCGGCGGTTTCAAGAATATCCCTGATATTGTTCATCCATTGGTCGGTGCCATCGGCTTTTCCACCTTTGTAACGCCAGTGGGCCGCCAAACCTTTCTCTGCCACGAGGTCCATTCTGACAGTGCGGAATTGAACCTCCACCCATTTGTTTTCAGGCCCCATCACAGTGGCATGCAATGATTCATATCCATTACTTTTGGGAATGGATATCCAATCGCGCATTCTGGCAGGATTAGGGGTATACATATCGGTCAGAACGGAATACGCAAGCCAACAGTCGCTTTTTTCACGTTCCGGCTTTGAGTCAAGAATAACACGGATTGCAAACAGGTCGTAGATACCCGGCAGGTCAACCTTCTGCTTTCTCATCTTATTCCATATTGATGAAATGGATTTTGTTCTGCCCTTGATTTCAAATTTGAGGCCTGCCTTCTCAAGCGCTTCCTTTACAGGCATAATAAAAGCCTTTATATAGGCATCTCTTGAACGTTTTGTGGCGTTCAGCTTATGCGCAATCTGAGTGTATATCTCTCGATTCGTATATTTCAACGAAAGGTCTTCAAGCTCCCCTTTAATTTTGTATAAACCAAGTCTGTGAGCCAACTGAGCATACAGGCAGTTAGCTTCGAACGCCACGTTGCGCACCCACGATTCGTCAGGGTGAAAGTTGATGGCACGCATCAACACCAGCGAACGCACAATCATGATAATTATAACCCGAATGTCACGAGCAAGAGAAATTATCAATCCACGGAAATTATCTTGATTGGTGGCAGAATTACGATTGTTGAATTTAGAAACCTCTTCCAAACCCTTATGCAATGCTATAATATCTGCACCCCAGCGGTCACTTATCTCATCTTCGTTAAGTATTCCCGACTTCAAAAAGGGACTAAAAAGAATTGCCAATAGAATGTTTCTGTCGGCATCTACCATCTCAGCGAAAGTCACTGCAGTGCGCATTGCCATAATCATCTCTGACAAACCTTTATCATCGTGAGCCGGCATATTGTTTCGCATTAATCTACGACCGTCAGAAAGCAATGCGGCATACTCCTCAGCAGTCAAAACCTCGCTGAGGATAGAACTTATTTTCGTGCTTAATGCCACCACCTCTCGCCTCTCGGCAAAAGTAAGGATATCGTGTGTTTCTTCTACCATAAGTAGATCTTATTATTAGTTATACTGAAGTAATTCTTAGAAGTTATGCTTCTTTGCGATTTTTAGTCAAAGACTACGAAAAATTTCGTCGGCAAATGTAGAGACAATTCATTACCGGGCTGTAGGGACAATTCGTACCGGGCGAGTGTAGGGACGTGGCGTGCCACGTCTGGGTAAACACCGTCTCTTTACCCTTGCATATTCGCCATAACAATCAGACATGGCACGCCATGTCCCTACATTTGCCGCTGTCACCCTATACATGGCGGGGTAAAAAATTTTCGAAAATGAGTCATAGCAAATTTCTAAGAGCTACTTAAAACAAAATAAAATACAAACTCTAAATTACAAATGTATACAAAAAATACGAGATTATCTACATTTGAAGAAAATTTGAAGTAAATTTTACCTTTAAGCATCCCATACCCTCTCTTTTTAAGTATGTGTTCTTAAGTATGTGTTCGATATTATCTTTATATGGGATTATTAACGCTCCATGTTTGGGGAAAGAGCCGGCAACGTACCGATGTAATGTACCTAAGAAGGGTTTGAATTGGCTTTTCGGGGTGATGAAAACATTAACTAACGAAAAAGAGAATGTACTGTTGCGAGTACATTCTCTTTTTTAATGGGCAGCTGTATAATTTAGCTTCAGTTATACAGTTGCACTATGTGAATTGTAGTTATTTACGAACGCGGCGAGCTGCCTTGACACCTTTGGCGAACTTCTTGTTGCGAGCCACCTTCACGGGCATGGATTCGAAATCGTTCACATTGATAACCGGACCTGAGAATTCGCCTGTGATGCTGTGATTATTGTCATCTTTTACATTGAATACCACTTTACGGTTGCCGTCGGCGAGTGTGCTTATTGTTACAGTGCCTGAAGAGATAGGACCGAGTTTGGTGTTATATCCGTCTGCATCCACCTCGTCAAGATCGCCATACCAAGAGAACAACAGACCACCGCCATAGTCAATCTCACCGGGGATGATGTGGTTAACTTCAAGGCCGTCACCTACAGTGAAAGTACCGTCGGGCAATGTTTCGCTTTCAGTGAAAAGGTCAATAGAGATATAGTCGCCGGTTTCCATTGAAGGATGAGTTATCATCAACATCATTGTGTTGGCGTTATCAAGTATCGAGTGGCCTTCATTGTAGCTGAGTGCATAGGTGCCGTTCACCCAATCAAGAGTAACATTCTCGGTAAGAGTTGAATAGGGACGCGAGGGAGCTTTCTGGTCATTGTCGCAATAATTCTGCAGCAACGGAGTTCCGGTGTATGAGCCCTTGATGCTTACGCCTTCTTCAGTCACGAAGTCGAATACGAACTTGGTGCCATTCTCACTTACGGTAAATGTACCACCCTTGATAAGACCGAGCTTGCGGCTTCCGTCGGGTCCGTAATAAACGAGGCGAGTCTTGGTAAGATACTCGGTGCCCATAAATTCAGTACGCTCTCCTGCCTCAAATTTGAAGGGAAGATAAGTATAATTTATGGCTTCACGAGTTTCGACAGTATATGTGCCGTCAGCCACTTTCTGGTTCGGATCCATCTCATCCTCTGGTTTGGGTTCATAGAATGAAATATCAAGCATATAGCCATCTTTCAAATATCCCTCCTCGATAGTGCCTTTATAGAATGTCATGGCAAGGTCGGCAGCAAAAGGATAGAACCAGTTGCCCCAGAAACGGCCCTGACCTCCGTCATATACGATGTCGACTGTTTCAGTGAAAGGTTGGTAACTTCCAAATCCTTTCGGGAAATCAAGTTTACCTTTATACTGCAAATCAATTGCGGCACCTGTAAACATAATCAATTCCAAGCGGATATCATAGTTTCCGTCGCCTTCATCGCGCACATCAACAGTACCGTTCACAATCATTGAAGGCGAGGGAGTCCCGTCTGCAAGAACGGAAACGTATGACTTTGCAACATCAAAAGTCCACTGCGCGTCGCTCCTGCCAATTTTGTAATAGCCGGCCGGGAGAACAGGATTGTTTACGTCGTCCGACCAAGGTGCAGCCATTACAAGGTGCACCACCAGGTCTTCAGATGTAGCAGGATTACCGTACGGATCAGCATTTGTGGCAAGCGAGAAGCTATAAAGACCAAGACTGTTTGTTTCTTCATAAGAGCAATCAAACGCTTGCTTGAGTTTCATATATTCGGGCTGAGCCTGGAAAATGATTCCGTCAACCTCTTCAGCGGGAAATGTAACGGTTTTCCCTTCTTTATCGGTGATGACAAGTTCCCTTGCCGTCTGCGCACTTGCAGAAACCAATGTGCCCAGCGCTAAGGCTGTCAATAATATTTTTTTCATGATGTTTTTTCTTAACGGATGAATTTAAACGTGTTATTACCGGCTTTTACAATGTATACGCCCTTGTCTAATCCGGATATATTGAGTGTTGCAGCACCGTTGACATCGCTTCTGCCTTCCACTCTAAGTTTACCGGCTGCATCAAATATCATAATTGTAACGTCTTCCGAAAGACCCATAACGTCAAGAGTCTCACGGCTGAGTCCAAAGGTTACATTTCCGTAATTAGTGGCAACATTATTAATTCCATCGGGAATTTCCTCTTTATCAAATGTAAAACTTGCGAATTCGGAAATCGGCAATTCTACAGAAAGGCCCGAAATATTCTCTACAATCGTAAGAACATCTCCGTCGACAGTTGCAACGGGTATATTTTCAAAAAGGAAATTGCTTTTAGTTCCGTCTGTGCGGTTCAGCACAAGAGTATAGGCGTAATCTGCAGCCGAAACTCCAAAAGTGGTTGCCAATGCCACAGCAATGGCCATTATATATTTTTTCATAAAATTCAGAATTATTATTTATTCAAAAACGGGAGTTCCGCTGATGGAACCTTCATAGTTCATAGTGGCCGTGCGACCATCCTCAAACTTAAGATTCATGTTAATGCTATATACTCCGTAGTCATCGATGTTAACATCTATGCTGCTTCCCTCAGTCATACGGTTGTTGCTGTTGGGGTTGAAGAGGTCAACGAAGCTGGTGCTTCCGAATGTGCCGGGAGTGTTAGCTGTTGAATAAGTGTAAGTTCCGGCGGGAAGGGTTTCGGCATTTTGATCAGCAAAGAAATCTATGGCCATTTCACATTTCCAGTCGGCATCGTTGAACTTAACATAGAAGTTACCGGCCGGACGGGGATTGGTTGAATAGGAAGCGGAGCTGAGGGTCATGTTTACAGTAGGACCGAATTCCTTGATTGAACCTTCGTACCATCCCTGAACAACTGTTGATGCATCGTCATTAAGAACTGCATCAAGTTCGAGGGTATAAACAGAACCGTTCAACTTCACTGTGAGTGTACCTGACTTGAAGCCTACCAAAGTACCGTCGTTGGTTGAGTAGAAGGTATAGCCGGGGTTTGAGTCGATATAGGGAGCTTCGCTTCCGCCGATGGTGTAAACACCGGGTTCGAAGTAAGTGGCATTTGACGAACCATAGCAGTCAAGCGCGATCATCTTAGTATAGTCGGCCATGTCGGCTGTGTCATACAGATAGATAGTGGTGTTGCCATATCCGAAGGGTTCTGCAACACATGTTTTGTATTCGTCACCGGCAGTCTCGAAAACGGGAGTTCCGCTGATGGAACCTTCATAGTTCATTGTAGCCGTGCGACCATCCTCGAACTTAAGATTCATGTTAATGCTATATACTCCGAAGTCATCGATGTTAACATCTATGCTGCTGCCCTCAGTCATACGGTTGTTGCTGTTGGGGTTGAAGAGGTCAACGAAGCTGGTGCTTCCGAATGTGCCGGGAGTGTTATCTGTTGAATAAGTGTAAGTTCCGGCAGGAAGGGTTTTGGCATTGCGGTCAGCAAAGAAATCTATGGCCATTTCACATTTCCAGTCGGCATCGTTGAACTTAACATAGAAGTTACCGGCCGGACGGGGATTAGTTGAATAGGAAGCGGCGCTGAGGGTCATGTTTACAGTAGGACCGAATTCATTGATTGCACCTTCATACCATCCCTGAACAACTGTTCGTTCATCGTCACTAAGAACTGCATCAAGTATGAGTGTATAAACAGAACCCTCCAACTTCACTGTGAGTGTTCCTGACTTGAAACCTACCGGACTACCGTCGTTGGTTGAGTAGAAAGTATAACCGGGGTTTGAATCGATATAGGGAGCTTCGCTTCCGCCGATGGTGTAAACACCGGGTTCGAAATAAGTGGCATTTGATGAACCATAGCAATCAAGGGCGATCATCTTAGTGTAGTCGGCCATATCGGCTGTGTCATACAGATAGATAGTGGTGTTGCCATATCCGAAGGGTTGTGCAATACAAGCCGAGTATTCATCACCTTTCAGTTCGGGGTCTGTAAACAAAGGTTCGCCCGAAATGCTTCCTGTGAAGTTGAATTCGGCATATCTTCCATCTGAAAGATTCAGGTACATGTTGATGGTATAATCACCATTATTTTCTTCAACCACAACCTTACTGCCATCCAAAAGTTTGCAATTGAAATTGGGTGAATAACCTTCCACATAGCTTCCGGAAAGAAGAGAACCCGGAGTTGCGAAATCATTCAGAGTATAAGTACCCGCGGGAAGACGAGTGGCATTCTCTTCGGCCATAAAAATCATGGCTATGTCATACTTCCAATCTGCATCGAAGAACTTGACATAGAATTGACCCTTGGGCTGCGGATTGATATTATACTGGGCACGATTCAACTCGGCACTGATCCAAGGAGTATAAGTGGGAAGCTTACCTGCATAATGACCCTTGAATGATTTACCACCTTCAAGTTCAAAATTTACGGTAATTGAATATTCATACTGATCGCCGGCCGATTTACGAAGGCCCGACGGGGCATCAACATCGACAGCCTCAACCACAACAGAACCTGAAACAGGTTTAGTCACCTCTCCGTCAATAGAAACGGAAGAATATTGAGGGCTTACAGAAAAAGGAGAAAAGTCGTTCTTAACCTCGTATGTTCCCTCTTCGAGGAAAACAGCTGTATTTGTGCCATACAAATCGGCTACGCATTTCACGTCACCACCTTCGTTTTCCATGGTCAGGGTTACATTCCCTCCACTGTAAACGTCAAGGCTGATGGTTTTGAATTGAACCTCATCCGGGGTTGGAGTAACGTCCCGGAATTTGATGTCGCTCAAGTATTCGGCATTGTACTTATGAGAAGTATTGTCTTTCAGATAAACTGTGACATTCTGACTCATAGCACACACCGAAGATAATCCTAAAGCGAGTAGAAAAGTTGTTAGTTGCTTCATGGTGTTTAACTAAATTTTAGACACTTGTAATAATTCTATTTAAAAACCCCTTGAGAAGAGTTTTTGAAATTTTTACAAATATAATCTAACAAATCAAAATTACAAAGAAAATTAACTAAATATTCATTTCTATTTATATAGTGTTTCAGATTATTGCGGATTAAGGCCCAAAATCACAAGAAATATTAACGCCGGGAGTGTAGATTCATCGTAACGACCGTCCGGAAACGAATGGTGCCGGCAAAGGTAGGGACATGGCGTGCCATGTCTGATTGTTGAGGCAATTATGCAACGGGTAATGGGACGGTGTTTAAGCAGACGTGGCACGTCCCTACATTCGTCCGGTAATGGGACGATGTTTACTAAGACGTGGCACGCCCCTAAACTTGCCGATGAATAATTCCAAATCTATTCAAAAAACCTCGAAAATATGTCATAGATAAATTTAAAGTATAGCTTATCGGCCTGAAAAACAAATATTTAAAATCAAAAAGAGGTATTTATTAATCTGAAAATGAGGTATTTAAAAATCTGAATATTGTGTCATAAGCGGCTTCTCGCGGTGTAGGCTCTGACAGAATTAAATCGTGAAGTCCGGAATCTATCGCACATACCATTCTCTGACTTCCCAACTGCACTCCCCTTTCCTGAATCATGAAGGGGTCGAGCACTGCGTCGCCGGTCTGGAATTCAGGACTCCAATTACAACCGTCTATCTTCCGACTGCTGTGCATTACGAGTATTGGAACCTTAATATTCTCTTTGTGCTTTATTAACTGGGACTGTCCGCGACTGATCGCACCAACCCAACTGAAAGTGACCGGAGGCGAGTAGATCATTTTCCAATCCGTATTGTATTCCCATTGCCCGTGATATTCTTTTAAAAGACTGTAGGCATAGCCATCACAATGGCTTTGTTTTATTTTTGAATTCTTGAACATTTTTCCCAAAAAGCCGACTACCGGAATTGCGACTTTCCGCATAAAGGGACTGAAATTCCAGGCCAGAAAGGGGGAATCGGTCACCACTCTGTTCACTCCCACATTAACCCCTCTTTCAGAAGCAAAGTAAGAAACTGTTAATCCACCTGTGGAATGTCCACCTAAAGTTATATCAATGTTTCCGTCGCGACGGATTTGCGAAAGTGCGGAGTCAATATCATTAAAATATTCCTTCATATCACGGATATTGAAGGGATATTGCCAAGGCTCCTTGCTTCGGCCGTATCGGCGAAGATCCACGGCATAAAAATTATATCCCGAATCAACAAACCTCTCTCCCATCTCTGCCTGGAAGAAATAGTCGTTGAATCCGTGAATATAGAGGAATGCGCGCCGGGATGGTTTATTGGCTTTCTTACGCACAATAGTAGACCTGCACGGGCCGTCAAAAGCCTCGCCTTGATTTACATACCGGGCTTCGTAGCCGGGCAAGATATCGGGATGCCATGACACATCGGTGACCGGCGTCTTTGGTCCCTTATATTTTTCATTAATATCCCAACCGAAAGAAGAAATAGAAACGGTTGCGACACAAAGCAATATCGGAAGACTTTTTAAAAAATTTTTCATAGTTAATTTATTTCCAATAGTGGGATCCTCAAGAATTCGAGTATCTTCCAATCTCAACAGAAACCCGGGCACTGAAAGAAAACAGCTAAAGATACTCATGTTTATAACACAGCATATAAAGCGGTTGTTTTATAATTGGGATTGGAATCGTAAAAAAGTTTTATCGAGTTGGAGCACTGATTTGCATAACTCGAAATAATGTATTATATTTGCAAAATAAACACAACGGATAGCAAAAGGTCAGGTAAAAAAATCTGTTTATTCCGTTTGAAATCCAAGCCCGGTAACTGATATTCTGATTATATTGCTGAAGAAAATCAGTCTATTCCAAAAACCAAAATCTATCACCGGGAGTTATCTATTTTATTTCACCCCCAACACTCTTTTTAGTTCACCCGACAGCCATAAGTGTGCAATGTCAACAAGATTTCCACAAGCCATAGGGTGACTGTAAGACAATACCCAAAATATGCAAAGTTTCGAAGAATTAATATCGATGGAGGATTCTGCGCTTCGCAGTCTTGCCGAATCGATGGGATTGAAGAAAAACAGCACGGAAAACAAGGAGGAATTAGCATATTTCATTATTGATAATGCCTCCGCTCAAGTGGCTCGCGAAGAAGCCGCCCGACTCAAACCGAAGGCAACTAAAGAAAAGAAGACAAAAGCCAAGAAGACCGCTGCAAAAAAAGAGGAAGCCTCAAAAGAAGTTTCCAAGAAATCGGATGCTTCTGTTGACTTCTCATCAAAAACGGCTGCTGCAGAGACAGCATCTTCAACTCCGAAACCGGAAGTAAAGAAACGGGTAAGAAAATCAAAAGCAAGTGCAGAACCTTCGCCGGAAACTTCCCGCGAACAGGCGCCGCAACTTAATTTGACTTCTGAGCCGGAGAACGCAAAAGAAGCTGTGGCAGAAAAGGGCGAAATAAACTCTGACAAGAGTCTGAACGAGAATGGCACTGTATCGTCTGAAAAAGAAATGCCGTCAGTCAATGCACAAGTAATTCCCACCCCTAAACCTCGTGGTCGCAAATCAAAACAGACGCAAGAAGAAACGAATGTTGTAGCTGCCGTTGATAATAAAGAAACGGCCGGTACATTACCCGGGGCACCGAGCGTTAATGAGCCATTACTTCCCGTTGTAATAGAAGAAAACAACGAAGCGGTAAATAATCTTCCCACTGCTACCCCGGAACCCACTCCACGCAGAAAGAATAAAAACAGAGAAGACCAGTCTGCTACATCCAATCTTCAAAATGCTAATAATGCTCAGGAAGATAATAAGGAAAACGAGACTTCCAAATCTGCCCGGGAAATAAAAAGCCAAAATCAGGGTGTGGAAAATAAAGACAAGCCGTCTCTTGGCAACTTCTTCACAAATGCAAAAGGACGCACATTCACTCCGCGTTCACAGCAACAACAGGCAGATAACGACAAGCCTGCGCCTGTATCGCAACCGACTGCCCGCGAGCAAGGTCCGATACTGATCAGCGAGCCCGGCGTCAATATCAATCAGACAAATATCAAGCAACGCCAGAAGCTGACCAAAAAGCAACGCCAGCAACAACGTCAGCTCCAGCAGCAGGCCCGTCGCCAGGTTCAGGAAACAAGCTATGACCTTAGCGGTATCCTTACAACCTTCGGTGTGCTTGAAGTGATGCCCGAAGGATTCGGGTTCTTGCGTTCCAGCGATTATAATTATCTGTCGAGTCCGGATGATATCTATGTCACCCAGCAACAAATCCGCCAATATGGGCTCAAGACCGGAGATATGGTGGAAGGAGCTATCCGACCTCCCCGACCCGGAGAAAAATATTTCCCCCTCTGCAATGTGCTTTCAATCAACGGACTGTCGCCGGATGTGATCCGCGACCGGGTTCCCTTTGAGCACCTTGTGCCCCTGTTCCCCGACGAGAAATTTAATCTTACCAAAGGGAAAAGTAATAATCTCTCCACTCGCGTGGTAGATATGTTCGCACCTATCGGCAAAGGTCAACGCGCACTTATAGTCGCACCCCCGAAAACGGGTAAGACCATCCTTTTAAAGGACATTGCAAATGCAATTGCCGAGAATCACCCCGAGACTTATATCATAATGCTTCTGATTGATGAACGACCCGAAGAGGTGACCGACATGAGCAGAAGTGTAAATGCCGAGGTTATTGCCTCGACATTCGACGAGCCTGCAGAGCGTCACGTAAAAATAGCGGGCATTGTTCTCGAGAAAGCGAAACGACTTGTTGAAAGCGGCCACGATGTGGTGATAATGCTTGACTCCATTACACGTCTTGCACGTGCCTATAACACGGTGTCGCCGGCCTCGGGAAAAATACTCTCGGGCGGTGTCGATGCAAATGCATTGCAGAGACCGAAACGATTCTTCGGCGCGGCAAGAAACATTGAGAAAGGGGGATCGCTCACAATCATCGCAACAGCCCTGACAGAGACTTCATCGAAAATGGACGAAGTGATATTCGAAGAATTCAAAGGCACCGGAAACATGGAGCTGCAACTTGATCGCAAACTCTCGAACAAACGTATCTTCCCGGCTGTGGATATCGTGTCTTCTTCCACTCGACGCGATGATCTTCTTCTTCCTCAGGAAACATTGAACCGTATGTGGGTTCTGAGAAACTACCTCGGGGATATGACCTCTCTGGAAGCAATGGAATTTATCAAGAAGCGCATGGAACTGACTCGTTCAAACGAAGAACTTCTGGTCACAATGGATAAATAAGAATGAATACATTCGGAAGACTTTTACGACTCACCACCTTTGGCGAGAGTCATGGAAAAGCAATGGGAGGCATTCTCGACGGGATGCCTCCCGGCGTTGAAATAAATGGTGACATCATAAGGCATCATCTTGAGCGCCGGCGCCCCGGCAGCGGAGAGGGCGTTTCGAAGCGCCGGGAGGAGGATAAAGTTGAAATTCTGTCGGGATTGACCTCAGACAATATCACTCTCGGCACTCCAATAGGATTCATAATTCCCAACACTGATTCCAGGAGTGAGGATTATGATGCATACGAAGGAAAATTCCGGCTGAATCATGCAGACTATACCTATTATAAGAAATATGGACTTCATGATTTCCGCGGCGGCGGCCGTGCCAGCGCACGCGAAACAGTGTCGTGGGTGGTTGCCGGCTCAATTGTGCGCCAGTGGCTATGGGTATCCAGAATTGCGATTGATGCCAAATATATCCCGACCCTTGATGCGGCTCAGGCAGCCCGCAATGGAGACTCGGTGGGAGGCATAGTGAACTGCAAGATCACAGGCGTTCCGGCCGGATTGGGCGAGCCGGTGTTCGACAAGCTTCACAGTCGGCTTGCAGCCGCCATGACCGGGATAAACGCTGTCAAGGCATTCGAATATGGCGACGGCACCCGCAGTGCAAGAATGAAAGGATCGGAAAGCGCCGACAAATTCAGAATTCCATACGACCCTTCAACTCCATTTTCGTCAAATCACAGCGGAGGTGTGGCGGGAGGCATATCTAACGGGATGCAAATCAATTTCAATGTCTATTTCAAACCGGCACCCACCATTATGCAACCCATGGAAACAATTGACACTGAAGGCAATCCCTGTGTAATACCTCCGAAAGGGCGGCATGATGCATGCGTCGCAATCAGAGCCGTCCCCGTGGTGGAATCAATGGCAGCCCTTGTTATCGGCGACATGTTAAGACTTAATCAATCGTATATTCCTTTTGAACCATACGAAGAATAATGAACGAATTCTATACGGATTATTCTGAATATATAAGCCGATTCTTTCCCGGTAAAAAGATTCAGAAGATTTCTGTAAATATTGGAACCGGTTGCCCGAATCGCGACGGCACAATAGGCACAGGGGGTTGCATATATTGCAGAAATGATGCATTTACACCCTCCTATTGTCAAACCCCCACTGACATATCGTCGCAAATAGAAGCAGGAAAACGCTTTTTCAGGAAAAAATATGATTCAATGGGGTTTCTGGTCTATTTCCAGTCATACACCGGCACTTACCGGCTTTCATCTGAAAAGTTGAGAGAAATCTACAGAACGGCGATGTATGCCGAGGGAGTTGAGGGGCTGATAATCGGGACTCGACCTGACTGTTTACCTCCTGACATAATCTCTATGCTCTCAGAATTGAATAAAGAGAAGCCGATATTTGTTGAATTAGGAATCGAAACAAGTCACGACTCAACCCTTGCTATAATCAACCGGGGGCACACATGGCGACAATCCGAAGAAAGCATACTCAAACTTTCTGAAGCAGGACTTCATGTGGGGGTACATCTCATCGCCGGTCTTCCGGGCGAGAATGAAGATATGCTTATGGAAACCATTAATCAAGTTTGCCGGCTGCCTGTGGAATCAATAAAACTGCATCATCTTCAAGTTCTGAAAGGAACTCCCCTATCGGAGTTGATAGAAACCAAAAAATTAAAAATTTTAAGGTTTGACACTAACGAATATCTTGATCTGTGTGTTAAGATAATAGAGCGCATACCGAGAAACATAGCGATTGAGCGTTTTCTCGCCTCTTCACCACCCGAAATGGTGATCAGCCCGAAATGGGGATTGAAAAACTATGAATTTACAAATCTTCTCCTTAAAAAATTGAGAACCAAATGAAAAAGACACTTCTTACCGGCTTGACTTTGTTATCGTTTGCTACCATGTCAATGGCCGATGTAACCGTAAAGTTAGGCACCGCTGTGACCACCAGTGAGTTTGATGTGGAATATGGATACCTGAAAGATATGGTAAAGCCGGAATCTGAAAGGCCTGAATCTCAGAAAGTGCATAAAACCGTAACAAACGGAGAATTTACATTACCCGTACTTTCGGAAGGGGCTGCTCAGTATGTCATACCCATGGGACAGCGTGAATATATCATTATCTATACCAACCCCGGAGAAGAACTTACCGTTAACGTGGAAAGCGCCAATCCGCTGGTATATAATATCACCGGTTCACAATTAATGAGCGACATCGCTGACCTTGACACTCGTTCGGGAGAACTTCTTGATATTTTCCGCACCTTATCGGCCACCGGTTCTCCCGAAACGGCAGAAGTGGAGAAACTCAAGTCTTCATACGACAAAATCTTTACAGATTATATAAAAGAAAATCCCGACGCGTCAGCCGTGCCCTATGCCATATTGCATTTGGAAGGGGAAGATTTTATGACTGCCTACAACAATATGAGCGAAGCTGCATCTCAAAGTCCGCTGGCAATCTTCCTTGAACCTCAAAAAGAAAGGGTGCAAAAGCAACTTGATGCCGAACGCCGAAAAGCTGAATTAATGAGCGGTAATGTTCTCGCCCCCGACTTTACATTTAATGATATCGAAGGCAATCCGGTGAGCCTTTCAGACTTTCTTGGCAAATGGGTGATAATAGATTTCTGGGGAACATGGTGCCCGTGGTGCATCAAAGGTTTTCCTGAACTAAAGGAGGCCTATAAAGAATATTCTCCTCGCCTGGAAATTCTGGGCGTAGCATGCAATGACGAATATGACGCATGGAAAAATGGAGTAAAAAAATATGATCTTCCCTGGGTGAATGTGTATAATCCGGAAAAGAAAGGAGGAAAACTACTTGAAGATTATGCAGTAGAAGGATTCCCGACAAAAGCGCTCATTAACCCGGAAGGTGTAATTGTGAACATCACCGTGGGTCACAATCCGAAATTCTTTGAAATCGTAAAAGAACATTTATCGATGGCCGTACCAAACGAGTAAAGTTCCATTAGCGAACTTTTCGGCTACCTCCACAAAAAGTACGGGCATCATAGATGCCACGGGAATATCTTGGCATCTAATTGCATAACTCGCTAAAAATAAGAATCATCTGGCTATAATTAAGGATTCGCAATGATGATTCAAAAATAAAATTAAAAAATATTTGTAAAAATACTTGCAAGTTTCAAAATAAAGCTGTAACTTTGCATCGCTTTTCGGGAGATAACCGAAGAGAATAAATGGTGAAATTAGCTCAGCTGGTTAGAGCGTCGGATTGTGGTTCCGAAGGTCGTGGGTTCGAAACCCACATTTCACCCTGAAACAGGAGATTTAAATTAAATCTCCTGTTTTATTTTTATGTATCCGCAAGTATTCGATGAGCCAATGGAAAAAGCATAGTCAATGTAAACCAACATTCGTCGGTAATGGGACGGACTAATGTAGGGACATGGCGTGCCATGTCTGATTGTTGCGACGATTATGCATCGGGTAATGGGACGGTGTTTAATCAGACGTGGCACGCCCTACACTTGTCCGTTAAAGAGTCATCTGCATTAATAAAAACTGAAAACTATTTTGAAGTTTTCAGTTTTTATTCTAATTTTGTAGCTTCTTTAAGCAGTATACTTTTAGGATAGGTTAACAATTTAAAATGGAACGCGCAGATCTGCCCATCGAGCAATACAACTCACTTCTTGATTCAATTTTCACAATAATTGTTGAAAAAGGGTTGGCCCATACTTCAATGGACTTCGTTGCCTCTCGTCTCGGAATGTCAAAACGCACGCTTTATGAAATATTCGGCAGTAAAGACGAGATGCTCAACTCAATGCTTGATCACCAACACGCACTGCATAAGGCAAATATCGACAAGATTTTTAATTCGTCATCCAATACGATGGAGGGGCTTGCGCGTGTAATTAAATATCAACAAGAAGTATTCAGGAAGATAAATAAGTCGTTCTTTAAAGACATGGATGAACGGTTTAAGAATCTGCGTCACGATTATAACCACCAACACCGAAAACTGAATATCGGATTGGGGAAGGCGATTATAACGGGAATGAGGCAAGGAGTGTTCCGGAAAGGTATAGATTTCGAACTTCTACTCACGTTGCTCCGTGTTCAGATGGAGTCGTTGAAAAGAATGGAAGACTTTTTCCCGCCGGAAATCACACTTTCGCGTGCCTACGAAGCGATAGCACAAAGTTTTCTTCGCAGCATCGCCACCCCCAAGGGCATCGAAATTCTTGAGAATCTCAACATAGATAATCAGAATATTTAAAGGGGCAATCATAACAATAACAATAACATTATAGAAATGAAATTCACCAGATTAACCACCGTAATATTTTTAGCATGCGGAATTGTCACAGGCCTCTCGGCACAAGAGCGAACCGACACACTGCGTTTGTCACGGGAAGAATGTGTGGCCATTGCATTGCAGGATAACCAGACCATAAAGGTTGCAGACCTTGAAATAAAGCGAATGGATTATTCTAAAAAGGAGGTGTTGGCAAATCTCTTTCCATCAATTGATTTTACCGGAGCCTACCAACGCACCATAGAGCTTCAAAGTATGAGCATGAATATGGGAGGCCAGTCGCAGACCATCAAGATGGGAACGGACAACAACTGGAACTTTGGTTTTTCGGCTGCTATGCCATTGGTAAATGCCTCTTTATGGAAGTCAATCAATCTGTCGGACACTCAGATACTCCAAGCTCTTGAAAGCGCGCGAGCTTCAAAACTGGATTTGGTAAATAACCTGAACAAAGCCTATTATGCGTTGCTTCTTGCACTTGATTCGCGTGAAGTTATCAAGCAGAACTATGAACTTGCCAAATTGAATTCGGAAATATACAAGAAACAGTTTGAGGCAGGCACAGCGTCGGAATATGACGTGCTGCGCAGTGCGGTGCAGGTGACCAATGTCGAGCCTGAACTGCTCCAGGCTGACATTTCAGTGAAACAATGCCAGCTTCAACTCAAAGTACTGATGGGAATCGAAAACTCGGTAATTGTAATGCCAACCATCACTCTGCGCGACATGCAACGCGATATGTATGGCTATGCACTCAATGGCGACAGATCGTTAAGCCGCAACACTTCCCTGCGCTCTCTTGATCTTTCTCATAAACTTGCCGAACAAAATGTTACTCTCCAAAAAATGTCGTGGATTCCAACGCTTTCGGCAACATATAATATCAACTGGAATGCGATGAGCAACGGAAATGCCTTGAAGCACCAGAATTTCAATCCATACTCTAATGTAGGACTTGCTCTTCAGGTGCCTATCTTCCATGGGGGTTCGAAACTGCAGAAGCTAAAGCAGGCTCAGGTGCAGGTGAAGGAAATTGAATTGCAACGCGAGACTCTCGAAAACTCATTAAACATGCAGGTTGATCTTGCCATTGACAACATCAACCGTCAGGCCCGGCAGATAAGTTCGAGCGAAGAAGGTATGAAATCGGCAGCGAAAGCACTTGAAATCATGCAGAAGAGCTTTGAAATCGGGGCTGCCACCTACCTTAACCTTCGCGACAGCGAAATGGCCAATACCACGGCGCAACTCTCCTATCTTCAATCCATCTACAATTACCTGATCAGCACAAGCGAACTCGACACTTTGCTGGGTAAGGAAGAAGCATTGGGCATACCCGCCACTCCCCTTTCAAACAAATAACCACCACATAATTATAGTCAAGATGAAAAAATATCTGATACTCCCCCTTTCAATAGCGACGTTACTGGCAGCATCGTGTTCGGGAGAAAAAGAAAAGGAAACTGACAAATCAAAAGAAGAAGTTGTTCCAACAGTTAAGACAGCAATGGTATCAGCCCGCGACGTAGATCAATTGGGTGTGTACACGGCGACTGTAGAACCCCAAATAATCAATAATATATCCTCGAGCATGCCTAACCGTATCAAACAGATATTGGTGGATGAGGGCCAACGTGTGTCTGCTGGTCAGAAAGTTGCCATATTGGATGACATCAATACTTATAGCTATGAAACGCAGGTAAATAATGCACGCGCCAATCTGAAGAATGTGGAGGTGAACTATAACCGTGCAGTTGAATTGCTCAAGATAGGCGGAGGCACCAAGCAGCAGGTTGATGCAATGGAAATTCAACTTATAAACGCAAAGAACAGCCTTGCGCAAGCAGAACGGGCACTGAGAAATGCTCATGAAAACACTGTGCTGACATCCCCTATCTCGGGAGTTGTGACCGCACGCAATTATGACCCGGGCGACATGACGGGAAATCTTCCTATTTTAACTGTGGCCCGGGTGCAACCTGTGAAAATTGTGATAAATGTAACTGAAAGCGAGCTGCCTCGTGTGCACAAAGGGATGCCGGCAAGCATTAAATTTGACACATACGGAAATGAAGAGTTTACAGGCACCGTAACCACTGTAATGCCTACCGTAGATGCCAACAGCCGTACATTCGGTGTTGAAATCACGCTCGGCAATGCCGATGGCCGCGTATTGCCGGGAATGTTCGGCCGTGTTACTCTGAATCTCGGGAAAGCCAACCGCGTTGTGGTGCCCGACAAGGCAGTTGTGAAACAGCAGGGTTCGGGCAACCAATACGTGTATGTTCTTAACTCAGACGGAACGGTCTCTTATAATCAAGTTGAGCTGGGGCAGCGACTGGGAGAAGAATACGAACTTCTGTCGGGGGTTGAATCAGGCTCACAAGTGGTAATCAACGGACAATCCAAACTTGCCAACGGCGTTAAAGTAAAAGTAGCGAAATGAGTTTATACGGATCAGCAGTAAAACGCCCGATTACGACGCTTTTATGCTTTGTAACGGTGATAATCCTGGGACTCTTCTCACTTGCGAAGCTTCCCATTGACCTCTATCCGGATATTGACACCAACACCATCATGGTAATCACCATGTATCCGGGAGCGAGTGCAAAAGATATCGAACAGAATGTGACCAAGCCACTTGAGAACACACTGAACTCAGTGGAACACCTGAAGCATATCACATCCACTTCAAGAGAGAACACGTCGGTGATAACCCTTGAATTCGAGTATGGTTATGACATTGATGTGCTTACCAACGACGTGCGGGATAAACTCGACATGGTGTCATCGCAGCTTCCCGATGATGTGAACAATCCTATCATTTTCAAGTTCTCGACAGATATGATTCCTATCTGTCTGCTTTCGGTGCAAGCCTCCGAGAGTATGCCGGGACTTTATAAGATTCTTGACGACAATGTGGCAAACCCTCTGGCCCGCGTTGACGGCGTAGGTACAGTGTCGATTTCCGGAGCTCCCAAACGTGAAGTTCACGTATATATTGATCCGCAACGTCTGGAGGCCTATAATCTCTCGGTAGAGCAGATTTCATCTATTATCGGGGCCGAGAACCGGAATATACCCGGAGGTTCTTTTGATATCGGTTCCAATACATACGCTTTGCGTGTGCAAGGTGAATTCGACTCCACATCGCAACTCAAGGATATTCCCGTTGGAAGTTTCGGAGGAAAGGTAATTTATCTTAAAGACGTGGCGCGCATCGAGGACACTCTTGAAGAGCGCACTCAACAGACATTCAACAACGGTCAGGAGGGTGCGATGATTGTCATTCAGAAGCAGTCGGGAGCCAATTCGGTTGAAATCTCCAACAAGGTGATGAAGATGCTGCCCCAACTCGAAAAGAACTTGCCTTCCGACATAAAAATCGGAGTCATCGTCGACACCTCCGACAATATCCGCAACACAATTGCCTCACTTGTAGAGACTGTGCTTTACGCCCTTCTATTCGTGATGATAGTGGTGTTCCTCTTCCTTGGGCGTTGGCGAGCAACCCTGATAATCGTAATCACCATTCCGGTTTCGCTTATCGCCTCTTTCATCTATCTGTACGCCACGGGCAACACTCTGAATATCATTTCATTGTCGGCCCTGTCGATTTCGATCGGTATGGTGGTTGACGATGCTATTGTTGTTCTTGAAAACGTAACGACCCATATAGAACGTGGAGCCGACCCGCGACAGGCCGCCGTGCACGGAACGAATGAGGTGGCAATTTCGGTAATTGCCTCTACACTCACACTGATAGCCGTGTTCTTCCCCCTGACGCTTGTTACGGGCATGACAGGTGTTTTGTTCCGTCAGCTTGGCTGGATGGTTACCATCATGATGATAATTTCCACCACTTGCGCACTCACCCTTACACCAATGCTTTGCAGCCAGTGGCTCAGACTGCGCAGCCAGGATAAAGACGGGAAGAAGAAGAAAAACTGGTACACTCCTGTAGAAAAGGCATTAGACCGATTTGACAATGGCTACGCGCGCCTTCTGCGCAATGTCGTGGGTCATCGCACCATAACAATCATCGTTTGTCTTGGAATCTTCATTGGTTCTATCTTCCTGATGAAAGGTGTTGGTTCAGAATTCATTCCCACGCAAGATAATTCGCGAATCGGAGTCAGTCTTGAGCTTCCAATAGGTTCGAGAGTGGAATATGCACGCGAAGTGACAGCACGCCTCGACTCGATGTGGCGCGCAAAATATCCTGAAATAAAGGTGAGCAACTATACAGTCGGACCGGCAAGCTCGGACAATACGTATGCCTCTCTATCCGACAACGGTTCGCACATTATTTCGATGAACATCAGCCTCGTGAGTCCTACAAAGCGAGACAGAGGCATCGTTGAGATCGCCAATTCGATGCGAAAGGACCTTGATGAGAATTTCCCCGACTTCAAAAAGGCACAAATCAATGTGGGAGGTGGCCGAGGAGCCGGCATGGGCGGACAAAGCACAGTGGATTTTGAAATCTATGGATATGACTTTGACGAGACCGACAAGGTGGCCCAGGAATTAAAACAGATTCTTAGGGGCATCAACGGCACCGCCGACATCACCATCTCGCGTTCAGACTATCAGCCCGAATATCAGGTTGATTTTGACAGGGAGAAACTTTCAATGTATGGCATCAACCTTCAGACAGCAGCCTATTACCTTAGAAACCGAATCAATGGAGCCACGGCCTCTCAGTATCGTGAGGATGGTGAGGAATATGACATCAAGGTAATGTATTCACCCGAGCATCGCACGCAGATATCCGATATAGAAAATATCGTGATTTATTCTTCTACCGGCCAAGGCATCCGTTTGAAGGAATTAGGAACGGTTGTGGAACGCTTCACACCTCCCACTATTGAACGTAAAGACCGCGAACGTATCATTACCGTTTCAGCAGTGGTGGACGGCGTGCCTATGAGTGAGGTTGTGACAGCCGCCCAGGCGGAAATAGATAATCTGACTCTACCTCCGGGCATCACCATCGGACTTTCCGGTAGCTATGAAGACCAACAGGATTCATTCAGCGACCTCGGCATGCTGGGTATCCTTATAATCCTGCTTGTTTACATAGTGATGGCTGCCCAGTTTGAATCGTTTACCTACCCTGGAATCATCATGACCTCACTTCTGTTCGCATTTTCGGGTGTATTCCTGATATTATGGCTGACCGGACACACGCTCAACGTAATGTCAATGATCGGAGCCATTATGCTGATCGGTATAGTAGTTAAAAACGGTATCGTTCTTATCGACTATATCACCCTTAATCGCGAACGCGGCATGTCGATAAGACGTGCGGTTATAGATGGCGGTCGTTCGCGTCTGCGCCCCGTTGTGATGACCACACTCACCACAATTCTCGGTATGGTTCCAATGGCATGCGGCACGGGTGAAGGTGCGGAAATGTGGAGGCCAATGGGTGTTGCCGTGATTGGTGGTCTGACCTTCTCGACTATCCTTACACTTCTGTTCGTTCCGGTGCTCTACTGCGTGTTTGCAGGACGCGGAGTCAAGAATCAACGAAAGAAATTTCGCAAACAAATCCAAAAACTCGAATTAAAGAATAATTAATATGCAAGCTATATTCATAGCATACGATCTGGCTCATCATGAAAAGGTGATTGAAGTCCTGAATGCATGTTCATGCAGGGGCTACACCTCTTTCGGCACCGTTCAGGGCCGGGGAAGTAAAAACGGAGAACCACATCTGGGCACACATGCCTGGCCGTCGTTGGCATCGGCGATGCTGACCTTTGTTGAAGATGAACGTGTGGAAAAGGTGCTTGAACGTTTGAAAGCCATTGATGAAGAGAAACCAAAACTCGGACTCAGGGCATTTGTATGGCCAATCACCCACACTATTTGATAAAGCTTTTGAAGATGAAGCTTTAAATGATTTCAATAAAAAAATCATCAATAAATTTTGCGGGCAAAGTTATTTTTAGTAACTTTGCCCTTGCAAAAGCGCACGTGGCGTAATTGGTAGCCGCGCCAGACTTAGGATCTGGTGTCTTGCGACGTGTAGGTTCGAGTCCTATCGTGCGCACAGATTAAACCCTTTAACTAATTGAAGTTAAAGGGTTTGTTATTTCTCGGGTATAAACAGGGTATAAAAAACGACACATTACCTAACTTAAGCTCTAAGAATCATGGGCTCACTTTGGGTTACAGATCGATGCTTAAGAGGTCGGCACGGCTCAATATCCGCTCAATCTCGTACGCTGCTGTTACTCCAATATTTCGGACTGTCCGCAACCCTTGGTGGTATAGCTGCAACAGATCGGCGACGGTTTTAACGCCTGCATCCGCTAACGGGTATAATATACGGGTGGGTATGTCGAGAGTCACAACAGAGGCTCCCAGCAATGCCGTAATATGGTGCCGGGGTTCATCGTACTTGTCGAAGTAATATTCTTGCGAGTCGGTGGGTGCGGTTATCATACCCACAAAGTTGGCGAAATTACGGCACGTTACAAAATGAAAATGAGCCTACCCCCGGAACGGAATAGGCTCATATCATCACATCGTCAACCGCAGAAGACGTTTCGATGATGAACGGTTGACAATAGGATTACTAACAAAGATGCGAAATGTTCACTACGTGGGTGAAATTTAATCGGGATTCTTTGCATACATCCGTTCTCTCCTGCCTCGGCTTGCATCAATCCCCATAATCAGGCTCAGACGTTTGGCGCATTTGTCAATACGGTTCATTACGGTTGCTTTGCTTCTTACCCCGCACATGGCGGCTATCTCCGGGTAATTGTAACCCTCCACAAATAGCCGGGTCTCATCGTTGAGGTTTGAGAGTATAAAAGACGCTTGCAAATCATCTGCAGGGTTGAGGTCTGATATTACCGGGATATAGATGTTGACTTCCTCCATGATCGGCACGGCAATAACTTCGGCTATGCGGGTTTTTATCGTGTTGATGATTATCACGCAAGCCCACGGCAATAACGCTCCCTTGTTGTGGTCGTATTGGTCGGCAAATCGGAGCATCTTCAGTAATACTGTTTGTAATAGATCCTCCCACTCATGGTAAAGTCTGTAAATCATTGCATACTTCTTTGCGGAGGCTTCGATCACGGCAAGGTTAGCCGTTAACAGTCGGTCAAATTCCGGGCGTTCCATAGCGTTCCTTTACAGCTTGCAGATCCTTATCGGCCATCTCTTTCATGCGAATGGCTGAGGCGTGGAGGGTGTTAATTGTTGCGTCCATGAATTGCTCACGCTGTTGGCGTTCCACGGTAAGCAATCGGGAGTGGATGCGTGTGAGGTCGAAGAGAATCATGTCTAACTTGTCCTCCATGCGACGGAGGTGTCGGGTTGTGCCGTTCGGTCGGCGATACTTGTTATTTTTCATTGTCGATAATGTTATTTATTGGTTCGGTATTATTGGAGCTTCGGAGGAGTCGGAAGGGGTTGCCCACTCCGTTCCATCCGTAGCGGGTTATTTAATTCAGTGCGTAGAGGTTGGCTTTCTTAAAGCAACGCCACTCTTGTTTCTCGGTGTCGAAGTATGTTTGCACCGTGTCATTGGTCCGGCGGGTCGAGGTTCCACCGGTAGCGGGTATCAATTTCTCGGCCAGTGTGCCGTAAGCCTCACGGATTGTGCCATCCACTTTCCGGAAGTAGAAACGTACTATGCGACTGCTCATAGCGGTGCGGAGTTTGATATTGCGCCATGCGATTGTGAGGGCTTCAGAGAGTGAGAGGCCGTTGCGCTTTACAAACTGCCATGCGAGGCTCATCACGTTGCGGAGGGTTGATTTTCTTTCGTTGCTCATTGTTCCGGGGGTTAAGGGGTTGTTATACGTATTGTTTGTTTTTGACTCTACAAAGTTAACAATAAGTTTAATAACATCCAAATTATTTAGTAAAAAAAAATTAGCCATATTGTTATTTTTTTTGTTTATAATTAAAAAATATGGCTAATTTTAATTACCTTTGCACCGGAAAACCAATATAACAATAACTATAACACTATGTCTGAATTTAGAATTAAAGAAATTTGTAAAGAGAAAGGCATCACTCAAAAAGAGTTAGCCGAAAAAATAGGTATCTCAGCCGTTGGTCTTGCAAAAGCATTGGCCGGAAACACAACTATCGGTACCCTTGACAAAATCGCCTCTGCGCTTGGCGTGTCGGTGGCTGAACTGTTCGAGGCTCCTGCGGCGGGTACTGCTGTGCTAACCTGCCCCCATTGCGGTAAGCCCATAACCTTGCAAGTTGAAAAATAGGCTATGGGAAAGTGCCGTATAACTTCAGTGAACCCCAAAGAGATATTGCTTGAGAATATTCTTGCCGTTATGTCGGATGAATATTTTAGCAAAGATCTCTCGGCAAAGATTGTCGGAGGGGTGAAGAAATTAGAAAATCTGATTGCCGCCGGCAAAATCGAGGCTACTAAACCGAACAATGTTCAAAACGGCAAATGGTTCTGTAATGCGTCTCAGGTGTTGCAACATTGCCGGAATATGAGGAAATAATCCTTTGCGGAGGTTACGGGGCGTGGGTCTTATCAGCTCACGCCCTTGTTATATGGAAAAGCCACGGCAGTTTGACCCTGTTGGGCACGTGAGACTGACCCATCCGGACAAAATAAGATTGGCCCTTTAGGGCAAAATAAAAATGACCCCTGTCGTATGCCGGCAGGGGAATTTTTTTGTAGTTTTGGATTCCCATGTCCTGGCACGGCGGGGGTTTTCACTCAACAACTACAAAATATGGTAGCAAAATTAAAAAATATCCTGCGATGTTACGCATCCGGGATGGGGATAAATGAGACTGCCAATACGTTTCATATCTCCCGTAACACGGTGCGCAAGTATGTGCGTATGTTCATATCGAGCGGCAGAACAGTGGACCAGCTGCTGTCGCTGTCGGAGGAACACCTGCGTGAGATGTTCGGCTGCAAGGATTTCCGGAACCGACAGCCGTCGCAACGTCAGATCGAGCTAGATGCCCTGATGTCCGGCTATGTTGCCCGTCTGTCACGCAAGGGCATGACAGTACGCAAGCTTTATAATGAGTACCGGGAGTCCCACCCCGATGGTTTCCAGGAATCGGCCTTCAAACGGGCAGTGCGCCAGTACCGGGTACACAGTAATATCATCGGCCATGTGGAGCATTATGCTGCAGATCAGATGTATATCGATTTTGCAGGTGATAAGCTGGAGGTCATCGACCAGATGAGCGGAGAGATTAAAAAAGCAGAGGTGTTCGTGGCCATACTTCCGTTCAGCCATTATACGTACTGCGAGGCGGTATGGTCCCAGCGTAAGGAGGATCTTATAAATGCCTGTCAGAACGCGTTCATGTATTTTGAAGGTGTGACAGCAGCCATTGTCCCCGATAATCTCAAGGCTGCCGTTACAAGAAGCGACCGCAACGAGCCCGTCATCAACGAGGATTTTGCGTCTTTTGCCGAGCATTACGGATGTGCCGTGTACCCTGCGCGGGTAAGACATCCCAGGGATAAGGCTTTGGTGGAAAATGCGGTTAAACTCCTATACCGTTCGGTATATCTAGACATCGAGGGGATGTCATTCACAACATTGGATGCACTGAACACAGCGATCCACATATCGTTGCACGACTTTAACGAGAAACCTATGGCTGGGCGCGGGATGTCGCGTAAGACCATATTCCTCAAAGGCGAGAAAGACTTCCTACGCCCTCTGCCGGAGCGTAGGTTCACCATCAAGGAACGCAAGCTCATGACGGTCGGAAAGAACTGCTATGTGTCGTTGTTCAAGCATCACTACAGTGTAGCAAGAGAATATGTCGGCAAACGCGTTGTGATACTCTACGATGCTGACAATGTGGAGATATACTGCGGCCTGAACCATATCGCCACACATGCGCGTTGTGACATACCCTACGCTTACTCGTGGAAGAAGGAGCATAATCTGCCGGGGCATTACGGCCCGTATGACAAGGATCTGGAGGAGTTGTTCGTCAAAGCGGCTGCGATGGACAATATCGTACTCAACTATCTCCGGGAGGTGGACCGTGCCATGCAGTATCCTCCCAAGTCCTTCAGCAGCTGCCGAGGAATCCTGTCGCTCGAGAAGAAGTATGGCCCGGAAAGACTGATAGCCGCATGTGCATGTGCAACCCAAAAATCGCAATATAGTTATCAGGCATTGCGTCAGGTGCTTGAACAAGGCGAAGATGCCGACTATCTGCCAGACGAGGAAGGCAATACACCTGCTCTTCCTGAACAGCCGAGGATTACTTTGCACAAAAACATCCGTGGCCGTGAATACTATAACCAAAGCAATAACTTCAACAAAGAAAATGGAAATGGAAACCAATGAAAGAACAGCCCCGGTGAACCATCAACCGGACCAGAACACAATATCCCTTGATCTGATGAGCAGGATGAAAATGCACGGCATGGCAGAAGCCTTCCGAGAGAGCCTTGCCGGCACAACCGCGCAGTCCATGACTCCGGACTCCTTCCTGTCAATGCTTCTGAGCCGCGAGTGGGACTACCGCGCACAAGCCGCTGTGGCCCGTATGACCAAGAATGCCTCCTTCCGTTATAAGGCTTATCTGGAGGAAGTGGACTATGCCGCAAACCGTGGCCTTGACCGCAACCAGATGGAACGTCTGGCAACTCTTGACTTCGTAAGAAAAGGTGGGAATCTATTTATAACCGGCTCGTCGGGTACAGGGAAAAGTTTTCTTGCCTGCGCACTGGGTCATGAGGCATGCAAGAAAGGTATCCGAACGCTTTACGCCAATGCAGCCAAGCTTCTCGGTGCGCTGAAGGTGGCAAAGGTAAGGAACAACCTCGATACCGAGATGAAAAAAGTTGAGCGTTGCCAGTTGCTGATACTTGACGACCTCTTCCTTGTTCCACTTGATCCAAAGGAAAGGGCAATCCTGCTGGAAATAATTGAGGACAGACACGAACGGAAGTCCATAATCATCACGTCCCAGTATCCCCACACAAGCTGGTATGATATGGTAGGCGACCCTACGGTGGCCGATGCTATACTCGACCGAATCATCCACTCGGCCCATACCATCGAACTGAGTGGTGAGAGCATGAGGAAGATAAAGGCTAAGAAGAGCTGTAAAAACTAATATGAGATAAAATAAAATTGACCCCCGCCGCCAGGACTTTAAAGGGTCAATCTTATTTTGTCCGGATGGGTCAAATCTCACGTGCCCGACAGGGTCAAACTGCCGTGGCTTTTCCAACTATGAGATGAAAGGGAAACACTACTATGCGATAGGCTTCAGGAACAATGCCGACGGCTATGAGCTGCGTAACCCGTTCTTCAAAGGGTCGTCTCCTCCCAAGCATATCACCCATATCGCCAACGGCAACCCTCGTTGCAGTGTGTTTGAGGGCTTTATCGATTTTCTCTCGGCGGAGAGGCTCGGTTTCAATGACGGCACAGACACTATTGTCCTCAACTCTGTCTCCAATCTCAGCAAGGCTATTGAGCCTTTGACTGAATATCCTCTGATTTTATG
>JAAVCL010000022.1 GCA_014802335.1 Bacteroides sp. | reverse complement strand
GCTCCGCTGGAGGTGCTGGAAAACCTTCAGGAAATAGAAGATGAAGGAGAGACCTACGAATCCATCGAGGAGATCTGGCCCGACTATCCCTCCAAGGACGACTTTTTCTTCAACGAAGAAGAGTATTAACCGCTCTTTGGTGCGTAAATAAAAGATAATCAATTGGATAAACAAAGGGAATTTGTTTGTCCAATTGATTTTTTTGTATTTTTATATAAACTTGCCAATTTAGTAATCACTTGATTACTAAGTATGTAGTTTTAAATACATTTTTAAAATTGGAATTTGTTTGTCTAAAATACATGTGAGTTTCTTACATGTGTGAATATTGCCATCGTATTTCTATCACCGTAAATCCTATTTAGGTTGTACAAGCAGTGCTTATCTATTTCATCGAGAAAGTAATATCCCTTTTTCTGCACCCGCATAAATGTCTCCTGAGTCTAATCCAACAAAGCACAGATGGCACTCCTCGGTATCAAAGACCGTTATCTGAAATGTCTCCGCGACAACCGCCTCCTCGGCTACTCCGGCCACGGTGACAAATACTGGTACACCCAAGCCGATGT
Organism: Bacteroides sp.; assembly: GCA_014802335.1. GTDB lineage: Bacteria > Bacteroidota > Bacteroidia > Bacteroidales > Muribaculaceae > Lepagella. The sequence continues at coordinate 5,736 of JAAVCL010000022.1, read as the reverse complement.
TGACCGTTTTCTCTCTCTCAATGTCACTGCGCTCCGTTCGGGAGTAATATTTGAGATGAGTAGAATATTATAAAATATGGTAGATTTATTAATATGGAAATTTTTGCATCTTGTCAAAAATCATTATCTTTGCGTTCAAATTAAAGAATTTAGAAATGAATGAAGATATAAATAGGATAAAGACTGTTTTATGCGAGAAAAAGAGAACTAGTAAGTGGCTTGCTGAACAGTTGCACGTCAATCCCACCACTGTATCCAAATGGTGTACTAATTCTTCGCAACCGGATTTATACACGCTCAGGAAGATAGCTGTCCTGCTTGAGATAGATATTCGCAGATTAATAAATCCTACAGAAAATATTGCTGTCGCCGCAGAACCCTATATAGTATACGGAGTACAAAATGATTGAGAATATTAAACTTAACGTTCTGGATGAAGTTGTCTTTAATACAGATGACTTCGTTTCCTCCGTGCCTAAATCGCAAAGGAAAAAGTTTGGTCAGTTCTTTACAACTCCTTCCATTGCGAAGTTTATGACAGCCCTATTTGACATAGATTTACATAAACAGGAAATAAAATTACTTGATGCCGGTGCGGGAACGGGAATTTTATGTACAGCCCTTATTGACCGTATTTTTGAACTTGGTTATACCGGAAAGATACAGTTGACCTGTTATGAGACTGATCCATTGGTTTTGCCTATTTTGAGAAAGAACTTGTCCTTAGTTAAGGATACTTATGGAATATCATTTGAGATAATAGAGGATAACTATATAACAAGCCAATATTTCGGAGTCAACACTCTGCTTGACATTGACAGTAATCAGTATGACTATATAATTGGAAATCCTCCATATCTGAAAATTTCCAAGGATGCAGATGAAGCCAAGATGATGCCGGATGTTTGTCACGGTGCCCCAAATCTATATTTCCTATTCTGGGCTATGGGGATTCATAACCTCAAATCCAATCAGGAACTTGTCTATATTATTCCTCGGTCTTGGACATCCGGAGCTTATTTCAAGAAATTTCGGGAATATCTTTTTGCCAATGCTGTCATTACGGATATTCATTTATTTGAAAGCCGAGACAAGGTGTTTGGTGGAGAGTCTGTTCTTCAGGAAACCATTATCATCAAAATCAAGAAAAAGACAGAAAAGCCGGCAATGATCAATATTACCACTTCGTCAGATTCTGGTTTTATAGATATTCACACTTTTAAAGCCCCCTATGATACTGTAGTTCCTAAGAATCATTATGTCTATTTGATAACTGATGAGAAAGACGCTAATGTGGTAGAACGGATAAACCATCTTCCAAAAACTCTTCCAGACATTCAGTTAAAAATGCAGACTGGACTTATCGTGGACTTCAGGACACGTGAAGTTCTCAGAGACAATATGGAAGAAGGGGCTTTCCCACTCTTTTACTCACAGCACATCAAGGATGGCCGGGTCGTCTGGCCTCTTGGGAAGGACGGGGAGGTTATAAAAACAGACCATGCAGCTTATCTGCAAGAAAACAGTGATTTCCTATTGGTGAAACGCTTTACCTCAAAAGAGGAGAAACGGAGGCTTCAATGTGGTATCTACTTGAAGCAAAGATATAGCAAATATAAATACATCAGCACCCAGAATAAAGTTAACTTTGTTAAGTGTGATTCGCCATGTATCACATATGGACTATATGTGCTTCTTAACTCTTCTTTATATGATGCCTATTATAGGATACTTAATGGTTCCACTCAAGTAAATTCCACTGAAATAAACCAAATTCCGATTCCTCCAAGAGAGGTGATTGAGAAAATGGGGCGTGAGCTGATGCACCACGATCTAACAGAAGTTAATTGTGATAAAATTGTTGACCGATGGATAAATTAGAGACTGTAAAATCGCTGCTGATGCAGATAGATATGCCCTCTAAACAGCAGGGTATGATATGTGTATTCACTCTTTTGGCAATGGCAAACATCAAGAAAGACACACCTTGGAGTGCCGCTACGAATGAATGGATCAGGATACATGATATCATTGCCTTCACTGCTAAATATTATGGTGTGGTTTATGCAGAAAACTCCAGAGAGACATTCCGTAAGCAGGCTTTACATCCATTTCGCACAGCTGCCCTTATTGAAGATAATGGGAAGGCAACGAACAGTCCCAACTATCGCTACCGGTTAACCAGTGAATTTCTTAATGTCCTTAAGGAACTGAATGATGATGATTCAGTGGTGTCAGAACCGGGAGCGGCCTTGCAGTTGTTCTTGGCTCACCATGAATCATTGTCTGCCATTTATGCCTCAAAGAAGAGAATGCAGAAAATGCTTGTGAGAATAAATCAGCAGGAATTTACATTCAGTCCGGGAAAGCACAATGAACTTCAGAAAGCCATCATTGAGGAATTTGCACCTCGTTTTGCACCCAATTCTGAATGTCTATATGTGGGAGATACCATACAGAAGGATTTGGTTAAGAATATTGAGAAGCTTTCTGAACTGGGTTTTGAGATTACCCTTCATGACAAGATGCCTGACGTGGTATTATATCGTGAGGATAAAGATTGGATCTATTTCATTGAGTCAATCACTTCAGTAGGGCCAATGGATCCTAAACGCATAGTAGAGATTGAGGCGATGACCCAGAATGTAAGTTCTGGTAAAATCTATATATCCGCGTTTCTCGATTTCTCGACCTTTAAGAAATTCTCGGATCAGTTGGCATGGGAAACAGAGGTATGGATAGCCGATATGCCCGATCATATGATCCATCTTAATGGGAATAAATTCTTAGGTCCACGAGATTGATGCTCTTAGCGTAATAGTATGAGAATAGGAACTCGAAATAATCCCCTTAGAAATAGTGCCTTACTGGTATTATTCGGTACTTCATACACTCCCTTGTTCATACTCATAGCATTGAGGAAGATCGTGCATAATGCAGAATTTCTACATTATAAAGGTATATCCCTAAACTCATTAAAATGCTTTTACGAGAATTTTGGATTTGCTTTTATTCTGATAATCTTATCTGCTACCTTTTGGGTCGGTCTAAGAGTGTTATTAGGTAATCTACATAAACGAGCTTCAAATGGACATCAGGCTGATCTTATAAGCATAAGCAATAGAAATAATGAAGCATTAGGGTATTTAGCTACATACATTGTCCCTTTTATTTCGGCAGAATCCGCAACCTCTACAGATATAATTTGCTTCATTATAATGATGTTAATCGTATATGGTATATACGTAAGATCTAATATGATTCTAATCAATCCCATATTAAATCTAAAATACTCTATATATGAAATAAAGTATAAAATAAGACAGGACAAAGAACGTGACGGATTAGTTCTTGTAAAAGGACATTCGTTAGAAGAAGATGATAAGTTAATAATTTACCCTATAGGCTTCAAACTATTTTATGGAAAACCAACAGACTGAGAACGTGAATGAATTGCAAATTCTGAGAGAACGAATCTCTCATGCATCCCAAGGCGCAATAAAGCTGTATTTTATCGTCCGTATGTTAAAAGAGAGGAATCTTAGGAGACAGGCGGTAATGGGTAAATACACCTATAAAGCATATCAAATCGATATCGAAGACACCATCCGGGGATATATCTATAGTTCTACAATCGATGACTTGGATAAGATCTTGAAGAAAGATTTTACCATGCTTGAGTATGATCCAATAGCGGAGGATACGGATAATCTATTTACGTACTCAATGAAGGGAAAGGGACTTGCTTTTGCCGATGTTGTCGAGAATCAGTTGTGCAGAACTGTAGAAAGAGTGAGTTCTCTGAAGGATTTACAGTCAAGTGGTATAGAATTATGGGCATATTGTGTTGGGTTTGAAGAGGAGTCAGGAGATACGATATATACCTTCCGAAAAGTGTCTAAAACGAAAGTGGCAGTTCAAGATAACGAAAATCCAGAAAAAAAGAGGGGGTGGTTCAATGCTCTTCTTAATCCTTCTACACACCAACTTGAGATGTTAGAAGGTGAAGTGATTGCTCTTGACCGTCAGGTAGACTGTGTTTATGTAGATGAGGCTTTCTACATCCTAAGAAAAGTTCCCTTTGAACAGATAGTTGGTATTCAAGAAGAATTTAAGGAGAAGGCACTTGAGGTTGTTTCGCAATTAGAGAGTACAAATCGTATTGAGGGTCTGTCTATCCTTAGAGATAAGGTAAATACTGGAACAGGTCTTCATAAGAAGCTGGCGAAAATTGCAAAAAATGGAGGTATTCCAGAACTCACTACTGCTACTCTAAGCAAGATGCAGCAGATAGGACGGACTCATGGTAATCCAATAAATATTAAGGATGACAAGATACAAATAGAATCGGAAGCTGATTTGGATTCTATTATTAAGATGTTAGGTGACTACTATAAGATAGGAGAAATCACAGGTAAATCTTATGGGACCTTTGCAGGAAAGGTGTTAGTTCAATAACACTGTTTTACAGGAATTATAAAATAATACATTCAATTATATTGGTATTCCATAGTCTTTCATCGCCTAATTCACTTGTCTAATTTGAGGCGAATTTAGTCAACTAACTGAAATATAGTGCTTATTCTTTTCTTCAACGAAGAGGAATATTAAGCTGATTTAATCCTAAATTATTGGGTAAATATTTTAAAATAAAGGAATTGAGACAAGTTTGAATAAACTTGTCTCATTCTTTTTTAATGGATAGGAAAGGATAATCTTAAAATTTCGAGTTTTTTGTTGTGAGTGCAAGGTTTTGGCAGTGAGATTTGTTAACTTTGCAGCATGAAGCAGACGAAGATACGGATTCTAAAGGATGATGGGGCGGAGGTAGAGGCTCTTGCTCCTGTTGTATTGTCGGCGAGTAGGGCTACAGATATTCCGGCGTTTTATGCTGATTGGTTTTTCAAGAAGTTGGAGAGTGGGCATTGCCGATGGCGGAATCCTTTCAATGGGGTAGATAGTTATGTGGCTTTTCGGGATGTACGGTTTATTGTATTTTGGTCTAAGAATCCTCGGCCACTAATCCCTTATCTCGATAGGCTTAAGGAGAAGGGGATTAGTTACTATATTCAGTATACGCTTAATGATTATGAATATGAGGGATTGGAGCCGGGGGTACCTGCTTTGCATGAAAGAATTCAGACTTTTAAGGAACTGGTTGAGAAATTGGGAGTAGGGAGAGTGATATGGCGATTTGACCCATTGCTACTTACTGATAAAATTGGGATTACGGAGTTATTGGCAAAGATTGAGAGGATTGGAGATCAGCTGAAGGGATATACGGAGAAATTAGTATTCAGTTTTGCTGATATATCTGTCTATCGTAAGGTCGGTGATAATCTTCGTAATAATGGAGTGAATTATCGTGAATGGACGGAGACTGACATGATTGAGTTTGCCGAGAGATTATCGAAGTTGAAGGTAAGTAAAGGATGGAATTTTAAGTTGGCGACTTGTGGGGAGAAGATAGATCTTGAAAAGTTCGGCATTGCCCACAATAGATGTATTGATGACGAATTGATTACGCGTATAGGCTGGCAGGATGAAAAGTTGATGAATCATCTTGGGATGAAAGTCAATAATCTTACACCGTCTCTTTTTGGAGATACAGATATGCCCGAAGAAGCGATAATGCTTGATGATAATCATTATGCTATGCGGAGTCGCACGCACAAGGATTCAGGCCAACGTAAATTCTGTGGCTGCATAAATGCCAAGGATATAGGTCAATATAAT
>JAAVCL010000021.1 GCA_014802335.1 Bacteroides sp. | reverse complement strand
TTCTTTCATCAGTCGCATAGCCCGCTATGCTCCTTCTTCAAGAATCAAATTGAAAATCGACGAGTTTCCTTTAAATAGAAATGACGAGTCAAATCCGCTCAAAATCTTAATAAATCTTAGCCTTGAAAAAAGTTTAAACGACTTCTAAAAACATCCATCTGACTTTTCCGGTCGGATGGATGTTTTTTTATCTACTTAAGACGTTTTGTCTGAATTCATTGTGAGTTTTTTCCTCTTGAAATAACGTTCATTTCGCAGCGAGCACAGTCGAATTCCAAATCAAAAGTGTGAGGTCCTGTAGAAATTGATAACGGACCCGCATATCGTTTTCTTTTTTCAGGAGATACTGATTTATCCTTGAGACAGCAGCCGAGTTCGCGACGCAGACAATAACGAGTTGTCATAACGGTTTGTCGATTACGATCATGATTCACTTCAACAGCAGAAATTATATTTTTCACTCCGTGGTCGCGATAGAAAGACACGGCGAGGCTATTGGCTACGTTATCTCGTGAGTCAAGAGATTGGGAGACATAGACAGCCTCCGTATTTTCCGGCCTCCGATAATCGAATTTATAGGTTGACTCATTTGCCTGGTCGAGTTCCTTGACCAGACGCCTTCTGAGGGCCGTGAGTTGCGAAGCCGGAATGAAAGTCTGAGGCAGAAGTTTATTTTCGAAATTATTCAAAACATAAATAGTGCCCCCTAACTTTTCGAATACGGGTCGCGGTTGCATAACATTATGGGCCTCAGATTTTGAAACATCCAAAGAAATCCTTACCCTTACTCCCCTATCATCGCATGCAGTTATGCCCTCTTCGTCAACAGAAATGTCCACCTTGACTTTTCGCTGAGCAGTATCACGGCTCATGACTTTTTGCCATTGTCGGTCGAGCGTACGGTGGATTTCAGCACCCCTCGGCAATTTAAACTGACGAGATCCGATGATTCTGCCCTTTTCAACCTTATTTACTCCCACCCCAACATATTCACCGTTCTGATTGAAAAAACTTATACCATCGCCATTATTAAGTATATTTACATCCTTAACGACTTCGCCCATAGATTTTGGTGTCAGCAAGGATGCCATGGAGGCCTGCGTTCTGCCGTTTAAGAAGTAATCGGTAAAACCCCGGTTAAAACTTTTATCAAGCTTCGGTGTGAAATCTATAAAAGATTCGCCGTAAGACGAGCGACAGAATTTATCGGGAAATTCAGCAATAATGCTGTCAATTTGAGCGCGATAAGAAGCAGTAATATTTTTAACATAGTCGGCGTCTTTCATTCTTCCCTCTATTTTAAAAGAAGAGACTCCTGCAAGTATCATTTCGCGCAAACTTCCGGATGCATTAAAATCTCTTAAAGAAAGGAGATGTTTATCTTTTTCCACAATCTCTCCTCTCCCATTTCTAAGAGAATAAGGCATACGACACATCTGGGCACACTGACCACGATTGGCCGAACGGCCAAGCTCAACTTGACTTGCAGCACACCTTCCGGAATAACTTACGCAGAGCGCACCATGCACAAAACATTCAACCGGAACGGAAACATTATGGCATATATCTTTGATTTCAGCTAATGATAATTCACGTGCCAGAACTATTTGCGAAAAACCCACATCCTCAAGAAACTTTGCCTTTTCTACCGTCCTTGTGTCGCACTGAGTGCTGGCATGGAGAGCTATGGGTGGCAACTTCATACGAAGAAGTGACATATCTTGCACGATTAATGCATCTACTCCTATTCTGTACATTTCATGCACGAGCGCTTCCACTTCCTTAATCTCACTTTCGTAGACAAGAGTGTTGAGAGTTACATAAACCCGGGCGCGAAATTGATGAGCGAATCTCACCACTTCAGCGATATCTTCAACAGAGTTTGCAGCCTTGCTTCTGGCCCCATGACTCGGCCCTCCAATATACACTGCATCAGCACCATGCAGAATGGCTTGAATAGCTACATTTTTATCTGCTGCCGGAGCAAGGAGTTCTAACTTTCTGAGAGTGTTTTTCATAATCAAGACACAACAATTTAGAAGTCTTTACATTGAAGTCGTTTAACCGACTTCATTCCAACTTCTTTATAGCAGTTCATTAATTTCTTACTTCTTGAACATCCTGTCGATGGCTCGTTTATCTTCACGCTCGCGTATGGACTGACGCTTATCATATTGTTTCTTACCACGCCCCACCCCTATCATCATTTTTGCGAGTCCTCTCTCATTTATAAAGACCTTGAGAGGAACAATAGTATAACCGGGATCCTCGGCAGCCTTCGCCAACTTTTGAATTTCCTTTTTGTTAAGGAGAAGCTTACGGTCGCGACGAGCAACGTGATTATTATATGAGCCGTAGAAATATTCAGAAATATTCATTCCCTTTACCCACACTTCGCCATTCTCAACAAGGCAATAAGTGTCGACAAGAGATGCTTTTCCATCACGTATAGACTTAATTTCAGTACCCGTGAGGACAATCCCGGCGATGTAGGTATCTGAAATTTCATAATCAAAACGAGCTCGTTTATTTCTTATATTAACTTCATTAGCTTTCATATTGCAAATTTAGCATTAATAATTGAGAAAAAAAAGCAGCTTACCCTTTATACCCCAATGCTCTACTATTGATAACACCGATAATAGGATTTAGGATTTGCCGGGGAGTGTGGGGTCTAAGAGAAACATAAATAAATTTGCACAAATGCAGGGAAGGACCTAAATTTGCAGTAAACAGCCCAAGACATAAAATATGAATAACGAAATATTAATTGAGACTCATCCTTTTGAACCTTACATACCGGAGGGTGCAAAAGTTCTGATTATGGGTACATTTCCACCACAGCCAAAAAGGTGGTCGATGAATTTTTATTATCCCAATCGCACCAATGATTTTTGGTATATGATGGGACTGCTATTTTTTAATGACCGCAATGCCTTGCTGGAAAAGGGAAGCAAAAATTTCGACTTGGATAAAATAAAGCAGCTGCTCAACGAAAAAGGCATTGCATTGAACGATACCGGTTATCGAATACGGCGGCTGATGAATAATGCCTCTGACAAGTATCTTGAGATTGTGGAACCGGTGAATCTGAAAGCCCTCTTATCGAGAATGCCACAATGCCGGGCCCTTGCCACCACCGGAGAAAAGGCGGCAGCAACCCTTGCCGATTTGACAGGCAGTATACCACCAAAGATGGGGGAAATGGAACCGGGGCCGAACGGTCTTCATATATGGAGGATGCCGTCGACGAGCCGGGCTTATCCACTGAAGCTTGAAAAGAAAGCTGAATATTATAAAAGATTGTTTGAAGACTGCGGGATTCAGACAAGCTTATGAAGATGATCAATTGCGATTTGCGTGGGCCCATCAAAAACGATCTTCCCCTCATGAACAAGGATGGCACGCTTGCAAAGAGTCACTGCCATTTCCTCATCGTGAGTGGCAAGTAAGATAATATGCGGAAAATCATCAATAATACCCATAAGTTGCCTTCGCGCCCGCGCATCAAGATTTGCTGATGGCTCATCAAGCACCATCACCGAAGGCTCCATTGCCAAAACCGACGCAATTGCAGCCGCTCTTCGTTGCCCTCCTGAAAGAGAAAATGCAGGGCGATCAGCCATACCTTTAAGACCGACCGCTTCAAGATAGAAACCTACCCGCCTCTCTATTTCTGAATCGGGAAGATTCATGTTGCGCGGTCCAAACGCCACATCCTCCTTAATTGAAGGCATGAACAGCATGTCGTCGGAATTTTGGAATACCATTCCAACCGTTTGCCTTATCAGCCTCAGAGTTTTCTGTGTGACCGGAACATCCCCAACCACAACTTCACCTGACTCGGGCATAAGAAGACCATTGGTATGAAGCAGAATCGTAGACTTGCCCGAACCATTTAATCCAAGCAGGGCTACATGCTCACCATGATTGATTTTGAATGAAATGTCGTGTAGAATCTCATTCGAATTGGGGTAAGAAAAGTAAACGTTTTTAAATTGCAAATAATGATGACTCATTTATAAGACTGCGTTTATAAGATAACGTTTTTGGTTAATGTGGTTGAAATGTTCCTGAAAATACAGACTCGAAATTAAATAAGCGCAACGCAACGAACAGAGCGGACCATATAATCATAAATATGATGCTTGCCCTGTTCATCTTATGGCTCCGTGCCGCAGGTATCGACCCGTTAAACCCGCGAGCCAACATTACACGATGAATCGCGGTGGCCCGGTCATAACTTCTTATCAGTAATTGCCCCACAAACCTCCCCCACATTGACAACGGGTAATTTTTTCTTCCAAACCCCCGAGCCGCCCTTGCCCTATCCATCCACATTGCCTCTTCCACTATAACACAGATGTAACGGAATGTGAATTGCAATTGCACTATCAATATTTTAGGACATCCCAAGTGTCGGAGGGAATGGCACATATCGAAAAATCCGGCTGTGCGCGCCAGAATATATGCCGCTTGCACTGCGAAAAGGCCTCTGAGAGTTAACGATAGAAAACTCACCCATCCCCGGCTTATATTAATTCCGGCAATAGAGAAAGCAACCTCACGATCGAGAAACGGATTAAAAATACCTATAAACAGAATCAGAGGTAAAACCCATAGTGATTTAAGGAAGACCTTGCCATAACCCAAGCCCGACATCTCAGATTGCACAACGGGATAAATAGCAAACAGAATCACCTTCTGAGGGGCATAAAGAGGAACACTGAGCATAAAACCGATATAGAGGAGTGTGACAATTAATATAGAGAGGGCACTGAGGTTTGAATCAGTACCACTCGCCAGACTATTGACCTCCAGAAGGGTTTTCTCAAGTTTTCTCATTTATGCAAATATGCAAATTATTTTTTGACCGTTTCAGTCAAACATAAATTAAAACCGAGTAATGACTTTAATTTTTATTCGAACGGACACTTTTTTTAGAGCGGAAAAGTATGATACATATACCCCAGATCAGAGCAACGACAATTAAACCTCCGATTACGCCTGAGAAAGTTGAATCGTAATCGGGGATAATCGCAGTCGGGGGCGCCACAGCCGGTGCAAGTTCCGCGTTTCCGGTGATTTTTTCAATAGACCATTCGAGACCGTCGGGATCAGAAGATGCCAACCATGAAAAAGAGACTGCGAAAATAAGAGCCACTGCCGACAAAATTGCCAATATCCATTTTGTTGATTTTGACTTTTTATCTTCCTGTTCTGAATCCTTATACTCTGTATTAACAGATGCAAGCATCGCCGGACGATAAGAAGCAATGAAACAAAGCACAAGGCCGCTTGCAACACCTTCGCACAAACCAATCAGAAGATGAATAGGAAGCATAAACGAGAGAAATGTAACATAAGGTAGCTGCGTTACTCCCGACAACTCGGTTTCGAATGTCACAGCCAAGGCGCCAGCCTCAAGGCCTACGATACACGCCAGCACCGATGCGAGCATTATTCGCCAACGGATTGTGGTTGCCTTTGCTATCGGGCGGTAAACAAGCGGATATGCAACCATTGTTGTCATAACACCCATATTAATGAGATTGCAACCTAAAGCCATGAGGCCTCCATCAGCAAAAATCAGACACTGAATAATAATAACAGAAGCCAAAGTGAGAAACGCAGCCCAGGGCCCTAAAAGTGCAGCCAGCAAAATACCCCCGATAATATGACCGCTTGAACCCGTGCCGGGAATTGAGAAATTAATCATCTGTGCTGCAAAAACGAAAGCGCCCATCACACCCATAAGAGGAAGAATGTCTGCTCTTTTTATTTTGGATACCTTACGTGAAGCAACCACGAGAAGAGAGGCGGCTCCAACTCCTGCAACGAGGGCAACCGGAGTTGAAATCAAAGCATCGGCCATGTGCATGGTAATGAAATATTTAGAGTTAAAATTTATAATTAATATTCAAGCTCCGGCCGACGGTAGAAGAAGCTCTTTAAGAATCCAATTCCAGAAAATTGGGAGTCCGAGAATCAGAAGAGTTAATATTCCTGTTGTGGAATTTTCGACATCGGCCGGAACTCTAATCACCCTTATTCCTTTATATATCAGATATATGGTCCAAATAGGAAGAAATACAAGCACAGGGTCGAGCATCGGAACTATCTGAATAAGAGTGGAAAAGAGTGCAAGAGTCGAAAGGTTGAGCATAACGAATTGCTTGCCGATATCTTTCCTGACGAGAGGTCTTGACAGCCTTGGAAGCGCAAATGAACCAATAAAAATAATTGAGAAATACCCGAAAAAGTAAACAAGAAAAGTGCAAAGCGAATCCAGAAAAATCTCTGTAAAAGTTAGATTCGCCTCATAAAATACTTTTATTATTTGCGAAAAAGTAGCAAGGCATACAGATGGAATAAAGCAATGGTTGGCAAAATGTTCGGTCGTGAATTTTGCACGTTTCAATGCCTTCCAACCCTCCACGGGTGTTAAGAGAGTCTTAATGAGAATCCCGAATGCCGATGGATGCTTTTCTTTCTGTTCGTCGTCCTCATCATCGTCGTCCTCATTTTCATCTTCACCTTCATCATAATCGTATAGAGGTTCTTCGTCTAATGAATCGCCATTATCATCATCGGGGAAACTATAGATTGGTTCCTCATCCTCATAATTATAATTAGAGAATGAGTGGTCATTATTATTGTTAATGTTTTCAGTATCTAAATTCATTAATTATGTCATTAAGTTCAGGAAATTTCCGAAACGCAACAATCAAATTGTTACAATTTAAGCACTTGCGATAAAATAAACCTTGCTTAGATATCATAAGAATAAAATCTCATTATAATCTGAGACCATTTTATGCTAAACAATATACGAAACGTGGTTTTAAAATATTGTGCCAATATAAAATTTTTGAAGCTCGTGAATATAATGCCAATTCGACTTTTGGCACATATTGGAGTAAAACAGAGCGAGCATGTGTAGGGACGTGATTCTTCACGTCCGGGACGACGCAGGGTAATGTGGTCTGCCCGGACGTGAAGAATCACGTCCCTACCGTTTATGTATACCACCTAACCTAAAGCCTAACGCCTACATAGCGTTAGAATCTTTTTTAACTGAACCTTAATTCTGCTGCTATTGTTTAATAATTATAAAATAACAATCACTAAAATTATAAAAATATGTTTAGAGAAATTCTTATTGCCGGCGCGGGAGGATTTGTTGGAACAGCCGGTCGTTACCTTGTTGGAAAATGGTCAAGTGGAATGTGGCACGGAGCTTTCCCTATGGGTACATTCCTTGTTAATATCATCGGTTGTTTTATAATTGGTCTGTTCTTTGGTCTTCTCGAAAAGGCTCATGTAATGACCCCAAGTGAAAACGTACTGCTGATCACCGGTTTCTGTGGTGGCTTCACAACATTCTCGTCATTTGCCGATGACATGTGGGTTCTCGGAAATAAGGGCGATTGGGGCACATTCGTGCTTTACCTTGTTCTGAGTATTGTTGTTGGTCTTGCACTTGTATGGGCCGGCCGCGCAATTATTCGCTAAAAGCATTTGAGATAATATCTATTCCTCACCAAAAATTCGGTCTGAAAAAAGAGGGCTTAATTGTAATTTTCAAGCCGGCTTTTTCGGGCCGAACGTCTTTTCGGGCGGGAGAAAGATTTTGGATTGCGGCAACTCTTCCCCTTCGCGGCGCTCGGGGCACAGACTCCTACTCAGGTTTGCTCGGAAAGGGAGACTGAGCGCATTTTAAACTTTTGAAAGTGTTTTTATTTTTTGAAGGTATTCTCATTCTTTGATTGGATTTTCATTCTTTGATTGAATTTTCATTCTTTGATTGAATTTTCAAATTCTTAAAATAAAAATTAAATAAGGCCGGATTTCAAATAGAATCCGACCTTATTTAATTTTTATTTTAAGAATTTAAAGCTTTCGGCTTTTGGGCTTTAGCTTTGCTTCGGCTTTAGCCTTTAAGCTTTAGCTTTTTGGCTTTGGCTTTTGGACTTCGGGAATTAATCTTCGGCGCGCTCTTCGTTAAGAATACGAATCATTTCGATAGCACTCTTCGGGATTCTTGTTCCGGGGCCGAAAATTGCTGCTACACCGGCTTTGTAAAGGAAGTCATAGTCTTGTGCGGGAATCACACCACCGGCAGTTACAAGAATGTCCTCACGGCCGAGTTTCTTAAGCTCTTCGATAACCTGGGGAACAAGAGTTTTGTGACCTGCAGCGAGCGAAGACACACCAAGAATGTGCACGTCATTTTCTACTGCCTGACGCGCAGCTTCAGCGGGAGTCTGGAACAAGGGACCCATATCCACATCGAAACCGCAGTCGGCGTAACCGGTTGCCACAACTTTAGCACCACGGTCGTGACCGTCCTGGCCCATTTTAGCGATCATAATACGTGGCTGACGACCTTCGCGTTTAGCGAAGTCGGCCACAACACGGCGGGCTTCCTCAAATTCGGGATCACCCTTTTCTTCGTTGCTATACACTCCTGAAATAGTTTTGATAACAGCTTTATAACGACCAACAACAGCTTCACACGCGTCAGAGATTTCACCGAGAGAAGCGCGCAGACCTGCAGCCTTGACAGCGAGTTCGAGAAGATTGCCCTTTGAAGGATCTTTAACGGCTTCGGTTATATCGTTAAGAGCTTTCTTTACAGCTTCTTCATCGCGATTCTTACGGAGTTCTTCGAGACGTTCAATCTGTTCTTTACGCACTTCTGTATTATCAACTTCGAGGATATCGATAGGATCTTCATGGTCAAGACGGAACTTGTTAATACCTACGATTGTCTGCTTGCCCGAGTCGATATGAGCCTGTGTGCGTGCAGCAGCCTCTTCAATTCTCAGTTTGGGAAGACCGGTTTCGATAGCTTTGGCCATACCACCGAGTTTCTCAATTTCCTGGATGTGTTCCCAAGCGCGATGAGCGATTTCGTTGGTGAGGCTTTCTACATAGTAAGAGCCACCCCATGGGTCGATCTGCTTGCAGACGTATGTTTCTTCCTGAATATAGATCTGAGTGTTACGTGCGATACGGGCGGAGAAATCAGTAGGAAGTGCGATTGCTTCGTCGAGTGCGTTGGTGTGAAGCGACTGAGTGTGACCAAGCACGGCACCCATAGCCTCAACGCAAGTACGGCCCACATTGTTGAAGGGATCTTGCTCGGTGAGCGACCAACCGGAAGTCTGGCAGTGAGTGCGGAGAGCGAGCGATTTTGGATTCTTGGGATTGAATTGTTTCACAATCTTAGCCCAAAGCATACGAGCGGCACGCATCTTTGCAATTTCCATGAAGTAGTTCATAGAAATACCCCAGAAGAACGACAAGCGGGGAGCGAACGAGTCGATATCCATACCTGCATTAACACCGGCGCGGAGGTATTCGAGACCGTCGGCGAGTGTATATGCAAGCTCGATGTCGGCAGTAGCGCCGGCTTCCTGCATGTGATAGCCCGAGATTGAGATTGAATTGAACTTGGGCATGTTCTTTGAAGTGTATTCAAAGATGTCGGCGATGATCTTCATTGAGAATGCCGGCGGGTAGATATAGGTGTTACGCACCATGAACTCCTTGAGGATATCGTTCTGGATTGTACCTGCCATTTCATCAAGACTTGCACCCTGCTCGAGACCTGCATTGATATAGAAAGCAAGCACGGGGAGCACAGCACCGTTCATAGTCATTGATACAGACATTTTGTTCAATGGAATACCATCGAAAAGGACTTTCATGTCCTCGATTGAGCAAATTGACACACCGGCTTTACCAACGTCACCGACAACGCGTTCGTGGTCGGCATCATATCCGCGGTGAGTGGGGAGGTCGAAGGCCACGGAAAGACCTTTCTGGCCAGAAGCAAGATTACGGCGGTAGAAGGCGTTAGATTCGGCAGCAGTCGAGAATCCGGCATACTGGCGGATGGTCCAGGGGCGCAACGGATACATAGCGCTGTAAGGACCACGGAGATAAGGAGGAAGACCGGAAACGAAGTTGAGGTGTTCCATACCTTCAAGATCTTCCTTAGAATATACGGGCTTCACCTTAATTAATTCAGCGGTGAGCCACTCCTCACCCGCTACCGGTTTGTGAGCCTCGGGAGTCACAACATTTGTGATATCTATTTCTTTAAAATTGGGTCTCATGATATATCGGGTTATTTGAGGAGTTTAGCATTGAAGTCAATCAGAGTGTCAAGCACGTTCACCTTCACATGAATGAAGTTTTCGATGCCCTGAGCCTTAAGCTCGTCCATGCAAGCAGGAGCACCGGCCACAACAAACACTGCACGGCCATTAAGTTCCTTGTAAGCCTCGGGAGCAAAAGTGGCATATTCATCATCGCTCGAGCAGAGCACCACAACGTCAGCACCCTTTTCGATAGCCGCGTCAACACCTTCTTTTACAGTTTCGAAGCCGATGTTATCGATAATTTCATAACCGGCGCAGCCGAAGAAGTTAGCGGAGAATTGCGCACGTGCAAGACGCATAGCAAGATTTCCGATTGTCAGCATGAATACTTTGGGGCGATTGGCTGCACGTTCGGTATCAAGACGAAGTTTTTCAAATTGACTGGCAGCGCGGTCGAAGTCAAGTGACTGCACGGCACCGTCAACCGGAGTTTCTTCAGCACATCCGCAGCCACACGCACACGCTTCGTTATTTTGAATCTTGTCGAGTGCCATTTCATTGAAATTGGGATATTGGTTGGTGCCGAGAAGGATTTCTTTTCTGCGAGCCACATCAAGGTGACGTTTCACGCCCGATTCGTTAACTTTAGCCTGGATTTCACCCTTGCGGAGCATAGCGTCGAAACCGCCGTTATCTTCAACTTCATTAAATACCTTCCAAGCCTGTTTTGCAATAGAGGCTGTGAGAGATTCAATATAATAGGAACCACCCGCGGGGTCAACCACCTTGTTGAGATGAGATTCATCGCGCAGCAGGAACTGCTGGTTACGGGCAATGCGTTCGCTGAACTCATCAGGTTTCTTGTAGCATTTATCGAAAGGAAGAGTTTCGATAGAGTTGACACCTGCCAAGGCTGCACTCATGGTTTCGGTCATGGAGCGCAGAAGATTCACATGCGAGTCATAGATAGTCTGGTTGAACATGCTTGTCACAGCATGAACAGCCATCTTGCAAGCACATTCACATTCGGGGTTATAAGCTTTAACTATTTCAGCCCAAAGCATACGGGCAGCACGGAATTTTGCAATTTCCATGAAATAGTTGGAAGAAATACCCATGTTGAATTTAATGCGGCATGCCACTTCATCAACCGAAAGACCGGCATCGGTCATCATAGAGAGCCATTCAGCACCCCATGCCAAAGCGTATCCGAGTTCCTGAGTGATATATGCACCTGCATTATTGAGTTTGTAGCTGTCGACAGCAAAGCAGCGAAGTCCTTTGATTTCCTTAACTGTTTCGAAAAGAGCCTTTCCTTCTGCAGCAGCGTCTTTTGGGAAAGGAAGGCCTCTCTTGAGAAGACGTTTGAAAGGATCGTAGGCAATAGAGCCGCGGAATTCATCGGCAGCCCCGGCCTCGTTAATAAGCTTCACAAGCTCGGCAGCCATCTCAACGGCACGGCCCGGACAGCAAGATATATTGATTTCAACTTTTTTAAGGTCAATACCTTTCAGCACAACACTCAGGTCTGAGACGGGGATATTGCGTCCCAATTTGATGCCGAGTGATTCCACGCCGCGATTCAGGATGTGGAGAGAATGATCATTGAGTTCTTCTGCATTATCGCCGAGAACAGCCTGACGCACGAGCCAATCATTGCTATCTCTGGTGCCACGCAAATAGGGGAATTCTCCGGGCAAAGTGTCAATTGCGGGGAGACCCTCAAGATCTTCGCGACGATAGAAGGGCTGGACATTGAAGCCCTCGTTGGTGCGCCACACGAGTTTACGATCGAAATCGGCGCCCTTCAGGTCGGCTGTAATCTTCGCCTTCCACTCTTCGGTGGTTACGGGCGAGAACATGTCGAACAAGTTTTCTTTTTTGTCTGCCATTTTAAGCGTATTTATTGGTATTAGCTATTGTTGTCTAAACTCAGGAAATAATATTCCTGCTTCTTAATTTTCCCTATCATGAAGTTTTTCATTCTTTTTTCAAATGCGGAAACTTCACAATATTCAGTCGGCTTATCGGCGTTGATGCGAAAAGCTCCACAAATATAGACAAACTTTTAATTATTTGGAAACTTTTAACGAAATATTTCTTTAATTGCAGTCCGGATCAGAGACTCCGGACGAGAGAATCCGAATCTTTTTGCCAAATTTGTGTTGTTAAACAAGCTTTTTGTCAATGCACTGCATCACTCTTGCAGGGAAATCCTCAACCATCTGCATGTTGTGAGTGGCCATAATCACGGCTGTTCCGTTTTGGCTCAGTCTGTGCATTAACTTCATGATCTGATAGCCGGTGGTGGGATCAAGGTTACCGGTTGGTTCGTCGGCCAGAATCAGTTTCGGGTTATTGAGCAATGCACGTGCAATAACAATTCTCTGCTGCTCGCCGCCACTTAATTCATGAGGCATCTTATACCCCTTGTTTTCCATGCCGACATCTTTCAACACTTCGGCTATCCTGTCTTCTATTTCCGACTTGTTCTTCCACCCTGTCGCTTCAAGCACAAACCTTAGATTCGCCATAGCCGAACGGTCCTGAAGCAATTGGAAATCCTGAAAAACAATGCCCATGCTGCGCCTTAGATAAGGAATTTTCTTTTTCTTGATATTCAGGAGGTCAAAACCGAGCACGTCTGCCTTATCTCCCTCTTTTACCGCAACATCTGCATACATCGTCTTCATCAAAGAACTTTTGCCACTACCGACACGTCCCACCAGATAGCAGAACTCCCCTTCCTCAACTTTGAATGTTACGTCGTGCAGCACGGTGTGTTCGGCACGATCCACTTCCACATTTTTATAATCGACTATAACTGACATTTCTGAACACTTTAACATATTAAACCATAGTCCGTCTTTTTTGCTGCCATTACTCAAATAAAGACCTGAACATATCGGTTACTTTGGAGACTTCTATAATTTTAATTGAAAATTTATCTTTAACGCCTTTTAGATTGCCACAGGGAATGTAGATGGTTTCAAAACCGAGTTTCTGAGCTTCCGACACCCTCTGTTCGATGCGGGTTACGGTTCTGATTTCGCCCGAAAGACCGACTTCGCCGACAAAGGCGGTGCGTCGCGGAATCGTGAGGTCGAAATTAGAAGACATAACTGCCGCCACCACCGCCAGGTCAATAGCAGGGTCGATAATTTTTATTCCGCCGGCCATATTCAAAAAGACATCTTTCTGACCTAATTTGAAACGGGCACGCTTTTCAAGGACTGCAAGAAGCATATTTAGTCTTCGCTGGTCGAACCCTGTAACGGCACGCTGGGGGGTGCCGTAAGCAGCCGAAGAAACCAACGCCTGCACTTCAACCAAAAATGGGCGGGCGCCTTCGATGGTGACACCGATAGCAATTCCACTCATTTCCTCCTCGCGATTATCGGAAAGCAGCATTTCTGAAGGATTTTTTACTTCACGCAATCCTTTTTGCACCATCTCATAAATTCCGATTTCAGAGGTGGAGCCAAAACGATTTTTAATGCTTCGCAGGATACGGAAAAGATACTGCCGATCGCCCTCAAACTGAAGAACAGTGTCGACAATATGTTCCAACACCTTTGGGCCGGCTATGGCACCATCCTTATTTATATGGCCCACAAGAATAACAGGCACATCCGACTCCTTGGCGAATCTAAGCAACGAAGATGCACATTCTCTGACTTGCGACACGCTTCCGGCAGCAGATTCAATCTCACTCGAACAAATGGTCTGGATAGAATCGATCACAACCAAATCGGGTTCAATGTTTTCCAGTTGAGTAAAAATGGCTTCCAATCCGGTTTCACACAATATATATGTATTGTCGGAAAGTTTACCGAGTCTGTCGGCCCTCAACTTTAATTGCGAAGCCGACTCCTCACCCGACACATAAAGAATCTTTCTATTTCTAATCGAGAGAATGTTCTGAAGCAACAATGTAGATTTTCCAATTCCCGGCTCGCCGCCGATGAGGGTGAGGCTTCCGGTTACGAGTCCACCCCCGAGCACTCTGTTAAGCTCTTCAGAAGGCATGCGTATTCTCTGTTCGTTGGAAGTAACAATCTCCGAAAGCTTCACCGGAGCCGAGCTTTTCACAAGCGCACCGCGACCCGATTTCGATTTGGAAACACCTATTTTTTCCTCTACAAAACTGTTCCACTCCCCACAAGCCGGGCATTTACCCAGCCACTTTGGCGAATCATAGCCACAGTTGGAGCAAAGATATACGGTTTTAGTTTTTACTGCCATTGATTTCTTTGTATGAACAATCTCCAATGAAATTGCCCAAAATTAACAACTTACAAATATATAAATAAAAATCCAATAAAGAAAATTAAAACTCCACACAAAAAAAATAGTCTTAACAACTAATATATTTTTATCTTTTACAGTTTGCGCAAATTGTTATTTTTACTTAACCACTTTTGCATCCCACTTTTTATATATTAAACATTCGCCAAGAAACAACTCATATATGTTTTCTAAATCGGTTGTGAACAACTTGAAATAAAGCTCAAATCATCTAATAAATTAACAGCGTATTATCTTTCATTATTTTTTGTCACCTACTTATTAAAAATAGAATCTTATATTATTAAGCATCTCATCATAAATAAATTCAAGCGTGTATAATCCATTCGAAATACCGCTATTGATATGCAACTAATAAAATAATTGAAGTGACTCAAAATACTAAAAAATCAACTTCAAATAAAATAAATTTAAATAATTTTAGGATTTATAAAAAAATTAAACGATTTTTTGCTTATACAATTAAAATTTCTTACATTTGCAAAAACCTAATAATTATATCAGATATGAAAAAGATTAAACTGTTTATAAACACCTTATAATACGAGAAAAAATATCAATATACTAACATAGATTCTTCACTTTACGAAACTTAATAGTTGATATAATTAGCGGTGTTTCAGCGTCAGCTTATCGTATCACAGAGTTAACCTTAGATTTATTTTTCTGAATTACTTTGAAATTCAGAAATTTTCTTAAGTCGAAATAATCAAGGAAGTCCTATACGGCTCACAGATGAGCTATTTGAAATTCTCAACTTATAGGTAGGGGGATACTTCCTTATTAGCTTCTTACAGAAAATGCGGAGAGAATAAAGATTGAACATAGAGGCAAGCCGTGCTATTAGTTTATCTGCTCAGACTTAAATCTTACTAACCAAAGAGAAGATTCATTTATATAACTAATTTTCGTATTAATTTAATTTTAAACGACTTTGGTAAATTTTACCGTAAAACTGGAAACTAATAATAACCTTCACATATATTACTCTAAAATTAAGTATTTATGAAAAAAAATTTAAAAAGTTATTTTTGCTGTTGTATGACAATAATTGGTTTTGTGTCGTGCAGTCAGCAAGAAATGCAATTATCAACGGATATTAAGAAGGTTGAAGATGTAATCTCTATTCAGGAAGCTTCCGAAATAGCAAGAGTTCACTATCAACAAGTTTTTGTCACTAAGGAATCAAGAAGCGATGATTTTAAGTTAGCGGATTACGAAACAATTCGATTTAAATCTACACGCTCAAATGAGAATCTATCAAGTAATTTAGCATACTATGTTCTCAATTTTGATAATGATGAAGGGTTTGCTATTGTCTCTGCTGTTAAACATGACAATACAGTATATGCAATAAGTAATGAAGGTCACCTCCATTTATCTGACACGCTTCAGAATCCTTCACTAAGTTGGTATATTAACGATTATTTGCAACATGCTTACACCTCAGATAAAGGTATCATCAAAAACGATTCTACTGTTGTACCTCCTCCGATACAGAGTGTAATAATCAGTCCCTGCCAACCTTTATTAAAAGGATTTATGACTCAATTCCACCAAAGTTCTCCATATAATAAATACTGTTATACTGTCTCAGGAGAACAAGCTGTAATAGGATGTGTGCCGTTAGCTGTTGGAACTTTAATGGGATATCATGGTTGGCCTCAGAATATCGAAGATTATAAATTAGATATGAACGAAATGCAATCCGACCCTCAAAATGATGGTTGGAAGCGACTTTTCGAAGTTATAGGTAGAAAACAATATTTGAACGCAAGCTATGGAGTTTATCAAACAAGTGTAAAAGCTGACTCTGAATTTGTAGCCCGAATAATCAATAAATTGGGATATATAAATGCTAAAGAAGGAAATTTTGACGTTAATAAAATATATCCTCAACTCTCCAGTAATCGACCAGTATTAATTGGAGGAATGTGTTCTGCCGGTGGCCACATGTGGATATTAGATGGCGGATATATTTTAAAACGAACTTACATATCCACAGAACCTGATTACCAGTTATCTTATTATTTACACTGCGTCTGGGGCTGGAATGGTACTAATAATGGCTACTTCCTACTTCAAAAGGATGATATGATTGGAGGGACGTTAGTCAAGCCTGATTCAGAAAAGGACATATCGCCTATACAATATCATTTCGGAGATTTAAAAATATTATATGATTTTATCCCCAATAAATAACAATATAATAATTAATTTAGACAATAACTAACAAAACAATTAAAATATGAAATTAAAAGCTCTTTACAGCCTTATTATTTTGGCGGCATTTCCAATGTTAATAGCTTGCTCGAATGATAACGATAATGACTTTGACGGAGTGCAAACCGAACCAACAGAAGAAACGATCCCTACTCTTGAAATCAGCAGCAAAGGACGAACTGCAGTAGATGCAGCGAATGAGATGAGTTTCTCTCTTATGGAATCTATCGCTCAGCAATCCAAAGATGAAACGAATGCTTGCATATCTCCCGTCAGCTTGATTCAATTGCTGACTTTAATGTCTAACGGAGCCGATATAGAAGGACTGGAAGCCATACTTACACGATTCAATCTCGGGAATGGAGACCAACAAGCCCTCAGCGAGCTCAACGAGCTTTGCAAGGCGTTTGTGACCAAACTTCCCAAGCTTGATAAAAATGTGACCTGTTCATTCTCCAATTCTTTATGGACTGCCCCACAAAACACTATAAAAAATTCGTATTCTGAAGTGTTGAATGAATATTTCAAAGGCGTTTTGATTAATGAAAACCCCGGCGGAGAGGATGGCATGTTGAAGATAAATTCATTTATTAATGAAAAGACCAACGGACTAATTCCGCAGTTTCTAAAAACACCTCTGGACAATGGTTGCGCCCTTGCACTTCTTAACACTATTTATTTTCATGGTCTTTGGAGTGCACCTTTTGATACTAAAGATACCCGCAAAAACGAGTTTAAAAATGCAACAGGCCTTACATCTAATGTAGATTACATGTGCGCCACAGGTTATATAAGAAATGCCGAATTCAATGGCCAAAGAATGGTAAATATTCCTTTTGGCAACGAAACGTATTCAATATCTTTTATTCTGCCTTCGGAAGGTTCCACCTCTTTCCCGACTTTAGCTGAATGGAAAGCATTGAGCCAATCTTTAGCAGAATCCTATATCAAACTTGAATTGCCAAAGTTTGATATCGAATATATCGAAGACGATATGATAAAATATTTGCCCGAATTTAGCGAACTTACATTTCCAAATATTCTTTCAGCCAACACGGAGAATAAAGAAATTCAGTTTAACAGAATAATACACGCTACACGTCTTTCCATATCAGAAGATGGTTGCGAGGGTGCAGGAGCCTCTTTAGGAGCAAACTGGATATTAGGTATTGATAGTCCGCAACCTACAGCAATAGTGTTTAACCGTCCCTTCTATTTTGTGATTTCAGAAAAGTCAACAAACGCTATACTTTTCATGGGACAAATACAGAATCTTTAAACAATCGAGAAAGTAAATAAAAATGTGTGTACACGAAACAGAAATGTTTGTGTACACACATTTTTATCATAATCGCCATATAAGTATCTCCGAGGGACTTTTGGAATGTATATTGCTATTATAAAACAGTTTATATTGAAGGAATAGCGACAAAAGTTGGGAACATACTTTACCAGACGAGTGTAGGGACATGGCGTGCCACGTCTGGGCAAACACCGTCCTCATTACATCGCCGTAATGTTCAGACGTGGCACGTCCCTACATTTGTCCGCCGCAATACTCAGTCAAAACGTTCAGACGTGGCACGTCCCTACACTCGTCCGCTGCAAGTTACCGCCGTAGGCGCGGCATACGTTTGGTGAGGTGTCGGCCACGGTTTAGTTTTGGGGTGGATTTTTCGAATTGGAAATATCTTAATAATTCAAATATTCTTCTTAAAATTCAAATATTCTAAAGAAACTGAAAATAAATTAAAGGAAGAACCATTTGATAAAGGAAAATTTGTTATATTTGCAACTGAGAAGTCAGAAATGCACAGGTGCACGGTAACAACAAGTATCGCAATTGAAGCTGATTCCGATATGAATGTCAAAAACATCCGGGAATAATGCAGAGACGATGCAGAAATCTGTTCATGAAGACGCAAAAGAAATTACAAACCCCAAAATATAAAGAACAATGAATTTCTTAACAGACGAAAAACTTCTTATTGTCGGTGCAGCCGGCATGATCGGTTCAAACATGGCTCAGACAGCCATCATGATGGGCCTTACCCCCAACATTTGCCTTTACGACCCCTACGCAAAAGGTCTTGAAGGTGTTGCAGAAGAGCTTCTTCAGTGTGGTTTCGATGGCCTGAATCTTACTTTTACTGATGATATCGAGAAGGCCTTTACAGATGCAAAATATATCGTATCGTCGGGTGGTGCTCCGCGCAAGGCAGGCATGACACGTGAAGATCTTCTTGCCGGCAACTGTAAGATTGCAGAAGATTTCGGTAAGAACGTTCGTAAATATTGCCCGGATGTAAAGCAGATTGTAGTTATCTTCAACCCTGCCGATATCACAGGTCTTGTAACTCTTCTTTACTCAGGTGTAAAACCGGGTTGCGTTACCACACTTGCCGGTCTCGACAGCACCCGTCTCCGCAACGAACTTGCAAAATACTTCAAGATTTCTCCCGATAAGGTTGTAAATGCACGCACATACGGTGGTCATGGCGAGCAGATGGCTGTATTTGCTTCAACCGTAACAGTAGACGGCAAGCCTCTTACAGAACTTATCGAAACCGGTGCAATTCCTGAAAAAGATTGGGAAGATCTTAAGGTTCGCGTAATCCAGGGCGGTAAGAATATTATCGAACTCCGCGGCCGCAGCTCATTCCAGAGCCCCGCTTACCTTTCAATCGAGATGATAGCTGCAGCAATGGGTGGCCCGGCTTTCAAATGGCCTGCAGGTGTATATGTGAACGATGATAAATTCCATAACATCATGATGGCTATGGAAACTACCATCACCAAAGACGGCGCTACATTCAAACCTGTAACCGGCACTGCCAAGGAACAGGAAGAACTTGAAGAAAGCTACAAACATCTTTGCACACTCCGCGACGAGGTGATCGCTCTCGGCATCATGCCTCCTATCGAAAAATGGGGCGAATATAACCCCTATCTTCTTGAAAAGACTGTATAATAATCCTTCATAAGCTTGAGCTGCGGTGTAATATTTATTGCATCGCAGCTTTTTTTTATTTATGCCTTCCACCATTTGAAATCAGTGATAACGATAAATGCGGTCTTCGGATACAGAGCATTACAAGGGAGCTTTACAGGGGAAGTGACCTGAGATTTTATTGTTTATTCCATAAGAATTTGTTATTTTTGCATTGAAGGCCAAACGGCAACTCAAAAGAGAATTATGAAGTCGTTTAAACTTTTTACGAAAACCGATTATCAACAATTCAAAATTAAAATGTTATGGAAAATCATGAATATGAATACAAGGGACTATGTATAAATGGTTTCGTTATGCTGTTTTTCACTTTTATATTAGTTCCCCTACTAATCGTTATTGCTGTTATGTCGGAAACAGTGGCGGGATTCGTTTGTGCAGTGCCTTTGTTCATATTGTTTATATTAGGATGCGTGGGATATATCACCCAAGAGCCTAATGTCGCACGGGTCATGATTTTCTTCGGCAAATATAAAGGCACATGCAAAAAGGTTGGATATTTCTGGGTGAACCCGTTCATGAGCAGGAAGAAACTGTCGTTGCGAATCCGCAATATGGATATAGACCCAATCAAGGTGAACGATAAGATTGGAAATCCGGTGTTAATCGGCATGGTGCTTGTATGGAAAATAAAGGATACATATAAAGTTGTTTTTGATCTTGATTCCCAGAGTCTCGGGGTCCAAGGGGGATTGAACAACCAGGCGTTGTCGAACTTTGTGCGTATACAGAGTGATGCGGCACTTCGCGAGGTAACAGGGCATTTTGCTTACGACAACACAGATGTAAATCAGGAAAACGAATTAACGTTGCGCGACAGCGGCAACGAAATCAGCGAACTTCTGGAGCGCAAAATCAACGAGCGCCTTGCAATGGCAGGAATAGAGGTTGTGGAAGCACGCATAAACTACCTTGCCTACGCCCCGGAAATCGCAGCGGTAATGTTGCGTCGCCAGCAGGCATCGGCCATTATCACTGCACGCGAGAAGATAGTGGAAGGAGCAGTTTCAATGGTTGAAATGGCACTCCGCACACTTGATGATAAAGGGATTGTAGAACTCAGCAATGAACAAAAAGCCACAATGGTTGGCAATCTTCTTGCTGTTCTCTGTGCCGACGAGCCTCTTACACCGACACTCAATGCCAATGTTTAACCGGCTTCGGTCAATTAAATCATCGCAATGCCTCGCCTCGTAAGCAAGAAATATACGTTTGCTTTCATACTGGTCACATCGTTGTTTTTTCTGTGGGGATATGCCCGGTCTATCCTTGACGTGCTGAACAAGCATTTCCAGGAGACGCTTTCCATTTCGATTACCCAATCGTCGATGGTGCAGTTCACCACCTATCTGGGGTATTTTCTAATGGCTATCCCCGCCGGATTGATAATCACACGATATGGCTACCGGCGTGGTATCGTAACAGGACTGCTCTTATTCGGCATCGGGTCTCTGCTTTTTATCCCGGGAGAGAGATCGATGTCGTTCAACATCTTTATGACAGCCTTGTTTCTGATAGGTTGCGGTCTTGCCCTTCTCGAGACCTCCGCCAACCCGTTTGCCACCGAGATGGGAGACGCCTCTTCGGCTGCCGGGAGGTTGAATCTGGCACAATCATTCAACGGATTAGGCTGCATCTTGGGGCCGATAACAGTAGGAACAATTCTCTTTTCTGAAACCCAAGGTCATGTGGCACTCCCCTATTCCATAATGGGAATTGTCGTGCTGGCCGCCGCAGCAATTTTTATACGCATCCCGCTGCCTGAAATCAAAGATAACCAAAAAGATAAACTGACAGAGTCAGGCCTGTCAAATTCACCCTTACACACCATCCTGCGTCTAATCACATCACGGAGGTTTCTGCTTGGATGGCTTGCCCTCTTCTTTTATGAAATTTCGGAGATATCCATAAACAGTCTCTTTATAAATTATTCGACACACGACGGCTGGTTATCGCGCGAGGCGGCCCCGGAAGTATTGTCGCTTTGCGGTCTGGGTTTGTTTATGGCAGCCCGGGTTGCCGGAAGTGTGCTGATGACAAGGATAAAAGCGATCAAACTGCTTACGGTATGCGCCTGCGGAGCCATTATCTGCACAGTGACAGTAATACTCAACATCGGTGCTTTATCCCACTATTCTCTTCTGGGCATCTATCTATTTGAAGCCATCATGTTCCCCACTATATTTGCCATGACAATAGTGGAAGCGGGCAAAGACTTAAAACTTGCCTCGTCAGTACTGATGATGACCCCAATCGGAGGAGCTATCGGCACATTGCTGATGAGCGTAGTGGCACAACGGCTCTCACTGTCCTTGTCGTTTGTCGTTCCGGCAATAGGCTTTATAATCGTTCTTCTCTACACCCTAAACTCACAAAAGACACAACGCCAATGATCTGTTGTATAGGTCACATAACCCACGACCGGGTCATCACCCACGAATTCACCTCCGAAATGCCCGGAGGCACCGCCTATTATTTCGCAAAAGCACTTAACGGCATAGCTCCCGGGAAATTCCGGATAGTAACGGCAGTTGGCAACGATGAGCTTCCGGCAGCCGAACAATTGAAACGCGAGGGGGTATTGATAGACATATTGCCGAGCCGGAAATCAGTGTTTTTTGAAAACAAATATGGAGAAAACAAAGACGAGCGCACCCAGCGTGTTCTTGCCAAAGCCGACCCCTTCAGTGTGGAAATGGTGAAAGACCTCAACGCCGATTATATCCACCTCGGCACCCTTCTTGCCGACGATTTTGATCTGGAAGTAATAAAATATCTATCCACGAAAGGTAAAGTGTCGGTTGATATTCAGGGCTATCTGCGCAGGGTGGTTGGAGAAGAAGTGATACATCAGGACTACGCGCAAAAGCGCGAAGCGATGCGATATATCTCAGTTCTCAAAGCCAACGAGCAAGAAATGGAGGTATTGACAGGGAGCAGCGACCCACTCACAGCAGCCCGGATTCTGTCGGACTGGGGTTGTGAAGAAGTGGTGCTTACATTCGGGTCAAAAGGCTCGTTGGTGCGTAGTCACGGAGAAAATCATGAGATTCCCGCCTACCCTGCCACGCGGATCATAGATACCACCGGTTGCGGAGACACATATATGGCCGGCTACTTATATCGCCGCAATGAGGGCGACGACATTGACTCTGCCGGGCGATATGCAGCAGCCATGTGTTCACTGAAACTTTCATGCAAGGGGCCTCTCACCGCACGCCCGGAAGACATATCATTGTTTATCTGATCATATCTTTACTTTCATGATTATATCTTTACTCATCTGATGAAGTATTGGCCGTTTCCGGAGTCTTATTATCACCGGGGGCATCTGATGCATTATTTGAATTATTTTCCGGATGGTTCTTCTCGTAATTTTTAAATGCGTTGAAGAACGAAGCTGAATATACTGCCTCTTGATTGCGCTTTGTAATCAAATTAGTAACATAGACAGTAAAAATCGGGAACATCATCATACCTAAAGCTGCAAGCAGCACCGAAAGTACCCTTCCAACCCCGGTTACAGCCACAATATTCGAACCGACGGTGGTAACGTCCATTGCTGCCCACCAGAGAGCATCGGTATAGTCTTTTACCAGCGGATTCACACCCTTCTCAAAAAGGAAGAACGTAAGACTTGAAAAATAGACCGTAGAGAGAAGGATAATTATATAAGAAAAGAAAAGCCCCGTGGCTTTATTAGAGGTGAACCAGCCCACCACAATTGCCAGCGCATATCCGCCTCGAATCAACGGCATGTAACGAATGATGTAGCTCAGTTCCTTGGAAATATATTGATCGAGTCCGTAGCGGTATATCAAAGCCTGATAAGGGATAGACACCAAAAAGAAAATAAAGTGTGTAAGAAGATAGTGTTTCTTATTCTTGGAAAGAATCCATTCAATAAAAAAGTCAGCAAGAAAAACACAACATATCCATACTTGCCATTTTTCAAACTTGGGCTGGTCATAGAAATTTATATTGTGGAACGTATCTACTGAAATAAGCACAATCAGCAATATAGAAAGCAAAAGGATTAAAATATGTAAAATCATAAAAATTCCTTTAGCTCTGAAAAATTCTTTGAAATCGGTATGATTAGACATAATGGTGAATTATTTAAATTTTGTTGAGTAATATTTAGAATGTTTAAAACCTCTTTCCTATTAGAACGTTTAATAAATATAAGAGTTCAAAAGAAAGTTAAAGTCTCTCTTAAGCTTCTCATCTTGACTTAAGCTTCTCATCTTACAAAGATGAAAACACTAACGTTTCTTGATAAAAACACTCACGGTCTCAACCGATAAGCATTATAATGATTCCGGAACCCAAAATTTAAGTACACAAAACTAAAACTAAAAATATGGAAACACTCTACACATTGAAGCAAGCGACACGCGACTTTCCGCGCACGTATTTGCGAGGCATCGGTCAGGTATTCTTTCAGGATAACATGTGGACCGGTTTTTTAATATTCATAGGTATATTCTGGGGGGGATACGCAGAACATCAGGGTGTAGTGGCTTGGGGAATGGTGGTAGGAACATTTGTTTCCACCCTTACGGGCTATCTTCTGCAGCTTCCCGATAAAAATGGAGCCAACGGGCTGTGGGGATTTAACGGTTGCCTTGTGGGCTGCGCATTTCCCACATTTATGGGTGATACCGTCTGGATGTGGATAGCACTGGTTCTTTGCTCGGCTTTTTCAACTTGGGTGAGAACCGGACTTGATAACGTAATGGATAAATGGAATGTGAGTTCGCTTACATTTCCTTTCGTTCTTTCCACCTATTTCTTCCTGCTCGCATCGCGCCTGTTTGCCGGCATGCCACCGGAATTCATGAGTTCTCCCGAACTTCCTCACGGCGACAGCGGCATCCTGAACACCGACTTCTGGAACCTCGTTGAATACTGGTTAAAAGGCATTTCACAGGTATTTCTGATCAACAACTGGGTGACGGGCATCTGTTTCATCGTTGCGCTTGCAGTAAGCAATATTCGCGCAGCTGTATGGGCAATGATTGGCTCGGCCCTGTCATTGGGAACAGTAATCTTATGGAAAGGACCTGCCAGTGACATAGCAAGCGGACTCTATGGGTTCAGCGCAGTGCTGACCGGTATTGCTTTGGGTGCTACATTCTGCAACAATTCATGGCGCACGGTTATCTGGACTATAATAGGAATTATAATGACAGTCTTTATTCAGGCTGCAATGAACGCCTTTTTTGCACCATTCGGTCTCCCTACACTTACAGGCCCCTTCTGCGTGGCAACCTGGTTGTTCCTCTTCCCGAAACTTGAGATGTTCCAGCCCACACCAACCGCTCCGTCTTCAAAATCGGTAAAAAAATAAGGAGATAAATATGACTCAAATGAACAGTAATGGCTCTAACGAGGGCAAGATCAGTGTGGCCGGCACTGTGAATATCGCCACAATGCCCATGACATGGCGTCATTATAAAATAGTTGGCATTGCGTCGTTGGGACAGCTGATAGGTACCGCGGTTGCCACAATTGTGGGCATTATCATTCCGATGTTGAATATTATTCTGCATCCCGAACTTTCGGGGTTCATGCAGGGCCTTATCGGAGCGATAGACCTTGCCGGAATCTGCATCGGTGCCGTGATATTCGGCCGTCTAAGTGACAAATATGGTTATCTGTTATTCTTCCGGCTCTGCCCGCTTCTGATATTCGTGGCATCTACTATCGCTGTATTTGTAAATGATGTTGCGACGCTTACCGTCTGTCTTTTCTTTGTCGGATTCGGCATCGGCGGAGAATATAGCCTCGACTCCGACTATGTGTCCGAGCTGATGCCCGACCGCTATAAATCGCTGATGGTGGGAATCACCAAAGCCGCAAGTGCATTCGGAAATATCATAGCAGCTGCTATATGCTTCGGATTGCTTATGTATTGGAAGGATGCCGAATTCTGGTCACGATTGATGTGGATAATAAGCATAATCGCGGCAGTGATGTTTTTGCTTCGCATCCGGTTCTATCAGAGTCCCGGTTGGCTCATATCCAAGGGGAAATATAACGAAGCGCGCGAAGTGGTGAAGAAGTTCCTGGGGAATAACGTTGATATTACAATCCCGCAACCGCAAGCAGCGTCTGCCCCAGCCCCGACGCAGAAAAGCAATCTTTTTGAATTCATAGGCAAGAACTGGCGCAAGGTTATGCTCAGCGGAGTTCCATGGGCATGTGAAGGCCTGGGAGTGTATGGTATCGGAGTGTTCCTGCCAATTCTCGTCATGGCGCTCGGACTTGAACACAATATCCCGGGGCAGGCAGCAATCTATCATGTTGCCGACTCTGTAAAAATCACCCTCTATATCAGCTGCATCATTCTTCCGGGATTTATATTCGGATTGTGGCTCATCAATAAAGGGCGCAGCATCACTGCAATACAGACATGGGGATTCCTTCTGTGCACCATATCATTGGGAATACTGATGCCGGCCTATTCATTGCATTGGAACAAGTGGATTGCAATCGGAGCATTTATGGGCTTTGAGTTTTTCCTCAATATGGGGCCTCACCTCATCACTTACGTTCTTCCCCCTCGTATCTATAAAGTGTCTGAACGAGGCCAAGGAGTCGGATTGGCGGCAGCCGTTGGAAAAATCGGAGCCGTATTGGCCGTGTTTATCATTCCAATCCTGCTTGATGCGGGAGGCGCCATGCTGGTACTCGGAGTTTCGGCAGCTGTAATGGCAGTCGGAGCGATAATAACATTCATGTTCCGAAATGTTAAACAATAAATAGAAAATCAGCCTTTAAGAAGACAATTTTAAACACTTCTCGGGATTCCGTAAAATCTAAGATAGAATTAACAAAGAAAAATAAGATATGAAAAAGAAATTTTATTACGCATTAATTGCCCTCACAGCAGCCACATTCTGCTTCGCATCCTGCGGAAGCAAAAAAGAGACCGGAGGCGAAGCTCAGGAAGTCAGCACATTTTATGCCGATCAGCCTGTGGAGAGCGGGATTTACATAGCCGACCGCTATGACATAACCGGCGACAATGCCCGCAAGGGACACTTTGACGGCCGCGTTTACTTCTCGCTGGCTCCCGAACAGTCGGTAATTTATGTTTGTGAGAATGGCAACCGCACAAAAATTAATTATCCGCTGACATTGTCGCAGCCCTTCGCACCGGCCGACAGCGGACGCTATGTAGCTAAAGATTCGCGTGGTCAGGATATTGTTGTGGCTCCCGACAGTGCGAACTATGTTTTAACATTCGAGAAGGGCGAAGCAAAGATAGCTATAACCTTCGACAAGACCCCGAAGAGCACCGGTGCCCCTCTTGATATTCTTGAACAAATCAACAAAGCCATTGAATAATTCCCCCATATTCCTGAGGTTTAAACCTATATAAAAAATGCCGACTTGAAAATTCAAGCCGGCATTTTTTTGCGGGATGCATTTATCCTCTTCGCTTCGCTCAGGTCACAGCCCCCATATTAATGAAAGGTCTTTGAAATTCGCTCGGTGCAGAGACCCCATAACTCTGAAAGGCCTTTGGGAAGAATCAGCGCCAGGGGAATTCTTCAGGGAGGGGTTTGCCTTTGACAGCCATGCGCACTTTGGATGCAAATTGGCGCACTTCCTTCTTTATTTTTCCCGTGTTGGAACCGAGCACCTTGAACAGCAATCCGGCATCATTGGGCAATGTTGTTATCCCGGTTGCAATTCCATTTTCACGGTCGATTCGTGGAGTAACTTCGGCATATACCTTTTCAAACACTTCTTTGGGAGCCATCACGATGACATTGGCGAAAATTTCATAATTTCCCATCACCCCAAGTTGCTGGGGATGCAATTTAGATGGTTCTATAATGAATTTTTCGTTGAAAAGGGGCGTCCCGTCGGGTCGATGTCCATGACTGTGAACTGAAAGAATATCATAATCGAACATCTCCCCTTTTCCGTAATATTTACGACCGCTCATGTATATTTCGGAATAAAGCACTGTAGCGGTAGGATGCACCGTGAGCTTGGTGTCGCAAATGAATCGGGTGTGTCGGCAAGGGAAAACGGGTTCAGGCATAAATTCAAGGTAGGCACCTTCGTCGAGAGTGATGTTTTGAATCATGCCTGAATAGTTGAATTTCATTTC
This sequence comes from Bacteroides sp., assembly GCA_014802335.1. Classification (GTDB taxonomy): domain Bacteria; phylum Bacteroidota; class Bacteroidia; order Bacteroidales; family Muribaculaceae; genus Lepagella. The sequence continues at coordinate 56,171 of JAAVCL010000021.1, read as the reverse complement.
GGCAAGTTTTGTTGCCGCACCGGTCGAAATCCACCCCATCGCGTCCTTTTCTACAATAATGTCTTGCTGATAGCGGTCGCCATCAACATTAGGTCCACCCGACGAAAGGATGTAAAGGCATGGCATACCGGGCAACTCCTCATCGAAATAAAGCTCCTGCTGGGCAATGAGCGGCACACGCCGGTCAATTTCCCTCAGGATACTTTTGCCAGTAGAATCAAGAGCAAAGCGCAGTTTCAGATAACCATGCTTGCCGGGCGCACCGACATACATTTGCTCGGGTTCGGTGAGATACGGTTGCATTTCATGTGCCTTAGAGAAGTCGACTTCCGGCACAGAAGCGGTCATTAATTTCTTATCGAAATTCTCCATATTTATGCATTTTCCGCCTTATCAAAGAGAGCCATCTTGAAGATAAGGTCAACAAGTTCGTTAATTCCCTCATTCTTCATGCAGTTGGTAAACACGAATGGTTTGCCGGGGCGCATAAGTTTGGAATCGTGGTCCATCACCTCAAGGCTTGCACCAACGTAAGGAGCAAGGTCGGTCTTATTAATAACCAGAATATCACTTTGCGAGATACCGGGACCATCCTTACGGGGAATTTTATCGCCGGCCGCCACATCGATCACATAAATAAAGAAATCGACAAGAGCCGGAGAGAAAGTAAGCGTCAGATTATCACCCCCCGATTCGATGAGTACAATATCGGCATCAGGGAATTTTGCTTCCATTTCCTCAACTGCGGCAATATTCATAGAAGGGTCTTCGCGCACGGCAGTGTGAGGACATGCACCGGTTTCAACACCGATTATCTGATCTTCAGCGAGAACACCCTTAAGAGTTTTACGAACATGTTTTGCGTCTTCGGTGGTGACGATATCATTAGTAATGATAAGCACCTTCTGGCCGAGTTCGAGAAGACGCGGAGTAATAGCCTCGATCAAGGCAGTTTTGCCGGAGCCAACGGGGCCCCCTATTCCTATTCTACAAGTCTGAGACATGTTAATTCAAATTTAGCAACCTTGTTTTTAAGCAAATTTCCAATCAAGTATATTTTTGAAATTACTTAAGTAGCTCATAGAAGTACTTACAGGCTCTTGCTTAAACGGTTAAGTGGATTAAAAGAATTTAATTCATAAACATACGCATGTTGCCCTTCTCATGTAGCGAAGCAATAATATCGAGCTGTGGAAAGAAAGCGTTCATGTCTTTCAGTTCCATCGAAGCGGCCTGCGTATAAAATTCATCGGTCTGCTTGGCGAGGTCAAAAAGAATCTTCTGAGTGTCGTAATGAGAAACTCTTACAATACGCAAAGCAGCCGACAGCACCATGTTGATCACTCCATATTGATGGGCACAGAACAAGTCGCGCTCATTAACCCCGGCAGCCGCATAAGCCAACCCCTGGGCCACCGGAAAAGTGCCGGGCACAACATTCGCCTTAATATCCTCGAGCCATTTGGAAATAAGTTCCGACTCAAAAAGATGCGAAGCAAGTTCTGCAAATTTCTTTCCCATACGCTGCAGCATCAGTCGCGCCTCCGCATTCATTTTGAATCGAAAAAGTGCGCGGTCGGCTTCTGCAGCCAGTTCATAATCGGAATTCATGAACGCCCTGTGAGCATGAATGGCTGCGACACCATCGGTAAATGCAGCCTGACGCGCCTGCGATTCCGTAAATTCCCGAAGAGAAGCTGCGTCGGTAACGATATTCTCGAATGCAGCGGTTTCGAGCCCATTGGAGAAAGAGAACGTACCGACGGGGAAAGTAGAATCAGTGAACTGGAGCAGGTGCATTATAGAATCAGTGGGTGTGCTCATGGGCAATACCGTTTTCGTCAAAATGGATATGAGGCACTGGGTGATGATGACCCGGCTCCGCATGGATATGAGAGTGACTTTCCTGACCGGCACCACCGAAGAGTCGGCGGATTTCGTGGGGTGCAAGGTAAGGGATTATATCAAGACCGGTCTGGAACTCAAATTCAATGCCTTCGAGGTGGTGAGTTTCCATTACAGACAGCATTACTTTCTTATCGACAGTGAGGGGAACATATACTTTTGTTCCTTTCACCACCGCGGGCCAGTGCTGATTTCCGATAGCATGGCCGAGTTCCACGGAGCGTCTGATGATAGACTCGGGATCCTGAGATGCGAGCGCCGACATATCAATGACAAGCACGGGACTCAGCTCGATTCGAAGCACCACTGCTTTTCCGGCTTCGGGATCGTATGCAATGACATCACCATCCACCACCTGCGTGTGGCGTTTGAGAGCCACCGGATATTCCTCACCTGTGAGACCCTTTCCGAGAAAACGGCTTTTCTGCGCTGTCCATTGGTCGAGCATCACATAATCCACATCAAGATCAGCAATTTTATCGGCCCATGACTTATCGTTGTTTATATTACCTAAAATTTCAGTATATACAGTCATTTGAACTACAATAATTATGAAAAAAGAGAAAAAAAGTGCCGGAAACAGCACTTTAACGAGAGTATTTCCGGCAAAAACATTCAATTAAGAGAACCAATAGAGCTGTCCGAGAGAGAGTTCGGCAGCCGGGGGCACAGTGGCCTTGTATCCGTCGACGGTAACTTCGAATGTTTCGGGATTCACCTCAATGAAAGGCGTAGCGGTGTTACGCACCATGTCTTTCTTGGTGATGCAACGAGTTCCGTGAACAGGATAAATGATGCTCTCAAGGTTAAGTTTCTTCTTGATATCATCCTGATAAGCAGCCTGCGAAACGAAAGTCATGCGAGTGAGGGGCATTGTCTGAGCGAGAGTACCGAACATGGGGCGCATGATTTTGGGCTGGGGAGTCGGGAGCGAAGCATTGGGGTCGCCCATGTTGGCCCAATTCACTAAGCCACCCTTGAGAACCATCTTGGGCTTGGTGCCGAAGAAAGCGGGTTCCCAGAGAACGAGGTCGGCCATTTTACCAACAGCAATCGAACCGAGCACATCAGAGATACCGTAAGTAATTGCGGGGTTAAGAGTGATCTGAGCAAGATAACGAAGCACACGGAAGTTATCGTTGTTGTCAGAATCTTCGGGGAGTTTTCCACGCACCTGCTTCATGTAAGAAGCCATTTGGAATGTACGCATGAACGATTCGCCTACACGACCCATAGCCTGAGAGTCAGAAGAAACCATTGATATGATGCCGAGATCGTGGAACACATTTTCAGCGGCCTGAGTTTCGGGACGCACACGGCTTTCAGCGAAAGCCACGTCAGAAGGTATATTGGGATTAAGGTTATGGCAGACCATAATCATATCAAAGAGTTCGGCCTGAGAGTTGATACCGAAAGGCAGAGTTGGGTTGGTGGAAGAAGGGAGCACATTGTTGAGTGAAGCCACTTTCAAGAGGTCGGGAGCGTGACCACCACCTGCACCCTCGGTGTGATAAGTGTGAATTGTGCGACCGTCGATAGCAGCAATAGTATCTTCTACATAACCGCTTTCGTTGAGTGTATCGGTGTGGATAGCCACCTGCATGTCGAACATGTCAGCCACTTCCATACATTTGCGGATAACTGCGGGAGTCGCACCCCAGTCTTCGTGGATTTTGAAACCGCAAGCACCTGCAACAGCCTGTTCTTCAAGAGAAGCACCAACAGCGATGTTACCTTTGCCGAGGAAACCGACATTGATGGGAAGACCATCAGCCGATTGAATCATTCGCGCAAGGTTCCAGGGACCGGAAGTAATGGTTGTACCGTTCGTGCCGTCAACCGGGCCGATACCACCACCGATCAAAGTTGTAATACCGTTTGAAAGACAGTTTTCTGCCTGTTGCGGAGAAACGAAGTGAACGTGACCGTCGATACCAGCAGCGGTAAGGATAAGATGTTCGCCCGAGATAGCATCAGTAGAAGGACCGGTTACGATTGTAGGTGTAACACCCTCCATGATGTTGGGGTTACCGGCTTTACCAATACCTGAAATCTTGCCATCCTTAATGCCGACATCGGCCTTAATCACACCCAAAATGGGGTCGAGGATAGTTACATTGGTAATAACGAGGTCAACGCTACCGTCGGCAGAAGTACATTCGTTGGCGAGACCCATGCCGTCGCGCAGAGTTTTACCACCGCCATACACAGCTTCATCACCGAATACACGCAGGTCTTTTTCTATTTCAACATATAAATCGGTGTTACCGAGTCGGATTTTATCGCCTACGGTCGGGCCGAACAGCATGTTGTTTTCTTGTCTTGATATTGTAGCCATCGGGAATTACTTTTTAATTTCGTTTTGAGTGTACTCGGCTTCAGCATCTTCTTCGCTGATGCATTTGTAGCCATATTCTTTCATCTTACGTATAGCCTCGATTTTCTTGGGATAGAAAGTGGGGAAATCTTCGAGACCGGTATAACCGTTAGCAAGGTCATCGAAACCGATAACACGGCGTTTTCCTGAATAGGCCACGAGCTCAACTTCCTTTTCATCTCCGGCTTCGAAACGCACGGCAGTTGTGGCAGGAATATTAAGGTGATAACCAAAAGCTTTAGGACGGTCAAATTCGAGATAGCGGTTCACCTCAAAGAAATGGAAGTGAGAACCGATCTGAACGGGACGGTCGCCTGTGTTGCGCACTGTAAGTTTAACAGTGCGACGGTTTGCATTATACGTAATGGGCTCAGAGGCAAGAATCACGCCACCGACGGGGCAATATTCAGCGGGTTTGAAACCGGGAGTATTGGGATATGCAATCGGAGGAGTTCCGGGGAAAATGCCGTCAGGTTGAGCATAAGTAGCCTGCGCTTTATCGTCGGCAGCCACGTTTGTATTATTAGTTGTATCAGCCATAATTTCAGATTTACAGGGTTACTTAATAGGGTGATGGATACTGACAAGACGAGAACCGTCAGTAAATACAGCTTCCACCTGAAGAAGCGTAATCATATCAGCTACACCCTCCATTACTTGTTCTTTTGTAAGAACCTGCGCGGCCTGATGCATCGTTTCTTCAACAGTTTTACCTTCGCGGGCCATTTCAAGAGCAGCGCTTGTGATGTAAGCCACCGCTTCAGGATAATTAAGCTTCAGCCCTTTATTAAGACGACGCTCGGCAATGATTCCGATACCAAGCAGGATCAGTTTGTCCTTTTCTTTTGGGGTTAAATGCATGGTTATGAATATTTGATGTTTATAATTATTGTTTAAATAACAAAAAAAATCGCGGTATTGTTCCGCGATTTTCGTATATTTTTACATGTTTAAAAACATAATAATTTTATATTTCATTATTTTCTTGTGGTTTATCTATATGCCACGGGTACGCTTATTTTTTAGCGTTTCCGGTCGGAACCTTTACTTTCACAAGTTCCGTAAATGCGTTTTGCTCTGATATGACGTCGTCTGATTCTATAATATCGTTACGCAGATCGTCAATATCAGAATCATCGGTTGTGAAATTTCCCGAAAAGATATGATTGATTCCTAACAGCACCAAAATCATCAATGCGAGGATAACAATCACGAGTAATGCTTTAAGTACAGGTATTGCCATGATTTGAATGCTTTTAATGATTATTATTGATTAATTGACCGGAGAGAAAGGAAATGTTGATAACTTTTATAAATTAGGGAATTTCAAAACTTTCGTTGGCCGTTCAAAAGCCTTTGATAAGCTTTTACATTGAAACATACAGGAAGGTGATTTTGTTCTGCTTCAGAAAAAATTTTAACTAAAAAATCACAGATATCTCCTATTCAATCGCATATCTTTTTCAATCACGTATCCCACGTATCTTTTGCTTCTGTCGCAAACAGACAAATATGCTGCAGGCATTCGGTCCACAAAAACACATTTTATAAGTAAACCATTTTATATCTTTAAGTGTTAAGAAGTAAGATATAAAACGATAAAGTGAATTCCACTTTCGACAAATATACTAAACAGAAATTACTATGAAAAAAGCAGCATTATTAATGACAGCGTTTTTGGCGGTAGCCTCTACAGGATTGGCTCAATCAATAAATAAGAATGAGGCCAAAGCACTGTTAAGTTTCATGAATCAGCCTTCGGTAGAGGGCACCAGCAATGGCAGTCGCCTTGGAGTTGTGGGAAACAATCTGAGCAATCTTGAAGGTTTAAAAATCAAAGATGGCCACATCACTGAAATAACATGGAAAAACAAGGATTTAAGCGGAGCGCTGAATCTAAGTAATTTTCCTAATCTTGAAAAAATTGATGTATCGGGCAATAAGATAGAATCGCTGACAGTTAGCAACAATCCAAGTCTTGTAGAAATTAATGCGGGTCACAACCGTCTGACAGCTCTCGACATCACAAATTGCCCTCAGGTGCAGACAATAAGAGTTAACCGCAACCGTCTTGCGGATATGGATCTTCAGCAAATTCCTTTGTTGAAAAGGCTAAACATCTCTGGCAATCAGTTTGAAGCCTTAGACGTGACAAACGCTCCCAATCTTGAGTTTCTGAATTGTATGAGCAATCGTCTTCAGAATCTGAGTGTGGCCGGTTGCCAGCAATTAAAATCGCTCTATGCAGGCTATAATGAACTTAGCGGTCTTGATCTGACAGGTTGCGTTGCACTTGAGAACCTTAATCTCAATTCCAACAGAATCCAAAAGATGTATCTTCAGGATCTCCCCGCATTGAGCAGCGTTTTGTGTTCTGACAATCACATGACTGCGCTTGTGTTCAACAACTGCAAATCTATCAATGATATCTGGGCACCCTATAACGATCTTACCGAGTTTCAGGTTGGCAACGCCCAGCAACTTGCGTTTGTGGATGTATCCTGGAATGACCTGACCACATTGAATCTTTCAAATCTAAGTTTCCTGCAAAGAATCAATGCCTCAAACAACCAGCTTCTGACAGTTACAATCACCAACGACCCGATGCTGACCACACTGAATGTAGCTAACAACTACATGCTTACCACTCTGAACGCCGAGATGTGTCCGATGCTTCGCAACGTGATCGGTGATGACGAATGGGAAAATTTCTAAAATTATAAGATCTGAAACCATTTTAATAATTATTTAATGCCGGCTGAAAAGTCGGCATTTTTTTATGCCTCCGTGATGAAAAGGCGAATAAAACGTTGTAAATTTTTTGTATATTCTCCCCATATTAATTAAATTTGCAAATTAAGCATACTACTAAGTAGTTTAACAGACATCGATGTGAGCGGATAGCTCTCAAATCTCGATAGTTGCCGCGTAACGGAAATAAATGCCATGTAGGTGCTATAAATAAAATATACGGCTAAAGACTCTCAAAGGGTTCAGATAATAGAAAATGAGAAGAATATTAATTGCAGATGCAGGATCAACCAAGTCAGACTGGGCCCTCGCGGAATATGGGGGGAAAGAACTTTGTCGGTTCACAACAGAAGGGATAAATGCGCTGACAGCAGAAAAAGATGATCTTGAATCTCTTGCAACAGTTGTGAAGAGCCAACTCGCCCTAAGCGGTGTGCCCGATGAAATTTACTATTACGGTTCGGGTTGTGCCACAGAAAGCATTTGTGAAAAAGTGGGCAAGTCTTTCGGCAGTATTTTTCCTGCTTGTAAAATCCATGTCTATACGGATCTTCTGGGAGCTGCAAGAAGCCTTTTGGGTCATTCCCGGGGCATTGCCTGCATACTTGGCACCGGGAGTAATTCCTGCCGTTATGATGGGGAAAAGATTGTTGACAACATCCCGTCGCTGGGTTTTATCTTAGGAGACGAAGGTAGCGGAGCGTCTTTAGGCAAACGACTCCTGTCGGATGCTTTCAAAGGGAAATTACCGCAGCCGATAAAAGAGAGTCTTCTGAAAAAATATAATCTTTCGCTCGGAGAGATATTAGATAATATCTACCGGAATCCGCGGCCCGGGAAGTTTCTTGCTTCGTTTGTTCCCTTTATCAGTTCACATCTGTGGAATCCATATATTTACGCAATGGTAAGAAGAGAATTTGATACGTTTCTTGATAGGAATGTGTCTTCCTACAAAGATTCGCGACAAGTTCCGATTTGTTTCACGGGAAGTATAGCATTTCATTTTTCCGACATACTTAAAGAGGCTGCCTCTGATGAGGGTTACAAAGTTGGAAAAATCATTTCCAAGCCAATTGACGGTTTAATAGAGTATCACACCAAAGCCTATTGACACAAGAGTAATATTAACAAGCAAGAGTGATATCAAAACAAGCAAGAGTGTAAAAAGAACAACACCGGTTACAAAAACATATTCAGATGAGAAATAAAATCACAACCTTTTTAAGCAGCTCGCTGGCAGCATTGATGATAGCCGGATGCCTCAGCTCTCCCCTGCCAACGCGTGCCGATGATTATTGGGACCAGAAGACATCTCTTTTCGAGATTCTGCCGATAGGTGAAGATGATATTGTATTTTTAGGGAATTCAATTACGGATGGAGGAGAATTCAACGAGCTGTTCCACGCCGATAATATAAAAAACCGCGGGATACGTTCGGATGTAATTACCGGAGTTGAAAAAAGGCTTGAACAAGTCACATCGGGGCATCCGAAAAAAATATTTCTATTGATCGGCATCAATGACGTTTCACACAATCACAGCGTAGCGGAGCTTGGCCGCCGCTATGCGGCACTCGTTAAGAAAATAAGGGAACAATCTCCCGACACAAAATTGTATCTGCAGTCGGTGATGCCCATTAACAGCAAGGCCAACCGGTATAAATCACTTACGGGGAAAGAAAAGGTGATCAAAGGATTCAATCGTGAAATAGAGCGAATTGCAGGCGAGGAAGGCGCCGTCTATATTGATCTCTGGCCAGCCCTTTCTGACGCAACCGGCAACCTTAAGCGAGAATATACAAACGACGGATTGCATCTTACAGGCTCAGGCTACAAGGCATGGACCAATGCCATACGATCATTTGTGGAAGAATAAACGATCAGTATGTGTGCGAGATTATTACAGTAACGAGATTATTACAGTAACGAGCTTTAATGAATCAAACAAAAAATATACTTAGAGGTGCGGCATTGACTTTAGTCAGTGCAATTTGTCTGGCATCTCCCCTGTCGGGTCAAACCAGTGAACCAATAGTGATAAAACCACTGTTCGAATATCCGGTGGCTCCCGACAACATTGAAAGTCTGGAAGGTAAATCCAATTATCTGATGGAACATTTCTGGGACGGGATGGATTTTGCACAATCCGGGAGTGTGGATCAGAATGCGTTGAACGATGCCTTCGGTGTGTATGTCGCACCGATGCGCTGGTCGGAGCCGGATGTGGCTGAAGCCTCTGTAACCAAACTGATCAACCGGATTTCAAAGAATCCTATTTTGAGTATTCAGTTCGCCAAAGCAGCGGAAGAGGCATTATATGGCCCGCGAGCCTCATTCTGGAATGATGTGATATTTATCAAGTTCCTGGATAACGTAATCTCATGCAAGGGTGTCAAAAAGGAACGTAAACTGCGATATGAACAGCTTCGGGCGCAACTGACCAACACATTGCGGGGTTCAATGCCTCCGGAATTCGACTATACCCGCGTAGACGGTTCGATTGCCCATTATCATCCCAACGGGGTGATAACGATCATCGAGTTCGGCAATCCGGACTGTGACGATTGCCGCATGGCCAAGTTGAAATTAGACACGAACGTGCGCCTTTCTCAATTGGTAGACAAGGGGAAAGTGAACGTTGTTTTCATAAATGTCGACCCGGATGAAGGATGGCAGGAAAAACTGAAAGACTATCCGTCAAAATGGCATGTAGGGGCCTCCGACACGGTTGGAGAAATTTACGATCTTCGCGCCACGCCCTCGATCTATGTAATGGATAGCGCAGGCCATGTAGCGGCAAAAAATGTGCCTGTCACCACCGCCATTGACATTGCAGTGGCAGCCGCACAATAAAACGGAAATTAATAAGTAGCTACTTACACGTAAACTCAAAAACAATGAGCAATATCATTAAACGGACATATATACGAATCACGGGCTATTCATATACCAACATGGGGCGCCTTTTCCTGCGTCTGTTTGTGGGGGTGATGCTGATGCAATTCGGTATCAGGCAATGGGCCGGATTCGAAAATATAAGTGAGGTATTTCCGACAATTATCGGAATTGACGGCAGCGTAGGACTCGGCATACTGATTGCGATAGAAATTGTTTGTTCAATTTTTATTATGTTCGGGTTCTGCACCCGACTTATGGCTCTCCCACCCTTTCTTACGATGCTTGGTTGTGAAATATTCTTATTAACCCATACGAGTCAGGCCACCTACACGATGAGCTGGAGCAATCCGGCCTATCTGCCGATAATGTTCATGGGTATCTTTTTCTTTATAATGCTTGTGGGGCCCGGCAAAATATCTGTAGATTATTTTTTGTCGTTGCATTTTATACATTCGGATAATCAGAGTGAATCAGAACTTGAGGAGGTATGAAAATAGCTGTATTGGTATCCGGCGGAGTGGACAGTGCGGTGGTGGTCGACCTGCTTACCGCCCGTGGTTACAAACCGGATTTATATTATATAAGAATTGGCAATGACAACGGAGAGGGAGATTGCGCTGCAGATGAAGATATAGAAATGTGCACTCTGATAGCGAGGAAATATGATCTACCCCTTCGCATCGTGTCCCTTCATGAGGAATATTGGGATAGCGTAATGGCCTATACCCTCCGCACCGTAAAAGAGGGACTGACTCCTCACCCCGACATGATGTGCAACAAGCTGGTGAAGTTCGGCTATTTTGAGGAACGTTGGGGTAAGGACTATGACAAGGTGGCCACAGGCCATTACGCATCAATTAAAGAAATAAACGGGAAATATTATCTTGCCACAGCTGCCGACCCGGTAAAAGACCAGACAGATTTCCTTGCTCAAATCAGTTATGAGCAATTGAGTCATCTTATGTTTCCGTTGGGCGACATGCCCAAAAGCGAAGTTCGGAAACGTGCCGTAGAAGTTAATCTGCCGAACGCAACCCGCAAGGATTCCCAAGGAATTTGCTTCCTGGGTAAGATAAATTATAACGATTTCATCGAACGTCATCTCGGCACTCGTCCCGGCCCGGTGATAGAAATTGAGACGGGGAAAAAAATCGGCGAACACCGCGGCTATTGGTTTCATACAATCGGGCAGCGAAAAGGGCTCGGCCTGAGTGGCGGTCCGTGGTATGTTGTAAGAAAGAATGTTCGCGATAATGTGGTGTATGTATCGAACGGGTACGACACTCGTAAACAATACGGGAAAGTGATACCGGTTGAAGAAATGCATTGGATCACCGAGAACCCGTTTGACAGTGCGCAAGGCGCCGGCGCAGACCCGGAACAGGGAATTGACATAACCTTCAAGACGCGACACACACCTGAATTTTTAACAGGAAAGATATATCAGACCCCCACAGGGGGCTACCGAGTTGAATCAGATTCGGATGTTCAAGGAATAGCACCGGGTCAATATGCAATAATTTACAGTCCTAACCGGGCTTTATGCCTGGGCTCGGGCATGATTAGTCTCCCCCATAACAGCAAAAAGAATTGAGAAATGGAAAAGATCAAACTTGAGCTTGTTGGAATAACCTACAATCAAATAGAGTCAGGAGTTTATGCGGTGGTATTGCAAGAAACCGGCACCACACGCCGCATACCCATCATTATCGGCTTTCCGGAGGCACAGGCAATAGAATGTAAGCTTCAGGAGGTCATCACTCCTCGCCCGCTGACCCACGACCTGATGGTCAATATGCTTTCGTCGTTCGGCATCTTCCTTCAGGAAGTGAATATCTATAAAATGGAAAATGGTGTTTTCGGAGCGGAATTGATTTTATCGGATGGAATCAACACGCATACGATAGATTCCCGAAGCAGCGATGCGATCGCACTTGCGATCCGCGTCGGAGCTCCGATCTACACAACAGCCGCAGTGCTTGCCGAGTCGGGTTTTGACTCGTCGGAGTCAGGGAAAGAAAAAAGCACGCAAGCAACCGCAAGCAGAGGGTCACGTCAGCCTCACGCTAAAGAATCCGCACCGAAAAGCATAGAAGACTTGCAAAAAGAGATGCAGAAGGCCGCAGAGAACGAAGACTATGAAGAGGCGTTGCGAATAAAAAGCCTGATAGAAAAACTTGAGGCCGAGCAGGAGAAAGAAGACTGAGAATAATCACCCCATTAATCGCTGCGGAAAAGCAAATGAAAAATAGGAAAAACAGAATCGAAGTGATGATACACCTTATAACCACAAGGTGTATCGGCAGTCAGGAAGAACTTGCAGATCTTCTTGCAGCCGAGGGGTTTAAGGTTACACAAGCCACCTTATCCCGCGATTTAAAAATGCTGAAGACCACAAAAGTTGCGACCGACCGCGGAGGGTACATGTATATTTTGCCAGACAGCAATTCTCTCAAAGACAAGCTACTGTCGAAGGGTGCTATCGACTTGTCAACTCCAAATTTCCAAAGCGGCTTCGTGTCGCTGCAACTGTCGCGCAACATCGCCGTTATAAAGACACGTAATGGCTATGCAGCCGGGCTTGCATACGATATAGACATGAGCAACACTCCTGAAATTTTAGGTACGATTCCCGGGAGCGACACCATCCTTGCCGTGCTGGATGAAAATGTGAGTCATGAGCGGGCAATGGAAATCTTCTCACGTCTCTTGCCTCTTGATAAATATTAAATATTATTTTGCACGAAGTCATCAGTTTCTTAAAACGCTAACAGAATAAACGCTAACAGAATATATGATAAGAGTTGGAATAATCGGAGCAGACACCCCCGAAGGAGGCGAGCTGATACGTCTTTTGGCAATGCATCCGGATGTAGAAATATTAGGTGCGCAGGCTCCCGGCCTTGAGGGGACTCCGATAACACATCACCATCATGGTCTGATCGGCGAGACAGATTTGAGTTTCACCGGATCGTTAGATTATTCTCGTTTAAATGTGCTGTTCGTATGCAATTCGCTGACCTTCGGCACAGCAGAGTTCACACAGATGAGGATAGTGCGCCCGGATCTGAAGGTGATTCTGTTAAACTGGCCCAAAGGTCTCGATATAGAGAGTCACGGAATTGTCTACGGACTTCCCGAGATAAACAGGAAGCTATTGGTGCGCGGAGCGACCGGAGCTGTTGTTCCGACTTCGTTTGCCTCCATGTCACTCGTAGCATTATATCCGTTTGCGAATCATCTTCTTTTAAACGGAGATATCGAGATTCACGTTTCCGCTCCGCGCGTAATTCTTGAGGAAATAGATATAAATGCAGTTGAACGCGAAATCACCGACCGGCTTCAGGAAGTGCAGCGAAGTTTTAACGGCACAATAAAAATAAGTGCTGAAGAATCGGCAGCAAGGCGCAGCAGCATGATGAGCATTAAGTTTGCCACAAGCCTGACAACGGGTCAAATACTGGAACTTTACGAAATCTATGATGATCACAACTTCTCGTTTGTGAGTCAGATTCCTGTAGGTGTCTCGGAAGTTGCGGGAACCAATAAGTGTGTTGTGAGCGTTATAAGAGAAGAAAGTGGCCGTGCGCACCTTCAGGCAATAGCCGATTGCCGACTTCGCGGAGGTGCCGGAGAGGCCGTGCATATCTTAAACCTGATGTTCGGTCTTCACGAGCGCACCGGTCTTGCCCTTAAAGCGATTGACTTCACACCTGTCGGCACATCCGGAGTTTCAGATGTGTGAGAGGTTGATTTCTTCCACATAACGATTGGATAGACTAAAGCCTGTCGGATAAATATAAGCCTATCGGATAAATATAAGCCTATCGGATAAATATACATAATCTCTAAATTATAGTAAGGTGCCATGTCGGTAAATAAAGTTATATTACTTGGATTTGTGGGAAGCGACCCGGAGGTTCGTTATCCCGAGAAGGATAAGGCCGTGGCGTTCGTATCGCTTGCCACGAACGATTATTACAGTTCAACGGGAGCTGAGATAACTGAATGGCACCGACTTGTGATGGGTGGAAAAAATGCCGAGTTGGCAGAGAAGTATATCCGCAAGGGTACGCGTCTCTACGTAGAAGGCAAAATCAAGAGTCGTGAATATGAAGACAAACTCAAAATAAGGCGACGGATAACTGAAATCATCGTTGAGAAGGTGGAACTGTTGGGGAGAAAACAGGACTGATGACCGCTGGTTAAATCAACAGCCGGACATACAAATGTTGAAGGTCGGTAAAAGAAATTAATAAAAACACCATAGAGCAGTAATGAGAAAATGGAGAATAGAAGACTCGGCGGAATTATATAATGTGCCGGGTTGGGGGTTGAAATATTTTTCTATAAATGATAAGGGACACGTTCAGGTAACACCTCGACCGGGATGTCACCCGGTGGATATAAAGGAAGTGATGGACACATTGCAGATTCGTGATGTCGACGCACCCTTGTTGTTACGTTTTCCGGATATTCTCGATGACAGAATCCGCAAGATTTCAGATTGTTTCCGCAAGGCAGCCGATGAATATGGATACGAGGCCCAGAACTTTATAGTTTATCCGATTAAGGTTAACCAGATGCGTCCGGTGGTTGAAGAAATAGTAAGCCACGGGAACAAGTATAATATTGGTCTTGAGGCCGGTTCGAAACCGGAACTCCATGCAGTCCTTGCCGTCAACACACATGAGAATTCCCTTATCGTATGTAACGGCTATAAGGATGAGGACTACGTGGAGCTTGCTTTGCTGGCCCAAAAGATGGGGAGACGCATTTTTCTTGTAGTTGAAAAAATCAATGAACTCAAGCTTATCGCCAAGGTTGCACGGCGCCTTAATATAGAGCCAAATTTAGGAATCAGAATCAAACTCACGTCGTCGGGTTCGGGCAAATGGGAAGAATCGGGAGGCGATGTAAGTAAATTCGGCTTAAATTCAAGTGAACTTCTTGATGCCCTCAGTTTTCTTGAGAAGAACAAGATGACCGACTGCCTCAAACTGATCCATTTCCATATCGGGAGTCAGATAACAAAAATCAGGCGCATAAAAAATGCACTTCGCGAGGCGATGCAGTTTTATGTTCAGCTCTCAAAAATGGGCTTTAAGATAGACTTTGTGGATATAGGGGGAGGTCTGGGTGTTGATTATGACGGCACCCGGTCGTCAAGTGGTGAGAACTCGATGAATTATTCCATACAGGAATATGTGAACGACTCGGTTTCGGCACTTGTGGACGCCAGCCGCAAAAATAATCTTCCACATCCGAATATCATAACAGAGAGCGGACGTTCGCTGACCGCACACCATTCGGTTCTGATAATCCAGGTGCTTGAGACCGCCCAGCTGCCCATTTGGAAAGATGAGGATGAATTGGGCGATGACCCGCATGAGCTTGCATTAGAGCTTTACAATATATGGGATAAGATAGATTCCACACGTGTGTTCGAGGATTGGCACGATGCGTTGCAAATACGCGAAGAGGCCCTTGAAAGATTCAGTCTCGGACTTCTTGATTTAAAGACACGCGCCCAGATAGAGAAACTGTTCTGGAGTGTTGCCAGAGACGTGCGCGACATGACAAAATCGATGAAGCATCCGCCCGAAGAACTTCGCAAGGCGGCCCGCATGCTTCCGGAGAAATATTTCTGCAATTTTTCGATATTCCAGTCACTACCGGATTCATGGGCAATAGACCAAATGTTTCCGGTGATGCCTATCACCCGGCTTGATGAGAAACCGACTCACCAATGCACCATTCAGGACGTGACGTGCGATTCAGACGGAAAGATCAACCGTTTCGTGGCACCAAACGGTAGCTCCTACTCCCTAAGTGTTCATGATCTGAAGCCCAACGAGCCTTATTATCTCGGCGTCTTTCTTGTCGGTGCTTATCAGGAGATTTTGGGCGACTTGCATAATTTGTTTGGCGACACGAACGCTGTTCATATCGCACTTACCAAAGATGGATATGAAATCGCCCAGATTATTGACGGCGAGGCCGTGGCCGACGTTTTGGACTATGTTGAATATAATCCAAAAAAACTTGTGCGAAATCTGGAATCGTGGGTAACGGCGTCGATGAAGCGAGGGGTTATAACTCCCGAGGAGGGTCGTCAATTCCTGAATAATTACAGATCCGGCCTGTACGGAAGCACATATCTTGAAAGAGACTGATGCGAAGATTCATAAAATTAAGCTATAACGGAAGCGCATATCACGGTTGGCAACGCCAGCCGTGCGCTTCGAGCGTTCAGCAAACATTGGAAGAATCTTTAGAGACGATCTTAAGACAACCCATACAGGTTACAGGCGCCGGCCGCACAGACACCGGGGTTCATGCCCGGGTGATGTATGCTCATTTTGATTATGACTCTGAACTGCCCGACCGTAAGCGCCTGATAAACGGACTTAATCGGATTTGCGGTGGTTCGATAGGCATTTCAGATATAATAGACGTTCACGAAGAGGCTCATGCCCGTTTTGACGCGACATTGAGGACCTATAAATATTTTGTGGCCCTCGAAAAGAGTCCTTTTCTGAACGATGTTTCATGGTATTGCCCGCGCGATCTTGATGTGGAGGCAATGAATGAAGCTGCAGCTCTTCTTATAAACACACAAGACTTCACCTCATTTGCCAAACTTCACAGTGATGCAAAAACCAATATTTGTGATGTGAGCGAGGCGCGTTGGGACACATGGGACAACCAATATGGGACCCCGGGGCTTGTCTTCACCATCAGTGCCGACAGATTTCTGAGGAATATGGTGAGGGCGGTTACAGGAACTTTGGTCGATGTGGGCAGAAAAAAAATCACGCTGTCGCAATTTGAAAAAATAATTGAGTGTAAGGATAGGTGCGCGGCCGGAACATCTATGCCGGCTCAGGCTTTGTTTCTATGGGATATCAAGTATCCTTATATAGAAAACGAAGGCTAAGACTTACGCTTAATGATAAAAAATGGAAGCTCAAAAAGAATAATTTCTGAAAAAGGTTGAACGACTTCGTTAAAAATATGGATATAAAAGAAGAAATAGGAAGATTACGGGACACGCTGAACCGACATAATCATAATTATTATGTGCTCAACTCGCCGGTCATTTCGGATAAGGAATTTGACGAGATGATGAAAGAGCTTGAGAAACTTGAAGCGGAGCATCCGGAATTTTCCGACCCGTTGTCGCCGACGCAACGAGTAGGTTCAGACCTTACCAAAGGTTTTGAGCATGTGAGACATGAACGGCCCATGATGTCGCTGGCCAACACGTATTCGATAGAAGAGGTTGACGAGTGGGCCAAACGAATAGACAAGTCGCTTGAGGGAGAGGAATATGGCATTGTCGGAGAGATGAAATTTGACGGCACATCCATCTCGCTTACTTATAGGAACGGCAGACTGTTGAGGGCCGTAACTCGCGGCGACGGCACTGAGGGTGATGATGTAACGGCCAATGTAAAAACGATCCGCAGCATCCCCCTTCAGCTACTTCCGGGAGATTGGCCTGAAGAATTTGAGATAAGGGGCGAGATACTGATGCCTTGGGAAGTATTTGAACGTCTCAACGCAGAACGATCTTATAATGAGGAACCCTTGTTTGCCAATCCACGTAATGCAGCGTCGGGCACTCTTAAAATGCAGGATTCAAGGGAAGTTGCCAAGCGACATCTTGATGCCCGGTTCTATTATCTGCTTAGCGATAATCTGCCATTTGACAACCATTATGAAAATATGCTTGCTGCCGAGCATTGGGGATTCAAAGTGTCGAAAGCAATGACAGTTCTGAAGGACCTTAAGCAAATAGATGAATATATAGCATATTGGGATGAGCACAGAAAAGAATTGCCGGTCGCTACAGATGGACTTGTATTTAAAGTAAATTCGTTGCGTCAGCAGCTGAATCTGGGCTCGACGGCAAAATCGCCTCGCTGGGCTGTTGCATTTAAATTTAATCCGGAAAGAGCATGCACTCCCCTTAGGTTCGTATCGTTCGAGACCGGACGAATGGGAATAGTCACCCCGGTGGCCAATCTTGAGCCCGTGCAACTTTCAGGCACCATCGTGAAGCGTGCTTCGCTGCATAATGATGATATAATGCAGGAACTCGACATTCATGAAGGCGACAGTCTTTATGTGGAGAAAGCCGGAGAAATTATACCTCAAATTACGGGAGTTGACAAATCAAGACGTCCCGCAGGCGCACACAAGATAGAATTTGTAAAGAATTGCCCGGAATGTGGCACTCCCCTCACCCGAATTTTCGGAGAGGCTGCATGGTGCTGCCCGAATAAATATGGCTGCCGGCCGCAGATAACAGGCAGGATAGAGCACTTCTGCGCACGCAGAATGATGAATATTGATGGAATCGGAGAGGAAACTGCCGAGTTGTTATATGCAAATCATCTTGTTTCAACCATCGGACAGTTATATGACTTGACAGAAGAACAACTATCGGGCCTTGACAGAATCGGACCCAAAACTGCCTCCAGAATTATTAAGGGAATTGAAGACTCAAAGAGTGTTCCATTCGAGCGTGTTCTTTATGCTCTCTCAATTCCAAATGTGGGAGAAACCACAGCAAAGCGGATAGCTCTTTCTGTAAAAAGCATGGACGCTATGTTGAAAATGACACTTGAAGAGCTTACTGCAATTCCTGATGTGGGACCCATAATAGCTAAAAATATCTATGATTTTCTTCGCGAACCCATTAACGGGAATAACATCGAGGCGCTGAGAAAAGCCGGAGTCCAACTCGAAGTAAGTTCAGATAAGCTGACTCCGGCTGGAAATGCTCTTGAAGGAAAATCAATAGTAATTTCAGGCACATTTGCTCATCACAGTCGGGATGAATATAAAGATATCATCACATCGCAAGGAGGAAAGAATGTCGGAAGCATTTCAAAGAAAACATCTTTTGTTCTTGCCGGTGATAATATGGGGCCTTCCAAACGTGAAAAATGTGAGCAACTCGGAATTCCCATGATTAGTGAAGATGAGTTTCTTAAAATGATAGGTAAATAGCAGCTGAAATCAATCGATAGAGCTAATTACTGCAAAACTAAAAAATAAAATGAAAGTTTCACCATCACTCCTATCGGCAAACTTTGCCAATATGCTTCCTGACCTTGAAATGATCAATGCCTCAGAAAGCGACTACCTCCATATAGACGTAATGGATGGGGTTTTTGTTCCTAACATATCTTTCGGATTTCCTGTGATGAAATCTGTATCGAAAGTCTGCAACAAACCACTTGATGTTCATCTGATGATAGTCGAGCCGCAGAAGTGGATCTCACAAGTGCGCGATAGCGGGGCGAAAATAATGAATGTTCATCAGGAAGCCTGCCTGCATCTGCACAGTTGCGTGCAACAGATTCACTCTGCCGGAATGAAAGCAGGTGTAACTCTATGCCCGGCTACCCCGGTTTCCACATTGACCGATATCATTGAAGATGTTGACCTTGTATTGCTGATGTCGGTAAATCCGGGATTCGGAGGGCAACCTTTTATCAAACATACGGTTGAAAAAACGCGTGAACTCAGAGCCCTGATTGATCGCACGGGCTCAAAGGCCGTGATAGAAATAGACGGTGGAGTAAATCTTGAAACAGGGAAACTATTGGCCGAGGCCGGGGCAGACATGTTGGTTGCAGGGAGCTTTGTGTTTGGGGCATCCGACCCTCTGGAAACGATCAGCCAACTGAAACAATTGTAATCCAAAGCAATAAAAGTATGCTTGAAATGATACCTCTGGCAATTTTCGATGCCAGCGAATTTTTTCAATGGTTTGTAAATAATGCAAACTATTGGTTTGTGTTCTGCTTCATGGTGATAGAAAGTAGTTTTATTCCCTTTCCATCAGAAGTGGTAGTTCCCCCGGCAGCCTATCTTGCGTGTCGCAACTATGGCGTAGGAGAAGACATGAATGTATTCATGGTTGTGATAATGGCCACACTCGGTGCATTGGTAGGCGCATTTATAAACTACTATATCGCGCTGTGGGTGGGACGTCCTGTGGTGTACAGATTCGCCGACAGTCGGCTTGGTCATGCCTGTCTGATTGATCGCGAAAAAGTAAACAAAGCCGAAAAATACTTTGACGAACATGGCGCGATTTCTACGTTTATCGGCAGGCTCATTCCGGCAATTCGCCAATTGATTTCAATTCCGGCCGGACTTTCGCGAATGAACGTCGCTCAGTTTGCCATCTTCACTACCTTAGGAGCATTGGTATGGAATTCCATTCTGGGAGCATTGGGATATTGGCTGTCAGTACACGTAGACCCGGCCATGCTGTTTGATAAAGTCGAAGAATATAACCGTTATCTCAGTTGGGCGGGTTATGCACTTTTCGGACTGTGCGTAATTTATATCCTCTGGAATGCCTTCAGGAAAAAGAAAAAGTAACAGACATAAAAAAGCAGTAACAGACATAAAGAAGTAATAGACATAAGTAGCCCTTAAAAATTAGTTTATATCGAAACTATTTTTGGGGGCTATGTTTCTTTTCGGTCTTTGGTCAAATATTGGGGCGGTAAAATTATGGTGGCTAAAATTGCGGCGGCAAATGTAGGGACATGGCGTGCCATGTCTGAATAAACCACCAAGAATGAGACAGATAATTTGCCGGTGTATTCACCCAGACATGGCACGCCATGTCCCTACACTTGCCGAGTATTGAACCAGATTATTTGTCAATGTATTCACCCAGACATGGCACGCCATGTCCCTACATTTGCCGAGTAATGGGCCCGATAATTTGCCGACGTATCTACTAAACATGCCCCTACATTTGCAGAGGATTTTTCTTGTCTCTTATCGGCTCTTGGTTTTTGCCTTTCGTTCCAGGGGCTCTATATCGGGCAGCCCATCAAGCCATGTATTGACAAAGGCAGATAATTTACCTGTCGTATTATCTATATATCTTACAGGTTTATGCAGCAAAATAGCAAGTATCATTCCGTGCAACCGGGTGGAGGTGATGTGGGAATAGCGAGAAAGGAGTTTACAACCATCTCTTGTCAGCTTCTTACGGAAACATATTTGCGCTGTTAAATCTAAAATCTTATTCTTCCACTTGCTGTGACTATAAGGTTTCAGAATTTCCCTTATCTTAACATATAATTTAATAATAAATGGTCTTTTTTCCAATGAGGGCCAATCGGTTATTGTGTTTGCCCGGCACTCAAAATCGACAATTCCTTCGTTCAGTTCCTTATCCCGGCGAAGAAGAAACAAATTAGAGTTTGTATTAGCTACATTGCGATATCGCTTAAGATGAGATTCGCTTAAGAAAAATGCCATATCAGGCACAAGGTACAAATGGTTGTTATTGAAGTGTTTCTTCAGAAATTCATAACTTACCCTGTCGCGGGCACACAGGTGAAGATCTTTGTGTTTTGAAAATATATCGGAATCTTTTGAAATCAGAGCGGGATCATCATACCAAATTGATTGGGGCAGCATAACAATTCGGTTATGAGGATAGTGATCAATGATATTAATTCTGAGTTCTTGAAGGAATCTCCATAAGTCACCAAAGTTTCCACCCCCCATTAACAGAATTGTTATGTCTTTATCAAGTTTGGGATAGCTGAATGTATCCTGACTTGAAACAGAGAGTAAAACACGGTTAGTCTTTTTCAAGAAATCCAAAGTTGCCTGCCAAATCAAAACATCCCCGACATTTGCATAATAAGGAGCATCGGGGATAATTACCTTTTTACCAATCAAGGGATCTATTATTTTTTCAATCTCACGTTGCAAGAAGGTGATTTTTTGATTATAGTTCATATATGATTTCTTGTGAAATTCCCTTTTAAGTAGCTACGAATAATTAATGAACAGATAAAACGAAGTTATTTTTGAGCATATTTTGCTGCGGAATGAAGGAGCATACTTTAGTATGCAACTGAATGACAAAGCAAAATATGCCAAAAAGAACGAGTTTTAGCGTTCAAGATATTCCTAACTACTTTGTTTAACATATATCGATTAATTATTCGTTGCTACTTAACAATTGAATCCGCGGGCATAGTTATTTTTGATTCAGACACCACCTCCCGGTCCAATGACTATATACGCAAAGGTTTTAATTTGAGAAAAGGTGACTATAACCGTGCTATAGTCACCTTTATCATAATCAAGTTTTAATCTGAATAATACGTAATTTTTTCTCTTACTTAACGAGCTTAAGTGTGTAATTGAGCAATGTGTCTGGAGCGGCCTCAAGCTGAGAGTTAACCATAGTCAATGTAGAATCGCTTGACACTTCAAAGTAAAAGTCGGGAGTTGCCTGCGGATTTGAATCCTTAGCATCCTTAACAAGTTTCAGATATTTCTTTCCGTTCTGCTCCACAACTGTGAAGTCACCTTCAGATTTGAAGCTTATGTCACCGTTAATTCCATTCACTTTATTAACAGTATCAGCCTGAAGATACGTTTCTACGAGATTATAATCACCTTCGAGATTGTTTTTATCGTCATCATAATCAAGTTTGAGCGTATAACGGATCCCATCGCAGTCGGCAGCCGGAAGCACACCGGTATAGAGCATATCGTCTACTTTATTACATTTTTCACCATTGCAACTTTTATTGCCCGAACAAGAAGCAAGGGATATGAGTGCTAAAGCCGCACTTGCAAGATAAATTGTTTTTTTCATAACTTTCCTTTTTAACTATTATATGCTTTTATAACATTTTTTACATCAAAAAGTTGGCTAAACAAAAAAACAAGTAACGATAATATCTGACAAGCCCTTTACATTAGTTTAATGTCAGGGCATCGGCAACTGCATCAGCCAGCTGATTCGCCTCCATTCTCGAGGCATTGTCAAGGGTCTGCTTAAGCATCATCGAAGCAACCACCGGCATTTTCATTCTGTCGGCATATTCCTGCAATTTAGCGACTACCGCCCCTTTTGCCCATGTATAACCACCGAACGTTGCGAACACCTTGCCTTTAATCTCACGTGTTTCCATTGCATTCATAAAGGTTTCAACCGGGGGGAACAGTCTCATGGAATATGTGGCGCTTCCCACAACCAATCCTTCATATCTGAAAGCATCTGAAATCATATCAGACATTTCGGAATGGGCAGCATTATGCACTTTTATATTTTTAATACCTTTTTCCGCTAACCTGCGAGCAACGACTTCAGCCACCTCCGCCGTGTTGCCATACATTGAGCCGTAAATGATAGTTACTCCGGGTTCCGAACGATATGCCGACAAGCGGTCAACGAGATCGACAACTTCGGATATTCTGTCATGCCAGACAGGTCCGTGAGTGGAACATATATATTCGAGTTCAAAGGTTTTGAGTTTCTGAAGAGCCCTTTGCACGAATTTACCATACTTGCCAACAATGTTTGTATAGTAACGATACATTTCAGGGAAATAGAAATCAGTCTCCATTTCCGAGTCGACCACACCCCCGTTCAAGGCCCCGAAAGTTCCGAAGGCATCGCCGGAGAACAGAACCTTCACATCGGGCACGTAACACATCATGGTTTCGGGCCAATGTATCATGGGTGTAAGGTGGAAGGTAATTACACGATCACCGAGATCGAGAGAATCACCATCCTTCACTTCATGATAGCAGCTGTCGTCATCTATATGGTAAAAGCCTTTGAGCATACCGATGGTCTGGGCATTACCGATAATTTTCAAATCGGGATATTCCTTAAGAATCAATGGAACGGAGCCTGTGTGGTCGGGTTCCATGTGATTCACAAGAAGATAGTCGATTTTGCGGTCACCCACGGTGAGACGCAGGTTTTCAATAAACTCCCTGACTTCATCAACACGGACTGTATCAACCAGAACGGTCTTTTCACTTCCTACAATAACATAAGAATTATAACTAACCCCATAAGGCAAGGGCCATAGATTTTCAAATTTCTCTGTTACGCGGTCGTTAACCCCGCAGTAAAAGATGTTACGCGTAATTTCTTTAATGTTCATATCAAGAAAGATTTTTACTCATGCACTACAAAAATAGGCAAAATTTTTTAAAATTCCTTATTAGAAAAGGATTTTTTACTTCGTATTAACAGCAAACTAAAATTTATAACTAATTTTGTAGTCTAAAATGATAGTTCGGATTATCTAAATGAATTGAACTGATGAAGAGTATAATCATCACCGTAGTTCTGCTTATTATTTCAAATGTATTTATGACCATCGCATGGTATGGGCATTTGAAATTGCAGCAAGCGGGCCACATCAAGTCTTGGCCTCTGATTGGAGTGATTTTGCTATCGTGGGGCCTCGCATTAATCGAATATTGTTTCATGATTCCGGCCAACCGGATAGGTTTTCGCGAAAATGGCGGACCATTCAGTTTGTTTCAACTCAAAATTATTCAGGAAGTCATCTCCTTAACAGTTTTTACCGTTATCGCGATGTGGATGTTTCAAGGAGAGAAATTACATTGGAATCACGTGGCAGCTTTCTTATGCCTTATGGCTGCAGTTGGCTTCACTTTTATACCGACTAAATAGAAAATGAAGAATAAAAAAATATTAATTGCACCCGTTCAAGGGCATACTGATGCAGCATGGCGTCATTTTCATGAAGAAGTTTATGGAGGTAACAATAAATACTTCACCCCCTTTATAAGGTGTGATCACGGCAGCCTCAGAAAACAAGATTTACGTGATTATACATCTGATTTGAATTCCGGTCTTGATCTTGAACCGCAGGTAATCTTCCGCGATATGGGTGAGCTTGAAGTTTTACTTGGCGAACTTTCAAAGGCTGGTGCAGAGCGCGTGAATCTGAACATGGGGTGTCCGTTCCCATTGCAGACCGGAAAAGGAAGAGGAGCCGGTTTCCTTAAGAATCAAGAAGAAATCTCAAAACTGGCAGATACGCTTAGTAAATATCCCTCACTCTCCTATTCAGTAAAAATGCGGCTTGGTTTTGAAGATCCCGCGGAATGGGGAAATGTGATTGATGTTCTCAATGGTCTGTCACTTCGACATGTCGATGTCCATCCCCGAGTGGCCCGTCAGCAATATGGTGGTGAACTTCATCTTGATGAGTTTGAAAAATTGCTTTCCACAAGTCGGAATCCGGTGGTGTTTAATGGAGAATTGAAGACCCCGGAAGACATCGACAATATCATAAGCAAGTATCCTGAAATTTATGGGACCATGACAGCACGCGGAGTTCTGGGTCGCCCCTCGTTGGTGTCTGAATGGCAAGAAGGAAGAACATGGAGCCGGGATGAAAGAATAGAAAAAATGCTGAAATTCCATAATTTGCTACTTAACCATTACAGTTCAACACTCTGTGGAGAAGCTCAGATATTATCTAAAATAAAGCCCTTCTGGGAATACGCTGAGGAAGAGATCGGAAGGAAGGCTTGGAAAGCGATTAAGAAGGCTTCTAATCTCGCCAAATATCATTCTGCCGTGGCTTTAATATACTAAGACCCATCCAAGATGAGGGAAATTCCATCGGCAATGTAGGGACATGGCGTGCCATGTCTGAATAATGCTCAATGGTAGTGGGATTGATAATGTGCCTAAGGATAATCCTTCAAAAAAAACGACTTTATAATAAGAGCATCTCTAAGAGCTTTGCCAATTAGGAGATAGTGATTTGTAAATATCTAAATAATTATCATTAGAGGGAAGACAAATAGTATCAATAAAGAATAGATTTCCATCTATCCCGTGAAGCACATTGTTAGGGAGAGCGTCAAAGATATCAATCTCACCATTAGTGAAGTATTCGCCATCACACATCGGAGTAAAACCCATAAGGGCTAATTCTCCAGATACTTCCTCAATTGAGGCTTCCCGATCAGCTCGAATGAACGGTTGCTCGAGTACTGCACATATTTTACCATCTTGGTTGTCGGCAAAACCCTTGAGGACATTAGAACAATCGGGGAATAATCGATTGTGAATATTTACTCTCTGAAAGAAAGGTTCCAAATTATCATCGGCATATCGGAAGTCATTAAGTTTATTCACAACCTCATGAAATGAATCCATATAAACCTCGTTTTCCGATCCTCGATCAGAAAACTCACCCAATTCGGTTAGATCAGATATCCAAACCTGATTCTTAATAGCCCATTGTTTTAGCCCATGGATTTGGACTCCCTTGCAAGACGTTGTTCCCGCAACTTCTTGAATTGAAAGCGATATTCTTCTGGACTCAGCGGCTGCTTCTTCCAACACTCTATTGATGCCTTTTTCTTGGCTATTGATTCCTGATGATATTTTGTCATAACTCATTTTTTATAGTAACAAAGAAAGATTGTAGATTACCGCTTACTATTACAATTTTTCAGTTTAAGCACCCCCTGCATCAAAGTTTTATAACTTATCTTCAAATTTATAACGAATTTCGGAGCATATTAGTCTATATAATATTCAGATGATATTTATGCAAGCCAATAAGTGAGTTAAAAATAAAGAGTCTTGAAAATCAATGATTTTCAAGACTCTTTGGCATATTTAGTTCAAAAGGGGGGATCCGGTTGGGTAGCATAGCGGCAAACCGGATTTTGGTTACACGATATTTACCGGAAGCGTATTATTTATCCTTAACGGATGAACAGGAGCTCGCGATATTTGGGGAGGGGCCATATCTCGTTATCAACCATAAGTTCGAGCTTGTCAATATGATAACGAATGTCTTCCATATATGGCACCACATCATCGTGATATGCAATGGCTTTAAGGCGCTCATTGTCGATATGATTAGCTCGCTTACGGGCGTTAATCATGCTTTCAACACTTGTTTTTATCACAGAAACATGATCTGAGATAGCCTCAATATTTGCAAGGTCCTGAGAAGAAATGGCATCGGCTTTGGCACCCTTGAAGAGCTGCTGAATCTTGAAAACATTGTCGAGCAATACAGACTGATAACGAACGGCTGCCGGGATGATGTGATTGATTGCGAGATCGCCAAGCACTCGACTCTCAATCTGAATCTTCTTGGTATACATCTCCCATTTCACTTCGTTGCGGGCTTCGATTTCCTTTTTGGAGAGAACACCGGTTTTTTCAAACATTTTAACTGATGCTTCATCCATATATCTGTCATACATTAATGGTGCGGAAGTTTCCACATCGAGTCCGCGTTTTGCTGCTTCCTGTTTCCACTCTTCACTGTATCCGTTGCCGTCAAAGTGAATAGGGCGCGACTCACGGATAAGTTTCTTTACTTCCTGCAGAATTGCAAGATCCCTATCCATTCCGTCGGCCACACATTTTTCAACAACTTCAGCAAATTCGTTAAGCTGATTTGCAACCGCAGCGTTGAGTGCAATTAGAGCCGAGGCGTTATTGGCAGAAGAACCGACAGCACGATATTCAAATCTGTTACCGGTAAATGCAAAAGGACTTGTACGATTACGGTCGGTGTTATCCAATGTGAGTTCCGGAATCTGAGCAATATCAAGACGAATGGTTTCCTTACCGTCAATGGTGATTTTATTAATATCGTCGGCCTGTTCCACTTTATCAAGAATAGCCGACACGGCCGACCCGAGGAACATAGAGATAATGGCCGGAGGAGCTTCATTTGCACCAAGACGATGCGCATTAGTTGCATTCATTATTGATGCCTTGAGCAGACCGTTATGTTTATGAACAGCAGCCATGACATTTGCAACAAAGGTAACAAATCTGAAATTATCTCGTTCGTTCTTTCCGGGGGCAAAAAGAAGCACACCCGAGTCAGTGCCTAAACTCCAGTTGTTGTGTTTACCCGAACCATTTATTCCGGCGAAAGGTTTTTCGTGAAGAAGAACACGGAAATTATGACGTCGTGCCACTTCCTCCATCACCGACATCAGAAGCAGGTTATGATCGTTGGCAAGATTTGCCTCTTCAAAAATAGGGGCAAGTTCAAACTGATTGGGAGCGACTTCGTTGTGTCGGGTCTTGGCCGGGATACCAAGCTTGTGACACTCAAGTTCGAGATCCAGCATAAAGGCCTCGACGCGACTGGGAATAGAACCGAAGTAGTGATCTTCAAGCTGTTGATTTTTCGCAGACTCGTGCCCCATAAGAGTACGTCCGGTCATTACAAGGTCGGGGCGGGCAGCATAGAGCGCTTCGTCAACAAGGAAATATTCTTGTTCCCAACCCAGATTACACGTAACGTGCTTCACATCAGGGATAAAGAAACGGGCCACGCGGGTTGCAGCTTTGTCAAGACTGTTAAGCGAGCGGAGCAGAGGGGTTTTATAATCGAGGCTTTCACCTGTATAAGACACAAACACCGTCGGGATACAGAGAGTATTATCAACAATGAATGCAGGAGAGGATATATCCCAGGCAGAATAACCACGCGCCTCGAAAGTGTTTCGGATACCACCGTTCGGGAAAGAGGATGCATCGGGTTCCTGCTGCACAAGAAGCTTGCCGGAGAATTTTTCCACTACGCCACCCTTTCCATCGTGTTCGATAAATGCATCATGTTTTTCGGCGGTGCTTCCGGTGAGAGGATGGAACCAATGAGTATAGTGTCTTGCTCCATTATCAAGAGCCCAACGTTTCATGCCTTCAGCGACGCTGTCGGCCAGTTCACGGCTCAGTGTTTTGCGATTGTCAATAGCATCTACAAGAGATTCGTATGTATCTTTCGGAAGATATTCGAACATTCTCTGACGATTAAATACCTGCTTACCGTAATAAGCCTCCACTCTCTCTTTAGGAAGTTCCACCTTCACTGCTTTGCGGGCAGAAGCCTCCTCTACACTTTTAGTTCTCAGATTTGACATATTTATTCTGATATATAATTACAGAGTAATTGTTTTCAATTGTAAAAGGGAGGCTATTGCCCCCCTTTTTATCATTATTTATTAAAAAAGGCTATAATCCTTTTCATGGCAAGCTCGGTGTTGGCAGTTGAGTTGAATCCTGTGAGTCTTATGTAACCTTCACCGGCATCACCGAATCCTACGCCGGGCGTACAGGAAATGTTGACTTCGCGAAGAAGTTTCTCGAACAGATCCCAGGAAGATTCTCCCGATGGAGATTTTACCCAAATATAAGGAGAATTCTCGCCACCGAACACAGTGAATCCGGCTTTGCTCATAGTTTGGCGAATCAGACGCGCATTGGCAAGGTAGTAATCAACATTTTGTTTCACTTCCAGCTTGCCTTCGGGCGAGTAAAGAGCCTCTGCACCACGCTGAATTATATAGCTTGCACCGTTAAACTTGGTGGTCTGACGTCTTAACCACAACTTACGCAATGACACTTCCCTACCCTTTTCATCAAGGCCCGTGAGTTCGGTGGGAACCACAGTGTAACCACATCTAAGTCCGGTGAATCCCGCGGTTTTTGAGAAGCTTCGCACTTCAATAGCACATTTGCGGGCACCTTCAATCTCGTAAATCGAGTGAGGAATGTCGCTATCAGTAATATACGCACAATAAGCCGAGTCGTAGATTATGAGAGCGCTATTGTCAAGAGCATAGTCAATCCAGGCCTTAAGTTCATTGCGAGTGAACGCAGACCCTGTCGGGTTTGAAGGCGAGCATAAGAATATAACATCGGCATGTTGCGCAGGGGGTTCGGGTTTGAACCCATTGCGTTCGTTTCCTTCCAAATAAACAAAGTTACTCCATTTGCCATTTATAAGTTCACCTCCCCTGCCGTCAATAACATTAGCATCAACATAAACGGGGTATCCGGGATCGGCCACGGCAATCACAGAGTCTTTTGAATAAATGTCTCCAAGGTTACCGAGATCTGATTTCGCACCGTCTGAAATGAAAATTTCTTCAGGTGTGATTTGCACTCCGCGGGAGGCATAGTCGTTTTCGGCAACAGCCTTTCTGAGAAAATCGTATCCTTGTTCGGGACCATATCCATGAAAAGAGCTTTTATCAGCCATGTCATCAACAGCCTTGTGCATCGCAATCAAAGCAGCCGAAGGAATGGGCAGAGTGACATCACCGATATCCATTCTGATGACCTCTACACCGGGATTATCTTCGCGGAACTTTCTTAGTTTGGCAGCCACGGTCGAGAAGAGATACGACTCGGGCATTTTTTCAAAATTATCGTTTATTCTCATCTTAAAATCATAAGTAAAACACCCCGTCGCAAATAAATGCAGCAGGGCCTGTCATTAAAACATGGCCAGTCTCTTCATCCCAATTAATGAATAGAGATCCGCCCTTAAGTTTCAGTTCAACTTTTCGGTCGGTGAGTCCGTTCAACACTCCGGCCACAGCGGTGGCACACGCCCCGGTGCCGCATGCAAAGGTCTCGCCTGTGCCTCGTTCCCAAACACGCATTTCGATTTTATTGCGGTCAATCACCTTGGCAAATTCAATATTGGCCTTGCGCGGAAAGATCTCTGCAACTTCAAGCACTGGCCCTTCTTCGAGCACCATTTCATCAGTAATATCATCTACAAAAATCACGGCATGGGGATTGCCCATGCTCACGCCGGTGATTTTATAGGTTTTATTACCGATTGTTTCAATTTCGGCTATTTTGACCTCCGTATTAGCTGAGGACACAGGCACCAGTTCCGGCTTAAGTTGGGGCGCACCCATATCAACAGTAACTGAATCGACCACGCCGTTACTTACAGAGAGATAAAGTATTTTTACACCTGCAAGAGTTTCAAGAGTAATCGTTGTCTTATCGGTAAGTCCTTTTTCATATACATACTTAGCGATGCAACGTGTGGCGTTACCACACATTTCAGCTTCCGAACCGTCGGAATTAAACATACGCATACGAAAATCGGCCACATCGGAATTTAAAATAGCGACGAGGCCGTCTGAACCGATGCCAAAATGGACATCGCTCATTTTACGGGCAAGATCCGATAAATCAGAGGGGATTTGCTTTGTGGCATCGATATAAATATAGTCGTTGCCGGCACCATGCATTTTGGAGAAAGCAATAGTATTTTTAGAGTGTTCCATTATAGATACGTTTAAAAAACACTTTCCATAATGCAAATTTAATAAAATAATTTCATTCTTTTCAAACAGCGGTAGAAATATTTTATATTTTAAGCAGCTCCTGGAAATCGATTATGCTTATTTTCAGGAATTTTTTTGAATTGATTTGGGAATTGAGAAAGGCGAGTGCCGGAACGTTCCGACGAGTGTAAGGACGTCCCATTACCGGACAAGTGTAGGGCGTGCCACGTCTGAGGGAACACCGCAATGATCATACATGGCACGCCATGTCCCTACATTTGTCGATGATATTTTACGTTTTTTGATTAAAGACCGAAAAGTAACATAGTCACAAAAATTACTTCAATATAAACTAATTCTAAGAGCTGCTTATCTATGTAATTATTCCTCGGTCGTTTAACGGGCTAAACGACCGAGGAACAATTCAAAATCATTTCAAAAAGACTCAACAATGAGTCATAGCAATTTCAAGATATGCTTATATAATTATTTTTTAATTATTTAAGTTATCTGATTTTTATTCTGATACTTCAGGTTTGAAATTAATGGGAAGTGTGAATTGAGTCGCTACAGGCTTACCATCATTTTGACCCGGAATCCAGTTACCCGAGGTCATATTCACGACCTTAAGAGCCTCTTCATTGCAAGCATCGTCACCACCTCTCACAATTCTTGCATTGTTGACGGTGCCGTCCTGTTCTATGGTGAACTGAACGATAACGCGCTGCATTTTTTCCAGGTTTTCAGGACACTTGATGTTCTTTGCAAGGAAAGACATCAGCTCCTTCTGCCCCCCTTTATATTCTGCTATTTTTTCATTAGTAACGAGATATGTTTGTGATTCATTGTTGGCATTTGGAATATTCCAATTTGAATTTTTTGTTTTTACCATTATCTTGCCTTGCGGATATTCAGGATCGTTTTTTACAACTACCATCGAAGCAACATCATCGCTTGAGATACTGTTTAAGTCTCCTTTATAAAGAACTCCGTCAATGAAAATAGCAGGTTTTGCTTTTTCAGCTTTCTCGGAAGTATTGTCCCGGGCCACAGGAGTGTCCTCTGCTCCCGAGTCGGTTGCAACAGAAGGAGTCATATCGGCATTTTTTGAATCCACGGGAGTGTTTTCATCCACACTCTGCGAAGGGGCAGCAACATCAACTGCTGATTCTGCCATTTGCACAGAAGAATAAGAATTACTAACTTTGTCTGTCGCCACCGAAGACAGGGGCAAGATAGAAGTTGAGCTCACCATATCGGCAATCCGGGCAACGGAAGGCTGAGAAAGAGCAACGAAGGCCACTGCCGCAACTACGGGGAGCGCCATGGTCGCGAAACGACGCGACGAAGAAGTTTTTTTAGTCATCATCATAGTCAGACGTTTTTTAAGTTTACTGTGATTAAGACTGTCGGCAAGGAGGGGCAATCTTGTGCCGGCAGTCATTTTTATTAGCATCATTTGGTATCTATAAGGATCCGCACCACTTGCTATCTTATCCACCTGATATTCATGATTTTCTTTTATTGACCGCATCAGTATCCATGAGGCGGGGGAAAACCATTGAAAAATCAAAGATAATTGGGCAAGTATCAGGTCAAATCCGTGGCGGAGTTTAAGATGAGCGAGTTCGTGGGTGACAATCATGTCATAATTCTCTCCCATATCCTGCGGACGGAGCACAATGTATTTCCACCAGCTGAAAGGCCCGGGAGCTTTGGCACATATAAGTTCAGTGAAACGACCGATTTTTTTGCTGAAAACACCTGCCTTAACTATGGCCGAGAGCCGAATAACTCCCACAATAACCCAAAGTCCGGTAATTACTACCCCGGCCAAATACACCCACATCGAGACGCGGATATAGCCGGAATAATCAGATGCCGGGGCCGGAGATGCAATTCCAACTACTTCCAATTGCCCGAAATCAACCTCAATTTCAGATACAGTTTCAACCTGCCAGTTTATATTCAAAAATAACGGCAACAACCAGGAGAATGCATAAATTAACATGAGCATAACTCGGTTGAGGGCAAAGAAAGTTGTGTCGGATATAAGCCACTTATAGACTAAGCAGAGTATATTCATTATAACTGCAACTTGAAGTATATATGTAAGAAATATACCCATAAGCATGTATTAATAAAGAATAGATTAGGATTGCGATTTCTTTTGCTTTTCTATTGATTCTATCAAGTCCTTAAGTTCGGAAGTGGTTATTTTTTCTTCTTCCACCAAAGCAGATACGAACTTTAAATATGAGCGGCCGAAAAATTTATCGACAATTTTACCTAATGAATTTTCACGCCACTGCGAACTGTCAACCAATGGAAAATATCTGTAAGAATTACCCACATTCTCATGACCAAGCCAGCCTTTGGCCTCAAGCCCCCTTACGAAGGTTGAAACGGTGTTGAAATGCGGTTTGGGGTCGTCAAGTTTGTCCATTACCTCACGAACAAACATCGGGCCGTTTTGCCAGAAACAACTCATTATTATTTCCTCTTTCGGAGTAAGCTTTTTCCGTTCTTTTTTCATAATCTTAATATTAGCCGATCAAATCAACTATAAAGTCGTTTAAACTTTTTACGTATACTTTGGATGAGCAAAGATATAACTAAAAATTTAGTTATACAACTATAAAAATAGTTATTAATATATTTTAACAGTTTTGCCATATCACGAGTTGACACATGAGTGATGTAAAAACATTCGCGCGCTAACGAATTGCGCGGCAAAATGTAGGGACGTGGCGTGCCACGTCTGATTGTTACGACGGGGTAATGTGGCGGTGTTTGCTCAGACGGTAATACGGTGATGTTTACTCAGACGTGGCAGGCCACGTCCCTACATTTGTCCGGTAATGAGACGATGTTTACTCAGACGTGGCACGCCACGTCCCTACACTCGTCCGGTCACAAATCGTAACGTCCGTCCGGTAATGGGACGGTGGTTGCATCGCATATTTCTTTTGAAACCGGAATTTAAAACACAACTTGCAATCAGTTTAAGAGAATTTCATATTGCCCGCGAACAAAGGTGATAATAATTTGGTTAATAAGATAAATTATTTTTATTAAAAAATTTAACAGTATGAAAAAGTATTTAGCAGAAGGCTTTGGCACTATGTTTTTAGTGCTTATGGCATGTGGAAGCGCTGTTTTGGCAGGGCCGAAAATCGGAGTGTTAGGAATTGGTCTGTGTTTCGGACTTGTGTTGGTATGTCTTTGCTATTGCATCGGAAACATATCGGGCTGCCATGTTAATCCTGCCGTATCCTTCGGTATGTGGGTTGCCGGGAAAATGAATACCAAAGAATTCTGCGGATACGTAATCAGCCAACTCATCGGAGCTGCGATTGGAGCCGGATTCCTATATTGGTTTGTAAATATGGACGGAGGATTTGACTTTGGAGGAATCACCGGAGATTCAAATCTTGCTACCAACGTGCTGCAACCCGGTGCTACTGCCGGAATGGCATTGTTTATGGAAATATTATTTACATTCTTTTTCGTACTTGTTATTTTTGGAGCGACAGACGAGAAACTGGGTTTCGGCAAATTCGCCGGACTTGCAATCGGACTTGCATTAGGATTGGTAAATATCGTTGGTATTCCTGTTGATAATTGCTCCGTTAATCCTGCACGCAGCTTTGGTCCCGCTCTATTTTCTCCCACAGCATGGGGTGATTTCTGGATTATGGTGGTAGGCCCGCTGGTTGGTGCTCTTTTAGCAGCCATAACCTGGAAAGGAATCCTCAAAGGGCGCACCGATAATGAAACCATGCAACAAGTCGGATAATTAAAATAAGTTATTCAGACCCCGGCCCGGTGCTGGGGTCTTTGCTATTATTAATCTATATAAATGAAAAAAGGAAGACTTGCCTCAGCAGCCATTATCTTGAGTCTGCTTATTATTGGAGGCACATCTCATTCTGCAAAAATAGGTGAAGTTAAGGAGTATCCTACCACCGCCGATTCCATATCTGACGCTCTTGATTATCAGCTGAAGCATTATCCCGCATCGCAATATCGGGACGTCTATAAGAATTTCATGCAAGATTATTTCGGACCGGGCCATATTCTTACAGATACAGCCGCATCCGGACGCTATCTAAGACAGGAACTCGCGGAAACAGACTCGTTTGAAGGACCTCTATATGAAAAGACCGGATATCATGGAAACTTTTATAGGGTCAATCTTTCACTGTTGAAAGATGGGATAATCCCTTACGACATATTCTTTCCGGCTTTTGTAGAAAGTGTTCAGGGAATAGTTCCACCCTCGGGTGAAGAATGGGAAAAGACGTGGAGCGTTATTGACAGTGTAATTATTAACAAGGGAATTCATTTCGAAAATGAAGAACAAGACCGGGAAGAGCTGAAAAAACAATTCAAGGAGGGGAATTACATAGTTCATCACAGCCAAAAATTCAATGACTCAACGCACTTCCATTATCGAATAGTGTCACGTTCAAACTTCGAAAACATTCTACTCCCCATTATAAACAGATAACATTCTTTAGGCATCATCCACTAAAATTTCTTAATGCCGGGGGGGGGGAGGATTTTTAGTGGATGTTGCTTTAAACAACTGAGTGCAAAACCGACATTGTGTCGGCATACCGTTATCCCGGTTAAAATAAATCTGAAATAATTTCATCCGACACCATCACACCCTTATCGGTAAGCGACAATTCGGCGTTGGCACTAAGAGCAAGATGCCCTGTTTTTATCCACGTATAAGCCTTGCTCATAAGAGAATTCTCTTCGCTCGTTCCAAACCGAGAGCGAAAATGGGATAATGAAAGGCCCTCGGCTGTGCGAAGACGGGTCATAATCATTTCCTCGCGCAATTCCTCATCAGAGAGTTTCTCTACAATATAAGCTGTATTATTTTTCTCTATTTCTGCAAGATAAGTCTTAAAATCAGCGATATTAGCTTTTCTTGTATTCTTTCCGTCATAACTGTGAGCAGCAGGCCCAAGTCCTAAATAAGGCACTCCGGCCCAATAAGATGAATTATGCAAAGAGCGGAAACCGGGTTTGGAATAGTTGGAAATTTCATATCTTTCAAAACCATTTTCCTTCAAGACAGAAGAAATAAGTTTAAACATTTCAAGAGACTCATCTTCTGCCATCTCCCCTATCCTACCCATATCTCTGAGTTTTGTCAAAGCAGACCGCTCCTCATACATTAAAGAATATACCGAGATATGTTGAGGCTGCATATCCACAATTTCCGAGATGGTTTTTGAGAGAGAATCAAGGGTCTGCCCCGGGAGGCCAAACATCAAGTCGAGGCTTATGTTCGAGAACTTTTCCTTAAGAATTGATAATGCAGAGCGAACATGGGCCGAGGAGTGTCTGCGACCGATAAAAGAGAGCTCATCATCGTTCAAAGACTGGACCCCCATCGAAACGCGGTTAACCCCCACATTCGCCCAGGCCTCGGCTTTTTGAGAATTGATGTCATCAGGATTAACTTCAATTGTAAATTCAGCAGGCTTGCCGATTAAATCTATTAATGACGAAGCGAGGTACTTGAAATTTTCTTCAGGAATAAGAGAAGGGGTTCCACCCCCGATATAGAAAGAGAGTGGCTCTGATTTAGAAAAACTTAAAAATTCCTTGCGTCTTAAGTCAGCCTCGGCAATCAGAGCATCCACAAATCGGGGCCAATCGGCCAGCACAGACCCAACAGAATAAAAGTCACAATAAATGCAACGTCTTTTACAAAAAGGAATATGAATATAAATACCTGCCATAATTAGCTCTTAAGTAACACTTAGAAATTAGATTATATTGAAGTTGTTTTTGGGGCTATGCTTCTTTTCGGTCTTTAGTACAAAAATCCACGCGGAAAGGAATGGGGCGGCAAAATGTAGGGACGTGGCGGGCCGCGTCATTACATTGCTGTCGATTTTTTGATGTTTTTGAAAATGCAAAATTAATAAAAGATAATAAATATGTTACACAACATATATAAAAGATGATGATTATTACACAAATTTTACTAAATTGCGGCTGAAAAGTTACAAGAAGCCTAAATATATAAAAGAGGCATCGGTTATAAATAATAACACTTAAAATCGCAATACGACATGAAAGTTTACAAGACCAACGAAATTAAAAACATAGCCCTGCTGGGATCTAAGGGCTCCGGGAAAACCACACTCGCAGAATCGATGATTTACGAGTGTGGAGTTATAAAACGCAGAGGCACAATAAGCGCCGGCAATACAGTATCAGACTATTTCCCGGTAGAAAAAGAATATGGATATTCAGTATTCTCAACAGTATTCAATGCGGAATTCAATAATAAGAAGTTGAATATCATTGACTGCCCGGGAGCAGACGATTTCGTTGGCAATGCCTATACGGCACTTGGAGTTTGCGACATGGGTCTCATACTTGTAGATGCTCAATATGGAGTAGAAGTAGGCACACAGAATATATTCCGCACAACAGCTGCGCTAAAGAAGCCTGTTATTTTCGGCGTGAACCAAATGGATGCAGAAAAAGCAGACTTTGAAAACGTGCTTGAACAATTGAAAGAGACGTTCGGCCCGCGTGTGGTTCAGATTCAATACCCCTTGGAATCAGGGCCGAATTTCCATTCAATGATCGATGTTCTTCTGATGAAGAAATATGAATGGGGACCTGATGGCGGTGTACCCAAAATTACAGAAATTCCGGCTGAAGAACTTGACAAGGCTCGCGAGTTGAACCAGATACTTGTGGAGGCTGCCGCAGAGAATGATGAGACATTAATGGAGAAATTCTTCGAGCAGGGAAGTCTCACAGAAGATGAAATGCGCGAAGGTATCCGCAAGGGTCTTGTTGACCGTTCGATTTATCCGGTGGTTGTACTTTCTGCAGCTAAAGATATGGGCGTGCGCCGATTGATGGAATTCCTTGGCAATGTTTGTCCTTTTGTAAGTGACATGCCGGCTCCCGTCACCACAAGCGGAGTTGAAGTAAAACCCGATTCAAACGGTCCGTTATCAGTATTCTTCTTCAAGACCTCTGTGGAACCCCACATCGGCGAAGTAAGTTATTTCAAAGTAATGAGCGGCACCCTGAAGGCCGGTGACGATCTTGAGAACGCAACCCGTGGCGGTAAAGAACGTCTTGCGCAGATATTTACAGTATGCGGCCAGCTGCGCACACCGATCGATCAACTTGAGGCAGGCGACATCGGAGCATCTGTAAAATTAAAAGATGTTCGCACCGGCAACACATTGGACGGCAAGGGATGTGACTATCAATTTGATTTCATCAAGTATCCCGCACCCAAGTATGTTCGCGCCATTCGTCCCGTTACAGAAAGTGATGCCGAGAAACTGTCGGCCATTCTGACAAGAATGCATGAAGAAGACCCGACATGGATCATCGAACAAAGCAAAGAATTAAAACAGACACTCGTAAAAGGCCAGGGCGAATTCCACCTCCGCACACTCAAATGGCGCATCGAAAACAACGAAAAATTACCCATCGTGTTTGACGAGATGCGTATACCCTATCGTGAAACTATCACCAAGGCTGCCCGCGCAGACTATCGCCATAAGAAACAATCAGGCGGATCGGGTCAGTTTGGCGAGGTGCATCTGATTATCGAGCCTTACACAGAAGGCATGCCGGAACCTGACGGCTACAAATTCGGAAATCAGGAATTCAAGCTCAAAGTTCGCGATAAACAAGAAATACCGTTGGATTGGGGTGGCAAGCTTGTGGTGTATGATTGCACAGTCGGCGGTTCGATTGATGCACGTTTCATTCCGGCAATTGTCAAGGGACTTATGGACCGTATGGAACAGGGACCGCTCACCGGCTCTTATGCACGTGACGTACGCGTTATGATATATGACGGCAAAATGCATCCGGTTGACTCAAATGAAATATCCTTCCGTCTTGCAGGTCGCAACGCTTTCTCTGAAGCATTCCGTAATGCAAATCCCAAGATTCTGGAGCCCGTTTACGATGTAGAAGTTCTCACACCCGGCGATACTATGGGCGACGTGATGAGCGATCTGCAAGGACGACGCGCGATTATCATGGGAATGGAATCGGAAAACGGAATTGAAAAGCTTAATGCAAAGGTACCTTTGAAGGAGATGTCAAGCTATTCAACCTCGTTGAGTTCAATCACCGGCGGACGCAGTTCTTTCTCAATGAAGTTTGCAAGCTATGAACTCGTACCGGGCGATGTTCAGGAAAAACTTCTGAAGGAATATGCTGCTTCTCAGACTGAAGAATAATCTTTCTTCCTAAACTATTAATCATATCAGGAGGGTGTTTCTTAATGGAACATCCTCCATTTATAACTTAGAAGAATGGCAAAAGAATCTATATCAATAAAGAACCGGGATAAAACTAATCTCTCCGAACCGGGGAAATATGCCGTTATATTCCACAACGATGACTTTACCACAATGGATTTTGTTGTAATGGTTCTTGTCGACATCTTTCATTTAAGCCAGCCTGAAGCTGATGCGGTCATGCTTAAAGTGCATCATGAAGGGAAGGCAATCGTGGGTATTTACAGTTACGACATAGCGCAAACCAAATCGAGGCGCGCCATAAGTTGCGCCCGAGAGAACCACTATCCGCTGAGAGTGACAGTAGAAAAGGCAAACGGCTGAACCAACCCTAATAGGGACATGGCGTGCCATGTGTGAACGTTGCTAAGGGTAATTCGACGGGGTTTGCCCAGACGTGGCACGCCACGTCCCTACACTCGTCCGGTAATGATTACAAATCTATTCAAAAAAGTCTCGGAAATAAGTCATAACTATTTTAATAAGTTAGAACTATTATATTAACTCAACGCTATTTCCAGAGTAACTTTATTTAAATTCCTCTAATCCAAATTCTTTAAAAGTCTTAATGGAAACGTTTCACCTATCGGAGAGAGCCCAAGTTCTGTTGGACAACGCGTATCAACTTGCTGAAAATATGGGGCATGAATATGTCACTCCGGAACATCTGCTTTTATCATCTCTTGATAATAAAGATATATACCGCGCATTGAAAAAAATGGCCGGTGAATCAGCGATAAACGAACTTGAAGATAAGCTCGACATTTATCTTGAAAGTTTAGAAACCACCGAAGACTTTGAAACGAACAATATCGGCTTTTCGTTTCAAATGGTTGAGGTGATGGAACAATCAATTAATAATATTCTGTCTGCTTCCTGCTCTGTTATAGATATCCCTCATATCTTCAACTCTTTGCTTCAACTTAAGGAATCGGAGGCA
This sequence comes from Bacteroides sp., assembly GCA_014802335.1. GTDB lineage: Bacteria > Bacteroidota > Bacteroidia > Bacteroidales > Muribaculaceae > Lepagella. The sequence goes on along the minus strand of JAAVCL010000021.1, from coordinate 16,058 downwards.
GCATATAATCTTAATAAAATATTAGGCGGCCGAGATGGAGAATTTTTATCCGTGCTTTTGAATGAGACTCAAAAAAACACGGAAGGGAAAGAAGGGAAACGGAATACAACGGAAAGAGAAACATCCCCCGGAGAAGAGGAAGGTAATGACAAATCAGAATGGCGGCAATATGTGGAATGTCTTAATGATACGGAACAAGATCACAATCCCTTGATAGGCAGAGAAGATGAATTGGAGGAGACAATAAGAACCCTTTGCCGGAAGGATAAGAATAACCCTATGCACATAGGCGACCCGGGAGTTGGGAAAACAGCATTGGTGTATGGGCTGGCCCGTCTGATAAACGAAGGACGCGTTCCCGAACGGCTGAAAGAAAGTAAAATATACAGTATGGATGTGGGCAATTTAGTTGCCGGCACACAATTCAGAGGAGATTTCGAAAGCAGAATAAAGGAGATCATGAAAGGGGTTGAGAAGGAACCGAATGCTATTGTCTACATAGATGAGATTCATTCGATAATAGGAGCCGGCGCAACAGGAGGCGGTGTATTGGATGCCTCCAATATGCTTAAGCCTTATCTGGAGGGAGGAAAAATCAGATTTATAGGTTCGACAACTCATGATGAATACAAACGACATATATTAAAGAACAAGGGGTTTGCCCGAAGATTCCGGAATATAGACATCAACGAGCCTTCTGTGGAAGAAACGATTGGTATTCTTCGCCAGTTGCAGCCGAATTATGAACGTTATCATCACGTAAAATATGAATCAGAGGCAATAGAGTATGCCGTGAAATCAACGGCTAAGTATCTGAACGACCGGAGATTGCCCGACAAGGCTATAGATTTGATGGATGAAGCGGGCGCATATCGCCGAATACATCCGGCTGATAATGAGATTCAGTCTGTTGATAAAAGTGTCATGGAGATGATTTTGTCAAAGATTTGCAATATCGATAGAATAAACTCTAAAGAAAACGAGGAAGAAACGCTGATGTCACTTCAAGATCGTCTTCTCAGTCAGGTTTACGGTCAGGGTGAAGCTATAAGAAATGTAACAGAAGCTGTATTGATGGCCAAATCGGGACTCACAGATGAAAACAAGCCACTTGCCTCTCTGCTTTTTGTCGGGCCTACGGGAGTGGGTAAAACTGAAATAGCAAAAGTGCTGGCTGCCGAGCTTGGAGTGGAATTGGTGCGCTTTGACATGAGCGAATTTTCAGAGAGACATTCGGTAGCAAAGCTAATCGGCAGTCCGGCCGGATATGTTGGTTACGAAGACGGAGGTTTGCTTACGGATGCTGTGAGACGGCACCCCGATTGCGTATTGCTGCTTGATGAAATCGAAAAAGCACATTCAGATATTTACAATATTCTTCTTCAAGTGATGGATTATGCACGCCTCACTGACAACCGGGGAAATCAATCAGACTTCAGAAACACAATAATAATTATGACATCAAATGCCGGGGCACAGTATGCTTCGCAGGCAAACGTCGGATTCGGAAGTAAGATAAGGGCCGGCGAAAGTATGATGAAACAGGTAAAGAAAACATTTAAACCGGAATTCATCAACCGACTGTCGGGGATAGTGGTGTTTAATGATATGGATCATCAGATGGCAACCCTTATTCTGGATAAGAAACTCAGGGAACTGCAAAAGAATCTGAATTCAAAGGGTGTGACTCTTGAGATTAATGATGAGGCTAAGGAATTTATCCTCAGGAAGGGAATCACAAAAGAATATGGGGCAAGAGAGATTGAACGTGTTGTTAACCAGATGCTTAAGCCCATTCTGATGCGTGAAATACTTTTCGGCACTCTGAAAACCGGGGGAAAAGCGATAATTACATACGATAACGATAAATTAAAATTAGAAAAATGATTTACGAATTGCCTGATGATATTGTCTTTCCCGATCCTCTGACCGGCGAACCTAATGGCGAACTTGCCCACGGCGGGGATTTATCACCAAGAAGACTTCTGGCGGCTTACGAAAATGGTATTTTTCCGTGGTTTTCATTCAGATTTTATAAAAAACCGAAATGGTACTGCCCTCTCGACAGGTTTGTTATTTTCCCCGATGAAATTCACATTTCCCACTCCGTAAGAAATATTTTGAACAAGGGGACTTATAGAGTAACTTTCAATAAAGATTTTGACGGGGTAATAAACGGCTGTGCCGAAAAAAGAATAGATCAGTTCGGGGCGTGGCTTGGCGAGGATATGATAGCAGCCTATAAGAAACTTCATCGGCTTGGATTTGCCCAGAGTGTAGAGGTTTGGGAAAACGAGAAATTGGCCGGTGGACTTTATGGCGTGACAATCACATCCTGCTTCATGGGCGAAAGTATGTTTTCCCGCAAACCGAGTGCGAGCAAAATTGCGCTGATTGCACTGGCACAAAGAATGGCTGCTACCGGAGGGCGTATGATTGACTGCCAATTTGAAACTCCGCATCTGTTAAGTATGGGAGGCAGACACATAAGCTACGAAGAATACATGAAAATTCTCCGTTCTCCGACTTATAAACTTTAGACACCTGATATTAAAAAAGATATATTTCGGCTGTCGGGAATAGGAACAAAAAAAGATTGTGCTTTTGGCACAATCTTTTTTTATATATGATTAAAAGGTTCTTAGAACCAACGAACGTATGCAAAGTCCTGACGATGAGGAAGCTCGGCGTTCTTGGGGAAGATACGGAAAGCATAGCGGTAGATACCTGCTTCCTGTATCTGATCTTTGAGTTCGAAGGTGTAAATATCACCCTCTTTATTCACTACATCGAGTTCCTGACGCTTGATATATTTGCTTTCGCCATCCTTGTCGCTGTAAACAACAATTTCGACTCCGATACCGTCTCCAAGACCGTTTGTATTGATAACGGCTTTTGCAGAGAAGCGATCGCCCGAACGATAAACACCGTTAGAAGCACTGTCGTCAGAGAATTCACAAGAAATAACCTGCACGCCATCCCATTTTGAAACGAAGTTCTCTTTCCAGTCAACGATTTCACGAGCAACCTTGAAATCATCCTTAGCGAGTTTGGCGAAACGCTTAGCTTCGGGCTGATAGAAACGTGAAATATAGTCATCGAGCTGACGCTTCATGGTGAAGATAGGAGCTATCTTACCAATAGAACGTTTGATGTATTGAACCCATTCCGGAGAATAGCCAAGAGAGTTCTTAGCGAAGTAAAGAGGAACGATTTCGTTCTCGAGCATCGAGTAGATTGTAGCAGCATCGAGCTTATCCTGCTGAGCCTGATCGGTATAGGTGCGTTTGTCGGTAAGAGCCCAACCTGCATCCTCAGCAAGACGATAACCTTCATACCACCAACCGTCGAGCACGGAGAAGTTAAGCACACCGTTCATTTCAGCCTTTTCACCTGATGTACCGGATGCTTCGAGGGGACGAGTAGGAGTATTAAGCCAAATATCAACACCTGAAACTAGACGCTTTGCAACAATCATATTGTAGTCTTCGAGGAAGATAATCTTACCTGAGAACTGAGGCATCTTTGAAATTTCGGTGATACGCTTGATAAGACCTTGACCTGCACCGTCAGCGGGGTGTGCTTTTCCTGAGAAAATAAACTGCACGGGATACTGCTCGTTGTTTACAATCTTAGCCAGACGGTCGAGGTCTGTAAAGAGGAGGTGCGCACGTTTGTAAGTAGCGAAACGACGAGCAAAACCAATGATCAGAGCATTGGGGTTGATCTTATCAACGATTTTGAGCACTTCGGTGGGATCGCCCTGGTTTTTAAGCCATTTTTCTCTGAAATCTTTCTTTACAAAGTTGATGAACTTGTTTTTGAGGGCTGTGCGCATGTTCCAGATTTCTTCATCGGGCACATTGAAGATGTTCTCCCACATTTTGGGATCACTCTGATTCTCAAAAAGTTTAGAGTTGAGATGATCAGCATAGAAATCTTTCCATTCAGAAGCAGCCCAAGTAGGCATGTGCACACCGTTGGTTACATAGCCAACATGAGATTCCTCGGGTGCATAACCTTTCCAAATACCGGCGAACATCTTCTTTGAAACTTCACCGTGAAGCCAGCTCACACCGTTAGCTTCCTGGCAAGTGTTGAGAGCGAATACACTCATAGAGAAGCGCTCGTTGGTGTCGGGATTCTCACGACCCATATTCATAAGATCGTTCCAAGAGATTCCGAGTTTTGCAGGGAATTCACCCATGTATTTACCGAAGAGAGATTCTTCGAAATAGTCGTGACCGGCAGGCACGGGGGTATGAACTGTATAAAGAGAAGAAGCACGCACGAGTTCGAGAGCCACGTTGAACGAGAGATGATCGTTCTGAACGTAGTCAACCAGACGCTGAAGGTTGAGAAGAGCGGCATGACCTTCATTACAGTGATAGAGGTCGGTCTTGATGCCGAGTTTATTAAGCATTATGATACCGCCGATGCCAAGCAGGTATTCTTGCTTGATACGGTTTTCCCAATCACCGCCATAGAGTTTGTGAGTGATTTCTCTATCCCACTGTGAGTTCTTATCGAGGTCGGTATCAAGAAGATACAACTTCATTCTACCAACATTCACACGCCAAACGTGAGCATAAACCACGCGGCCGGGATAGGGCACTTCAAGAATCATCGGCTGGCCGTTCTCATCGAGAACAGGCTCGATGGGAAGCTGGTCGAAATTCTGAGATTCGTAGTTAGCAATCTGCTGGCCATCAATAGAAAGCGACTGAGAGAAGTAGCCATACTTGTAAAGGAAACCAACGGCTGTCATATCAACGCGGCTGTCGGAAGCCTGTTTGATATAGTCGCCGGCGAGGACTCCAAGACCACCCGAATATATTTTCAGACAGTTGCAGAGTCCATACTCCATAGAGAAGTAAGACACTGAAGGAACAGACTTATCAACGGGAACGTTCATATAGTCTTTGAACATACGATACGTGTCAGCAATCTCATTCATAAGGTTCTTGTCAGCAAGAATTTCCTTATAACGTTCGTAGCTGAGTTGCTGAAGAAGCATAACCGGGTTCTCCCCTACTTTACGCCACAAGTCATGGTCGAGTTCACGGAAAAGATGTTTGCCTTTAGTGTTCCACACCCACCAGAGGTTTTTAGACATCTCCTCAAGAGGTTTGAGCTCTTTGGGAATTTCTGCACTGACAGTGATGTTACGCCATGCAGGCTGGTTGGTGTTACTAACTTGAAGTTTCATAAAATTTTAAGATTTTATTTTGGTTTGTTATTTGTTAAATTGATTCAAAAGGATAAATATCAGGATTTCGAACCTTTCTAATATCTTTAATATGAGCTGATTGAACAGAGTAGAAATTTTGAGGCAATTACTTGTGATTCAGCGCAATGCTGAATGCCTTGATGTAATGTGCCATAAAAAATTTCCAATCGGTCTTTGATGAAGTCATGAACGCCATGTTGCGGGCGTGCTGGCGAGCCTGAGCGTCAGACTTTTCATAGGCCACCGAGGCGGCAGCAATCTCGTCAAGACTTCTGTGATAGTCAGAGTCGTTTCTTTCCACAACCTTAACACCACAATTGTCAATACCGTTTGCAAAGTTATCGAGCACCCACTGGCCGAATCCGGCTTTGTTATCTGTAACAGTCGGCACGCCAAACGCCACACTTTCGAGAGGAGTATAACCCCAGGGTTCATAATAAGAGGGGAACAAAGTGAGGTCGAAAGCGGGAAGAATATCATAATAAGAAATATTTACGATACCGTCGCCACCATCCAGATAGCATGGAATATAGATAACTTTAACATTCCTGAGGGCACCTGCATCCTTGAGTTGTCGGATACGCACGCAGACTTCATCTGAATCATCGTTGTGAAGCGTGTGGGTCACATAGTCGGGATAAACACCTTTATTTCCGGCATTAAGCGCATCAAGCAGAACAGCGGATGGCTCCTTTACCCAACCGGGCACAAGCACAAAAGCGAGCGCCTGACGATCGGCCGGCATGCGACGATCAATTTCAGCAATTGTATCAAGGAAGAGGTCGAGTCCTTTATTCCGGTATTCATGTCGGCCCGAAGTTGCAATCAGGAAGGCTGAATCACCATACGACTTTCCTGTCAGAGCCTCCGCAATGCTGATAAGCTTTGCACGTCCCTCTTTTCTGAGACGATTATACTTAACAGTCTTGGGGACAAAATCGGGTTCAAAACCATTGGGAGTAACCACATCAACAGGACGACGCAACAGTTGAGCACATTCAGCGGCGGTGACTTTGCTGACAGTAGTGAAACAGTCGGCGTTGTGTGCCGCTAACTTTTCCAGAGAATGTTTTGACTCCATGTTGAGTTCACGTGCCATCTGATCGCCATCATAGTGGTGGAACTGATCATAAAGAGGTTTTCCATTTCCACAGATGCTTCGTCCGATGCAAGTGGCGTGGGTTGTAAATATTGTTGCCACTTTTGGACTGAGAGCCTTTACATAAAGGAGACCCATTCCGGTTGTCCACTCATCGAAATGAGCTATGATACGTGCGGGATTCACTTTCAGGAACTCTGCAAGACGCATTATAACAATAGCACTGGCAACCGAAAAAGCGCAAGATTCATCGTAATCTCCATACGCGTGAAGGGAATCAACCCCAAAACGCTCCCACATCTCGCCATATATTTGCGGAAGATGCTCGGCTGTCTTTCCCGGGTTTACAAGTATAACCTGGGGTGAACCAGGAATATTCCAACGGCCCGTGCGAATTGTAATTCCCCAAGGCAATTCGAGCTTGGATGCGGCAGACTTGAAAAGTGATTTACGTTCTTTAAAATAAGGAGAAGGATTTTCATTTGTCCAAAAATCAGGACCTATAAAAGCAAGCTTGTCACCAAACCGGTCGTTGAGTACTCGCGCCTTCGTGGATAAAACGGCGTAAATACCACCAACTTTATTACATACTTCCCAGCTTGTCTCGAACAGAAGATCTACTTGCTGAACAATTTCTGATGCCTCAATGGCATCCTGACTTTGTTGAGATATCATAATCTATTCACTAAAACATCGCAAAAGTAATAAAAAAGTGAATTTAAACAAAACATTTTCACAAATAATAGGCTATTTTTATGTGAATTTATGTTAAATATCACCTATTTAGTGCAATGTATTGCACGTGCGTGCAATACATTGCACTATTACACTAAATCCAAACTAAAATTTGCACATTTATCATAATTTTTCGAATCCTCTTAATGTTCACTTGGTAAAAATCATCATTTATGCATCTCCTATTTTATAATTTTAACCTTTTGCATTTAAAGATTATCTCACAATGGGAATAATTTATGTATAATTAACCGCACTAATAATTAAACAATTCCTGAACGTTGAATATAAAAAAGAACGTTGAATACAAAAAAAGAACGCTATATATAAAAAAGAACGACATTCATTCTTAGGAGATGAACATATCTTCTAAAGAATGAATGTCGTGTAATTTTAAATGTATAATCGGCAGCTTAAAACACAGCCAATTGACAATTTAATTAGAAAGGAAGATCATCTGTGTTGGAATCACCACCGGCAAAGGGGTCAATTCCTATTCCCTGGTTAGGCATGGGGGAACCAAAAGCAGGAGATGTCTGGTTTGGTGCCGCGGGAGCTGCCGGGGCCACCGGAGGCATGGAACCATCAAGACGAACAGCTCCAAAAGCATTGACATCAGTATAATATCTTCCTTGGTATTCACGGCTTTCAACGTCTACCGAAACACGGTATACCTCGCCAACGACAAGTTTCATTTCCTCTATACGACGCTCGCCAAAAACAGTGAATTTTATTTGTTTGGGATAATTTCCCATTGTTTCCATCACCCATTCCTGCTTTTTCCAGGGGTTATTTGCTTTAGAGATACCTTCCTGTATACCTAAATCTTTAATTATTTTTCCTTCTATATCCATATTTAATATGATTATTAACAACACTTGATGAGTTGGCAGGTGCCAATCTCTCCCCCGGACATGGCACGCCACGTCCTGCATTACAGATAAAATTCCCCCTATTTTCGACTAAAATGACCGAAAATAGGCATAGCCTCTAAGAATTACATCAACATATTCGAATTTCCAAGGGCTACTTAATCTAAAATCTTGAATTTATCTACGCAAAGGTACAAAATTTCTATTCAGTGAACAAATTATTAAATTAATTTTTATAATTTTGGATTGAAATACATCGAAGTCGTTTAAACTTTTTACGAAAACCCAAGTAGTGTTTAAATTTGTTTTCTTCAAAGATTGCCTTAACGCAATAAATGTTTATTTCACCTCATAATATATCATGGCAGAATACATTGACAAATATTTCCCGAAGCTGACAGAGAAGCAACGAAGACAATTCGAAATGATAGAGAAGCTCTATCCTGAATGGAATTCAAAAATAAATGTTATCTCGAGAAAAGACATTGAGAATCTGGAGGTTAATCATATTCTTCATTCACTCGCAATAGGGAAATTCATACATTTCACGCCGGGAACGCGCATTTTGGATTTTGGAACCGGCGGTGGTTTTCCGGGAGTTCCATTAGCCATTTTATTTCCGGATGTTCATTTTCATCTTGTTGACCGAACGGGCAAAAAGCTTAAAGTGGCAGATGAAATAACGAAAGCATGCGAAATCCGGAATGTCAGCTTCATGCATGGGGACGTAGCGGAATGTAAAGAGAAGTTTGATTTTGTGGTGAGTCGTGCGGTTATGCCTCAGAAAGATCTGTTGAAAATATGCCGCAAGAATATCTCGGATGACCAAAAGAATGCCCTTCCCAACGGATTGATTACGCTAAAAGGAGGGGATCTTTCTGCAGAAGTTGCAGCCTCGGGGCGCCCTTCAGAGGTAATAGACATCACAAACTATTTCTCAGAAGATTTTTTCAAAGAGAAGAAAATAGTATATACGCCCGTGAATTAAGGAAGTGTAATTTATTTTAGATGATTGAAAAGCAATAAAGAGTATGAAAGTCGCAAAATTTGAGTTCAGTCTGTTTGGCATAAATACTTATGTAGTGGTTGACGAAGCCACCCGTAAGTGTGCAATAATTGATCCGGGCATGATTAACAGAGAGGAAGAAGATGCAATGAAAAAATTTGTCATATCAAATAATCTGACCGTAACGCACATCATCAACACCCATCTCCACATTGACCATGCGATAGGAAACATCAAGGCAGCCGAGCTGTTTGATGCGCCAATCTCAGCTCATAAAGATGATGAATTTCTTGGAGAAAGAATGAAGCAACAGGCTCAGATGTTTGGAATCTCAGAAAAAGTGGCCGAAGTGTCTATCAATAGTTATCTCACTGATGGTGATATAATTAAAATTGGTGAAGGTGAATTGACTGTACTTCACGTTCCGGGCCATTCTCCGGGTGGAATTGCGCTATATGATAAGAAGGATGGATTTGTAATTTCAGGAGATTCTTTATTTGCAGGCTCCATAGGGCGCACAGACTTGCCGGGAGGTGATATGACTACATTACTTAATTCTGTAAAATCCAAGCTGTTGACCCTACCTGACTCAACCATAGTATATCCCGGCCACGGACCGGCAACCACCATAGGTCGTGAGCGCAGTTCGAATCCATTTCTCCGATAGGACGTCATTAGCATAAGTTGCGGGGGTAATGCGGCGGGTAATGCGGCAGTGTTTACCCAGACGTGGCGATTTATTACGGACGGTGTTTACACAGACGTGGCACGCCACGTCTGACCGTTACGGTGATTTATTACAAGACGGTATTACACCAGACGTGGCACGCCACGTCCCTACATTCGTCCGGTAATGACGACAATGTAGGCGTGCCATTACATAAAAGAATTGCCAATAAATGAGGTTCTTGTAGACCTCATTTATTGGCAATTCTTTTATGTAATGGTCTTTCTACAGAAGAAGATACGTAATTTATTTCACTGAGTGAACAGCTGAGAGAATCACTTCTGCCAGTGTGGGATGACCGAAAATGGTTTGTACTATTGACTCTCGGGTGGCACCGGCTGTGATGAAGTCGCAACATTGTTGCACAAGAAGCGCAGCTTCGGCTCCCATAATGTGGGCACCGATAATCTTATCGGTTTCTGCATCGAAGATAAGTTTGCAAAGACCGTCGGGTTCGCCGGCGGCTAAAGCCTTGCCATTGGCGCGGAAGAAACTTTTGCCTACTTTTACAGCGATGCCTTCTTCCTTACATTGTTCTTCGGTTTTACCCACTGAGCCACATTCAGGTTCGGTGAAAAGAGCCGCGGGCACCAAATTGAAGTTGATATTGTCTTTAATACCGTCTATGGAGTTCAAGGCCCGGATTCCCTGATATGAAGCGACATGAGCGAGCATCATGCGTGCATTTACATCTCCGATCGCATATATGTGTTCCACATTGGTGCGCATATCGTCGTTGACAGATATGCCTCGGGCTGAGAACTCAACCCCGGCAGCCTCCAGGTTCAAATCTTCCACATTCGGTTTGCGGCCAACAGCCATCAGAACATCGGAAGCAGTAAGACTTTCCTCTTTTCCTTTCAGGTCGTAAGTCACCACAATCTGATATTCACTGTTCTGTTCGATTTTTTTGACAGAGGCACCGTTGATTATCTTGATTCCGCGCTTTGCAAGCGATTGTTTGAGTCTCTTGGAAATGTCGGAATCAAAGGTTGGTGCAATGTTTTTCATGTATTCCACTACCGTAACCTCCGAGCCGAACGAGCTGAACACAGAGGCGAATTCAAGTCCGATTACACCTCCACCCACAATAACAAGACTTGCAGGGACGTACTCAATTTTAAGAATTGCCGAAGAATCCATCACAAAGTTCTCATCGGCCCCGGGAATCGGGAGTGCTTTTGATGAAGAACCGGTTGCGATAATAATATTATCGGCTTCAAATTCCCTCTCCCCCACGGCAACTGTGTGAGGATTCACAAATTTTCCTTTGCCTTCAACTATCTCAACTCCGGCTTTTCTCAGCATTGAGTCCACCCCGCTGCGCAACTGTTCAACCACATGTTGGCGACGCGTAACGACTTTATTGAAATCCAATCTGAAATTCAAATCACTAAGTCCGAATTCGCCTGAATTGCAAGCGTTGACCACGGCCGCATCCTTAACCATACATTTTGTGGGGATACAACCTTCGTTAAGACATGTGCCACCGAGACGACCGCCATTAATCAGAACAACCTTCTTACCGCGCGAAGCGGCAAGAAGAGCTGTTTCATATCCACCGGGGCCGGCTCCGATTATGATAATATCGGATTTCATTTCTGAGAATCTTTAAGAGCCTTGTAACTGAGAATAGGATTTTTCGCTGCCCCGGTTTCATCGGGATGCGAAATTTCGGTTGTTACAGGCGCCGACTTTACTAATTCAGGATTTTCCTTTGCTTCCTGAGCCACACGGCGCATAACCTCAATAAACTCATCAAGAGTTTCGAGACTTTCGGTTTCAGTGGGCTCGATCATCATTGATTCGTGGAACAGAAGCGGGAAGTAAATTGTGGGAGCGTGGAATCCGAAATCAAGAAGTCGTTTGGCAACATTGAGAGTTGTCACACCCGTTGATTTATCGGTAAGCCCGTCAAATACAAATTCATGCTTACAAACGCCTTCGATGGGGAGTTTATAAACGTCTTTTAGCGATTCCTTGATATAATTCGCGTTCAGAGTGGCCATAGGACCGACATTCTTTATATTGTCGCGACCGAGAGAAAGGATGTAGGCGTATGCTTTCATCATAACCCCGAAGTTACCGAAGAAAGTAGAAACGCTTCCGAGACTTTCTTTATCTGTGTCTACAAAGAACGAGCCGTCCTCAGCCTTACGCACACGGGGGTTAGGCAGCAGATTAACCAAGTGAGCCGCAACCCCGACAGGGCCGGAACCCGGGCCGCCGCCACCGTGAGGCGTTGAGAACGTTTTGTGAAGATTTATATGCATGATATCAAATCCCATGTCGCCGGGACGCACCTTTCCGAGCAGGGGATTCAAGTTGGCGCCATCATAATACAACAGTCCCCCGGCCTTATGAACGAGATCCGCAATTTCGAGAATATCGGTCTCGAACATTCCGACAGTATTGGGGTTTGTCATCATGATGCCGGCAACCGTATCATCAAGAAGAGGTTTGAGGTCTTCAACATCAATAGAACCGTTTGGCTTGGATTTGACCTCAACAACTTCGAGACCGGCTACCATAGCCGACGCCGGATTAGTGCCGTGAGCCGTATCCGGAACAATAACCTTGGTGCGCTTGTGGTCGCCACGCGAATTGTGATACTGACGCATCACCATCAAACCGGTAAGCTCGCCATGGGCACCGGCATAAGGATTGAGAGTGAATTCAGCAAGACCCGAAAGACTTGCAAGAGCCTGCTGAAGGTTGTAATACAATTCCAGAGCACCTTGAGCTGAAGAAGCGTCCTGCAAGGGATGAAGCCCGGCAAATTCGGGCATTGAGGCTATTTCTTCATTGATTTTGGGATTATACTTCATGGTGCAGCTTCCCAGCGGATAAAAACCGGTGTCGACACCAAAGTTCTTATTCGAAAGGTTAGTGTAATGGCGCACCACATCAAGCTCGCTTACTTCGGGAAGCTCCGGAGCCTTCTCTCTAAGAAGATTGGAGGGAATATCAGTGAAACCATCAGTCTCGAATTTATCAGCGGGGAGCTGATAGCCCTTACGGCCGGGGCGAGAAAGTTCGAAAATAAGTTTATCGTATTTTTTCATCTTATCAGTCCTCCAGCATTAAAGACACGAGAGTGTCGATTTCATCTTTAGTTCTCTTTTCAGTAACAGCAAAAGAAACCAGACCATCCCCTAATGCGATACCACCCATAATGCCGGCATCAGCAAGTTTTTTATTAATTTTATTGATATCGAGAGTTGTCTTGACAGTAAACTCTTTCAAGAACGGTTTTTGAAAAGCTGCTTCAAATTTTCCTGATTCTATCAATTTTTTGTAAAGATAGTGTGCACCGTTAGCCGAAATCAGATTCACTTCACGCAGACCGCTTTCACCCATAAGGGCAAGATAAATAGTGGCATAAAGAGCCATCAGACTCTGGTTTGAGCAAATATTGCTGGTGGCCTTTTCACGACGGATGTGCTGTTCGCGTGCCTGGAGAGTAAGGACGTAACAACGATTGCCGGAAGCATCTTTAGTTGCACCGACAACACGTCCAGGCATCTTGCGAAGCTGATTTTTTCCACACGACATGAAACCGAGGTAAGGACCACCAAACATTAGAGGCATACCCAGCGACTGCCCGTCGCCACAAGCAATATCAGCGCCCCACTCAGCGGGAGATTTGAGCACTGCGAGTGTGGAGGGATCGGCATTGATTGTGAATAAAGCTTTACGCGCATGAATGGCATCGGCGACGCCTGTAAAATCTTCGATGATGCCATATTTGTTTGGCTGAGGGAGTATAACACCGGCCACATCATCGGCTTCAAGCATACTGTTGAGAGCGTTCAGATCGGTAACACCGTCGATTTCGGGAATTTCACGAATTTCCACACCGTGAAAGCCGGCATAAGTCTTCACAACCTCAACAACCCGCGGAGCAACCGTAGCGGAAATCAGCACCGTGTTACGTTTGCGAGCCGAAGCAACCATCATGAAAGCTGCCTCTGCAGTAGCCGTTGCGCCATCATACATCGAAGCGTTAGTAGCCTCCAGACCGGTAAGCTCGCTTATCATTGATTGATACTCAAAGATATATTGAAGCGTACCTTGAGAAATTTCAGGCTGATAAGGGGTATACGCGGTGTAAAACTCCGAACGCGACAAGAGATGAGGAATAACCGAGGGGGCATAATGATCGTAAGCACCCTGACCGCCAAATACGGTCAGACTCTTATTCTTCGCACCGAGATTCTTAAACCAGTCGCGTAATTCAATTTCAGAAAGGCCCTCGGGCAAAGCATACTCACCGCGGAAGATAACTTCCTGAGGAACATCAGCATAGAGAGCATCGACGCTATCAACGCCGATTCTCTCCAGCATGTGTTGTATATCCTCGGGGGTATGGGGGATATATCTATTACTCATTTTCGCAAAGTTCTGTATAAGCGGCAGCATCAAGGAGTGCATCGTATTCAGCTGCGTCAGATATTTTCACTTTAATAATCCAAGTGTCGAAAGCATCAGCGTTAACCTTTTCGGGAGCATCTTCGAGCTCTTCGTTGATTTCGACAACTTCACCCGAAACCGGGCAGATAAGGTCAGAAGCAGCCTTTACTGATTCAACAGCACCGAAAACATCACCGGCACTGATTTCGTCGCCAACCTCGGGCATATCGACATAAACGATATCACCCAGCGCATGCTGAGCATAATCTGAAATGCCTATTGTGGCGATATCGCCGTCTATTTTTACCCATTCGTGTGATTCCGCGTAGCGGCGGTCGTCCATTACTTTTGCCATATCTTTATTGTTGTTTTAATTGTTATTAAGTTTGTGTTTGAAATTATTTAACTTAGAAGTCGTTTGAACGACTTCTTGTTGAAGTGCTGTATGTGAATGAAATTTTGGATCCGGCTGAACGCATTATTGGGATTCATGGCAGCAGATGTCGAATTCTAATGTTCACCTCAGATTTATAAGGCAACGCATAGATTAATTTCGAACACATACTTATTCATTTATTTCTTATAACTCTTGTCGTAGAAACGTTTTTTTACCACCTTGGCCGGGAATGTCTTTTTGCGTATACGCACTTCCACTTCGGTTCCGAGCTTGTCGTAAGGTTTATTTATCATAGCCATTGCAACACTCTTACCGGTGGAAATTGAACGGTAACCGGTGGTGATTTCACCCACCTGCTCGCCATTTACTTCAACAGGATAGCCATGACGGGGAATAGCGTTGCCTTCAAGTTCAAGGCCAACAATGCGGCGTTTTACACCTTCGGCCTTCTGAGCGGCCAATGCTTCCTTGCCGATAAATTCAGGTTTATCGAGTTTTACAAACATGCTCAGGCTTGCTTCGATCGGGGTGATTTCGTCGGTGAGTTCATCACCGTAAAGGGGCAGACCCACTTCAAAACGAAGAGTATCACGGCATCCCAAACCGCATGGCTGCACACCGGCCTCCATCAATTTATCCCAAACCTTTCGGGTGAAATCATGACTGCCGTAAATTTCAAATCCGTCCTCGCCGGTATATCCCGTGCGGCTAACAATCACATCTTCACCATCGATATTAAAGGTGCGGAAATTGTAAAACTTGATATCTTCAACGGGGAGGTCAAGAACTTTAACAAGGGTCTCTTCCGCTTTGGGACCTTGCACTGCCACTTCACCGTAGTAAAGGCTTTCATCTGCAATTTCCACATCGAAACCTTCTGCATTCTTCATTATCCATGCCACGTCCTTATCAATATTAGAAGCATTAATAACGAGGAAAAATTCGTTGTCGTTTACTTTATAAACTAAAAGGTCGTCGACAACGCCACCATTTTCATAGCACATCATGCCATAGAATATCTGGCCATCGGGCGCACCGGTAACATCGTTCACGAAAATATGGTTTACAAACTTTTCAGCTTCCGGACCTTTAACACGCACTTCACCCATGTGGCTGACATCGAAAACGCCTACATCGTTTCTGACTGCATTGTGTTCATCGGCAATGCCCTTATACTGAATGGGCATATCATAACCTGCAAAGGGCGACATGAGGGCACCCAGATCGACGTGGCGGTCATGCAGACACGTCATCTTGATCTCTTCTTCCATGGTCTCAAATATATTAGATAAAAGATTAGTATAAGATATAATTTCAGTTTTAAAACAGAATCGTTTTAATAACTTTAATCGCTGAATTTTATTTTCTCTATTGCAGAATTCCTCCTGAAAGAGATTTCAAACTTTTCGTAAAGTTAATACACTTGCAATTATGCTCCAAATTTTTTCTATATTATTTCAGAAGTCGTTTAAACTTTTTACGAAAACCCAAGAAATGTTTAAAATTGTTTTCTTCAAGGCTAATATTTATTAATATTTTGGCGCCTTTCGATTCTTTCATCAGTCGCATAGCCCGCTAT
>JAAVCL010000020.1 GCA_014802335.1 Bacteroides sp. | reverse complement strand
TAAACTTTTTTCAAGGCTAAGATTTATTAAGATTTTGAGCGAATTTTGATTCTTGAAGAAGGAGCATAGCGGGCTATGCGACTGATGAAAGAATCGAAAGGCGCCAAAATATTAATAAATATTGGCCTTGAAGAAAACAATTTTAAACATTTCTTGGGTTTTCGTAAAAAGTTTAAACGACTTCGATGTAAAATTAAGCAGTTTCTTATCCAAAGAATGCAAATTATTTTGTAATTTTGCATATCCAAAATTAAGCTTGAAAAACAAGTTCTTATATAACCTCAAGATTAGAAATGAAGAAAAGTCCACTGCAGAGGGTTAGAGCTGAATATCAGCCTAAACTCCCCAAAGCCCTACAGGGTGCTGTTAAGGTAAAAGTTGGCGAACCCACAGAATCTGTTGCCAATCAAAAAGAAATTAAAGAGTTGTTCCCTCATACCTTTGGTATGCCTGTTGTAGAATTTGAACACGATGAAAATCCTACACGTGTTGAAGAACCGTTTAATGTTGGTATCATTCTTTCAGGTGGGCAGGCTCCCGGCGGACACAACGTCGTTTCCGGTATTTTTGACGGTCTCAAGAAACTTAATAAAGAAAACCGCCTTTACGGTTTCCTTATGGGACCTTCCGGATTTATCAATCACCAGTACATGGAACTTACAGCCGGTATTATTAAGGAATATCGCAACACCGGTGGATTCGATATCATCGGTTCGGGCCGTACCAAACTTGAAAAACCCGAGCAATTCGATCAGGGTCTTAAGATTTTGAAAGAGCTCAACATCAAGGCCCTTGTAATCATTGGTGGTGACGACTCAAACACAAATGCTGCGGTGCTCGCTGAATATTACAAAAATATCGGTGCTGACGTGCAGGTGATCGGCGTGCCCAAAACTATTGACGGTGACCTTAAGAACAAATGGATTGAAACCTCTTTCGGTTTTGACACTGCATGTAAAGTATATAGCGAAGTTATCGGTAATATCCAGCGGGACTGTAATTCAGCAAAGAAATATTATCATTTCATCAAACTCATGGGCCGTTCGGCTTCTCACATCGCTCTTGAATGTGCCCTTGAAACTCAACCAAACGTTTGTCTTATCTCAGAAGAAGTGCAGGCAAAGCGCATGACACTTGATAATATCGTAAGCTATATCAGCTACGTGGTTTCTGAACGTGCCAAACTTGGTTGGAACTTCGGTACAGTTCTCGTGCCCGAAGGTCTCATTGAGTTTATACCTTCAATGAAGGCCCTCATTGCAGAACTTAACGACGTGCTTGAAGAACATGCCGTTGAAATTGCAGAGTTGGAGGAAAATGAGAAACTGGAAAAGATTCACAGTTACCTCACAGGTGCAAATGCCGACCTTTACAAGAGCCTTCCCAAAAACATCGCGCTCCAGCTCAGCCTCGACCGTGACAGCCATGGAAATGTGCAGGTTTCACTTATTGAAACAGAAAGCCTGCTTTCAGAAATGGTGGCAAAACGTCTCGAAGAAATGGCCGAAGTGGGTGAATATAGCGGTAAATTCAATACTCAGCACCACTTCTTCGGTTACGAAGGACGTTGCGCTGATCCCACCAATTTCGATGCCGACTATACCTATGCACTCGGATACAATGCAGCCATGCTGATCAACTCCGGACTGACAGGCTATATGTCAAGTGTTAGAAATCTTACTGAACCTTCAGAAAATTGGATTGCCGGTGGTATTCCAATCACTATGATGATGAATATGGAACGTCGCAAGGGTGAAATGAAACCGGTGATTCAGAAGGCATTGGTTGATCTTAAGGGTCGTCCTTATCTCAAATTTGCTTCAATGCGTGAGACTCTGGCCCTCAATACTCTTTACCAATATCCCGGCCCGATCCAGTACTTCGGTCCCTCGGAAATATGCGACCGTCCTTCGATGACACTTCTTCTCGAGCATAATAAGGATGTTGATTAATTAACCTTAATTAAATTTGGTTATACAACATTATTATTAACATAATCATTTTAAATAGTGAGGCTGCAAAACAGTCTCACTATTTTATATACTTAATCTTAACAATCGTATATTATATTTACGGAATATAATGATGGAAAATATTAGAATTATTGATGCTGTTCCCGACGATGCCCCAATCATTGCCGATGCTATCCTCAGCGCCGTTGGAGAGGATATTGTTAATTCTTTGGCGGGGGATCATTCGGTTGAAGATGTGCACCGTCTATTTGAAAATCTTGCAAGACGTGACGATACGCAATATTCATACTTGAACACACGTATTGCCTTGACTGAAGAAGGAGTAAAGGCAGGTGTATGTGTAAGTTATAATGGAGGCCTGCTGCTGGAATTAAGAAAAAGATTTTTCATTGAAGCTCGCCGCATCTTGGGGTGGTCGATTTCTGAGGAAGAAATTAATAGTCTGCCCGGCGAAACAAGTGAAGAGGAATTTTATCTTGATACACTTGCAACTTTACCTCAATATAGAGGCCGGGGAATTGGGAGAGCCCTAATTGAAGACGCAGCACAAAAAGCTGTTAAAGATAAACTACCTCTTGGGTTGCTTGTCTCAGACCATAACCCGGATGCCCGGAAATTATATGATTCATTGGGATTCAAACAAGTTGGCAGAAGGTTATTTGCAGGAGAAGAAATGTCTAATTTACGTTTGAAAACGACACAGAAATAACTAATAGGAACTTCCGTAACAGATAAAGAAAAAATCTCATGTAGCTATTTATTTGAATAGTTCTTACCGCTATGTTAGGCAATTTCAGAAATTATAACTATCTTTGTCTATATTTGCGAGAATAAAAGAAGCATGTTGATCGGCTGCTATTTTTCGCCGGTAGATAAGAGAAGGCTTGAAAGGGATTGAGTCCCCCTATAAACTTTCATGAAAGATTTATTGATAAAATCTTGAAGGAAACAGAGGCTTAACCAACAAAGTTATCTAAGTAAGAATATAATGAGATATACTAAAATACTTCATATTATAGTTATAGCGAGTTTGTTTTTTACCTGGGCCTCATGTGGAAATCAGGAAGACAAAACGAAAAATAACAAGAAGGCCACGCCCGATGTAGAGATTCATTCCATTTCATCATCTGTTGTCGAAGTTGTCAAAGAGGACAGCCTGTCAGATGCAGAAAAGCAAAGTGCTGTTGGGCGCCCGACGGTAATTGACTTTTATGCAACATGGTGCCCTCCATGTAAAAAGATTGCACCGTTGTTTGAGATGCTGAAATGTGAATATTCTGATAAAATTGAATTTAAATCAGTAGATGTAGATGAGAATATCGAGCTGACTTCCAAATATAAAATAGAGGCAATGCCAACCTTTGTTTTGCTTGATTCTCACGGTAATGAAATTCAAAGGATCGTAGGCGCCGATGCTGAGGCCCTCTCAAAAGCCGTGGATTCTCTTGTGGCCGATTCAGTATCTTCTCACTAAATTCCGAATTATAGAATAACCCAAATAACAAGTCATCAGTAAAAGCTGATGTAACATCACGAAACAACTTAAATATGACCGAAACAAACTTAAAGGAAGTTCCTAAAATGGAACTTTTGCGTGACAAGGCCTGGGCGCGTTGGACCGCTCTTGGCTTATTGGCCTTCGCCATGTTCTGTTCATATATTTTTATGGACATTCTCTCACCAATCAAAGACCTTCTGCAATCCACCCGAGGCTGGGACTCCACGGCGTTCGGTACCATGCAGGGTTCTGAGACTTTCCTCAATGTATTTATTTTCTTTTTAATATTTGCCGGTATCATCCTTGATAAGATGGGTGTGCGATTCACGGCAGTCCTTTCGGGTGCTGTGATGCTTGTGGGTGCAATTATCAATTGGTATGCGCTTACTGATTCATTCCAAGGATCATCGCTCGATGTCTGGTTCACCAATCACCTGAACTATATTCCCGGTTTCGATGAATTAGGTATTTCTCCTTTTTATGAAGGCATGCCTGCTTCGGCTAAATTATCGGCCGTGGGATTCATGATTTTCGGTTGCGGTGTTGAAATGGCCGGTATCACAGTGAGCCGTGGTATCGTTAAATGGTTTAAAGGAAGAGAAATGGCTCTTGCAATGGGTTCGGAAATGGCTCTTGCTCGTCTGGGCGTGGCAACCTGTATGATTTTCTCGCCCCTCTTTGCTGAATTGGGCGGTGACATAAGTGTGTCGCGTTCTGTGGCATTTGCCGTTGTGCTCCTTATGGTTGCCCTCATAATGTTTATTGTCTATTTCTTCATGGATAAGAAACTTGACGAGCAGTCGGGCGAAGCCGAAGAAAAAGATGAGCCTTTCAAGGTTTCTGATATCGGTAAAATTCTTTCGAGCTGGGCTTTCTGGGTTGTGGCATTACTTTGTGTGCTATATTATTCGGCAATTTTCCCCTTCCAGAAATATGCTGTCAACATGCTTCAATGCAACTTAAGTTTCACCGATGTTCCTGCGGAATC
The DNA here is from genome assembly GCA_014802335.1 of Bacteroides sp. Classification (GTDB taxonomy): domain Bacteria; phylum Bacteroidota; class Bacteroidia; order Bacteroidales; family Muribaculaceae; genus Lepagella. The sequence continues at coordinate 39,375 of JAAVCL010000020.1, read as the reverse complement.
ATTCTGGGCCTCAGATACGGTCACTGTAATCCAATACATTATTATGATTATTGTTGCAGTCGCATCGTTTGCAAGCAATTTCTCAAAGAATAAAACCATCCGTATCTCCATGCTTTGCACCGCCGTTGTGGCATTGGTGATTTATTGCTATATGGGCTACATGCGCCAGTCGGCAGCCGCTATCTTCGCGGTGTTCCCCCTCCTTGCTGTGGGTATTACCCCCATTCTCGGAAACTATGTTGACTATAAAGGCAAAGCAGCTACGATGCTTATCCTCGGCTCTCTGCTTCTGATTCTCTGTCACTTGACATTTGCATTCATACTCCCGATGTTCAAGGACAGCCCGGTTGGAGGTGTAATTGTGGCTTATGTCACTATTCTCGTGCTCGGAGCCTCTTTTTCGCTCGTTCCTGCATCGCTTTGGCCAAGTGTACCAAAATTGGTTGATGCTAAAATCATCGGTTCTGCCTACGCCCTCATCTTCTGGATTCAAAATATCGGTTTATGGCTTTTCCCCATGCTCATTGGTAAAATCCTTACAAGCACCAACGGTGACATTGTGAAACTTGAAGAATCGGGTGCATTATCTCCTGAACAGGCTGCTGTAAGTTACAATTATACCGCACCACTCGTTATGCTCGCTTGCCTCGGCGTGGCTGCATTGATTTTAGGTTTTGTTCTAAAGGCTGTTGATAAGAAGAAAAATCTTGGCCTCGAACTCCCCAATATCACTCAAAAAGCAGAAACAGAGGAAGCTGAGGTTCTCGATGCTGAACTGTAAATAAATGCGACCTAAAAATTTATATAGTTCTTCTAACTAAGAAGTGACTGAAATTTTTAACCCCATCCCACAATTGAAGTAGGGATGGGGTTTAATTATTCCTTAAAATTGAAGCTGATGTAAAGATAAAAAGTTATACCGCAATCAATTTATGGCTTGGTTTAAACGTTATATAGGTAGTTGGCTAAGCATATTCAGGGAATATCATATAGTTTACCTCGCTGAATAAACTTATATGAGCTCACGTTCCCGAATAATTTTAGACAGACTCACGATAAATATATTAGCACATGAAATTTAGGAATATAAAATATGCGCTGGCGATGCTTGGCGTTTCGATTCTCGCTGTAAGTGCAAGGTCTGAAATCGTGTCGCAGAAGCAGGCAGCCAAGATTGCCGAAACATTCTTTAATGCTGCTTACGGCCAATATATGTCAACGCCAAAAATGGTTTGGAACGGTCGCCAGCTGACAACCGATCGTCTTTTCGCACCCTTTTATATCTATAATCATCCGGCAGGAGGATTCGTAATTATTTCTGCCGAAAGCAAAGCCTTCCCGATTCTTGGTTATAGCAAAACATCACGGTTCGACAGGTCGGCGCTTAATGATGATGAAAACGAGCTTCTGTCACAGTATGCCCATGAGATAGAACTTATCCGTTATGATTCAAGAGTTCCGGAAATGGCAATTGCCGCATGGCAAAATATACCCTTATATATCAATAAAGTCCTGACCAATCCGTATGATTCTCCAATTTATGAATCCTTGTCTGATGATGCGAAAGAAAAATTGGAGACCATCGACAGGCGCAATAACAGCATTATGATGCCTTCTGCCGTAGAATTCGAAATCTACAATCCCGAAAATTATCGTAGTTACACTTTAGACGATGTGACAACAGAGGATTCGGATGAGTATATACCCTTCAGCCTTTTCGAGGATTTTATTGCCGAAACGCGTGCTGAAGAACAGAGTAGATTGGCTGCTTTAGATGAACTTATTTCTCCCTCTAAACCCGTAGTTACTACTCTTGGAGGTGCGCACTATTCAATACGCTTTCCGGCGCTAATAAAGATGGCCCGTGTTTATTCGATTCAGGGGGCTAAATATCAAGAAAGATATTATAATACAGATGTCGTAAACCTTGATCTTTCATCTTTACCCTCAGGATATTATGCTCTTCTCACTCTTGATGAAAATGGAAAGATATACGGCCTGAAATTGGCAAGATAGACAAATATCTCAGGGATGTGTTCGCAATCCAATTCGAAAAAAATTCGAACACATATTTGAATTTATTTTTTTGAAAAACTTAATGTAAATTATAGTGAAACTCAAAGAATCAAAACTTGTGGCGTGGATCGCCATGATACTTGTAGTGGTACTGACAGTATTGTCTGTATTATTGAAAACGCCTTGGTGGGGAATGATTGCCATATTCTTCTGTTTTATTGGAGTTTTCTCACATCTGGCATCACTTTATATTAAAAAAATGAGTCCTCCGGCAGCACGCACATTAGAACTTTGTGCTTTTGTCTTTATGCTGTTGGCTGTTATCGCATTTGTTGCAGAATACATTGCCTATCAATTCTTTATGTGAAGAATATGAGATAAAAAAGCGCACCCACAAGAAATTTTGTGGGTGCTTTAATAGTTTATAATCAAGGGCGACGGGACAAAAATAAGTAATAACTAATAAGTAATAACTATATTACAGATCTATTTCTCCCAGTCCTTGTCTTATAATTTCAGGCTCATCTCCTGTGCAGTCAACGATTGTAGACTCACCGATGCTTCCTTCTTCTCCTTCCACCATGAAGTCAACGGAATTTTCGTAGGCCTCAAAGATAAGACCGGGACTAACTGCATAGTCTTCATCTTTAAAGTTGATAGAAGTCGTTATTAAAGGTTTGCCTGATATTGAGATTAGCTCTCTGCAAAAATCATTTGCGGGGATCCTTATACCAACCGTTTTTCTTCCCTTGAAGGCTTTGGGCAGGCTTGATACGCTGCGGAACAGCCATGTGAAGGCCCCCGGCGTATATTCCTTCAGCAAACGGAATCCTTTGTTATCAATTCTGGCATATTCTGATGCCATCGAAATATCGCTGCACATAATCGACAGATTCGTTTTATCCGGATTGATACCTTTGATTTTGCAAATCCTATCAACAACTTTAGGGTCTAAAGCATTGCCGACTAATGCGTACATTGTGTCGGTAGGGATAATACCGGTTTCTCCGTCGTTGATCTGTGAAGCGAGTTGTTGCAGTTGCTTTTCAGAGGCTTTGCTATTCCAAATTTTATATGTTTTCATGGCTGAATATTTAAGTCGGTCAAGTGCAATTATGAAGTCTGCCGGATGAACCGGAAATTAAATACGAAAGTAAAGAAATTTTTTGTAATTTTGTATAGAAATAATAGAGATTTTTTTGATATGAAAATTGCAATCATCGCCGCCATGAGCAAGGAACTCGATTTAATCCTTTCTCAATTAGATAATTATACACAGTCTATACTGGGTGATACTACGGTTTATTACGGCAACGAGGGTGAACATTCGTTGCTGATTTCTCAATGTGGAATCGGCAAGGTTAATTCGGCACTCCGAACTCTCGCAATCATTAATCAATTCAAACCCGAACTTGTGATTAACACCGGAGTGGCCGGAGGTGTTGATGCATCCATGTCGATAGGATCTGTTTTAGTTGCCGAGAAAGTTGCTTATCATGATGTGTGGTGTGGCCCAGGCACAGAGTATGGTCGTGCTGATGGTTGTCCGCTATTTTTTACGCCATTGTCAGAGGGCTTGAATATAATGAAGTCTATTGCCAACGACTCCGACCTCGACATTAGATTCGGCTTGCTTTGTAGTGGCGACAAATTCATTAGTACTCCCGAAGAAGTGGCAGAAATAAAATCACACTTCCCGGCGGCTCTCGGATGTGATATGGAGTCTGCCTCAATTGCACAGACCTGTTACCTCAATAACATCCCGTTCATGATTATCCGAGTAATGAGCGATATGCCCGGCGGAGGTGAAAATATTGCCGAATACAACAATTTCTGGAACGATGCGCCCGCCCGCACTTTTTTAAGTTTATCTTATCTTCTATCAAAACTTTAACACATGGCACACAGTAAAGAGGAAAAGCTGAAAGCTTTTGGCGAAGTGCTTGATGTGCTTGACACACTTCGCGAAAAATGTCCCTGGGATCGTAAGCAGACCAATCAGTCTCTGAGACCGAATACTATAGAAGAAGTCTATGAACTTTGTGATGCTCTTGCCGCTGAGGATAACGACAATATTTGTAAGGAACTTGGAGACGTCTTGCTGCACGTTGCATTCTATTCTAAAATCGGTGAGGAAAATAATGTTTTCGACTTTGCCGACGTCTGCAATCGTCTTACCAAGAAATTAATTTTCCGTCATCCTCATATATATGGCGATGTAAAGGCTGACACTTCCGACCAGGTGTTGCAGAATTGGGAAAAGATTAAGCAAAAAGAGAAAGACGGTAATAAATCAGTGTTGGGAGGGGTTCCTTCGGCACTCCCTGCAATAATCAAGGCGAGTCGTATTCAGGAAAAAGCCGCAAACGTTGGTTTTGATTGGCAGAAACGTGAAGATGTGTGGAACAAGGTTAAGGAAGAAGTCAACGAGGTCGAGGCTGAATTGAAAATAGAGGATAATGTCTCGAATAAAGATGCTATTGAGGCCGAATTCGGAGACCTCCTGTTTTCGCTGATAAATGCTGCGAGACTTTATGGCGTAGATCCTGAAAATGCACTTGAACGCACCAACCGTAAATTTATAAAACGTTTCAATCACGTGGAAAGCAGATTGAAAGAGGAGAACAAAACCTTTGATAAGGTGACTCTTGAAGAAATGGATAAATTATGGGAGGAAGCTAAAGGCCTATGATTCTGTGTATCACTGAGAAACCAAGTGTGGCCCGTGATATTGCAAAAGTGCTGGGTGCGAATGCGCAGAGACCGGGTTTTTATGAAGGCAACGGATACTGCGTGACATGGACTTACGGACACCTTTGTGAACTGAAGGAGCCTGCAGATTATTATCCTGCATGGAAACATTGGGCTCTCTCACTCCTGCCTATGGTGCCGCAAAAGTTTGGTATCAGAGTCATTAACGATCCCGGCATCGAACGTCAATTCAACACGATATGCACACTTCTCGGGAATTGTTCGGAGCTTATAAACTGTGGTGATGCCGGGCAAGAAGGTGAATTGATTCAACGGTGGGTTATGCAGAAAGCCGGTTGTGCGGTGCCAGTGAAAAGATTGTGGGTTAGTTCCTTGACCGATGAAGCAATCCGGGAAGGTTTCGCTCATCTAAAAGACCAGAAGTCTTATGAAACTCTATATTTGGCCGGTTTGTGTCGTGCCATCGGTGATTGGTTGCTGGGGATAAATGCAACGCGGCTATATTCTTTGAAATATGGATTAGACCGGCAGATTCTTTCTGTCGGACGTGTCCAGACCCCTACACTTGCGCTCATAGTTTCCCGGCAACAGGAAATTGAGAACTTTATTCCTAAAGATTCATGGGAATTACGCACACGCTACAGGAACACAGTCTTTATTTCCACACTCAAACCTTTTGAGAAGGAGGAAGAGGCTCGGAAAATACTCGATACAATCAAAGAATCCGTTTTTGAAGTAACAGATGTTACGGTAAAAAAAGGAAAAGAAGCCCCTCCGAGGCTTTTCGACCTTACTTCTCTGCAAGTAGAATGTAACAAGAAATACGGAATGGGTGCAGAGTTGACTTTGCGGGCGATACAGTCGCTCTACGAAAAGAAACTCACCACTTATCCTCGTGTTGATACAACCTATCTTACAGACGATATTTATCCTAAATGTCCCGCTATTTTGAATTCCCTGAAGCCCTATGCATCTTTTGTGGCTCCTCTTTCCGGAGCCAAATTAAAAAAGAGCAAGAAGGTATTTGACAATTCAAAAGTAACCGATCACCATGCCATTATTCCTACCGGACAACCCCTCCCCGCAGGACTTTCACTTGAGGAAAAACGTGTTTTTCACACAGTTGCCCTGAGATTTATTTCTGCTTTCTGGCCCGACTGTTCATTTGAGCAAACCGTGGTGACAGGCAAAGCCGGTAAAATTAACTTTAAGGCTTCGGGTCGAGTGATAACCGAACCCGGATGGAAAACCGTATATTCCAAACCGTATGCTTCCAAGTCTGCGAATTCAGATTCCAATGTGTCGCAAAGTGATTCTGCCTCTACGACAGAAGACACGGAACTTCCGCGCTTTGAAAAAGGTGAATCAGGCGCGCACGAGCCGTTCCTTGGTAAAAAGACATCTCAGCCACCTAAATATTATACGGAAGGTACACTTTTGAAAGCTATGGAAACGGCCGGTTCCACAGTAGACGACGAAGATATCCGCGAGTCATTGAAAGCTAACGGAATAGGCCGTCCTTCAACGCGAGCCGCAATAATTCAGACCCTTTACAAAAGGGGCTACATCAGGAAAGAAAAAAAATCTTTAAGAGCCACACAAGCCGGTATCGACCTAATTTCAATTATAAATGAGGAGTTGCTGAAAAGTGCACGGCTCACCGGTATTTGGGAATTTAAATTGCGACAGATAGAAAAAGGAACCTACGATCCGCGTGAGTTTATTGACGAGCTGAAAAATATGATTCAGCATATTGTGAAGTCTGTGCTGCAAGATGCCTCAAATCGTAGAATTGAAACAAATCAACAGAGTTAATTATGTCTCCCCAGATTCAGTTTATAGTTGTAATTATAATCCTTGCCGGTGTGGCGGGATGGGTAATTTGGAAAATATTTTTTCGTAAGGGAAAAGACACTTCATGTTGCTGTGGCTGCTCTCTTTCAGAAAATTGCAACAAAAAAGAAATAAAACCGAATAGTAAATCGTGCGATTCCAAGAAATGAATTGGTTTACGCATTTTAGTGACTTATACTTTCAGGAACCCGACATCAGGGGTGAGTATGTCCTTGTTTTTAGCGTTCCGGAATAAGTGTAGATAACTTCGTAAAATCAATTATCCCATTTTTTTAATGATTATGACATTTATTAGGTTATAAATTACTATATTTGCAAATTGAAGTAACAGGATAGTTTTTTCTGTTTTGTATTTCAATAAATTTGAGATGAAGAATATATTAGATCCGGATGCAGTCCGGAACTTCCAACACCTTCTTGAAAAGCACGAAAAAATCGTGCTTACATGCCACATGCGCCCCGACGGTGATGCCGTTGGAAGTGTACTCGGCCTCTGGCATGTGTTGAAAGCGATTGGTAAAGATGTCTCGGTGGTTGTTCCCGATAGGGTGCCCCGGTCTTTGCAGTTTTTGCCCGGAGTGAGGCAGATAGCTGTAAATACGCAGTATGATCCATACTGTGCCCGTCTCGTTAATGAGGCCGGACTGATTATAATGTGTGATTTCAACACTGCTTCACGGCAGGGAGAACTCGCCGCTTTGATTCAGGGGGCTCAGGCTGATAAGGTGCTTATTGACCATCATCGTTTGCCCGAAATCAAATGCAATGTGATGTTCTCTTTTCCCGACATGTCTTCTACGTGTGAATTGGTGTTCAGACTCATTGCGGCATGCGGACTTTATAATAAAGTGGATAAGGCGGCAGCTACATGTATTTTGACCGGTATGATTACCGACACTCAAAATTTCACTGTAAACTGCAACAACACCGAAATATATGAAATCTTAATGAGACTTCTGGAAAAGGAAGTCGACAAGAAGAAAATTGTTGATGAAGCATTGAAATCAACTTCCTACAACGCTTTAAGACTCAATAGTTTTGCCCTTCTTGAACGTTTGCAGATATTTGAGAAAAGCCGGTGTGCCCTCATTGTCCTGTCAAAAAAAGATCTGGATAATTTTAATTATCAAAAAGGGGATACAGAGGGATTGGTCAACATGCCCTTGGAGATAAGAGGAATCGTTTACAGCATCTTTATGCGTGAGGATGACGATTGCATTAAGGTTTCCACAAGAAGCAAATATGATTTTCCTGTATGCGATATATGCTCCGATCTTTTTGACGGCGGTGGTCATCTTATGGCTGCAGGTGGGGAGTTCCATGGCACACTTCAGGAATGTAAGGATATATTTATCGAGCATATTGCTGACTACGATAAATTCCTGCCTAAAAAATTAGAAAATTTAGAAATTAATTAAAATAGGAATATGGATTATTCCATACATTAATAGATTAAAAGATGAAAATGAAATATACATCCCGTTTGCTTTATCTTATTTTTGCCATGCCGGCTCTGATGCTTATGTTTTCTTCTTGCAAGGATGGCACAAGCTATGCCGATTTGCTTAAGCAGGAGGATAGAGCGGTAAACTGGTATCTTGCACAGCAGCGGATTGTGCCGTATGTTCCGGCTGATTCGGTATTCGAAGTGGGCCCGAACGCTCCCTTTTATCGCATGGATTCTGACGGAAACGTCTACATGAGGGTAATCAATATGGGTGATATGAACAACCGTCCGAAAAAGGGACAGACTGTTTATTTCCGTTTCACCCGCACCAACATTAAGATGTATGCCGACGGTGGCTCAATAGGCGGCGCAGGTAGCCTTGAAAACAATATGTCGGGTTCCTCCTGGAGTCTGATATATGGAAATACCGTACTCACGTCTACAACTCAATTAGGCAGCGGACTTCAGGTTCCTCTCGGCTATCTCGGTTACAATTGCGAAGTAGACCTCGTGGTAAAATCGGAAGTTGGCCGTACTGACGACATCGGGGAATGTATTCCTTATCTATATACAAATTTGAAATATTTCAAAGCTGAATACTAATTCAGAACACATACTCAAATTGAAATTACTAATCACAGTTCCTGAATATAGCAATGATGAAATCGTGCATGCGGTTTTTCATCGTTGCGTTCCAGTGAACTGATAACAACAAGAATATTCTTATGGCACTTATAAAATCAATATCCGGAATCCGCGGAACCATCGGCGGTAAAGTGGGAGAGGGCTTAAGTGGAGTTGATATAGTAAAATTTACTGCAGCTTACGCCACATTCATTCGCAAGTCTTACAAAGGCTCAAGCAATGTTATCGTGGTTGGACGTGATGCCCGTCTGTCGGGGAAGATGGTTGAGCATCTCGTGGTTGGAACCCTTCTCTCAATGGGTTTTGACGTTGTAAATATTGGTCTTGCATCTACGCCCACAACAGAACTTGCCGTGACAGGCGAGAATGCCTGCGGTGGTATAATAATCACTGCAAGCCACAATCCCGTGCAATGGAATGCGCTTAAGCTCCTTAACAGTAACGGCGAATTTTTAAATGATGCCGAGGGTAAAGAAGTAATCAGAATTGCCGATAACGATGATTACTCTTTTGCAGAGGTACTTGAGTTGGGTAAGGAATATAAGAATGATGCCTATACTCTTCATCACATAGAGTTGGTAAAGAATCTGAAACTTGTTGATACGGATGCTATTCGTAAGGCAGACTTTACGGTTGCTGTTGATGCGGTAAATTCAGTTGGTGGTGTGGTGATTCCTCAGTTGCTGCGTGCTCTGGGTGTTTCTAAAATAATTGAGCTTAACTGTGAACCCAACGGTAAATTTGCACACACACCGGAACCAATACCTCAGAATCTCACTCAAATTTCCGAATTAATGGCAAATTCAGATGCGGAAGTCGGTTTTGTTGTCGACCCCGATGTTGACCGCCTTGCAATTGTTATGGAAAACGGTGAGATGTTTGTCGAAGAAAATACATTGGTGGCAATTGCCGATTATGTTCTTGCACACACTCCGGGTTCGACGGTTTCTAATCTCAGTTCATCAAGAGGGCTGAGAGATGTAACGCTTAAACATGGTTGCGAATATTCCGCCGCTGCAGTGGGCGAAGTGAATGTCGTGACCAAAATGAAGGAAACAGGAGCCGTGATCGGCGGAGAAGGAAACGGAGGAATAATTTATCCCGAAATTCATTATGGACGCGATGCGTTGGTCGGGGTTGCTCTCTTCCTTACTCTCATGGCGAAATCAGGTAAGAAGGTTTCTGAAATAAAGAGTGAATTGCCTCAATATGCAATTGCCAAAAATAAGATTGAATTAACCCCCGATATTGATGTTGACGCAATTCTGGTTGCTGTTAAAAATAAATATGCTAACGAGAAAGTTACTGATATAGACGGTGTTAAGATTGATTTCAAAGACTCTTGGGTTCACCTCAGAAAATCAAACACCGAACCTATTATCCGCATCTACAGCGAGGCAGCCACAATTGAAGAGGCCGATCGCCTCGGCCGTGAGATGATTGCTGTAATTGAATCGCTCTGAAAATTCTTTCATTAATATGCTTAAAAAATTCTTCTTAAATACTCTTTCCTCTTTTGTCGGGGCATGGTTGGCATTCGCTCTTGTGGCTTTGTCGGCTGTACTTCTTGTGATTGGTATTGCCGGCAACTTCGCCATGACTTCTGTAGGAACCGGCGAACAGATTAAATCAAGAAGTATTTTGAAGATTGATCTTTCCGGTTCGATAGTAGAGCGGGAAATGCCTGTCGAACCCGATATCATGTCGATTGTGAATGGACATCTCTCAGCACCGCAAACTCTTGAAGAAATTACACTTGCAATTCGCGAGGCTGCTCGAAACTCTGATATTGCTGCAATTTATCTGAAGTGTGGTAACGTATCGGCCGGGGCCGCAACTCTCGATGCGATCAGACACGAGTTGGAAAATTTCAAGAAGTCAACAGAAGGAAAAAAGAAAATAATAGCCTATGCGGAATCTTTTTCACAAGGTGGCTATTTTGTCGGATCGGTTGCTGATTGTGTATATATGAATCCTGCCGGTGAAATTGCGCTTCAGGGTCTTTCTATGTCTAATCTGTACATGAAGAATCTCCTTGATAAACTTGGTGTGCAGTTTCAGGTTGTGAAAGTCGGTACATATAAGTCGGCTGTGGAACCTTACATTCTTGAAGATATGAGCGAGCCGGCGCGCGCTCAGCTCGACACATTGCTCAATTCGATGTGGAAGGTGATAAGAGATTCAGAAGCATCTTCACGGAAAAATATTACTCCCGCAAAAATTGATTCGCTTATCAGCAAGCAGTTTATTGCTTTTGCACCTCAGCAAGATGCTGTTAAATCGGGTCTTATTGACTCTTTGGCTTACGAAAGAACCGTTATCAAGAGGTTATCTGAAATCGTGGGCCGTGAAGTCAAAAAAATGAATTTTGTCTCTCCGTCTACTCTTACTTCAGCGAACACATGGGGCACTAATTATGACTCTAAAAATCAGATTGCTGTTCTTTACGCTGTTGGTGAAATTGCAGACGGTAACAATAATCAGATCAATTACGAAGCTCTCGTGCCGATAATTGAAGATCTTGCCGAAAATGACAAAGTAAAGGGGCTCGTGCTTCGTGTTAATTCTCCCGGTGGTTCGGTTTTCGGTAGCGACCAAATCGGTGAGGCTCTTGATTATTTCAAGTCAAAAGGGAAATCTCTGGTAGTCTCTATGGGCGATTATGCTGCTTCAGGAGGATACTGGATTTCTGCAAAAGCCGATAAAATTTACGCAGATCCTCTTACAATCACCGGTTCAATCGGTATATTTGGTCTGTTACCGAATTTTAAAGGTACTCTTGACAAATTAGGCGTGAATATTGCTACTGTAAGTACGAATCCTGATGCAAACTTCCCTTCGGGATTCAAGCCTCTTACAGATGTTCAGTTGGCCGAGATGCAGAAATATGTGGAACGTGGCTACGATCAATTCGTAACTCGTGTGGCTCAGGGGCGTAAGATGAAGAAAGAGAACGTGCTCAACATTGCGGAAGGTAGGGTTTGGTCAGCTTCATCTGCTCTGAAAATAGGACTCGTTGATAAATTAGGTTATCTTGAGGATGCGATTGAATCGGCTGCTGAAATTGCAAAAATAAAGAATGACTATAATGTGGCAGCCTATCCCAAAGTTGAACCCAATTTCTGGAATTTAATAAGAATGAGTTCAATGACTGTTTCCGAATTTGCGAAAGCCATTGAAGGTGGTAACGAAGCACTGTTCAATAAATATATGATTAACCGGATATTGTCTCGCAAGCCGGTTCAGGCCCGTATGTCTGAATTCAGAATATGGCTTTGACAAATTTAAATTAAGTCGAAATTAAAGCACCCAAATATAAAACAGCAGATTATGTCCAATATCAAAATTAACAAGATATTGCCTTACGTTCTGAAGCCGTTATCATGGCTTTATGGTGCCGTGACCGAGGTCAGGAACTGGCTTTTTGAACATAACGTTCTGCCTGTTGAGGAATTTGATGTGCCCGTGGTCAGCATCGGTAACATAACAGTTGGAGGAACCGGTAAAACCCCTCATGTGGAATATGTGGCCGGTATGCTTTCTACTTCTTACAATATTGCCGTGTTGAGCAGAGGCTATAAACGTAAAACAAAGGGTTTCATTCTGGCAAATTCAAACAGTACGCCTGAAAGTGTAGGAGATGAACCTCTCCAAATCTATAAGAAACATGGCGCAAGAGTGAAAGTCGCAGTTTGTGAGAATAGACGTAAAGGGATTAACGAAATTCTAAGGCAATTTCCTGAAACGCAGATGATTCTTCTTGACGATGCGTTTCAGCACAGATATGTAAAACCGAAAGTTAATGTTCTTCTGATGGACTTTAACCGTCCCATTTATGAAGACAAACTGCTGCCTCTCGGACGCCTCAGGGAATCGCATCGACAGAGCGAGCGCGCCGACATGATTGTTGTTACAAAGTGTCCGCAAAATATTTCGCCGCTCGATATGAGGCTTATTTTTAAGAACCTTGATATTCGTCCATATCAGAAGCTGTTCTTCTCAAACTATGTTTATGAAGAGTTAAGACCGGTTTTCCCTGAGGATCACCCATATCACGTGGATCTCTCATCGCTCACTGCAAAAGACACGGTTATGCTGCTGACCGGTGTGGCCAATCCGCGCGGGTTTGTGCGTCACTTTAAGTCTTACCCTTTCAAAGTGGTGGTTAATCATTTTCCTGATCATCATGATTTTACACGTGATGATATAAAAAATATCAAGGAAAAATTTGTTAATCTCAAGGGCGAGAGAAAAATCATCCTTACTACCGAAAAGGATGCGGTGAGACTTTCATATAACCCTTATTTTCCCTCTTCTTTGAAATCTTCCGTATTCTACATTCCTATTTCAGTTAGAATGATTCCCTCTCAAGATGGTACGGATTTTATTTCAGAGTTGATGAAATCTATTGATGCGTGACGATTGTTATACTATAATAGTGCCGCTTCGTTTCGATTGCTCATATTCCGGAATGTTCAGCGGTTTATAAAATAATTTTACCTAAATTTAATTACAATGGAAAAGACTGAGAGAACATATCTTGACATGATAAAAGAAACTGCCTCATGGCTTCGCAGCGAGGTGGGAGAGCTTCCAAAAATTGGCATTATTCTCGGAACCGGCCTTGGTGACTTGGTTAACTATATAGATATTAAAACCGAAATTGATTATCACACTATTCCCAATTTCCCTGTATCGACTGTTGAAGGTCATTCCGGAAAGCTTATATTCGGAATGTTGGGTGGAAAATATATCGTTGCTATGCAGGGACGTTTCCATTTCTATGAAGGTTACGACATGAAACAAGTAACTTTCCCTGTGCGTGTCATGAAGGAAATTGGTGTTGAAATCCTATTTGTAAGTAATGCTGCCGGAGGAATGAATAAAGAATTTATGGTAGGAGATGTAATGGTCATCACCGATCATATCAATCTGTTCCCCGAAAATCCATTGCGTGGGCGTAACTTCGATGAACTTGGTCCGCGTTTCCCGGCAATGACAGAACCTTACTCTCAGGCCCTTATAAACATGGCCGACGATATTGCTAAGGAAAATAAGATAAGAATTATGCACGGAGTCTATGTAGGCACACAAGGCCCGACTTTTGAAACTCCTGCTGAATATGAATATTTCCGTATCATTGGCGGGGACGCCGTGGGTATGTCGACTGTTCCTGAGGTGATTGTTGCAAACCATGCGGGAATGCGTGTATTCGGTGTCTCGGTTATTACCGATCTTGGCGGTAAAGATATTAAGGAAGTGCCCACTCACGAGGAAGTGCAGAAAGCTGCAATTAAAGCACAGCCGGTGATGACTTCAATAATCACTCAGATGTTGGAACGCCTTTAAACACTTCTTAGGTTTTCATAAAAAGTTTAAACGACTTCATTGACTTTTGGTGAAAGTTTAATGACATCATTCTTTATTTTTTGATCCATGTCGCAACAGGAAACAGAAATTTCAACATTAGGAGAATTTGGCCTTATCGACCGTCTCACTAAAGATTTCCCGCTCAGAAACAGCTCTTCGTTGCTGGGAGTGGGAGACGATGCAGCCGTGCTTGATTTAAGTGAGGGCGAGACTTTGGTTACAACAGATCTTCTTCTTGAGGGAATACATTTTGATTTGAGATATGTCCCATTGAAGCATTTGGGATATAAAGCGGCCATTGTTAATTTTAGCGACATATATGCCATGAACGGCACCCCGAAACAGATAACTGTCAGTATTGGAGTGTCAAGTCGTTTTTCGGTTGAACATATTGAAGAATTATATTCAGGCATAAGACTGGCGTGCGAGATCTATGGCGTTGATCTTGTTGGTGGAGACACATCGGCTTCGGTAACAGGACTTGTGATTAGTATCACTTGTATAGGTACGGCAAAAAAAGAAGACGTTGTAAAACGTTCCGGTGCCAAGCCAACCGACATTATATGCGTAAGCGGTGATCTGGGAGCCGCTTATATGGGGCTCCAGCTTCTTGAACGGGAAAACCGTGTGGCCGCCAAGGCTGCTCCCGGCTTCCAACCCGACTTTATGGGTAAGGAATACCTTCTTGAACGGCAGTTAAAACCGGAGGCACGCAAAGACATTATTGAACTTCTGGCTCAAAACGGTATTCGTCCCACGGCAATGATGGATGTCAGTGATGGCCTTTCTTCTGAATTGCTGCATATATGTAAAGCTTCCGGAGTGGGATGTCGGGTATATGAAGATAGAATTCCTATTGACTATCAGACCGCTGTGATGGCCGAAGAATTCAATATGAATCTCGTTATGACAGCCATGAATGGAGGTGAAGACTATGAATTGTTATTCACGGTTCCGCTCTCTGATAATGAAAAAATAGAAAAACTAAAAGGTGTTACCATGATTGGTTATATTACCAAACCCGAATTGGGAGCTGCAATGGTGACACGCGACGGATCTGAAATTGAACTCCGGGCACAAGGTTGGAATGCATTTAATCCTTCTGTAAATTCACCGATGGCTTCATCAACCGAGCAGATTGAAGATAACGTTAATCCGGATCCTGACGATAAACAAATCGTGGAACAGGATAAAAAGGAAGAAGCCGAATCATAATATTCAAATCTGTCCGTAGAATTTCAGACACTTTAAAATATGGTAAACGCCCGAGCGCAATTCTAAATTGCCGTCCGGGCGTTTTCAGTTTTTTTGACAATTGATTTTATAGTAATAAACTTTATTTAACAGAGCTAATTAACATATTTAAGTTAAATATGCTAATTTTGCATATTAACTCGTTTAAACGGTCTTATTTTATGGTGGAATGGTTTTATTATAGCAAGAAAATGATGTAAGTCAACACCTTGGATCGTGACAAACAATATCTTTAATATTACTCAGAACATTCAGATTCCACAAAAAGCACATTCCAAATTTCTATACTGTGCCTGATGTGTATCTATTAATAAAGAACATAAAATATGAACGAAACTGTAAATATCCGCGAACTTCAGGATCTTATAGCATCCAAGAGTAATTTCGTAACTATGATCCGAACCGGGATGGATCACAGAATTGTCGGTCAGAAACATCTGGTTGATGCCCTTCTTATCGCCCTCCTTTGTAACGGACATATCCTTCTTGAAGGTGTTCCCGGACTCGCGAAGACCTTGGCAATAAAAACCCTTGCGAATCTTGTTGATGCTAAATACAGTAGAATACAGTTCACTCCCGACCTGTTGCCTGCCGATGTGATTGGTACTCTTATTTACAGCGTAAAGAAAGAGTCGTTTGAGGTAAAGAAAGGTCCAATATTTGCTAACTTCGTACTTGCCGACGAAATTAACCGTGCCCCTGCAAAGGTGCAAAGTGCTTTGCTTGAGGCTATGCAGGAACGTCAGGTAACAATTGGTGACGCCACTTATCCGCTCCCTGCTCCATTCCTTGTTATGGCCACTCAAAACCCCATTGAGCAGGAAGGTACTTACACGCTGCCTGAGGCCCAGGTGGATCGTTTCTTGCTGAAGGTTATTATCGGTTATCCTCAGAAAGAGGAAGAAAAGCTCATCATCCGTCAGAATATTCGTGGAGAGCTTTCTCCGGTTAATCCGATTATTGACCCGAAAGAAATTCTCGAAGTTCAGAAAATCGTACAGAAGATATATATTGATGAGAAAATCGAGAATTATATCGTAGACATAGTGTTCGCAACTCGCCAACCGGCCAAATATGGACTCTCTGATTTGCAAAGCATAATTTCTTTCGGTGCCTCGCCTCGTGCCTCTATTAGTTTGGCATTGGCTGCCCGTGCGTTCGCATTTTTGCAAGGCCGCGGATATGTTATTCCAGAAGATGTGCGTGCAGTTTGTCATGATGTGCTTCGTCACCGTATCGGTCTTACCTACGAAGCGGAAGCTAACAACATTTCTTCCGACGAAGTGATTACTGATATTCTTGATAAGGTGGCCGTGCCCTGATTTTATTTTTTATGGATGCTAACGAGCTTTTAAAGAAAATAAGAAAAATTGAAATCAAGACTCGTGGTCTTAGTCAGAATATTTTTGCCGGAGAATATCACAGTGCTTTCAAAGGGAGAGGTGTGATTTTCTCCGAGGTCAGAGAATATGAACCCGGCGACGATGTGCGCGACATTGATTGGAATGTTACATCTCGTCATAATAAGCCCTACGTTAAAGTTTACGAAGAGGAACGTGAACTCACAGTCATGCTTCTCATTGATGTGAGCGGAAGTCGCAATTTTGGTGCCTGCGGAGACTATAAAAAGGAGAAAATGGCGGAAATCGCCGCTACGCTTGCCTTTTCTTCAATCCAGAATAACGACAAAGTCGGGGTTATTTTCTTTTCTGATAAAATTGAGAAATTTATACCCCCGAAAAAAGGTAGAAAACATATTCTCTTGATTATCCGCGAGATTATTAATTTCACTCCCGAGAATTCGGGTACCGATATTGATGTGGCTTTGCGCTTCCTTACGAATGCAATCAAAAAAAGATCGACATCATTCCTTATTTCAGATTTTATAGACGATCATGATTATTTCAAGAGCATGTCTATTGCAAATAGAAAACATGATCTGGCCGCTATTCAGGTTTATGACCGTCGAGATGCCGAAATGCCCGATGTCGGTTTGATTCGTATGCGCGACATGGAGACCGGTCGGGACATGTGGGTCGACTCGGGTGCCGCAAAGGTGCGCAAGGCGTATGCCAAAGTCTGGTATGAAAGGCAACAAAAACTTGCATCGTGCACGCAGCGGAGTGGTGTAGATATGGCATCGGTTACAACCGACGAAGACTTTGTGAAAGCTCTTCTAGGTCTCTTCCGGCGCAGGGCATTGCCAAGATAATTGAACAATTATGACTTTTAAAAGATTCTATATACTCATTGTGATGGCATTGATTTCAATGTCGGCTGCTGCTGCACCTTCCATCACGATCAGTGCTAAGCTTGATTCGGTTAACCTCCGGATGGGTAGAATGACTTCTCTTCACCTTTCCGTCTCGCAACCGGCCGGAGTTAAGGGGCACTTCCCGGTGTTAAAGGATATTAAAGATAACGGAATCATACCCGTTTGTGGTGATAGTGTCGAACTGCGTGCTCCTCAGAAGATTGATACCGTTCAGGCAGATGGACGTTTGCAGATTAATCTTGATATCCCTGTTCAAGCTTTCGATTCCGGTTATTATAGACTCCCCGGGTTTGCTTTTGTTGTAGGCAATGACTCGGTGTTCTCAAATTCTCTTGCGCTTAAAGTTTATCCTGTAAATGCAACCGCCGACACTCCTATCGGTGACTTTGCATCTACTGCCGATCCTGAAAATCCCTCGATATTCGATTATCTTCCGGATTGGATGGTCGAGCTGTGGTGGCTCTGGATAATCATCATCGCTGCCATTGTTGTTTTCATCTATGCGATGAGACGTTATCGTCGTGAAGGTTCTCTTCTCCCAAAGAAGCCCGAACCAACTCCATACGAAAAAGCTATTTCTGGTTTGAGAGAATTGAAACAGCAGCAATTATGGGAAAGCGGGCAAGAGAAGGAGTATTATACTCAACTCACTGATATTCTGCGTCAATACCTTTACGGTCGCTTCGGTATCAATGCATCTGAAATGACTTCCCGGCAAATATTGGCAGCGTTATCAAAGAATAAGGAGTTGACAGATAAGCGTGTCTACTTCCGCCAGATTCTTGATATGGCCGATTTCGTAAAATTTGCGAAGGTGCGCCCTCTGCCCGATGATAATGTGCTGGCTTTTGACAATGCAATGCGTTTTGTAGAAGAGACAAAACCGCAACCACCTGTCGAGGAAGAAAGTGATGCTCAAACCAAGAAAGGAGGTGCGAAATGATTTTCCGTCATCCCTGGGCCTTTTTTCTGTTCCTTTTGTTTATACCTTTGATTGCGTGGTATATTTTGAAATGGAAAAATTCGAATCCGTCAATGGGTGTTTCTTCCATTTCTCCATTTTCTAAATTGAAAGCTTCCTCAAAGGTGTTTCTTATGCACGTATGTTTCGGGCTTCAATTGGTGGCCATTGGTGCCATGATTGTTGCTTTGGCCCGTCCGCAGAAACACGATGCACTTCGCTCTTCAACCATTGAGGGTACGGATATTGTACTTGCAATAGATATATCCGGTTCTATGACTGCAACCGATTTGCAGCCCAACCGAATCGAAGCAGCCAAGGAGGTGGCCACCAAATTTGTTTCGCAACGCCCCAACGATAATATAGGATACGTTGTTTTTGCAGGTGAAAGTCTTTCTTTGATGCCGCTTACAACCGACAAGGCCGCTCTTGTCAATGCCATCAGTGCCACCAAGGCCGGGGCGTTGCGTGACGGTACGGCTATCGGCGACGGAATAGCTTCGGCTGTTAACCGTCTGATTTCCGGGCAGGCCAAATCTAAAAGCATTATTTTGCTCACTGATGGAACCAATAATGCCGGTGACGTCGCACCTGCAACCGCAGCTCAGATTGCCAAGCAAAAAGGTATTCGAATTTACTCGATTGGAGTAGGCACTAACGGATCAATTGCTATAACCGATCCCTATGGCTTTTCAACCACAACAATGGAAACAAAAATAGATGAAGCCGCGCTCGAAAATATATCTGCTTCTACAGGTGGAAAATATTTCCGCGCCACTGATTCTCGTTCGCTTCATAAAGTTTTTGATGAAATTGACGCGCTTGAAAAATCCAAGATTAATGTGAATAATTTCACTCAGACTGAAGAAAATTTCATGCCTTGGGTTTTAGTTGCCTTGTGTGCGTTGGCTTTAATGCTCTTGATACGCTACACTGTGTTGCGACGAATCCCTTAATCCCTCATTTCGTTTACTCATTATGTTTAGTTTCGCATATCCCGGTCTGTTGATGCTTTTGCTCCTGGTGCCTGCTTTTGGTCTCCTTTATGTTTGGGCAAGATATGCACGGCGGGTCAAATTAAAAAAATTCGGTAGGCCTGAGATTTTAGCCGGTCTAATGCCCGAGGTGTCTCAGTATAAGCCTCCTTTGAAGATAACGCTGCAGTTGATAGCACTTGCTTGTATCATTCTTGCTTTTGCTCGGCCATGGGGTGGTATTAAAGACGAAAAAACTGTAAAACAAGGTATTGAAGTCGTTATTGCCGTTGATGCCTCAAATTCGATGTTGGCTTCCGCTTCCGATGACCCTCAGGGTCCTGATAGAATGAGAACGGCCAAGATGATTCTTGAAAAGTTGATCAACAGGCTTGATAACGACCGTGTGGGCCTTATTGTATATGCAGGTCAGGCCTATACTCTCATTCCCGTTACTAATGACTATGTTTCGGCTAAAATGTTCCTCAACTCAATCGATCCTTCCCAGATCGCCGAGCAGGGAACTAATATCGGAAGTGCCATCGACATGGCCGTCAGCTCATTTAGCGACAATAAAGATTTAGGTAAAGCAATCATTCTCATAACTGATGCCGAGGAACTTGAAGATCAGGAGGGAGTGACACAGGCTGTTAAAAATGCTGTCAAAAACGGCGTGCAGGTGGATGTCGTAGGTGTTGGTTCGTCAACGCCCGTCGTTATCCCCGAGCGGGGTTCGGTTATGATTGATGACCAGACTGGCGAGCCGGTTAGAACTGCGCTTAATGAGGATCTTGCCTCTAAAATTGCTCAGTTAGGTAAAGGTATCTATGTCAATGCTTCGGCTTCGGGTGCGTTGAACGATCTTGACCGACAGCTGTCAACACTCAAGAAAGCTGCTATGGAATCGAGCGTTTATTCCCAGCATGATGAATTGTTTGCGATTTTTATCTGGCTTGCTTTTGTTTGTTTGATTGCTGATATTTTCCTCCTCGACAGAAAAATATCTTGGCTTGATAAAATCACTTTCTTTAAAAAAGAATCAAAATGAAGTTTATAAAAATATTCTTACTCGCAATAATGGTGGTTACTTCTGCTTTTTGTTCCCAAAATGCCGAGGCTTCCACTCGTAAAGAGAGAAGACTTATAAACCGCGGTAATGAAAGTTACAGAGATCGTAACTTTGCTGAAGCCCAGAATTTATTTGAACAAGCACTTTCAGAAAATTCGGCTTCAGCTGAAGCTCGGTATAATCTCGGACTTAGCCAGATTCGCCAGGTTGCAAATATTGCCGATACCACTGCCGCTAATTCTGCGCGTGTGGATGCGGCAAGAAAGAATTTTTCTGATGTCGCTGCATTGGCTCGCCAGAAACCGGGCCTGGCCGCGAAGGCGAATCTTAATCTGGGTAACATAGAATTTAAAGCTCGTGATTTTCAAAAGGCTATTGATTATTACAAACAGGCTCTCAGAATTGACCCTTCTGATGAGAAGGCTCGTAAAAACTTGAGAATAGCCCAGCTCAATCTTAAGAAGGACCAGAATAAAGATCAGAATAAAGATCAAAATAAGGACCGGAACAAAGACCAGAACAAGGATCAGAACAAAGATCAGAATCAGCAAAATCAAAACAAGGAAAATCAAGATAAGCAGAAGCCTGAGAATAAAGAGGAAAATAATATTTCTCCGCAGAGTGCATCCAGAATTCTTAAGGCTGTCGATAACAAGGAAAGTGCCACTCGTGCGCGTGTCACTAAGGGGAACGGTAATAAAGCTTCCGAACGCTCGGCTAATACGCGTCGGTGGTAATACTATCCTTATCTCTCCGTACTTAATCAAAGCTTGATTTAAGTAGCTCTTAGAAATTAGCTATGACTTATTTTCGGGGATTTTTTGAATGGATTTGGAATTGAGAAGAAGGAGTTTAGCGGGCTAAACGACTGATGAACAATTTCAAAGCCATCAAAAAAAGACCGAAAAGAAGCATAGCCTCTAAGAATTACTTCAATCTAAACTAATTTCTAAGAGCTACTTATGACTAAAATAGATATTCGATATAGAGGGTTCTTATTAATGTTGATATGGCTTGTTTCAGGCTGTATCAATATTGCTTATTGTGCATCCGGTTCAACGAAAGATGTTTTTATGACGGCTGAGTTGGATATGAAGGATGTTTTTGCCGGGCAACCGGCTGTGGCCTCTATTTATCTTTACTCGAATAATCCCTCTGTGTCATTCCTGAATCCGATTACCGAGCCTTCCCTTGTAAAAGGAGATTTTCAATTCTTACGTAAAGTTGATATTCGGAATCGTGCAACAAGAGTGAAGATTGGAAATGAAGATTATTTCAAATATCCGATTGAATCATTTGTTTTTTCGGTTGCTGAAAATGGTAAGAATGGTTTTATCGCTCCTCAATATGAAATCGGGATTGATGAAGATGTTGTGATCAGAGACCCATTTTGGGGTAATGTTCGTACGTCGAAAACTAATAAATATATTAGTCAGCCCGACGAAGCAAAGTTTAAAATAAATAATCTGCCCACACCGCAATCTTCTTCTCACTTTTCCGGTTCAATGGGCGATTTCAAGATTTCCACCTTTTTGCCCCCGGGTGACATTTTTATAGGAGAGGAGGCCACTGCTTACGTTACTGTCTCCGGCAACGGTATTTTGGCCGAATCTGTGATGCCTGAATATCGCAGTGCTTTTTCCGACGGTCTTAAATTAAAATCTGTTTCTGAAAATAGAAATGAAAAGTTTGTAAATTCAAAACTGGTTTCAGAGCTTACACTTGAGATTACATTTATTCCTGAAAATCGTGATAATCTTCAAATCGGTCCGATATCGTTTGATTATTTTGACCCGTCTGACCGGAAATATAAGATAATTAAGTCAGATAGCGTTGATGTTAAAGTAAAATCATCAACGAGCCGAAGAAGCCATATAGAGATATAGCGGGCTTTTATGATTCCGAAATTACGGTCTGTTCTGCTCTATTTTCAAATTATATCTAATTTAATAGTTCATATTAGTAACTCACCACAAGAATTATGTCTAAAAGGATTCCAATAATTATTGTTACATTATTGCTTTCCGCGCTCTTGATTAATGCCGCCTCGGTAAAGATTACGGTTTCTCCTCAGCGTGGAAAGGCCAAAATAGAAAAGGGTGATCTTTTTTATCTCACGATAGATGTGGCAGATGCAACCGTGCAGCCGAAAGCTCCCGAACTTTCCGGTGCGCGACTTGTCTATTTTGATATGATGAGCGGAAGTGCTCAGACTTATACTGTCAATGGAGTAACCAGAGGAAGTTATTCAGGACGGTGGGAAGCAACTTATAGAGCCGTTTCTCCCGGTTCATATACTGCCGGGCCCATCTCAATCGGGGATGCCAAAAGTAATCAGGTAAAATATTCGATTGGTGGAAACGGATCCGGCCCCGACAGTTCTCCTTCTAATAATAATGCCAATGCCAATTCCTCTTCTCAGTCTGCAAACAATAATGCGGATGCTGATGACGGCAAACCTAAATATATCGGGAAAGGAGACAGCAATCTGTTTCTTCGCGCCAATGTTTCTTCAAGCAATGCATACGAACAGCAGGCTCTCGTATACACATTGAAAATTTATACCACATACGATGGCTTGAATTTCCTCGGTGCTACAGCTTCTCCTAAATTTGACGGTTTTGTGGTGGAGCAGTCAGATGATATATCAACCTCATGGGAGTTTGAATCTTTTAACGGGAAGATGTATAAATCTGCCGTGGTGGCCAGATATATTATCTTCCCGCAGATGACCGGAAATCTTAAGGTGATAGGCAATACCTATACCGTCTCTGTCAGTCAGCGTGAATATTACCATGATGCTTTTTGGGGAAGTCTTTCTTACAGCACACCATTGCAACTAAATGTTACTCCCAACGATTTGGTGATTAATGTAAAATCTCTCCCCGAGCCTAAACCTGCCGATTTCAGTGGGGGAGTAGGGAAATTCTCGATTTCGTCTGAACTTAAAAATGCAGATTTCAAAACTAATCAGGCCGGTTCGATAGTTTACACCGTGAAAGGCTCGGGAAATGTAAAATATGTGCAGCTTCCTGATCTGGGGGCTCTATACCCTCCTGAAATTGAAGTTTCTACACCAAAAACGTCACAAAACATCACTGTCGGCTCATCTAACACGTCGGGCAGTGTAACTTTCGATTATTCGTTTATGCCTCTTGATGAAGGTGAGTTCCATATTCCCGAGGTTAGATTGGTTTATTTCAATCCTGAAACCGGTAAATATGAAACATCCGTTGCCAAAGGTTATGACATAAAAGTTGGTAAAGGTAAAGCTTCCGCTAATTCTTCACATCAGAAGTCGGTGAGATTTGATTCAAATCTTATGGTTGTTGATGCGAATAGTCTTGCCAAAACTCCTCGGAAATACGTATATAATTTCGCATATTGGCTGTTCTATATTATTCCCGTAGTCCTTCTTTTGACTGCGGTAATTGCCTATCGCAGATATGTGGGAATACACTCGGATATGGCTGCTCTTAATTCTCGTCGCGCCAATAAACTCGCTCGTAAAAGGCTGAAAAGGGCTGCCGCCGCAATGTCTAAAAACGATGCCGATCGTTTCTATCATGAGTTGCTTGTAGCTCTATGGGGATATTTAGGCGATAAACTTAAGATGCCCACATCCGAACTAATGCGCGATAATATACGCCAGGTGCTCGCCTCTAAAGGAATCTCAGATCAGGCAATTGATAACTTTATTAAAGTTATCGATGAAGCCGAATTTGCAAAATACTCTTCGGCAGGAGGTAAGGAGAACCTTAGAAATGCATACAATAATGCATCTGAAATTATTAATAACCTTGAGAAAGAATTTAAATAAATTTCCCATGAATTCCCCTTTATTTAAATATATTCTTTTATGTTTCATGGCTATAGGTGCCATTGGTGTTAAGGCTCGGACCACTGATCAATTGTTGATTAGTGCTGACTCGGCTTATTCTGCAGGAGAGTTCGCTTCTTCTGTGGCAATATATAATGAAATAATAAAAGAGAACGGAGTTTCGTCTGAAATTCTGTATAATTTAGGAAATGCTTATTCTCGTGGTGGTGACTATGGAAAAGCGATGGTCGCTTACCAAAGAGCTCTTCGTCTTGACCCTTCCAATAAAAAGGCCGCTGCAAATATTAAGTATATTGATGGAAAAGTGCTGGAGGCTAACAAAAGTGAACTCAGAGGTAAGAAATATTCTCTTGATTCGGAATCTGAATCCTTTTTCACATCAATTAAAAATTTTATTGTCAGGGGCCATTCTTCTAATACTTGGGCGGTATGGGCTGTCGTATGTTTCATTGCTTTCATTGCTGCCACAGCCATTTACATTTTCTCACGCAACGTCGCTTTACGCAAGATAGGATTCTTTGGCGGTTTTGCATTTATTGGAATATCCTTGATTACTCTCATTTTTGCTTTCATGGCTGCCTCATATCAATCACCCGAAGGAGTGATTATTTCTCCAAAAGTAAAACTCAGAACCGAGGCATCCTTGACGTCTCAGGAGGCTCCGATTAATCTCACCCGTGGTACGCTGATGAAGATTATAGATATCTTCCCTGCCGGTGTTGACAACCCTGAATGGTATAAAGTGAGACTTAACTCTGATTTTGTAGGCTGGATTCAGGCTTCAGACTTTGAAGCTATTGAATTGTAACCCTGATATAATGAATATAAGCTTGCCTCGGGAAGATAAACTCCCGGGGCAAGCTGTTTTATCGGATATTCGGCAACCCCACCAATATAATTATCCAAAAAGTTCAAAAATAAAATATGTTTAAAAACACGTCATGAAATTATGGGTTGCACTTTGCAATACCATTTTTTTTGACTAACTTAGCAATTGATAAAAAGACTACTCTCCATCGAAAAACTCAAAATTTAACTAAAATCCTTATAACTATGAGCAAGACCATCTCATTCAACGAACTCCGTCGTCTCAAAGACAGTCTTCCCGACGGTGCGACTCATCGCATTGCTGATGAACTTAATGTAACAGTTCAGACCGTTCGTAATTATTTCGGTGGTGTAAATTATCAGTTTGGAAAAAATGCAGGTTTGCATATAGAGCCGGGGCCCGACGGTGGTATCGTTGTGCTTGATGATACAACCATTTATGACATGGCTGTTAAAATCCTTGAAGAGCAGAAAGATAAATAATTATTTACACTGAGCATGAGCAATTCTGATTCATATTTCACATTGGTTGTTCACACCCCCGAGAGAGCTGAGAGACTTAAAGAAATTCTTAAGTTTCACGGGGTTGATGTGAAATTGGATGATTTTGTAGTTAAAGATTCTTCGGTTGCTGCAAAATCTGTCAGAATTCCGGTTTCTGCTCTTGAAATAGGTCTTAAGATTCTTGAGAGTGATCAGGTATCTACGTCTCCGGTGTCTATTATGAAAATTTCGGGTATGGGTAATTCTTTACTCATACCCGTAGATTTCTCTCCGGCAAGTATCTTAGCCGTTAAGATTGGATTCGTGCTTGCCCGGAAAATGAATGTCGAGCCAATCGTGTTGCATGCTTTCTTGGCTCCCGTCTTCCCGTCCGAGCCTTTCGGCGAAGATCTCGAAAATCCGGGGATGCCCGAAATGGAAGAGGAAATTGACACTATTACCGACATTCATTCCGTTGCTGCTGAACAACTTGCTAAGTTTAAAAAGCAAATCATAAACCATCAGAAAGATGGCAGTCTCCCTGATATACACTTCTCTACAACCCTGTTGGAAGGAGTGCCCGAACAGGTGATAACCGAATATTGCCGTGATAACAAACCCGTAATGGTTGTGATGGCGACACGTGGCATTCATCGTAAAGAATCTGACCTGATAGGAAGTGTTACGGCCGAAGTGATCGACTCTTGTCGTGTCCCGGTCTTTACCGTGCCCGAGGAATGTGCGCCGCTTTCTAAGGATTCTATCAGAAATATCCTGTTCTTCTGCACTCTTACGCCTGTAGACATCGTTAATATGAGGGCTTTTATGAAACTCGGGGATTATCCTTCTTCAAGTATTTATATTCTTCCCGTTAGCGACAGGCCATTTGCCAATGTTACCGCCAGAATTGAGGATATCGCCGCCCTCTTCAGCAAAACTTATCCAACTGCTTCATTCCACTATGACGCCCTCGGAAAGGAGAAATTTGAAGATGCATTACGCTCTTTCCTTGATTCGCACGATATAGATGTTATTGTTGTGCCAAATAAAAAGTCTACTGCTTTCTCACGTTTCTTCAAACCAACCTTGGCCCACAAGATTCTTTTCGATAAAGATATTCCGTTACTTGTGCTCCCGGTGTGAAGTTTTTTCCATTTGGACTGAAGATATATAATTTTTCCTCTTTTTAGCTGTTAATATATCGTAAGGTGTTCAATTCTTTGAACGCCTCGTTCTGTATTGTGCAATTCAATGTTTCTTTCACATTTGTTGTTTGCAGCTGTTGTAAAATTTACGCTGCATATTCCTTTCAATGTATAATAGCGCTTTATGATATATCCCAAGGATTTTGAAAATAAAATAGGTTTCGATTCTATCCGCACCCTGTTATTCTCTTTATGTAGCAACAGGCAATCTAAGTTATTGGTGGAATCAATGAGTTTCAGCACAGATTTTGATGTGGTGATGCACCAACTGCACTCTGTAAACGAAATGGTATCCATAAAAATGCAGGGGCTTCCTTACCCCGCTCCCTCAGGTCATGATGTAGTGGCCTATCTTTCAGAGATTAAGGCATTAAACTCATTCATGTCTGCCGACAAATTATATAGGTTGCAGACCATGATGCAGTCGTTTGCAGATTTAAGAACATTCTTCAACAGTCAGATGGATGATGATTCGGGTGTTTCTCTCTTTCCGGAACTTGAAAAGGATATCAAGCCATTGGAACAATTCCCGGAATTAATCCGCATTATTAACAATGCTATTAATAAATTTGGAGAAATAAAGGATAACGCTACTCCGAAACTCTACGAAATCAGACAGTCGATTAAAGCGGCTCAGGGTTCCATGCAGCGTGCGATGAGACGTGTTATGGATCGTGCTTTAGCTGCAGGAATAATCGACAAAGATGCAGCCCCCTCCATTCGCGACGGCCGCCTCGTTCTTCCTGTAGCTGCCGGTTCCAAACGCAGCATTACCGGCATTGTTCATGATGAGAGTGCCACGGGTAAAACAGTTTTCATTGAGCCGGTGGAAGTTGTGGAAGCGGGTAATCATCTTCGGGAACTCCAGCTTGATGAGAAACGTGAAATAGTTTCTATTCTTATTTCGTTGGCAGATGCTGTCAGGCCGCACATTGATGAGATAACTCAGAGTTGTCAGGTTGTGGCGCTTCTTGATTTTATAGCAGCGAAGGCAACTCTGGCCGTTGACCTCAACGCTTCAATGCCCCATATTGAAGATAAATCTGAAATAGAGTGGTATCATGCGGTGCACCCGGCACTCTTCCTTTCGCTTAGAAAGCAGGGTAGGGAAGTGGTGCCTCTGAATCTCACTTTGGGAAATGAACAACGAATCCTTATTATTTCCGGACCAAATGCCGGCGGAAAGTCAGTGTGTCTTAAAACCGTGGCGATTGTCCAATACATGATGCAGTGCGGCCTGTTGCCTACTCTTTATGACAATTCGCACATGGGCTTCTTTAAACGGTTGTTTATAGATATTGGCGATGAGCAGTCGTTTGAAAACGACTTGTCCACATATTCATCTCATCTTAAGAACATGCGTTTCTTTCTCCAAAATGCAAATAGCCGAACGCTTTTGCTTGCCGATGAGATGGGTTCCGGAACCGAACCTCAGATTGGCGGTGCTATGGCACAAGCTATCCTTGACAAACTGGGAAAAAGCGGATGTCTTGGGGTGGTAACTACTCATTATCAGAATCTTAAGACATTTGCCGAGAATACACCCGGCTTTGTCAATGGAGCCATGCTTTATGATCGGGCACGATTAAGCCCGACGTTCCAGCTTTCTGTCGGCACTCCCGGCAGTTCTTTTGCCATTGATATTGCTCATAAAATGGGCTTGCCTAAAGATGTGATCGAGCATGCTAAACAAATTGTCGGAGAAGACTATGTAAACATTGATAAATATCTGAGTGAAATAACGCGCGACCGTAAATATTGGGCCAATAAACGCCAAAATATTAAGGAGAAGGAAAATAAACTCGACAATCTGCTTTCAAAGTACGAAGAAGTGGCGGGCGATCTGAAAGCAAAACGTAAAGAAATTCTTGATGATGCCCGGAAGGAGGCTAAGGAGATTCTGGCTGAAACAAATGCCAAAATCGAACGTACCATTCTTGAAATCAGGTTGGCACAGGCTGAAAAGGAAAAAACAAAGGAATTAAGAAAGAGTCTCAAGGAATTTGCCGAAAATGCAGCCGATAGTTCTAAAAACGATGATAAGGTTTCAAAAATAAAGACCCTGAAGCATAAAAGTAAAAAGGCCCGACAACAACCTAAAGAATCAGAGTCTCCCAAACCCGAAATTCAGAAATCGTTTGAGGTTGGAGATTATGTTACTCTCGATGGGGGAACAATGCCCGGAAAAATACTCTCTATTTCCGGCAATAAGGCCGAGCTTGCTTTGGGAGCATTGAGAACATTCGTTGAGATTAAACGTCTTAAACATGCCAAGCGTCCTAAGGAAAATACATTGTCGGCTACCTCCATAATTTCTTCTTCAACTTCAGAGGATTCACGAAGACGACAATTAAATTTCAAGAATGAGATTGATGTGAGGGGCATGCGTGCAGACGAGGCCATTCAGGCAGTTACTTATTTTTTGGATGATGCCATCCAGTTTAATGCCGGAAAAGTTCGAATTCTTCATGGAACCGGACATGGAATTTTAAAGACTCTTATCCGTCAGCAGCTTAAAGCTAACTCGGCGGTAAGCTCTTTTGAAGATGAAGACATTCGATTTGGAGGAGCCGGAATTACCGTGGTTCACCTTGATTGAAATAATTATATTTTACGATATAACTATCGTAACTTTTTGATTGACTTTTACGAAAAAAACAGTATCTTTGCATCTGCTTTTACACACTCGCTTTATTTAAAGTGAGGTAAGGTTGCTAAGATGCTGATTTTTATTTATTTAATGTTGAAAAATGTCGCGTAGACCCTACATTGCTCTTTGGTTGCTACTGGTCGTAGCGCTGGCTCTTATCACTTGGGTTGCTTTTACCGATGATTTGAAAATAGGAAGCTATACTCCTAAAAAGGCTCCTATTGCCGATTTATTCATCACTGACTCGGTCGGCGCTGTTAATCCCGATACTGTTATTGTATCCAAAAATCAGGTAATTAAGAAAGTTGAAACTGATTCTGCATCCCAGGTAATTTTTATTTTTGGTGATTCCATGACTTTCAATCTTGCCCTCAGGCTTGCTCAATATGCCAAGCAAAATGGACACACAATCCATTCTGTCAACTGGGATTCAAGCAACACCAAGATATGGGCTGAACATGATACTCTCAGTCATTATATCCAAAAATTTCACCCCACCCAGATTTTCATTTCTCTTGGAAGCAATGAACTCTATCTTAAGAAACCGGATGTGAGACGCCCTGAGGTGAGAAAAATTCTCTCTGTAATCGATACAATTCCATACGTATGGATCGGTCCGCCAAACTGGAAAGAAGACAGCGGAATTAATGATATGATTGAGTCCGAATGTAAACCCGGTTCATTCTTCCGTTCGGCCGGAATGGAATTCAAGCGTAAAAAGGATGGTATTCACCCCACCAAGGAATCTTCTGCCCTTTGGGTTGACAGTATTATGCGTTGGATTGGCAAGTCCTCTCATCCGTTCCTTGTCGAAACTCCTTCCGATTCCATTGGCCGTGCTAACCCCGGAATTGTCTTTCTTAAAGCTCTTAATAAGTGATCGAGTTCAATACATTTGTAAATGAACAATTTAAGAGCCAATCAGTAACTATACGCACCATAAGGGTCTATCCGATTCTTAAAATTAATATACTTCGATACATTAATCATGCTTTGTGAGTTTCCGGAAATCAACAGCTCTGTGCTTTATAACTTTGCAGCGCTTTTTAAATACGATCCATCTGCTCCGATGCTCTTTTCGAGCGGCATCTTTTGGGTTCTTTTCTTAGTATTTTTACCCGTTTATGCTCTCCTGAAAAAGAGTAAATCCAAGATGGTGCTTTTTGTAATAGCTTTCTCACTTTACTTCTATTACAAGTCAAGCGGCCTCTTCTTCTTTATGTTGATCGGCACATCTTTAGTCGATTGGTTGGTTTCAAGGGCAATGGTCAATCTCAAGACCAAGCGCGCAAAAAAGATACTTATGTGGTTCTCGATATGCACATCGCTCTCGATTCTCGGTTACTTTAAATATGCAAATTTCTTTCTCTGGAACTGGAATTTAATGGTTGAAGGTAACTTCCAGCCCCTTGATATTATACTCCCTGTCGGAATCTCTTTTTATACATTCCAGTCCATTTCTTATGTTGTGGATGTCTACAAAAGAAAGATTAAACCTACAAAAACGTGGTTTGATTATCTATTCTTTCTCTCATTCTTCCCCGCATTGGTTGCAGGCCCTATTGTGCGTGCCGACTATTTCCTCCCTCAGATAAAGAAAAATCTTCCCGCCTCTCATGCCGATGTATGGGGTGGAATGTGGCTTATTATTGTGGGTATAATTAAAAAAGCTTTGATAGCCGATTATATCTCACAATTTAACGACCTTATTTTTAACGACCCTTCGCTCTATACCGGAGTCCAGACTCTTATGGGTGTGCTCGGATATACCATGCAGATATATTGCGACTTCTCCGGATATAGTGACATGGCTATTGGCTTAGCTCTTATGATGGGCTTCAAGCTTGGAATTAATTTCGATTCGCCATACCAAAGCCATAACCTTACGGAATTTTGGCGCCGTTGGCACATATCCCTTTCTTCTTGGCTTCGCGACTATGTATACATCCCCCTCGGCGGGAACAGAAAAGGTACATTCCGTACATATTTAAACAACTTCCTCACAATGCTTATCGGAGGTTTGTGGCACGGAGCCGCATGGAAATTCATTTTCTGGGGAGCCATGCATGGAGTCGGTCTCGCAATTCACAAAGCATGTCTTCCGATATTAAAAAAGATACCCGATAACTGGTTCACCATATTCATATTCTGGGCCATTACCTTTGTATATGTATCTTTACTCTGGGTATTCTTCCGTGCCGCTACATTCGAAGATTCCGTTCTCATAATACAAAATATATTTATTGATTTCCAATGGAATCAGATCCCTCAATTCTTTGAGGCCCGAATGGTATGGTGCATCATGATGATAGCCCTCATAATTATGCACTTCATTCCGCAGACCGTTGCCGACAAAGCTCAGATAATATTTATCAAGAGTCCATGGTTTGTAAAATTGATAACATTCTTAATTGTCGTGCAATTGGTAATAGAATTCATGTCAGAAGAAGTAGCACCATTCATATACTTCCAATTCTGAAAATTCTTCCCCCTTCAGAAAAAGCCATATAGCCCCCGTTTAGAAAAGCCATATAGCTCCGTTCAGAAAAGCAATATGGCCCTCATTAGAAAAGTTATATAACCCCCATTCTGGAAAGATATAACCCCATTAAGAATAGTTACAGCCCTCATTCAGAAAAGTTATAACCCCGTTCAGAAAAGTTATATAATTCTAATTTTCTGCAATAGGAGTCTGTGCCCCGAGCGCTGCGAAGGGGGAGAATAATAAGAAGGAAGAAGAGGGGAGGGGGAAGGGGCAAGAATACGAAAGAGGGGGAAGCCCAAATCCCGTCCACGACTATTCGTCTTCCCATTCATATAAAATTCATTTCATATAAATGCGCAAAAAAATAGCATCCCGTCGGGATGCTATTTTTTATAAATAGGGGAGTGATTAGAGTCTCACTCGTTTGTCTCCAATAATATAGATGCCTGCTTCCGGAGCCTCGGTCTCATTGCGACCAACTTCCAATTTAACCGCCTTAAGCACGCGCCCATCTACGGTGTAAATTGTAAGATCACGTTCCTTATCCGACAAGATCACAAGCATATTACCGTTCTTCATTATTACCATACCGTTGATTTCGGTAATATCCTCAACCTCTGTTTCAAGTTGGATTCCCGGAATCATGGTCTCGATGTAAGATACATGTGCCGGTGATGTGGCATAAACTCTGAATGGTTTGATGCTTACAGTCTCATCATCTTCTTCGCCTGCTTTCTCAAATGCAGAAGCATTGTGATTAAGAATGTAGGTTTCAGAAGCCGGAAGAACCTTAGTGGTGTATGACGAGTGAAGCTCAAAGTCTTTTCCTGCACTTGTTATTTCACTCGGAGTGTTAGACACTTTACCCTTGGTTGCATGCAATGTATATGTTCCGGACTCTCCGGGTAACACTATATAAGGTGTATTCGCTTTCAACTCAGTCTTGGCAATCAAGCCTTCCTGGTCAGATTCTGAAGTAAATACATTCAATTCATTCGAACCTGCCATGCGGCCCTTCTTCACAGCTGAATTTTCGGCTTCAATAACGGGGAGTACGATTTCAACATCTTCTCCTTCATCATTTGATATAGATGCAACATCAAATGGAATTGTAAGACTGTTTACAGTTCCCATCTTGGCTTGCAACGTTGCACTCTTATCTTCATCAAGAGTGAATGAATGTGGAATAGCAAGAGGATAACCGGTGCTGAATGTCAAGTTGCTGCCGGCGCTGTAGATTCGGCCTTCACGCTCGATTACGCTTCCGTCGGGTTGTGTCTCACTTATAAGTCCACTGGCTGTTGTGATATAATTGCCGTCAACTGCCGGAAGCGATACGCCTTCATCAAGAATGATTACACAGTTGGGATTGATTCCGCTGAATGCATCATTACTGATATTTGCACGGCGAGGTTTGGCATTGCCATTATGTTCGCCTGCATTTGCAAGAAGAGTTATGCTGGTCAATGATGTACAGCCGTCAAATGCGCCGTCACCGATTTC
Source organism: Bacteroides sp. (assembly GCA_014802335.1). GTDB lineage: Bacteria > Bacteroidota > Bacteroidia > Bacteroidales > Muribaculaceae > Lepagella. The sequence goes on along the minus strand of JAAVCL010000020.1, from coordinate 5,803 downwards.
GGTAATTCCTGTCAGGCGGATTGTCTCAAGTGACTCACAGCCCTTGAATGCATTTGATCCGATTACGTTCACTGATTCAGGTATCTCAATGGTCTGAAGTGATGAGCAGCCGTCAAACAATCCGTTGCTGATTGTCTCTGTTTCAGGAAGTGACACACTCGTAAGGTTGTCCATGCCCGCGAAAGCATTCTCAGGAAGCTCACCATTCATGTTTGAGAGATCCAGGTTCTCAAGACCGCTAAACATATTAAGAGCATTCAACAGCTCTTCCGGAGTCATCTCTCCTTCGAAAGAGATAGAGGATATTGCGGCAGCCTCATCAGGATTTATTGATTCCAAATCTTCTGCACTCAATGTTGCTCCTTCTCCCGGAACTGCATAGATCGTTACTTCGCGGTTTGCATTTGAAACCGATACTGTATAAATTCCATTTTCATCTGCCTCGAGCACTTCTTGGCCAAGCATTACTCTGACATCCATTGCATCGGCATGTTCAGAAGTAAACTCTATTCCGAATTGTACCGTTGAATTCTCTGCAACATTATGCAGAACGGGATTCTCTGCTGTGTTATCAAGCTTTTCGGGGTGAATATCCTCTTCATTGGTTACGACTACATCCTTAACCGCGAAATGTGTGGATTGAGTGTTGAAAACAACATCTTTTACATACACAACCTTAATTTCATGGTTGCCGCTCAGAGCAGGATATTTTGCCGGATTATAGAATGTCACATCACCGATGGTTCCATCTGAATTAACCTTAATTTCTTTGCCGTTGTCATATACCAGGCAAGGAATATCAAGATTCTTCAGCTTGATGTTTGAGGGAGTGGTGATTGAATCAACTTTCACATTGTCGCCAAGGAATGAAGCAAGTTTTGTGAAATCAATTTCAGAATTTATCGCTTCAACTCGTGAAGGATCAAAGTTCATTCCGTAAATAGGATTCTCTGCCAAGATATTGTAACCGAGTGCCTGCCAAGGATTACCATAGCTATAATCTGAATATTTGGTGCGGTAAACGTTAAGGTATTCATTTGGAACGACTACCGTTACTTTCGATGCATCCTCATGACCCAGATGATATGGATCAGGATTCAAGAAACTCCAGATGTCATAGTAAGAACAGTAGGGGTTGAAATGGCACACGATCTGGCGATTACCGTTAGTGTTTATCGGACCCGGAATATATATCGTGGTGAGAGATGTACATCCCTTGAATGCTTGAGTGCCAAGTGGATAACCATATTTGGGAGATCCGCTGGCGAATGTTCCAACCTGAATACGGTCGGGCAATAATGACATTGGAAGGGTTATTTCCTTCATCTTTTCACAATACTGGAATGCACCCTCGCCAATCATGGTAACTGAATTTGGCAGAATGATTTCTTCCAGAATTGGCTTGGTCTGTCCGATACCGCTTGATCTGTAAAACAACTCGGAGGGCAAATAATTTTCCTTCCTGTCAGCATCCGATGTCGGATTCGGATTCGCCACAATTGTCAAACCCGATAGATCAAGTTTTTTAACTGTATTCTGCACGAAGAGCTGCTGCATTGCCAACGCAAGATCGGAAGCCCATGTTGAGCCGGTAACTACCACGTTAGCACGGATTGTCTGGGCGGTTACTGCTTTGTAAAGCTGGCCCGGTTCTACATTATAAACAACTGCTCCCTCTTCTTTGGGATTGTAAACCTTGAGTTCTATATCAACATCACTGTTCACTACGAATGTATAGTTCACCGAAGCTGATTCATGAGCAACTTCAACACCGTTTACTTTGACGTCCACGCGGTTTTGACCCGAAGTCGGACTAACAAGCATAGTGATGTCACGGCCACGGATCGCTGTCTCGGGCACACCGCTTACGTTTGCTCCTTCATTGCCGCTGATGGTGATATTATACACTTCGTTCATGTTGTTAACAGCGGGAAGTGATGCAACAACGCCTTCTCCCTCTGCTTCAACCAGGTTCCATGTCTTCTTCATGGCCGAGGTCACAAGACGAAGCTGATTGTCTTCACGCACGTTCGAATTGTTGACCTTGCATGTAACATTCAGTTTGAAGTTCTTTCCTGCACCGGCCGACCATACCGTCGGAGTCGAAATAAATTCTTTGATATTGCCTTTGGAGTCAGTCAATGCTATTGCCCAGTAAAGCTGATCGTACCATTCAGGTATATCGAGTGCGTTCAGACGAACAGTAAATTCTTCTCCCGGAATAACGTTGACTGCATCCGTAAGCATACCTACCGATCCATTGGCTCCTGTGAGTTTCCATGCCGATTTATGGCTGTCAACTGCTGTCGGTTCAATCTCATCAAAGTGAATGATAGTGTTGCCGTTTACTGTGGTGTGGTACATTCCGTTGGCATCTGCGCTCAGAAGCATAGAATTGGCATATACTTCAAGGCGGTTGTCATTCTCAGGAAGATATTTTGCTGTGAAAGTTACTTCTGTGCCCGGTGTAAGCTTGCCCGGAGCAACTTGAGAATCAAAGTCTACGTTGCTGCTCTCTTGAACTGCGAAAAGCGCATCGTTGTCTGCCGGAATCGGATCTATGATAATGTTTGCGATCGTATTCCAGTTTTCTGCATTCTTGTAATTGTTTACAGCTCGTTCCGAGGGACAGTGAAGTGTCACGAGATTTGTTTTTACACCCGAGAGCACACACCAATTGATAAATTCTGCTGTTTCACGACCCACATATATATCGCGCAGCGAGGTTGCTGCTACAAAGATGTTATATTCGTAAGTCTTGATATTTGCAGGCAGAATAATTGATGTGATGCCGCATTGACGGAAGCAACCGTTGTTGAGGCGATTCACGGATTTAGGCAGAATCACTTCTTTGAGGTGTCCACATCCGCGGAAAGCTTCGCGAGGTATTGCATTTGCCTGGTTTGAACCGTTGGCAATAATTGTTACTCCCGATAAATCCACGCGATTCAATTGCATTTTATCGCGCATGAAGAAGAAGTCATTTGCATCGATTGTGCCGAAAAGGGTCAGGTCTTTGATTACACCCGATTCTTCGTCGCTGATTAATGATGATAGACTTCCCGGTGTGCCGATCCAGAAGCTGCGCTTCTCTTTTACATCTGCTGCATTCTGAACGATTAGGGTTATAAGCTGATCTTCCCTTACATTATATATGGTATAGTTATTGTTACCATCAGGAGTCAGAACATAACCATTGGCTTTCACAGTCAGCACATCAGATGCCGGATTCTCAAGAACAGCCTTGAATGTGTAGTCCCATCCTCTCACAACACTTGTTTCCCCTTCCATGGTTACTCCTGCGGGTTGTGATGCAAGAGAAACATTGAAAGTGGCAGGTGTCTGCTCGGGTGAAAGATAATTCACTGTAAGGAGCTCTCCTGCTAAGGGAAGCCATTCTTCTGTGCCGTTTGCTTTGGCTACGATGCGGATTGCATCACCGTTTGCAACACTCACTCCCGAGGGAAGTTTGCAGTTGCGGAACTGTAAATAGCCGCTGTTCAGCACCTGCATCGATTGGATAGTAAGATTCTGCTCGCCGCTCAGAAGTGTTCTTACCGAACCGTTCGATGCGCATAATGCAACAGCTATTTTCCCTGCGAAATCATTGAAGGCAAGATTCTTGATGTTTCCTACACGCAACGTGAAGGCTGACCCGTTGGATAAATCTGTCAGATCAGATCCCATACCTACCTGATTGCCGTCGGATGTAATGTGGAGTTGCGACCAATTACTGATTTCTCCCGAGGCAGGCTTAATGTTGTAGATGATGGTGTTGAGATTATTGTAATGATGCGTGCGGCTCACTGTCGGATTAAGGGCAGTCGACAAGAAATATCCATTAGCCGAACCTCCCCAGCCCCAGTTGAAGTGAAGGTAGTCTCCTTTATAACCGTCACACACGAAGGCGTGGCCTGCTGTTACGTCTTGTCCGCAATACAGAACCGGCCTTCCTGCATCGATCTCCGATTTTACAAGATTATCCCAATCCTGCTGTGTGCCCACTTCGGCACGTTTCTTATATGAAACTCCGGGATCATATCCAAAGAAGGTGGATAGAGCGTATGGCACTCTTACTTCGTAGGCACTCGAACCCGACATGGAATACTGTGTGTCAATACTCTTTGATGCGTGATACATCAACGTTGCCACCGCTGTTCCCTCTGTTTCGCTATATCCCGAGCGATAATTATCAGAGCGCATCGATGTCCAATCGTATGGAGTGTTGAAGTCTACATCTCCAAATGAGCCGCTTCCGTTCTCGGGCCACGAGTGATATTTCATTATCATACTCATCGCCGTGCCCACACACCCCACGAGTGGGCGCCCCGGAATAAGATTATTAAACGGGGCTTCCTGGCTCCAGTTGGGAGTGGAAAGCAACTTCTCTTGGCCGTTCTCTGCCGAACGTGACAAATTGCGACGTTCTGTCATCGAAAACGACGACTGCAGACTCGGTGCAACTTTCAGCTCTCTCTGCAAACCCTCAAGCATCCACTGCATGGCTTCGGGTGCCTGTTCAACTGCATAGCCGCTCTCAAATGAAAAACCTAACACCGGAATCGTACTGTCATCGGCCGATACTATAACAAAGGCCCCTCCGTCGCTGGAATTGAATACATAATAGAGCGGTGAGGCTGCAGTGCCTGCAACATAAACAGGACTCTTGGATACTGTTCTCACAGAACCACTGTTCCTGTTCATAAACTCGGAAGCTATGTTGCGAGCCTCATCCACGCTAATTGCAGCTGACTGAACCTGACTCGTCATGGCCAGAACCATTGACGATAAGGTCAGAAATCGTAATGATTTTTTCATAAGCGTTGAAATGTTGGTTAGTAAATTATATTATTCAGAATTAAGATGTCTGTCGTTTCAATAAAAAATGCTAATGCATTTATATTAAATTACACCTAATTATATACCGGACATAAATTATAATTGAATATCAGATAAATTAAATATGCACTTAATAGAAATATTAATTATGCAATAAATGAAGCGGTCAAACATACCTGTAATCTGATAGTCCGGTAATCAATATTTGAGATTATCCAGCATATATATTAATAAGTATAGACAAGCCGTATGGAAGCAAGCTATACTTAGCCAAAACCGGGCTACATCAAAAAATGGTTTTAAGCCTTAATACAGCAACTGGACATTTGCATAATTCAAATATAGAACGACGACTTACAAAATTAATTATATTTCGATAAACTAACAAAGCCTTTTTCTTTTAATATATGTATATTTTTTCAATAACTAATCATACCCATCGCCACCCCCCCAAAAAAATCCATACATTAACCCACATAAAATAGAATATAGATAAATTGAATATAGATAAATTGAATATAGATAAATATAATATATAGAACCTTCTGAAAAAAAAAAACCCTCTTCTTAAAATCAAAGTGCCGCCTCTCCAACCCTCGTAATCTTCCCAAGTCTCCCAGTTGTCCCAAGCTTCCCAATCCTCCCAAGTCTTCCAAGTCTCCCAAATTTCCCAATCCTCCCAAACTTCCCATGCTTCCCAAGTTTCCCAAGTTTCCCAAGTTTCCCAAGCTCCCACCCCCAATTAACCCCATCTTTCAAATAGCCTTAACAAAATGAAAGGTATTTTAACATTTATTGATTGCACTATGTCATAATAATTTACAACAAAAATCACCCTTATCCGTCAACTTTTTTTGAACAAAACTTGCACAGCGGAAGATTTTGCACTAATTTTGCAATCGCAAATCGGAAATGACAACGCCGAAAGCGAAGCCCCGAGGGCGACGCGGGAAAGCGGAAATCC